>NZ_MLJJ01000089.1 GCF_002095575.1 Pantoea septica | reverse complement strand
AGGGCGTAAACCAGCGCGGGTGACGGCAGGCGTCCAGGGCGACGGGGACATTTATTTCTGGTCTAACGCAGTGGCCGGAAATAAATTTTCACGGCGTTCACTTCACCCTGGAAGACCACGGCGCCTGTGCTTGTCTCAGCCCCGGCAAAGGACTTAAACCGGTGAAGCCCGGCGGAAAAGCACAGCACGATGCAGCGGCAACGGCGGCTGAGCGGCAGCGAAACGGCGTTGCGCCTCAGAGCGACGGCGGATTCAGGCCGTCGCGGTTCGCGCCAGCCTGTGGGCTGGCTGCAGCCCCTGCCCTGCCGTGTATGTGTCTGGTCCGGGTTTTATGCAGTACTGCCGGCAGCAGTTCAGCCGGCAGCCTCCCGGCGCACGCGCGCCGGGCAAATACAGATGAGAATGAGAAAGGCGGGTTGAAAGGGTTTCAAGACATACTCCTTATGCGACAGCTCCCTGAAAATGAACATTAATCATACACAACAGGCTTCGCTTAAAAACCCTGCAATGGTCTTTTCAGACGACCGCCAGCACGCTTTGCCTTCAGCCA
>NZ_MLJJ01000088.1 GCF_002095575.1 Pantoea septica | reverse complement strand
TGGGCGTAAACCAGCGCGGGTGACGGCAGGCGTCCAGGGCGACGGGGACATTTATTTCCGGTCTAACGCAGTGGCCGGAAATAAATTTTCACGGCGTTCACTTCACCCTGGAGGACCACGGCGCCTGTGCTTGTCTCAGCCCCGGCGAAAGGACTTAAACCGGTGAAGTCCGGCGGAAAATAACAGCACGATGCAGCGGCAACGGCGGCTGAGCGGCAGCGAAACGGCGTTGCGCCTCAGAGCGACGGCGGATTCAGGCCGTCGCGGTTCGCGCCAGCCTGTGGGCTGGCTGCAGCCCCTGCCCTGCCGTGTATGTGTCTGGTCCGGGTTTTATGCGGTACTGCCGGCAGCAGTTCAGCCAGCAGCCTCCCGGCGCACGCGCGCCGGGCAAATACAGATGAGAATGAGAAAGGCGGGTTGAAAGGGTTTCAAGACATATTCCTTATGCGACAGCTCCCTGAAAATGAACATTAATCATACACAACAGGCTTCGCTTAAAAACCCTGCAATGGTCTTTTCAGACGACCGCCAGCACGCTTTGCCTTCAGCCC
>NZ_MLJJ01000087.1 GCF_002095575.1 Pantoea septica | reverse complement strand
TCCAGCACGTGTGATTTCAGGAACGACTGCCACTCATAGCTTGTGTACTGACTGCCCTGATCAGAATGAACCAGCACCTGCTTTTGAGGATTACGTCGCCACACGGCCATCAGAAGTGCATTCAGGACAATATCCTTTGTCATCTGGGGCTGCATTGACCAGCCAATAACTTTGCGCGAGAACAGGTCAACAACCACGGCCAGATACAGCCAGCCTTCGTGAGTCCGGATGTAGGTGATGTCCGTTACCCAACGCTCATCCGGTGCTTCCGGGTTGAACTGTTGCTGGAGCCTGTTGGGCGTCACGATGCTGGTTTCACCCTTACGTGCCCGTGGGCTACGGTACCCGACCTGAGCCCTTATCCCGGCACGCTTCATCAGTCGCCAGACACGGTTAACTCCGCACTGTTGTCCGGTATCCCGCAGGTCGAGGTGGATCTTGCTATAACCATAAACGCAACCCGACTCCAGCCAGAACTGCTTTATCAGCCCCGTCAGCCTCAGGTCAGCATGATGCCGCCGTGAATCCGGCTGCTGAAGCCAGGCGTAAAAACCACTCGGATGCACATCCAGCACCCGACAAAGCAGTCGGACAGGCCAGCAATGGGTGTTGTCACGGATAAAGGCGTACCTCAGTCGGACAGCTTTGCGAAGTACGCCGCGGCTTTTTTTAATATATCCCGTTCGTCGGTAACCCGCTTCAGCTCTTTCTGGAGGCGTCGGATCTCAGCCTGAGCGTC
>NZ_MLJJ01000086.1 GCF_002095575.1 Pantoea septica | reverse complement strand
GTACGTACGTACGTACGTACGTACGTACGTACGTACGTACGTACGTACGTACGTACGTACGTACGTACGTACGTACGTACGTACGTACGTACGTACGTACGTACGTACGTACGTACGTACGTACGTACGTACGTACGTACGTACGTACGTACGTACGTACGTACGTACGTACGTACGTACGTACGTACGTACGTACGTACGTACGTACGTACGTACGTACGTACGTACGTACGTACGTACGTACGTACGTACGTACGTACGTACGTACGTACGTACGTACGTACGTACGTACGTACGTACGTACGTACGTACGTACGTACGTACGTACGTACGTACGTACGTACGTACGTACGTACGTACGTACGTACGTACGTACGTACGTACGTACGTACGTACGTACGTACGTACGTACGTACGTACGTACGTACGTACGTACGTACGTACGTACGTACGTACGTACGTACGTACGTACGTACGTACGTACGTACGTACGTACGTACGTACGTACGTACGTACGTACGTACGTACGTACGTACGTACGTACGTACGTACGTACGTACGTACGTACGTACGTACGTACGTACGTACGTACGTACGTACGTACGTACGTACGTACGTACGTACGTACGTACGTACGTACGTACGTACGTACGTACGTACGTACGTACGTACGTACGTACGTACGTACGTACGTACGTACGTACGTACGTACGTACGTACGTACGT
>NZ_MLJJ01000085.1 GCF_002095575.1 Pantoea septica | reverse complement strand
GGCAGCTGGAGCTTCACCTCGCCGGTTCTCGCCGACGGCAGCCACAGCCTGACGGCGGTGGTGACCGATGCGGCGGGCAACGCCAGCGCGCCGACTGCGCCGGCGAACTTTACCCTGGACACGCAGGCGCCGGTCGCCGCAGCCGATCTGGCGCTCAGCAGCGACAGCAGCGGCGTCGCCGTGCCGGTCGCCGCAGGCGACGCGACGAGCGACACTACGCCGGTGCTGAGCGGCAGCGCCGAACCGGGCAGCACGGTGACCATTTCTGACGGCGACACCGTACTGGGCACGGCGACCGTCGGCGGAGACGGGCGCTGGAGCTTTACCTCGCCGACGCTCGCCGAGGGCGGCCACAGCCTGACGACGACGGTGACCGATGCGGCGGGCAACACCGGCCCCGCTTCGGCGCCGCTCTCCTTCACCGTGGACGCCACTGCGCCAGAGGCAGCCACCGGCCTGGTGGTCATCGACGACGTGGGCGCCTCGCAGGGCGATCTCGCCTCTGGCGACACCACCGACGACAGCACGCCGACCCTGAGCGGCACGGCGGAGGCCAACGGCATCGTCAGCGTCTATGACGGCGACACGCTGCTCGGCACCGTGACGGCAGATGCCAGCGGCAGCTGGAGCTTTACGCCTGCCGCACTGAGCGACGGCCTGCACAGCCTGACCGTCACCGTCACCGACGCGGCGGGCAACGTCAGCGCGCCGACGGCGCCCTTCGATCTCACCGTTGACGCCGGCGTGCCGCCAGCCACCGCCTCGCTGGTGGTGACCGACGACAGCGGCAGCACT
>NZ_MLJJ01000084.1 GCF_002095575.1 Pantoea septica | reverse complement strand
GTCAGTTCGCTGACGCAGCAGCTGCGGTAGCCGCCGCGCTGGCGGCCGTAATACGCGGAGGTCTTGCCGTTACGAATTTTTTCTTTAGACTGAGTCGCTGACATATCGAGTTCCTCATAATTTGATTGTCATGCCCTGCGCGGAGTGACAGCTCCGCCAGGGCAACCATCCAGGCCGTTCCGGCCGCATTTCTGCTTCGTTTACCTGCTGTTTTCACCTGATTCGCTGCCTCGCGTGAGCAAAGCCGCGTCATTCAGAACGGGATGTCGTCGTCAAAATCCGTCGGCGGATAGTTGCCCTGCGGCTGTGACTGGGGGTCAGGCTGCGGCTGAGCCGCACCACGACCGCCCTTACCGCCTTTGCCGCCGTTACCTGCAGCTGGCTGTGCCGGCTGAGCGTTTTGCTGCCCGCTGAACTGCTGTCCGGTCTGCCCGCCGGCACCATTGCCGCGCCCGCCCAGCATCTGCATGGTGCCGCCAACGTTCACCACGACTTCGGTGGTGTACTTGTCCTGCCCATCCGAGCCCTGCCATTTACGCGTGCGCAGCTGGCCCTCGATGTAAACCTGTGAGCCCTTGCGCAGGTACTCCCCCGCCACCTCTGCGAGCTTTCCGAACAGCACCACGCGGTGCCACTCCGTGATTTCTTTGTTCTCACCGGTCTGCCTGTCGCACCAGCTTTCCGACGTCGCCAGCGTGATGTTTGCGACCGCGCCGCCGTTCGGCATGTAGCGCACCTCCGGGTCCTGTCCCAGATTGCCGACCAGGATGACCTTGTTGACGCCTCGTGAAGCCATGTTCGTTCTCCTCATGCAGTTGGGGTTTTAAACACGTCACCCGTTGAGTTTCGGGAGCCGCGGTGTTGACGTTTTGTGGAAATCGGCTGGTTTTTTACTCCGGTATTCACTTCACCCGTTTGAGATCCTTCGCCGCG
>NZ_MLJJ01000083.1 GCF_002095575.1 Pantoea septica | reverse complement strand
ACGCCGACTACGTGAAAAACATGATCACCGGTGCTGCTCAGATGGACGGCGCTATCCTGGTTGTTGCTGCGACTGACGGCCCGATGCCGCAGACCCGTGAGCACATCCTGCTGGGTCGTCAGGTTGGCGTTCCTTACATCATCGTGTTCCTGAACAAGTGCGACATGGTTGATGACGAAGAGCTGCTGGAGCTGGTTGAGATGGAAGTTCGTGACCTGCTGTCACAGTACGACTTCCCGGGCGACGACACCCCTATCGTTCGCGGTTCCGCGCTGAAAGCGCTGGAAGGCGACGCTGAGTGGGAAGCGAAGATCGTTGAGCTGGCTGGCCACCTGGATACCTACATCCCGGATCCGGTTCGTGCTATCGATCTGCCGTTCCTGCTGCCGATCGAAGACGTATTCTCAATCTCTGGCCGTGGTACCGTTGTTACCGGTCGTGTTGAGCGCGGCATCGTGAAAGTAGGCGACGAAGTTGAAATCGTTGGTATCAAAGACACCGCGAAATCAACCTGTACCGGCGTTGAAATGTTCCGCAAACTGCTGGATCAGGGTCAGGCTGGTGAGAACGTCGGCGTTCTGCTGCGTGGTATCAAGCGTGAAGAGATCGAGCGTGGCCAGGTACTGGCTAAGCCGGGCTCAATCAAGCCGCACACCACTTTCGTGTCAGAAGTATACGTTCTGTCCAAAGAAGAAGGCGGTCGTCACACTCCGTTCTTCAAAGGCTACCGTCCGCAGTTCTACTTCCGTACTACTGACGTGACTGGCAACATCGAGCTGCCGGAAGGCGTTGAGATGGTAATGCCGGGCGACAACATCAAAATGACCGTTACTCTGATCCATCCGATCGCGATGGACCAGGGTCTGCGCTTCGCAATCCGCGAAGGCGGCCGTACCGTTGGCGCGGGCGTTGTTGCTGAAGTTATCGCTTAATT
>NZ_MLJJ01000082.1 GCF_002095575.1 Pantoea septica | reverse complement strand
TTGACCTGCCCCCAGTATTAGATACAACCTTCAGTTAGTAATGTCGGTTGGTTTTTCTTCTTGTTTCCCGTTTCGCCAGCATGCTGCAAATTCAGACGGCGTCTGTTAATTCAGCGATGAATGCGGTCTGGACTCGTTATAGTCCTGCCGCCAGTCATTAATGATTTTCCGGGCATGTAGAATATCGCTGAACCAGTGCTCATTCAGGCATTCATCCCGGAAGCGGCCATTGAAACTCTCAATAAATCCGTTCTGCGTTGGCTTGCCCGGCTGGATTAAGCGCAACTCAACACCATGTTCAAAGGCCCATTGATCGAGCGCACGGCAGGTAAACTCCGGGCCCTGATCGGTTCTTATCGTTGCCGGATAGCCACGAAACAGCGCTATGCCGTCCAGAATACGCACGACCTGAACGCCTGAAATACCGAAAGCGGCGGTGATCGTCAGGCACTCCTTCGTAAAATCATCCACGCAGGTCAGACACTTAATCCGGCGGCCGCTGGCAAGTGCATCCATGACAAAATCCATCGACCATGTCAGGTTCGGCGCATCCGGGCGGAGAAGCGGAAGCCGCTCAGTCGCCAGACCCTTACGGCGTCGCCTGCGTTTTACACCCAGATCGTTAAGGTGATAGATGCGGTAAACCCGCTTGTGGTTGATGTGAAGGCCCTCCCGACGCAACAACTGCCAGATGCGCCGGTAACCAAACCGGCGACGTTCAAGTGCCAGCTCTGTGATGCGCAGAGATAGCTGCGCGTCAGCAGCCGGACGCTGAGCCGAGTAACGGCAGGTCGACAGGGGCAAACCTGCCAGCCTGCAGGCCCGACGTTGCGACAGACCTGCGGCCTCACACATGACTTCCACGGCTTCCCGCTTCTGGTCTGTCGTCAGAACTTTCGGCCAAGAGCCACCTGAAGCGCCTCCTTATCCAGCATGGCTTCTGCAAGCAGCTTCTTAAGGCGGGCGTTCTCTTCCTCAAGCGACTTCAGGCGCTTAACCTCGGGCACCTCTATACCGCCATACTTCTTGCGCCAGGTGTAAAAAGTGGCGTCAGAAATGGCGTGCTTACGGCAGAGTTCACGGGCAGAAACCCCGGCTTCAGCCTCGCGAAGAATACTGATGATCTGTTCGTCGGAAAAACGCTTCTTCATGGGGATGTCCTCATGTGGCTTATGAAGACATTACTAACATCGTGGTGTATTAATCAACGGGGAGCAGGTCA
>NZ_MLJJ01000081.1 GCF_002095575.1 Pantoea septica | reverse complement strand
TGAATCGCCACGGATAATCTAGACACTTCCTAGCCGTTGATAATACTGGTTTTCATATTCTGTCGGTGACATCTGATCGCTGGAACCATGCCGACGCTTACTGTTATAAAACATTTCGATGTAATCAAAAATATCGCTGCGGGCTTCTTCCCGCGTTCCGTAGATCTTTTTCTTTATCCGTTCGCGTTTCAACAACTGGAAAAAGCTTTCTGCAACCGCATTATCATGGCAGTTACCGCGACGGCTCATGCTGCCCTCCAGGCCGTGTGATTTCAGGAACGACTGCCACTCATGGCTTGTGTACTGACTGCCCTGATCCGAATGAACCAGCACCTGTTTTTGGGGATTACGGCGCCATACAGCCATCAGCAGTGCGTTCAGGACAATGTCCTTTGTCATCCGGGATTGCATGGACCAGCCGATAATTTTGCGTGAGAACAGATCAACAACCACGGCAAGATACAGCCAGCCTTCGTGGGTCCTGATGTAGGTTATGTCCGTTACCCAACGCTTATCCGGAGCATCCGGATTGAACTGTCGCTGGAGCCTGTTGGGCGACACGATACTGGCCTCGCCTTTACGTGCCCGCGGGCTCCGGTATCCGACCTGAGCCTTTATCCCGACACGTTTCATCAGTCGCCAGACTCTGTTCACTCCGCACTGTTGCCCGCTGTCCCGCAGATCCAGATGGATTTTGCGATAACCATAGACGCATCCCGATTCCAGCCAGAACTGTTTAATCTGTCCTGTCAGTCTCAGGTCTGCCTGATGGCGTTGTGAATGCGGCTGCTGAAGCCAGGCGTAAAAACCACTGGGATGAACATCCAGCACCCGACAGAGCAGGCGAACAGGCCAGCAACAGGTGTTGTCACGGATAAAGGCGTACCTCAGTCGGACAGCTTTGCGAAGTACGCCGCGGCTTTTTTTAATATGTCCCGTTCGTCGGTAACCCGCTTCAGCTCTTTCTGGAGACGGCGGATCTCGGCCTGAGCATCTGACTGTTCTTTATTAGCGGAAGAATCCGGACCGTACTTCTTTATCCAGGCGTAAAGGCTGTGGGTGGTGATATCGAGACGTGTTGCAACGCTGGCAACAGAATAACCGCGATCAACAACCTGTTTGACTGCTTCAATTTTAAACTCTTCGGGATAACGCTTACCGCTCATGGGCACCTCTCTTTAAGCCATCTTAAATGACTCTGAGGTGTCTGTTAAACCCGTGGCGATTCA
>NZ_MLJJ01000080.1 GCF_002095575.1 Pantoea septica | reverse complement strand
TTATCGAGTTTATCCATCATGACAAGACGGGCCTTTTTAATGGAGATTAACGCAGAGGACTATAAAGGGGATCGGAAATAATCTATACCGCAAAAATAAGACAAATATTATAGCTTATAGCCAACTAATAATAATCAATTCTGCAATCGCGCTAATTATTGACAAAAGCGTTGCTATTTCACGCCATTATTTTTTGTCAGGTTAGCGCTACACTGGCGCACATAAAAAGGGGATAACTTTTATTATTAATGATAGCTACCAATGCGGAAGAGCATGAAAAATGTATTTAGTCGCTGGCGTGAAAAATTATTACTTTTATTTTTCATTCCTTTTACCGCTTCAGCCCAGATTAATCATACGGCGCTGACGAAAAAAATTAACGCGCTGTTGAACGGCAAGGGTCATGAAGTGGGGGTAGTGCGCCGGGCGACGCTGCTGAACGCGGCAGAGAAACACGCTGCGCTCTGTGACGAGCCGCATCTTACGCTAAGCGGCAGCCAGCGCCTGACCGGCAACAGAACAGTGGTGGCACAGTGCGGCGATAAAAAACACTTTATTCCGATCAGGGTGGAGGCGGAAGGCCGCTGGTGGACCGCGGCGCGCGATCTGAAAGCGGGCAGCCTGTTGATCGCGCAGGATATTGTTCAGCGCAGCGGCTCACTGGCTAACCTCCCGGACGACGTAATGACACAGCCGGACGGCGTCGAAGGCGCGGTGTTAACCCGCGCGGTGCGCGCCGGTCAGCCGCTGACGCAAAGCCAGCTGCGTAAACGCTGGCGCGTCAGCCGCGGCGACGAGGTGGAGGTTATCGCCTACGGCAGCGGCTTTCATATCTATGCCAAAGGCAAAGCGCTGGATAATGGCGCGGTGGAGGATGCCGTGCGGGTACGCATGAAAACCGGGCAGCTGGTCAGCGGCAGCGTAAATCACGACGGCAGCGTGCGGATAAATTTGTAGTTTCAGCTTTAGTTATCCGGGAAAGTATCGATATTGATAATAACGGCAAGATGTCGAATACACAGGGTTCGGAGAACAAACAATGAGCATTAACCAGACGCTGAAAACGCAAGCTGTTACGCCCGCCCAAATTCAGCAGGAAGTGAAGCTCACGCAACGCAACCCGGCGGACGGCGCGACAAAAAGCGCAGCGGCGTTGCGACAGGGCACCGACGTTAAACTCAGCGCATTAATGCAGCATATTAAAGAAGAGAGCGCTCAGGATGTGGATAGCGC
>NZ_MLJJ01000079.1 GCF_002095575.1 Pantoea septica | reverse complement strand
GTCCTGAGCGGCCGTGACGCTGCCCAGCACCGTATCGCCGTCAGAGACGGTGACGATGCTGCCCGCCTCCGCCGTGCCGCTCAGCACTGGCGCATTGTTGTTGGTGAGGCCGTCGATGGGATTGCCGTTCTCATCCACCAGCGCAATGTCGGTCGCGGTTGCCGGTGCGGCGGTGTCGATGGCGATCGTCAGCGTAGCGGAGTCGGTGACATTGCCTGCGGCGTCGGTGACGCTGGCGCGGAACGCGTAGGTGCCGTCCGGCAGCGCCTGCGGCGTAAAGCTCCACAGGCCGCTGGCGTCGGCGATGACGCTGCCGATGGCGTTGTCGCCGTCATAGAGCGTCACCAGCAGCCCGGCGGTGGTCTGGCCGCTCAGCGTCGGCGTCGCGTCGCGGGTGCTGGCGCCGTCGGCGAGATCCACTGGCGCGCCGCTGCTGTCGTCAGCGACCGCCAGCGTCAGGGTCACAGGCGGCTGGCTGGCCGCCACGGTCAGGTCGAAAGGCGTCGTCGGCGCGCTGACGTTGCCGGCCGCATCGGTCACGGTCACGCTCAGGCTGTGCAGGCCGTCGGCCAGTTCAGGCGTGGTAAAGCTCCAGCTGCCGCTGCCGTCGGCGCTGGCCGTGCCCAGCAGCTGGTCGCCGTCGTACACGCTGACGACGCTGTTGGCTTCCGCCGTGCCGCTCAGGGTCGGCGTATTGTCGTCGGTGGTGTCGCCAAAGGCGAGTTCGCCCTGGCGATCGCCGACGTCATCCGTCACGGTGACGCCTGACGCGGTCTGTGGCGCGGAGGTATCGAGAGTAAAGGTCAGCGGCGGAGACGTTTCGCTGACGTTGCCCGCCGCATCGGTCACGGTAGCGGTCAGGCTGTGCCCGCCTTCGGCAAGCGCTGGCGTGGTGAAGCTCCAGCTGCCGTCCTGGGCGACGGTGGTCGTGCCCAGCACAATGTCGCCATCGGAAACGGTGACGATACCGCCCGGCTCCGCGGTCCCGCTCAACACCGGCGTAGCGCTGTTGGTGGCGCCGTCGCCCGTTACCGGCACGCCGTTAGCGTCGGTCAGGACGGCGTCCGTGACTGTCGCGGGCGCGACGGTATCGATGGTGACGATCAGCACCGGTGAGGGCGTCACGCTGCCGTCCGCGTTGGCGGTGTCGGCACGGAAGGCGTAGCTGCCATCGTCCAGCGCCGCTGGGGTGAAGCTCCACTGGCCTGCCGCGTCGGCGGTGACGCTGCCGATAACCGCGTCGCCGTTATAGAGCGTCACCAGCGCGCCCGCGGTGGTCAGGCCGCTCAGCACCGGCGTGGCGTCGCGCGTGCTGGCGCCGTCGGCCAGCTCTACAAG
>NZ_MLJJ01000078.1 GCF_002095575.1 Pantoea septica | reverse complement strand
CGTGCCAGGTCAAGCGCCGTTGTCACGCCGAGCAGCTGCAGGCGTTTTTCAAGCCGGGAACCTACGCCCCAGAGTTCACCCACGGGCTGTCGCGACAGCAGCGTTTCGGTCCGCCTCGGATTCCCCGGCGTGAGCGCCAGCACCCCGCCAAACTGGGGCCATTCTTTTCCGGCCCACTGTGCCGACTTCGCCAGGGTCTTCGTTGGACCAAGTCCGACGCCGACGGTCAGGCCTGTGCAGGCCCTGACGTGCGACCGGATCATGCGGCCAAAGTCCTCGTACGGCATAGCCATTTCCATACCCGTGCAGTCACAGAACCCTTCGTCAACCGAATATACCTCCAGACGCGGCACCATCTCCTCGATGCAGGACATCACCCGCGTACTCATTGAGTGGTACAAGGCGTAATTACTTGAGATATATGAATCTTTTCAGGGAATTGCTGGTTCTTTATCTTGAACCACGGATCGCCCATTTTCACGTACTTTTTGGCTTCCTTGCTACGCGCGATAACGCAGCCGTCGTTATTCGACAGGATGGCCACCGGCGCATTTTTCAGGTCGGGCCGGAATACCTTCTCCGCGCTGGCGTAAAAGCTGTTCACATCAATCAGGCCAAACATGTCAGTTCCTTTTGCGGGGGGTATGCACGAAGTGCACCACTACGCCGAAGATCTCAAGCGTGTCCGGGTCCGGAATAATGACGGGCCAGGCGGGATTCATGGGCTGCAGAACGGGCCCCTTCGGCGTAAGCAAAAGGCGCTTTACCGTGAATTCGCCGTAAAGCTCGGCGATAACCACGTCGTTGTGCTCCGGCGTCAGGGAGCGATCGACAATAAGCAGGTCGCCGTCGTACAGGCCAATGTCCTGCATGCTGTTGCCCTGCGCGCGCAGGAAAAAGGTGCTTGCCCGGTGGGCTATAAGATATTCATTGAGATCGAGCTCCTGTTCCGCGTAGTCCTGACAGGGTGAGGGAAACCCGCAGGGCACACGTTCCAGGAAAAGAGGCCTGAAGCTGGGCGGCGGATTGTCCGCCGGGTGCATCAACTCAAAGGCGTTAAACATAGCTAAAATCCCTGTTAAAGCGCTGTATGTATTTACAGTATTATTAGCTGGCTTCCTGATACGCGCAAGAAGTCGCTTGATCCTCACCGTCGGGAAGAAAATACAGCCATTGATTTATAAAGATTTACAGCGAAACGACAGCTCATAAATTAACCGTTTGTTTGCATGCACCATCGGGAAAGGGCTGCAGATGTTTATCCACAGCTTTACGCGCGGGATGTGCAGGGAAGATGTGGATAAGGGCCCCCTTCGGCTCCCCTGATCGGGTCGTCAGCCCCATTCAGCTAACCGGCAGAGCCGGTAAGCTTCACCGGACCGCGCGACGCGTTCCGGGCCTGCCGGCTGGGGTCTGA
>NZ_MLJJ01000077.1 GCF_002095575.1 Pantoea septica | reverse complement strand
GCTCTTTAACAATTTATCAGACAATCTGTGTGGGCACTCGAGAGCAGATATCAAAAGCCTTCGGGCTTAAAAAATATCAAGCCTCACGAGTGGACACATAATGACATTCATTATGACGTTTTACAGATGAGCACCGCTTAACTGGTTTAAGCAAATCAAACTTAAATTGAAGAGTTTGATCATGGCTCAGATTGAACGCTGGCGGCAGGCCTAACACATGCAAGTCGAACGGCAGCACAGAAGAGCTTGCTCTTCGGGTGGCGAGTGGCGGACGGGTGAGTAATGTCTGGGAAACTGCCCGATGGAGGGGGATAACTACTGGAAACGGTAGCTAATACCGCATAACGTCGCGAGACCAAAGTGGGGGACCTTCGGGCCTCACACCATCGGATGTGCCCAGATGGGATTAGCTAGTAGGTGGGGTAACGGCTCACCTAGGCGACGATCCCTAGCTGGTCTGAGAGGATGACCAGCCACACTGGAACTGAGACACGGTCCAGACTCCTACGGGAGGCAGCAGTGGGGAATATTGCACAATGGGCGCAAGCCTGATGCAGCCATGCCGCGTGTATGAAGAAGGCCTTCGGGTTGTAAAGTACTTTCAGCGGGGAGGAAGGCGATGCGGTTAATAACCGCGTCGATTGACGTTACCCGCAGAAGAAGCACCGGCTAACTCCGTGCCAGCAGCCGCGGTAATACGGAGGGTGCAAGCGTTAATCGGAATTACTGGGCGTAAAGCGCACGCAGGCGGTCTGTCAAGTCGGATGTGAAATCCCCGGGCTTAACCTGGGAACTGCATTCGAAACTGGCAGGCTAGAGTCTTGTAGAGGGGGGTAGAATTCCAGGTGTAGCGGTGAAATGCGTAGAGATCTGGAGGAATACCGGTGGCGAAGGCGGCCCCCTGGACAAAGACTGACGCTCAGGTGCGAAAGCGTGGGGAGCAAACAGGATTAGATACCCTGGTAGTCCACGCCGTAAACGATGTCGACTTGGAGGCTGTTTCCTTGAGAAGTGGCTTCCGGAGCTAACGCGTTAAGTCGACCGCCTGGGGAGTACGGCCGCAAGGTTAAAACTCAAATGAATTGACGGGGGCCCGCACAAGCGGTGGAGCATGTGGTTTAATTCGATGCAACGCGAAGAACCTTACCTACTCTTGACATCCAGAGAACTTGCCAGAGATGGCCTGGTGCCTTCGGGAACTCTGAGACAGGTGCTGCATGGCTGTCGTCAGCTCGTGTTGTGAAATGTTGGGTTAAGTCCCGCAACGAGCGCAACCCTTATCCTTTGTTGCCAGCGATTCGGTCGGGAACTCAAAGGAGACTGCCGGTGATAAACCGGAGGAAGGTGGGGATGACGTCAAGTCATCATGGCCCTTACGAGTAGGGCTACACACGTGCTACAATGGCGCATACAAAGAGAAGCGACCTCGCGAGAGCAAGCGGACCTCATAAAGTGCGTCGTAGTCCGGATCGGAGTCTGCAACTCGACTCCGTGAAGTCGGAATCGCTAGTAATCGTGGATCAGAATGCCACGGTGAATACGTTCCCGGGCCTTGTACACACCGCCCGTCACACCATGGGAGTGGGTTGCAAAAGAAGTAGGTAGCTTAACCTTCGGGAGGGCGCTTACCACTTTGTGATTCATGACTGGGGTGAAGTCGTAACAAGGTAACCGTAGGGGAACCTGCGGTTGGATCACCTCCTTACCTGAAGATACTGCCTTCGAAGTGCTCACACAGATTGTCTGATAG
>NZ_MLJJ01000076.1 GCF_002095575.1 Pantoea septica | reverse complement strand
TCCTTTTCCTTACCCGTACCCGGAGTAAAAATGAACAGGCGTCACTTTCTGCGTCTGATGCTCGCATCAGGCATCATCATTAGCGTGCCCATTACTGGCTCGCTGGCCACCGCCGCCGAACCAGAGAACCGCTTTCACCGTGTCAGCCAGGCGTTAACCGGACGCCAGCAGCTGGATCCGACCATCAGTCAGCGTTTGTACGCGCTGTTAACGCGCCAGAACCCGCTGTTTCCCCAGCGTCTGGCGCAGCTGGCCGAACACCTTAGCCGCAGCAAGGCTCGCGCACCTGAGGCGCTGCTGGCGTCGCTGTCCGAAGAGGAGGTCAACACCGCGCTGGCCATCATTACCCCCTGTGTGCCTTGGCTATACCGGCAATCCCGCCACCACGCGCGCTACTGACGACGCGCACTTTGTCAGTTTTCTCTCCGCCCTGATGTACGAGCCCACCGCCGACCTTACGCCGCGCCCCTCCTACTCGCAGCGCGGCAGCGACTACTGGCAGGCGGTACCGGATGGCGCCAGCGCGCCACCGATGCCGGCAACGATTCACGCCTGGGGAAAGGCGTCGCCGCGCGCGGCATCTGGCATCGCGCAGCCGCAACCGGCCTGGCTGGCAATGGTGGAAGGACGCGCCAGAACCTATGCGGAGGCCTTGCGCCTCACCGACGGCACTGGAGATGGCTCATGACGCACTATGACGCCGACGTAGTGATTATCGGATCGGGCGCCCTGGGAGCAAATGCGGCATATCAGCTGGCGAAAGCGGGCAAGTCGGTCATCATGCTGGAGGCCGGACCCTATATTCCGCGCTGGAAAGTGGTCGACAACTATCGCAACAGTCCCAGTAAACGCAACTGGTGCGCACCCTATCCTAATTTGCCCTGGGCGCCGAACAGCTACAGCGACGGCTATATTGAGACGCAGGGCGATGACGATTTCCACTATGTCACCAGCTTTCTCAAGGTGGCTGGCGGCAGCACGCGTCACTGGGCGTCCGCCTGCTGGCGGCTGCTGCCCAACGACTTCAAACTGAAAAGCGTTTACGGCGTCGGGCGTGACTGGCCGATTGCCTATGACGATCTGGAACCCTGGTATCTGCGCGCGGAGCGCGAGGTGGGCGTGGTCGGCACCGCAGAGGAAGATCAGAGCGGTCAGGGACGCGACGCCTGGCCGCCGCGCTCCGCGCCCTATCCCTTGCCGCCGGAGGCGAAGCCCTACATGGTGCAGCGCATGCAGGCGAAGCTCGGACCGTTAGGCTACCAGGTGATCCATGAGCCGCACGCGCGCGTTTCTCGCCCTTATGACGGCCGTCCCGCCTGCGCCGGCAACAATAACTGTGAACCTGTTTGCCCTATCGGGGCGATGTACTCAGGGGATATGCACGTTGATAAAGCGGTGGCGCTGGGGGTCGATCTGCGCACCGAGTCGGTCGCCTGGAAGCTGGAGAAGGGGCCGAAAAACCACATCGTCGCGGTGCACTATCGCAAACCTGACGGCCGCAACGTGCGCCTGAGCGCAAAGGCGTTCGTGGTGGCGGCGCATGGGCTGGAATCTCCGAAGCTGCTGCTGATGTCTGATGTGGCAAACAGTTCCGATCAGGTCGGACGCAACCTGATGGATCACACCGGACTGAGCATGACTTTTCTTGCCGACGAACCGCTCTGGACTGGACGCAGCTCGGTGCAGCACGGCAGCATCGCCACCCGACGTGATGAACCCACCCGCGCGCAACACTCCGCTATCCGCTACGCGCTGCGCAATCTGGTGCCGAACAGCGATGTGACACCCGCGCTGCTCAGGCAGGGGCTGGTGGGACGCGAGCTGGACGCGGCGATACGCGACCGCGCCTCGCGCATTATGAATATCAGCACCATGAGCGAAACCCTGCCCAGCCCCACGAACCGGGTCACTCCTCATCCAACGCGGCGCGACGGGGCTGGCCTGCCGACCCTGCAGGTTAACTATCAGCTGGACAGCTATGTCCGCGGCATGCGACCGCAGGCCTACCGCGACTTCGCTAATTTCCTGATGGCGTTTAATGGCGAGATGGTGGAGGCGCCCACCGGCTGGCGCAATCAGTATCACATCATGGGCACCACGATAATGGGCGACGATTCGCGCGACTCGGTGGTCGATGCGCACTGCCGCAGCTGGGATCACGCCAACCTGTTTATCGCCTCTACCGGCGTGATGCCCACCTCCGCCACCGTAAATCCCACCCTGACGGGCATCGCGCTGGCGCTCCGTCTGGCCGATACGCTGATTCGGGAGCTGTGAACATGCGAACGGCAACCTTTCTCCTGCTGTTTTTACCCGCGCTGGCGCTAGCGCAGCCCGATAGCGCCACTCTGAAGCGCGGCGAATATCTGGCTATCGCAGGCGACTGTT
>NZ_MLJJ01000075.1 GCF_002095575.1 Pantoea septica | reverse complement strand
CCTGGCAGTTCCCTACTCTCGCATGGGGAGGCCCCACACTACCATCGGCGCTACGGCGTTTCACTTCTGAGTTCGGCATGGGGTCAGGTGGGACCGCCGCGCTAAGGCCGCCAGGCAAATTCTGTCTTCCGCGCCGCCCGCAGGCCGCGCAGAATTATCCGGTACAGGCTGAAAATCTTCGCGTCTCGCAAAACGCCTCTGGCGTTGTAAGGTTAAGCCTCACGGGTCATTAGTACCGGTTAGCTCAACGCATCGCTGCGCTTACACACCCGGCCTATCAACGTCGTCGTCTTCAACGTCCCTTCAGGACCCTCAAGGGGTCAGGGAAAACTCATCTCGGGGCAAGTTTCGTGCTTAGATGCTTTCAGCACTTATCTCTTCCGCACTTAGCTACCGGGCAGTGCCATTGGCATGACAACCCGAACACCAGCGGTGCGTTCACTCCGGTCCTCTCGTACTAGGAGCAACCCCCCTCAGTTTTCCAGCGCCCACGGCAGATAGGGACCGAACTGTCTCACGACGTTCTAAACCCAGCTCGCGTACCACTTTAAACGGCGAACAGCCGTACCCTTGGGACCTACTTCAGCCCCAGGATGTGATGAGCCGACATCGAGGTGCCAAACACCGCCGTCGATATGAACTCTTGGGCGGTATCAGCCTGTTATCCCCGGAGTACCTTTTATCCGTTGAGCGATGGCCCTTCCATTCAGAACCACCGGATCACTATGACCTGCTTTCGCACCTGCTCGAGCCGTCACTCTCGCAGTCAAGCTGGCTTATGCCATTGCACTAACCTCCTGATGTCCGACCAGGATTAGCCAACCTTCGTGCTCCTCCGTTACGCTTTGGGAGGAGACCGCCCCAGTCAAACTACCCACCAGACACTGTCCGCAGCCCGGATGACGGGCCTACGTTAGAACACCAGCCATTAAAGGGTGGTATTTCAAGGACGGCTCCACGCAGACTGGCGTCCACGCTTCGAAGCCTCCCACCTATCCTACACATCAAGGACCAGTGTTCAGTGTCAAGCTGTAGTAAAGGTTCACGGGGTCTTTCCGTCTTGCCGCGGGTACACTGCATCTTCACAGCGATTTCAATTTCACTGAGTCTCGGGTGGAGACAGCCTGGCCATCATTACGCCATTCGTGCAGGTCGGAACTTACCCGACAAGGAATTTCGCTACCTTAGGACCGTTATAGTTACGGCCGCCGTTTACCGGGGCTTCGATCAAGAGCTTCTCCTTGCGGATAACCCCATCAATTAACCTTCCGGCACCGGGCAGGCGTCACACCGTATACGTCCACTTTCGTGTTTGCACAGTGCTGTGTTTTTAATAAACAGTTGCAGCCAGCTGGTATCTTCGACTGGCCTCGGCTCCGGGAGCAAGTCCCCTCACCTACGCGCCAGCGTGCCTTCTCCCGAAGTTACGGCACCATTTTGCCTAGTTCCTTCACCCGAGTTCTCTCAAGCGCCTTGGTATTCTCTACCTGACCACCTGTGTCGGTTTGGGGTACGATTTCGTGTTGCCTGGAGCTTAGAGGCTTTTCCTGGAAGCAGGGCATTTGTTGCTTCAGCACCGTAGTGCCTCGTCGTCACGCCTCAGCCTTGAGCATCCGGATTTGCCTGGATGCTCAGCCTACACGCTTAAACCGGGACAACCGTCGCCCGGCCAACATAGCCTTCTCCGTCCCCCCTTCGCAGCAACACCAAGTACAGGAATATTAACCTGTTTCCCATCGACTACGCCTTTCGGCCTCGCCTTAGGGGTCGACTCACCCTGCCCCGATTAACGTTGGACAGGAACCCTTGGTCTTCCGGCGAGCGGGCTTTTCACCCGCTTTATCGTTACTTATGTCAGCATTCGCACTTCTGATACCTCCAGCATGCCTCACAGCACACCTTCAACGGCTTACAGAACGCTCCCCTACCCAACAACGCTTGCGCGTCGCTGCCGCAGCTTCGGTGCATGGTTTAGCCCCGTTACATCTTCCGCGCAGGCCGACTCGACCAGTGAGCTATTACGCTTTCTTTAAATGATGGCTGCTTCTAAGCCAACATCCTGGCTGTCTGGGCCTTCCCACATCGTTTCCCACTTAACCATGACTTTGGGACCTTAGCTGGCGGTCTGGGTTGTTTCCCTCTTCACGACGGACGTTAGCACCCGCCGTGTGTCTCCCGTGATAACATTCTCCGGTATTCGCAGTTTGCATCGGGTTGGTAAGCCGGGATGGCCCCCTAGCCGAAACAGTGCTCTACCCCCGGAGATGAGTTCACGAGGCGCTACCTAAATAGCTTTCGGGGAGAACCAGCTATCTCCCGGTTTGATTGGCCTTTCACCCCCAGCCACAGGTCATCCGCTAATTTTTCAACATTAGTCGGTTCGGTCCTCCAGTTAGTGTTACCCAACCTTCAACCTGCCCATGGCTAGATCACCGGGTTTCGGGTCTATACCCTGCAACTTAACGCCCAGTTAAGACTCGGTTTCCCTGCGGCTCCCCTATACGGTTAACCTTGCTACAGAATATAAGTCGCTGACCCATTATACAAAAGGTACGCAGTCACCCCACAAAGAGGCTCCCACTGCTTGTACGTACACGGTTTCAGGTTCTGTTTCACTCCCCTCGCCGGGGTTCTTTTCGCCTTTCCCTCACGGTACTGGTTCACTATCGGTCAGTCAGGAGTATTTAGCCTTGGAGGATGGTCCCCCCATATTCAGACAGGATACCACGTGTCCCGCCCTACTCATCGAGCTCACAGCCTGTGTGCTTTCGTGTACGGGAGTATCACCCTGTACCCTGCGCCTTTCCAGACGCTTCCACTAGCACACAAGCTGATTCAGGCTCTGGGCTGCTCCCCGTTCGCTCGCCGCTACTGGGGGAATCTCGGTTGATTTCTTTTCCTCGGGGTACTTAGATGTTTCAGTTCCCCCGGTTCGCCTCGCAACACTATGTATTCATGTTGCGATAGTGTGACGAATCACACTGGGTTTCCCCATTCGGACATCGCCGGCTGTAGCGGTTCATATCACCTTGCCGGCGCTTTTCGCAGATTAGCACGTCCTTCATCGCCTCTGACTGCCAGGGCATCCACCGTGTACGCTTAGTCGCTTAACCTCACAACCCACAGGCGTCTTGCGACGTCGCGGATGTGATTATTGAGAGACTCGAACGCGTTGCCTTTATTCCTTGTTACGGAGGAATAACGCAATGCGTCGTTTCAATTTTCAGCTTGTTCCGGATTGTTAAAGAGCAA
>NZ_MLJJ01000074.1 GCF_002095575.1 Pantoea septica | reverse complement strand
TTATGGGCGCTTTTTTCGTTCAGGCACGCTGAGATGCCTGACGTGCGGGATGAGAACCTGTGCAGGTTCGACTGAATCGCCGGGAGCGATTCAGGCTGATGCATCGCATCACCCGTAGGGCAAGGCCCGGGACGGGCCGGGGCAAATCCTGCACGACCCACCAATTCAGAAAAAAGCGCCTTATGGGCGCTTTTTTCGTTTCTGCGCACCGCGAGTTAGTGCTTTTCAGCCGCACGGGATGGGCCGTTATGTAGCATCGTGCGGCGCTTCAAAAAATCAGGGGTAGCTTTCCCTGTCTTTTCCAAACCTTAACGCTTTCCTGCCTCAAGCCTTTTTCTCCTGAACCGATAACGATTGTGTCTATTTGCAAGGAGAAAGACCATGTCATCGATATCCGCTTTATCTGGCAGTACAGGCAGCAGCGCCGGCAGCAATGTCAGCATCTCGTCGCAGATTTCCGCACTGAATAAGCAGATCCAGAACATCACGAAGCAGGTCAAAGAGCTGTCGGATAATCAGGAGCTGACCGACGAGCAGAAGTCGGAAATGGAGCAGATGTATCAGTCGCAGATCGCCATGCTCGAAGCGCAGATCGCCCAGCTGGAGCAGAAGCAAGCAGAGCAGGCGCAGCAGAACAGCGAGCCGGCGAATCAGGCTGGCGGCGTAAAGGCCGCCGACGGTGTGAATCGTCCAACGGAAGCCAACCAGCTTAACGTCTATATCTAGAACGCCGGATTGATCGTGCGTTGTTGCGTCAGCAGCGTCGCCTGCTGACGCGCTTCCTGCCAGATTGCCTGCGCCGCCGGCGTCAGCGAGCGGTTTTTGCGCTTGACCAGCATCAGGCTGCGGTTGATTTCAGGATAGAGTCGACGCACCGTCAGCGCCCTGCCCGCTGGCAGCGGCAGCGCCAGCGCCGGCAAAATACTGATGCCGATGCCTGCATCGACCATGGGGAACAGCGTCGCCGGATGACCGATATCCTGCACCACGTTAATTTCCACCTGCAGCCGCCGCAGCGCCGCGTCAATTAACACGCGGCTGCCAGAGGCATAATCCTGCAGCACCACGTCGCGTCCCGCCAGCATGTGCCACTGCACCCTATCGATCGCGGCAAGCGGATCGTCGCTGCGGCACAACAGTAAAAAAGGCTCTTCCAGAATCGACTGACAGTCGAGGTCGCTATCGCTAAGCGGGCCGATCACGATGCCGAAATCAACTTCAGCATCGCGCACGCTCTGTAAAACCACCTGCTGCATCCGGTCATGCAGAATGACGTGGATGTCGGGATAGCTTTTCTGGCTGGCGGCAAGACACTGCGGCATCAGATGCGCAGAGATGGTCTGGCTGGCGGCGATACGCACCGTGCCGCTTCGCTGTTCGCCGTAGCTGCGAATATCCAGCAGCGTCGAGTTCATCTCTTCCAGAAGGCTCGCCATGCGCGACGCCAGCTGCTGCCCCGCTTCCGTCAGCATAACCTCGCGCGTGGTGCGGTCCAGCAGGCGCACGCCGATAACCGCCTCCAGCTCTTTGATGCTGTGGCTGACGGCCGACTGACTCAGGCCGATCGCCTGCCCGGCCTGGCTGAAACCGCCGTGATGGGCGACGGCGACGAAGGTGCGCAGCTGACGTAACGTGTAATTCATCGAAATGGCTCATAGATTGATGCAATAAATCAATTTTATTTCTAAACCCGCATCCCTCACAATCACTGCATGCAAATTTTAACCGGATTTTAACAATGGGATTTCTGCGACTCGATCCGATGATGATCAAACTGATTATCACGGTACTGCTGGCCACCTTTTTGCCCGCTAAAGGCGTTTTCGTCGACGTCTTCGACTACCTGACCACGGCCGCCATCGCCCTGCTCTTTTTTATGCACGGCGC
The DNA here is from genome assembly GCF_002095575.1 of Pantoea septica. Lineage (GTDB taxonomy): Bacteria > Pseudomonadota > Gammaproteobacteria > Enterobacterales > Enterobacteriaceae > Pantoea > Pantoea septica. The sequence continues at coordinate 2,180 of NZ_MLJJ01000074.1, read as the reverse complement.
CAAGTTATCGCGTGAAAAAATCATCGCGGGCAGCAGCCACTGGCGGCTGCACCTGTGGATTATGTTCAGCACCTTCGTGCTCTTCCCGATTATCGGCCTGCTGATTGTCTGGTGGCATCCGGTCAAAGTCAGCGCGGAGATCTACACCGGCTTTATCTATCTCTGCATTCTGCCCGCCACGGTGCAGTCCGCGATTGCTTTTACCTCAATGGCGGGCGGCAACGTCGCGGCGGCGGTCTGCAGCGCTTCAGCCTCAAGCCTGCTGGGCGTCTTTATCTCTCCGCTGCTGGTGAATCTGGTGATGGACGTGCACAGCAGCGCACCGTCTGACGGCCTTGAGCAGGTCGGCAAAATCATGCTGCAGCTGCTGGTGCCTTTTGTTCTCGGTCACCTGTCGCGCCGCTGGATTGCCGGCTGGGTAGAAAAGCATCGCGGCCTGATCGGCAAAACCGACCAGACCTCCATTCTGCTGGTGGTCTACTCCGCCTTTAGCGAAGCGGTCGTAAACGGCATCTGGCATCGCGTCGGCATCGATACCCTGCTGTGGATTTTGGCTGGCTGCATCCTGCTGCTGGCGCTGGTGCTGACGATCAATATCTGCGCCTCGCGTCTGTTCGGCTTTAATCGCGCTGATGAAATCGTGGTGCTGTTTTGCGGCTCGAAAAAGAGCCTGGCGAATGGCGTGCCGATGGCGAACATTCTGTTCCCGGCCAGTTCAGTGGGCATTATCGTGCTGCCGCTGATGATCTTTCACCAGGTGCAGCTCATGGTCTGCTCCTGGATCGCCCAGCGATATAAAGTCAGTCACGAGAAGAAGCTGGCGCAGCAGGTGAAGCCGACCGTCGTCGAGTCGCAAAAGTAACGAAAAGCCCGCCGAAGCGGGCTTTTTTACGCATTGCGTTTAAGCGGTTTGACCAGGCCCTCCAGGCCTTCGATCTTGATAGCGAGCGTCATTTGCATTAGCTCGCCGAGATGACCCGACGGGAACTCCGCTTTACGCGCGAACCACAGCAGATAAGGCTCCGGCAGATCGATAAGCAGACAGCCTTTATATTTGCCGAACGGCATCGCCGTGTTGGCAATTTCAACCAGGTTCGCTTTGTCCATATCAGGCGTCCAGCAGCCGGATCATTTCCGCTTCGTCGATCACGTCAATCCCCAGCTCCTGCGCCTTAACCAGCTTGGAGCCCGCCGCTTCGCCCGCGATAACCAGATCGGTTTTTTTCGAGACGCTGCCGCTGACTTTTGCACCGAGCGCGGTCAGGCGATCTTTAGCCTCGTCGCGCGTGAGCTGGGTCAATGAGCCGGTCAGCACCACGGTTTTACCGGCAAACGGGCTGTCGATCTCTTCCGCCTTAACCACCTCGATTTTCGGCCAGTGGACGCCGATCTCATCCACCAGCTGGCGAATGATCTCGCGGTTGCTCTCTTCATCCATAAAGTTGCGCACGTGAGTAGCGACGACGGTGCCGACGTCCTGCACCGCAATCAGCGCCTCCAGATCGGCGTCCATCACTTTTTGCAGCTCGCCGAAGTGGTTCGCCAGGTTGGCGGCGGTCGCCTCGCCGACTTCGCGAATGCCGAGCGCGTAAAGAAAACGCGCCAGCGTAGTCGATTTCGCCTTCTCCAGCGCCTTGACCACGTTTTGCGCCGATTTCGGCCCCATGCGATCCAGACCCAGCAGCTTCTCCGGCGTCAGCCTGAAGAGATCCGCAGGCGTTTTGACATATTCGGTCTCTACCAGCTGGTCGATAATTTTATCGCCCAGACCGTCGACGTCCATGGCGCGCCGCGAAACGAAATGCTTCAGCGCTTCTTTGCGCTGCGCGCCGCAGATTAGCCCGCCGGTGCAGCGCGTTACCGCTTCCCCTTCGACGCGTTCGACGTCGGAGCCGCAGACCGGGCAATGCGTTGGGAAAACCACTTCACGCGTATCTGCCGGTCGTTCGGAGAGCACCACGTTGACGACCTGCGGGATCACGTCGCCAGCGCGGCGGATCACCACTCTGTCGCCGATGCGCAGGCCAAGACGCTCGATTTCGTCCGCATTGTGCAGCGTGGCGTTGCTGACCATCGCGCCCGCTACCAGCACCGGCTCAAGCCGCGCCACCGGCGTTACCGCGCCGGTGCGGCCCACCTGAAATTCAACGTCGCGCACGAACGTCATCTGCTCCTGCGCT
>NZ_MLJJ01000073.1 GCF_002095575.1 Pantoea septica | reverse complement strand
CATCCAAACAAAAAAGCCCTCTGCTGACGCAGAGGGCTTTTTTACGTCTGGCAATCGGCGAAAAAAGCTTCATTTCCCGGCATAACGCCATTAAAACTTCCCTACAAGCCTGAACTGATGCGGTAAACTACGCGCAGATAATTTCGTTAAGGCCGCATAATGTCCCACCAGTATCCTTCTCTGCAAGCTGACAATACCCTTGGTCTGGCGATTCGCGCACGCGACCGCATTGTCGCTGAGACGCCGGAAATGATCCTCACTGCCTGGCGAGATGCCAGAGCCGCGCATCAGCCATTTATTCTGCTGGGCGAAGGCAGCAACGTGCTTTTTCTGGACGATTTTGCCGGTACCGTCGTGCTTAACCGCATCAAAGGCATCGATATTCAGGAGCAGCACGACGTCTGGAAGCTGCACGTCGGTGCCGGGGAAAACTGGCACGCCCTTGTTGAGTCGACGCTGAAAAAGGGGATCCCTGGACTCGAAAACCTGGCGTTGATCCCCGGTATGTCAGGCTCGGCGCCGATACAAAATATCGGCGCCTATGGCGTCGAGTTCAAAGATGTTTGCGACTATGTTGATGTATTAAACCTGGATACGGGTGCGACGCAGCGTCTGTCGCGCGAAGCGTGCGCATTCGGTTATCGCGACAGCATCTTTAAGCATCAGTACCAACAGGGATATGCCATTATCGCCGTGGGGCTTAGCCTGAAAAAAAGCTGGCAGCCGGTGCTGACCTATGGCGATTTAACGCGTCTCAATCCCGCCACGGTGACCGCCTGGGAAGTCTTTCATGCCGTATGCCATATGCGTCAGAGCAAGCTGCCCGATCCGCGCGTGACGGGTAATGTTGGCAGCTTCTTCAAAAATCCGCTGATAAGCCGCGAGCAGGCAGAGCAGCTGAAGCTTGCCTATCCGGAAATGCCTTTCTACCCGCAGAAAGAGGGCGAGGTAAAACTGGCAGCGGGTTGGTTAATCGATCAGTGCCAGCTAAAAGGGTTTCGCATCGGCGGCGCGGCAGTGCATCAGCAGCAGGCGCTGGTGCTGATTAACGCCGAACAGGCTACCTCTCAGGATATCGTCGCTCTGGCGAAAGCGGTACGCGCCCGCGTCGGACAAAAATTTGATGTATGGCTTGAGCCCGAGGTACGCTTTATCGCGGCACAGGGCGAGTGCAATGCTGTAGAGGCAATCCTATGAAAGACCATAGCATCCCGTTAAAGCTGGTCGATATACTCTCTGACGGCGAGTTTCATTCCGGCGAACAGCTTGGCGAATCACTAGGAATGAGCCGCGCGGCGATCAACAAACATATCCAGACGCTTAAAAGCTGGGGTCTGGATATCTATACGGTCACGGGCAAAGGCTATAGCCTGCCGGGGCCGATGCAGCTGTTGAATGAAGAGGCGATACTGGCGCAGCTGAATCAGCCTAACCTGGCGATCATTCCGGTTATCGACTCAACCAACCAGTACCTGCTGGAACGGATGAATGAGCTGCAATCGGGCGATGCCTGTATTGCCGAATACCAGCAGGCGGGCCGAGGACGTCGAGGACGGCAATGGTTCTCACCTTTCGGCGCTAATCTCTATATGTCGATGTACTGGCGTCTCGAGCAGGGTCCTGCGGCAGCGATGGGGCTGAGCCTGGTTATCGGTATTGTTATTGCCGAAACCCTGCAGCAGCTGGGCGCGCAGGACGTACGCGTGAAGTGGCCTAACGATCTCTACCTACAGGACCGTAAACTGGCGGGCATCCTGGTTGAGCTAACGGGAAAAACAGGCGACGCCGCGCAAATTGTGATGGGCGCCGGTATCAATCTGGCGATGCGCGGCGCGGAAGCTGCGCAGATCAATCAGGGCTGGATCAACCTGCAGGAAGCAGGGATTGCGATTGATCGAAACGATCTGGCCGCCAGGCTGATAAACAGTCTGCGTGAGGCGCTGCCGCTCTTTGAACGGGATGGGTTAGCACCTTTCACCGAGCGCTGGAAAGCGCTGGATAACTTCTTTAATCGTCCCGTTAAGCTATTAATCGGCGAACGCGAGATTCACGGTATCGCGCGCGGCATAGATAAACAGGGCGGGCTGCTGCTTGAACAGGATGGCGAGGTGAAGTCCTGGGTAGGCGGCGAAATATCCCTTCGACCTCAGTAACAAGAAGCCTGCGCGATGCAGGCTTTCTTAATGCTATTTTCTGAGTCTGACCCGGTCGACGGCATGATTGCCGCCTTTGGTCATAATCAAACTGGCTCTCTCGCGGGTCGGCAATATGTTCTCTTTTAAATTCAGCCAGTTGATCTCTTTCCACAGCCCAGTAGCGATCTGCACGGCCTCCTCTTCGGAGAGCTGCGCATAGTGATGGAAATAGGAATCGGGATCGGTGAAAGCGCCCTGACGGAATTTTAAAAAACGATTGATATACCAGCGCTGCAGCAGATCTTCTGGCGCATCTACATAGATAGAGAAATCGACGAAGTCTGACACAAAGACGTGATGGGGATCGTGAGGATAATCCATCCCGCTCTGCAAAACATTCAGGCCTTCGAGAATCAGTATATCGGGCTGATGCACCACTTTATCGCCATCCGGGATAACGTCATACACCAGATGAGAATAAACCGGCGCCGTGACCTGACTGGCGCCTGATTTCAGCGCTGAAACGAAGTTAACCAGCCGATGCATATCATAAGACTGAGGGAAGCCTTTTTTCTTCATCAGGCCGCGCTCTTTTAGCACCGCATTAGGATGCAGAAAGCCGTCAGTAGTAATGAGCTCTACTTTGCGATGCTCGGGCCAGCGGCTCAGCAGCGCCTGCAGGACGCGCGCGGTGGTGCTTTTTCCTACGGCCACGCTGCCGGCGATGCTGATAATGTAAGGGATCTTCTGGCCGTCAGTGCCAAGGAACTGTTCCAGCACCGCCTGACGACGCAGGTTGGAGCTGATATAGAAGTTAAGCAGGCGCGATAAAGGCAGGTAAATCTCTGCGACCTCTTCCAGAGATAAATCTTCATTGATGCCTTTCAGCTGCGCGATCTCCTCTTCCGTTAAGGTCATCGGCACAGAATTACGTAAGGCGGCCCACTGCTTACGCGTGAACTCTAAATAGGGCGTGGTCAGAGGTGAATTCTTTTTATTCATAAGTATGCGTCTGACTGCAGATTAAGGCTCATTCATATCACGCAGATTAAAAACCTGTAGCGATATGAGAACCATAGCGGCATGTCACAAGGTCTTTACTGAGAACAATGGGCTGGAGGTTAACATCAGTGCGACAATAAAAAGAAGAAAAATGATAAATACGCGCACGCTTTCGCAAGCGGCTGCGCATAAGCCCGGCTTCAGCACGCCAGGCATCTTACAAACGCGCTCGGCAGAGACCCTGCTTTATGCGTATTTTTTTTGCTGGCCGCGGGAAAATGCGCTGCAACAGAAATTTTTTTTCATTTTCATTCCTGCCATGCGTGCAAAAAACGCGCGGCTGTCATCAGGCTCTCTACTTTCACGCAATAAAAAACAGGCGCGCAGCGGAAGGGAATTCGCCGGAATCGTCTAAATTATCTTCACTAAAACGCTAAAATGCGAGGATTTGCACAAATAGTAAGCGATAGAGTTATTTCAGCGATTTTTTTGTTGCATCCTGTCCCCGACCTTCCTAGAATGCGCGTCACTTGATGCCGGCTTAGCTCAGTTGGTAGAGCAACTGACTTGTAATCAGTAGGTCACCAGTTCGATTCCGGTAGCCGGCACCATCAAGTAGGTGGGATTCCCGAGCGGCCAAAGGGAGCAGACTGTAAATCTGCCGTCACAGACTTCGAAGGTTCGAATCCTTCTCCCACCACCATCTCAACCTTGTCGGTTGAGAGCAGATAAACAACCTGTTTGTCTGTCGGTGAGTCACTTCTCTCACCCCAAATTCAAACTGCGCTTCGGCACAGTTAAAGTCGGTCAGCAACGCTGGCAGACTTCGAATAGTAGGGGAACATCTCTTATTATTCACAAGCTACAGAAAGAACAGGTAGCCGAGTTCCAGGATGCGGGCATCGTATAATGGCTATTACCTCAGCCTTCCAAGCTGATGATGCGGGTTCGATTCCCGCTGCCCGCTCCAGATGTGCTGATATGGCTCAGTTGGTAGAGCGCACCCTTGGTAAGGGTGAGGTCCCCAGTTCGACTCTGGGTATCAGCACCACTTCCTTTATCTCCTCCCTGATTCTCTCTCTGTAAATCCTGCATTCAGGCAAAGCCTGGTTGATGTGATGATATCTTTGATATATCCGTGTCTTAGAGGGACAAGCGATGGCTAAAGAGCAATTTCAACGTAACAAACTGCACGTAAACGTGGGCACCATCGGTCACGTTGACCACGGTAAAACCACCCTGACTGCAGCAATCACCACCGTTCTGGCTAAAACCTACGGCGGCCAGGCTCGCGCATTCGACCAGATCGATAACGCGCCGGAAGAGAAGGCTCGTGGTATCACCATCAACACCTCTCACGTTGAGTACGAAACCCCGACTCGTCACTACGCGCACGTTGACTGCCCGGGCC
>NZ_MLJJ01000072.1 GCF_002095575.1 Pantoea septica | reverse complement strand
TTCGTTGACGGCGCGCAGCAACGCGCGTCCTTTTTCCAGCATCAGCCGTCCGGTTGGGGTGAAGGTGGCGCGGTGACCCGAGCGATCGAGCAGCGTGATCTTCATGTCGCCTTCCATCTTCTGCACCGTATAGCTTAGCGCCGACGCGGTTTTAAACAGCCGCGCCGCCGCCGCCGCGAAGGTGCCGTGACGGTCGAGCGCATCCAGAATCAGCAGCGCCTCGAGGTTTAGTCGCATTCCTCAGTTCTCCCCAAAAATTGTTGAACAACAACCCAAAATCATTCCGCTAACAATAAAGATTCTCATCTCGTATTTTTGTATCCAACAGCGCCACTGCTGTAAATCACTTTCAACGCGCCGGGAGGCGATATGAACAATTCGCATCAGGCCAGTCACGTCACGCTGGTGATCACCCATAGCGTTCAGGCGGAGAAACAGCAGGCTTACGAGCAGTGGCTGGAACAGATCATGCCGCAAGCGGCGCAGTTTCCCGGCCACCTGGGAGTAAACGTGCTGCGTCCGGTGCACGGCGAAAGCGCCTACACCGTGCTGATCCGCTTCGACAGCCTCGATAACTTGTTCAACTGGACCCAGTCCGAGGCGCGTAAGAGGCTGATTGCCGAACTCCCACGGCTGCTCTCCGGCCCGGAGCATATCGACGTGCGCCCCGGCGCCGCATTCTGGTTTACGCCCGCCAGCAAGGCGGCGCCACGTCCGGCGAAGTGGAAACAGTATCTGCTGACGCTGGGGGTAATTTTCCCCTCGACCCTGCTGATCCCGCCGCTCTGGGCCGCGCTGCTGCCCGCCAGCCGCGGCACGCTGTGGGGACATTTTTTAGGCGATGCGACCGTGGTCGCGCTGGTGGTCTGGCTGTGGATGCCGCTGCTGACGCGTTTGTTGAAAAACTGGCTGCTGCCGCGAGGATAGCGTCGGAGTCTGGCGGATCAGCCCAGCCCGACGCCGTTTTTCCCGTTGCGCTTGATGCGATACATCGCCTCGTCGGCACGGCTCACCGCCGCGCTGAATCCCTCCTGCGGCTGCGCCTGTACGATGCCGATCGAGGCGCCGATAGTCGCCGTGCCGTTCTCCAGCTCAAACGGGGTCAGTGCCGCCTGCAGGCAGGCGCGGCTTACCTGCTCTACCCGCGGATCGTCCTGACCGTACGGTATCAGCAGCACAAACTCGTCGCCGCCCAGCCGCCCCGCCAGTACCGGCTCAGGGCAAACCGCGCTCAGACGCTGGCTGAGCTGGATCAGCAGGCGGTCGCCGCTGCGATGGCCGAAGGTGTCGTTCACATGCTTGAAATCATCGAGATCGATAAAGGCGACGCAGAGCGCGTTCTCTCTGCGCATCTGGCTGAAAGCGTTGTGCAAGGCGTGGCGGTTGGCGAGCTGCGTCAGGGGATCGTGATTGGCCAGCATCGCCAGCTGTGATTCGTACTGCTTCTCTTTGGTCATGTCGATATGGGTGCCGGTGACCTTCAGCGGTCTGCCCTGTTCATCCCATTCGCTGATGCGACCGCGATCCAGCACCCAGGTCACGCCGCCGTTTTTGGCGATCATCCGGTGCAGCGCCTCATAGTAAGGCGCCTTGCCTTCGATATGGTCGTAAAACGCTTTCAGCACCTCGGCGGCATCGTCGGGATGCAGACTCTCTTGCCACTCGGAGAAAAGCGCCCTGCTCTCTTTCGGCTGATAGCCCAGCATCGCGCCCCAGCGCCGGTTAAAGATCACCAGCTTGCCCGAGGGAATGTCCAGCTGCCACAGGCAAAGGCCAGTGCCGTCCAGCGCCGCGTCGAGCTTGCTGCGGGCGTCGTGCGCTATACGCTTGAGTCGCGCATTATGCTTTTTCAAAATCTGTATCTGCTGGCGCAGCGCTTCGTCAGACATGGCACGCGGACGTTGAGAAATAAGATGTATTTTGCCTGCGCGGATATTTCTGTAAAGAGAGGCGCTGGAAACGTGATCAGCGGCGCTTTATCCCCTTAACCGCAAGATTTTATCCGGTTTAAATCGCGCTTACCGCATAGTCAGCGGCAGCGAGCGCAAAATCCGCCGCTTGCAGGGCGATCCTTCGCCTGCGCGCTCAACGGCTATAGTCAGAGTGACCTTTATTCTGGAGAAGATGATCATGCAACTTTGCGCCACCTGCGGCACTGCCTACGCTGAGGTTTCGCCGCAGCGCTGTAAAATCTGCGAGGACGAGCGGCAGTGGGTGCCCGCCGCCGGACAGCAGTGGACCGATTTTGCCGCGCTTACCCGCAGCCATCAGAACAAATGGCAGCAGCTTGAGCCGGGCCTGCTCAGCATTAAGACCGTGCCGAACTTCGCCATTGGCCAGCGCGCGTTGCTGCTGCGCAGCGGCGGCGGCGGCAATATTCTTTGGGACTGCATCGCCAACCTGGATCCCGCCACCGCCGAGTTGATCCATGCGATCGGCGGACTTGCGGCTATCGCTATCTCGCATCCGCACTACTACACCACGATGCAGGCGTGGGCGGAGGAATTTAACGCACCGATCTATCTGCACGCCGACGATCGTCAATGGGTGATGCGCGACAGCGACGCCATTCATTTCTGGCATGGCGAGACGCTGCCGCTAAACAGCGAGATCGATATCGTGCGCCTCGGCGGCCATTTCGCCGGCGGCAGCGTGCTGCACTGGAAAGCCAATGGCGGCGTGATGCTGGCGGGCGATATCATTCAGGTCACGCCGGGCAGAGACGCGGTCTCCTTTATGTGGAGCTATCCCAATATGCTGCCGCTCTCCGCCGCGACGGTAAGCGAGATGCTGCGCCGCTGCGACGCGCTGGCGTTTTCGCGGCTTTACGGCGCCTTCGAAGGGCAGGATGTCGCGCAGCAGGCGAAAGAGATCGTGATGCAATCCGGGGCGCGCTATCTACGCTGTCTGGCGTAATCTGGCCCCGCCGGAAAATAAATCGCCGCCGCCATTACGCAAAAGTAAAACGATCGGTTTACTTTTAAGAGATGAACAAACGCGACGATATTTTGCAGGCGGCCGAAAGGCTGTTCTACAACAACGGCTTTCATGCCACCAGCACCGACCAGATTTGCCGGGAAGCGGGCGTCTCGACGCGCACGCTCTATCACCACTTCCCCTCGCGCGAGGCGCTGACCATCAACGTGATGGCGGCGCGCCGGTCGCGTTTTTTCGGCGACCTGCTGCCTGCGCAGCATCCGCAGGCGCTGCGGCGACTGTTTGAGACGCTTGGGGAATGGACGGAGCAGTACGGCGCGCAGGGCTGCTTTTTTATCAAGGCCTGGGGCGAGTATGCGGAGAAAGACGCGATGCTGGCGGCGCACGCGCTCGACTATCGCTATGCGCTGCGCCGCTATATCGGCGACTGCGTGGTGGATGAGCGCCTGGCTAACGCGGTGTGGATGCTGTTTGAGGGCGCGGTGATCTCTGCGCTGATGCTCGGCGCGGACGCGGCGAAGCATGCGGGCGACGCCGCCGCACGGCTGATGCCGCCGCGCGAGGCGCAGCCATGAAACCCGCCATTGCGCTGGGCGTGACCGGCTTTTCGCTGATTGCCGTCACCTACGGCATGGCGCGTTTCGCATGGGGCCTGATGATGCCGGCGGTGATGAAAGAGATCCCCTTCAGCGTCCATCTCGCCGGCATCGTTACCGCCTGCAGCTATATCTCCTACTGTCTTTCCACCGCCGCCGCCCCCTGGCTGGTGGCGCGCTTCGGCGCCAGGGTCTCGGCCTGCCTCGCCGCGCTCTGCGCCGCAGGCGGACTGCTGCTGCTCGCCTGCGCCTTTTCGCCGCTAATGCTCGCCGCCGGTCTGTTTATCGCCGGGCTGAGCGCGGGCGTCGCCTCGCCCGCCATCGCCAGCGCGGTGGGCGAGACGCTGCCGCCTGCGCAGCAGGATTCCGCCAATACCGCCATCAACGCCGGCACCAGCGCGGGCATTATGCTTTCCGTGCCGGTGCTGCTGCTGTTGCCCGGCGGCTGGCGCGCCGCCTGCGTCGCCTTTGCGCTGCTGGCGTTGCTCTGTTTGCTGCCGGCGCGGCGCTATCTGCCTGTGGATCGGCGCGCCGGGCAGAAAGATCGCGCGGGTTGGCGCGATCTGATACGCCAGCGATCGCTGCTCCGGCTGGCGATCGTCGCTTTTATCAGCGGATCCGCCAGCGCGGCCTGGTGGAGCTTCGGCCCCGATATTCTGCGTCATCATCTGCATCTCGACGCGCGCGCCAGCAGTCTGCTGTGGCTGACGGGCGGCGGCGCGGGCATTGCGGGCGCGCTGACCGGCGCGGCGCGGCGCGTCCTCAGCCTGGTGCAGATCTATCGGCTGTCGCTGCTCTGCATGGCGCTGCCGCTGCTGCTGCTGGCGAGTCTGGAGGGCTTTTCGTGGTGGCTGTTTCCCGCCGTGGCGCTTGGCGGGGCGGGATACGTGACGCTTTCCGGCGTGCTGCTGGTGTATGGCGCGGCCGCCACGCCCACAGCGCCGGCGTCAGGGGTCGGCGTGGCGTTCTTTATGCTGGCGGCCGGTCAGGTGGCGGGCTCGGCGCTGTTCGGCGCGGCCTATGCTGGCCTGGGCGCAGGCACGGCGCTGCTGGGGTTTGCCGCGCTGGCGCTGGCGATGACGGCGGTGCTGCCGGGTATGCGAAATGCTTAG
>NZ_MLJJ01000071.1 GCF_002095575.1 Pantoea septica | reverse complement strand
CACCTCCCCTTCTTTCATCCGCAAGAATTTCGGTGTGGTACTGGAGCGAACGGTACGCGAGCTTAACGGCGAATCCTGCATCCCGATGGAGGATGCCCCGCCGCCAAAGCAGCAGATAGTCGTGAGCCGCAGCTTCGGCGAGCGCATAATGGAATATGACGCGATGCGTCAGTCCGTCTGTGCGTATGCCGAACGCGTGGCGGAGAAGCTGCGGGAGGACCGCCAGTTCTGCCATCACATTTCCGTTTTTATCCGCACCTCGCCTTTCGACACCGGGTATCCAGGTTACGGCAACACGGCGTTCGTGAAGCTGCGCGTGGGTACGCAAGACACGCGTAACATTATCGAGGCTGCAGTAAAGTCCATGGACGCCATCTGGCGCCCGGATTTTCGTTATGCTAAAGCTGGCATCATGCTGAGTGAACTCAAGCCGAACGGCGTGGCGCAGCTGAACCTTTTTGATGATGAGGTGCAGCGTGCCGGCAGTGAGGCCCTGATGAGTCTGTTGGATACAATGAACAAGTCTGGGCGTTACAGTATTGGCTTTGCAGGTAAAGGCATCGATCCTGACTGGAAAATGAAGCGCGAGATGCTTAGTAAGGCGTGGACAACAAACTGGAAAGAATTGCCTGTCGCTAAAGTGCGCTGACCTGGATATTCACAGGTCATCTGTAAACAGCAACCTTTTAAACTCATTTGCGTTTATGAGTTTTTACTCATTTGAGTGAAAGAGTAAACTCAGGAAAAGATGATCTGTTGGTACTAAACTTTGCTTACTCATAAACTCATATGAGTAAATACTTGCAGGAAAAAATTTTCTTTTGTACTAAGTCGTACTTGGGTTTAACCAGCTCAAAAGGTCACAGAAACTGAGCAGACCGTTCCGGTAAGAAAAAAGTCAGAACACATTGCCTCATTTGAGTAAATGAGTATTTCCACGTCCTGTTTACTCTTTTACACTTTTACTCAATACAAGACTATGTACTTGTAGCAAGTATTCCCAGTACCGCCGAGTTCAGACAAGGATTACTCCAAGACTCACTTTCATCTTTACACAATTACTCATATGAGTTTTTATGTTAATGAGTAAAACTTACGTTTGGTTGCAGTGGTCATGATTGTTAAGAGTATAAATAACCATGACCCTACGAAACACACATTCACTCAAATGAGTAATCACTCATTTTCACGTAGCCATTCGTCAACCAGTTCATTAATAACATCAGTGATGCTGGTTCCACGCTTAGCACAAGCAACCTTGAAGCGGGCATGCTTATTTTCGCTGAAATTCACGTTCACGCGTTTCTGCTTCTCTGACGGAGCCTTCACCTCAGGAGCCTGAACAATTTTCTCCAAATCACGATGCGCGCCGAACGTCATCATTGATGACGAATGTTTTTTCTCAAGTGCCATAAATCCTCCTCAAATGAGTATATGGGTTTTTACTCAAAAACTGACAATATTTCTTTAGTCAGGATTTGGATTTCTCCCTGAGCAGCTCTGTCAGTGGTATTAAACACACTTTCTCCTTCAAGAACCGATCTTACATAGCTCTGGCGCTGAGTGATTGAGGTTTTAAACGCTTTGATTCCCGTCTGAGCAATACTGCTCTTTAAAACACTGAGCATTGTCGCCTGTTCAATCTTTCGGGTGATCAGGAATCGAGCTTCGACAGGGCGGTTATATGCCTGAGCCTCAAGGACGGTCACCACAGAACCTGCCGCTGAGAAATCGAGCGGACTGGGTGTCACAGGAATAATGATGAGATCACTCACCATCACGGCTGCAGAAGTGATGACAGAGAGCGAGCCTGCACCATCAATTATAACGTAGTCATAATCGCCGAGTTCTTTACGAACCTGATAGACATCCTTTTCAGATGAGGCGGTATAAACATCAAATCCGGCCTTACCGGCGCTGTTCCAGTTTGTAAGACTCATTTGTGGGTCAGTATCAACCACCGCGACTTTTTTACCACTGCTGGCAATGGAGGAACTGACGTTAATTGTTGCAGTGGTTTTGCCAGAGCCACCTTTAGGATTCAGAAACGAAATGATCTTCATGCTTAAAGTCTCATTTACTCATTTGAGTGATAGTGTAAAGGAGTAAACCATAAATGAGTAAAAAAGTAAAAATTCAAAAACACATAAATTCATATACTCAAACGAGTAAAAACACATATCCTTAACTCTTTGTTTTTAATGAACGTGGAATTGAGTGCTGTTTACAATAAAGCCAAGAATTCGTCATTACCAAGGCAGGGGAGGGGGGCGAAATCCTGTCTAAGCCACTTCACTTCTGAATTTGTTAACCTCAATCATCTGAATTTTCATGTATGAATAACGATGAGCTTGTCCACATTTATACTGTTTGTGCTTGCCGCTTTTATGCTGATTAAAACCTGAGTAAAACGAGATCCGGACGTCTGGACGGAAAAAGAGGCGTGGCGAGGAGCAGCTCTCTTCATCAGCAACATGAGCGTAATGATGGTAGCGTTAAAACTCACGAAGAAGTAAAAGAAGAGAATACAGCCGAACGTCAGTTGGCCACATTCAGATGTAACGAGTTTCGCAAGCGCCCGCTGATGAACAAAAGAGAATTTTCAGTTTACTGCAGGCTGGCGACATTATTAATGTCAGTGGTCTGGATACAGGCTCTTGTCAGAAAAAGTCTGTTTCATACAGCCGTTTTACTACCGTGGTATCATATTTAGTGTCATTTTTAAGAGTCAGCACGGATGAAGAAAAAAAGCGGTACTCCTACGCCCCATGACGCCACTTTCAGGCAGTTTCTCACGCAGCCCGACATTGCCCGGGACTTTATGGAGCTACATCTCCCGGCAGAGCTGCGCGCGCTCTGCGACCTCAGCACCCTGAAGCTGGAGTCCGGCTCCTTCGTCGAGGATGACCTGCGGCAGTATTTCAGCGACGTCCTTTACAGCCTGAAGACTACCGCCGGGGACGGTTACGTACATGTACTCATCGAGCACCAGTCTTCCCCGGACCGGCATATGGCCTTTCGCCTGCTGCGCTACGCCGTGGCTGCCATGCAGCGCCACCTCGAGGCCGGTCATAAGAAGCTGCCGCTGGTGATACCCGTGCTGTTCTATAGCGGAAAACGCAGCCCGTATCCGTATTCTACCCGCTGGCTGGATGAGTTCGACAACCCGGAAGTGGCGGAAAGGCTGTATGGAAGCGCCTTTCCCCTGACAGACATCACCGTCATTCCGGACGATGACATCATGAACCATCGCAGCATGGCGGCGCTCACCCTGCTGCAGAAGCACATTCACCAGCGCGACATGGCCACGCTGACCGACCGGCTGGCCACGCTGCTGATGGCGAACTATCTTTCTTCACCCCAGGTAACGGCGCTGATACACTATTTACTGCAGGCGGGAGAGTCGGCCGATTCCGAAGCCTTTGTACGAGAGCTGGCACAGCGTGTGCCGCAACATGGAGACGCACTCATGACCATCGCACAGCAGCTGGAACAAAAAGGCATTGAGAAAGGGCGCATGGAAGGGCGCATGGAAGGTCGTAATGAAGGAGAGCGTGAAGCGACCCTGAAAATCGCGCGTACAATGCTGCAGAACGGCCTCGACCGTGACACCATTATGAAAATGACTGGCCTTTCTGCTGACGATCTGACTCAAATCCGGCATTAATCTGTTCAGCCGCCTCCTGGTGAAGTGGTTTACTGAATTTGGCCACCTGAACAGAGGTGATATGCTCACCTCAGAACATTACAGGTGCCTCAATGAAAAAAAGAAATTTCAGCGCAGAGTTTAAACGCGAATCCGCTCAGTTGGTCCTTGATCAGAACTACACCGTTGCAGCTGCGGCCAGTGCTATGGATGTGGGTCCTTCTACCATGACGCGATGGGTAAAGCAGTTGCGGGATGAACGACAGGGCAAAATACCTAAAGCCTCCCCTATAACCCCAGAACAGATTGAAATACGTGAGCTGAAGAAAAAGCTACAACGCATTGAAATGGAAAACGATATATTATAAAAGGCTACCGCGCTCTTGATGTCGGACTCCCTGAACAGTTCTCGATAATCGGGAAACTCAGGGCGCGTTATCCTGTGACCACTCTCTGCCACGTGTTCGGGGTTCACCGCAGTAGCTACAGATACTGGAAAAACCGTCCTGAAAAACCAGACGGCAGACGGGCTGTATTACGCAGTCAGGTACTTGAGCTACATGGCATCAGCCACGGTTCGGCCGGAGCAAGAAGCATCGCCACAATGGCAACCCAGAGAGGCTACCAGATGGGGCGCTGGCTTGCTGGCAGGCTCATGAAAGAGCTGGGGCTGGTCAGTTGCCAGCAGCCGACTCACCGGTATAAGCGTGGCGGTCATGAGCACGTAGCTATCCCGAATCATCTTGAGCGACAGTTCGCTGTAACAGAGCCAAACCAGGTGTGGTGCGGTGATGTGACCTATATCTGGACAGGTAAGCGCTGGGCGTACCTCGCCGTTGTTCTCGACCTGTTCGCAAGAAAACCAGTGGGCTGGGCAATGTCGTTCTCACCGAACAGCAGACTCACCATTAAAGCGCTGGAAATGGCATGGGAAACGCGCGGCAAGCCCGCCGGAGTAATGTTCCACAGCGATCAGGGCGGTCATTATACAAGCAGGCAGTTCCGGCAGTTACTGTGGCGTTGCCAAATCAGGCAGAGTATGAGCCGACGTGGAAACTGTTGGGACAACAGCCCGATGGAACGCTTCTTCCGGAGTCTGAAAAACGAGTGGGTGCCAGTGACAGGTTATATAAACTTTAGCGAAGCTGCTCATGCGATCACGGACTATATCGTCGGGTATTACAGCTCGCTAAGGCCGCATGGGTATAACGGTGGGTTACCCCCAAACGAATCGGAAAA
Organism: Pantoea septica; assembly: GCF_002095575.1. Taxonomy (GTDB): domain Bacteria; phylum Pseudomonadota; class Gammaproteobacteria; order Enterobacterales; family Enterobacteriaceae; genus Pantoea; species Pantoea septica. Next base: position 297 of record NZ_MLJJ01000071.1, on the reverse strand, counting down.
CCGATACTGGAAAAACTCTAACTCGGTGGCCAGTTTTTGTTGACCACTTCAGTATCATAATGGCCTTCTCTACCTACGGTTACAGTAGTGAAACCATAAAGTTACCCTTTACTGAATTTGCAAAAATGTGCGGTATCAAATCAGCCGATCTCAATGCCCGCTCTCGTAAACGCCTTCACGACTCCCTTTTTAGCATTTCCAGCGTCACGCTCGCATTCAGTAGTAAAGACGGCAAGAAATCGATGTTTTCGCATCTGGTACAACGTGCTGTTCTTAACATGAATACAGATACCGTTG
>NZ_MLJJ01000070.1 GCF_002095575.1 Pantoea septica | reverse complement strand
GCGCGTCGAAAAGATTAAACAGGCGATGCGCAACGGCGAACTACAGATGGACGCCGATAAAATCGCCGACGCGCTGCTGCGAAATATCCTTGAAGAGGGGTGACAGAGGCGCTCATGGAGAGTTTACAGGCCGCCTTAACCAGGCTGCAGGAAACGCTCAGTGAACTGGATGGCGTGCTGGCCGAAGAGATCAAACAGCTCAGCGGCGCGACTATCCATCCGGTTTCCCTTCAGCACCTTTCCGATATGAAAAGCCGCCTGCTGGCGACTGTCGCCTGGCATGACGAACAGCGGAAACAGCAGGAAGATCGTCTGCAGCTGTTTGCCCCCTATCAGCCGCAGCCTGCGCTGGCCGCACAGTGGAGCGTCATGCTGCCGATGATTAAACGGGCCAGCGAAATGAACCAGCAAACCCGCCAGCTGCTGGAGATGCATCTGCAGCGAGCGCGCCATTTAACCCGCGCGATAGATAAAACGGCGGCGGCCCCCGGGCTTTATACTGCTGGCGGGCAATCGGACTCTAACGGCTCGACGCGCGCTTACGATATTACTATCTAGCCGCCCTGGGGTGGCGGTCTTTACCCTCCTTTCCCGCTGTGCGATGGCGGTCTTTAACGCCCCTTTCCCGCTGTGCGATGGCGGTCTTTAACGCCCCTTTCCCGCTGTGCGATGCCAATACTTAATGCGCTTTCTGCCATGCGATGGCGGTCTTTATCCCCCTTTCCCGCTGTGCGATGGCAATACTTAATGCCCCTTCCGCCGTGCGATGGTGAGCTTTAACGCCCCTTTTTCGTTAGCGGGGGCTCTCCTGCTCCGCCATGCGATAACCGGCTGACGCCACGAAATAGCTCTTCGCGGCCTCATGGCGCTCCTGATGCTACCGCCCGCTGGCCGCTTCAGCGGCGCTAAACGCTTTGCCGCCTGCACGCCCGCGAAATTGGTCCTACCAAAACCTGTTGTTTGTGACAAATCTTCCAGCCTCAAATGAAAGTTTTAGCGAAAGATTGCATTCATCCCCGCACCAGATAAACAATTCTTTAACATTTACGCGCTTTTTGGTCTGACCAGCCTTGCGGCTGCGTGCTGTCTGACTGCGGCGCTCCCCGACCGCTGCCGTTTACAGGCAGGCACTCTTCTGGAGAATCAGGATCATGCAAAACTGGCAGCAACTTTACGATCCGCTCGATAATATCTGGCTGTCGAGCCTGATTGCGGCGCTTCCCATTCTCTTTTTCTTTTTCGCGCTGACGCGGCTGCGGATGAAAGGCTATCTCGCCGGCACCATCACGGTGCTGATCGCGCTGGCGGTGGCGCTGCTGTTCTACCGTATGCCGATCGACCAGGCGCTCGCCTCCGCCGTTTACGGTTTCTTCTACGGTCTGTGGCCTATCGCCTGGATTATCGTCGCCGCGGTGTTCGTGTATAAAATTACGGTGAAAACCGGCCAGTTTGGCATCATTCGCAACTCCATTTTGTCGATTACCGAAGATCAACGCCTGCAGATGTTGATCGTCGGCTTCGCCTTCGGATCCTTTCTGGAAGGCGCCGCCGGCTTCGGCGCGCCGGTGGCGATCACCGCCGCGCTGCTGGTCGGTTTGGGCTTTAAGCCAGTCTACGCCGCCGGGCTTTGCCTGATTGTGAACACCGCGCCGGTCGCCTTCGGCGCGATGGGCATTCCGATTATCGTCGCCGGCCAGGTCACCGGCGTGGATGCAATGGCGATCAGCCAGATGGCGGGGCGCCAGTTGCCGTTCCTGACCATGATCGTGCTGTTCTGGGTCATGGCGATCATGGATGGCTGGCGCGGGGTGAAAGAGACCTGGCCTGCAGTGGTGGTCTCCGGCGGCTCTTTCGCTATCGCCCAGTACCTGACCTCCAACTTCCTCGGCCCGGAGCTGCCGGACGTGATCTCCGCACTGGTCTCCCTGCTCTGCCTGACGCTGTTCCTGCGCGTCTGGAAGCCGGCGCGCATTTTCCGCTTTGCTGGCGAGGAGGAAAGCGGCGAACCGCAGCGCGTCGAGCGCTACAGCGCGGCGCAGGTGATGCGCGCCTGGATGCCGTTCCTGTTTTTGACGCTGACCGTCACCCTGTGGAGCATTCCGCCGTTTAAGGCGCTGTTCGCACCCGGCGGCGCGCTGTATGACTGGGTCTTCTCTTTCGCCGTGCCGTTCCTGCATCAGCAAGTGATCAAGATGCCGCCGGTGGTCGCCACCGCCACGCCTTACGCCGCTATCTACAAGCTCGACTGGTTCTCTGCCACCGGCACGGCAATTTTTATCGCTGCGCTGCTGTCGGTGATCTGGCTGCGCATGCGCCCCGCGCAGGCGATAAGCGCCTTTGGCGAAACCCTGCGCGAGCTGGCGCTGCCGATTTACTCCATCGGCGCGGTGCTGGCGTTCGCCTTTATCTCCAACTATTCGGGCCTCTCTACCACGCTGGCGCTGGCACTGGCCCATACCGGCAACGCCTTCACCTTCTTTTCACCGTTTCTCGGCTGGCTGGGCGTATTCCTCACCGGCTCCGATACCTCCTCTAACGCGCTGTTCGCCGCCCTGCAGGCGACCACCGCGCAGCAGATCGGCGTGCCGGAGGTGCTGCTGGTCGCCGCCAACACCACCGGCGGCGTTACCGGCAAAATGATTTCACCGCAGTCGATCGCTATCGCCTGCGCCGCGGTGGGGCTGGTCGGCAAAGAGGCCGACCTGTTCCGCTTTACCGTTAAGCACAGCCTGATTTTCACCTGCATCGTGGGGATTATCACTTCGCTGCAGGCCTGGGTTTTCCCGTGGATGATCCCGTAATGCATGAAGAACAACGCCTGGCGGAGAGCCTGGCGCAACGCCTGAGGGCTTTTATTGACGAGCAGCGGCTGCAGCCGGGCGAACGGCTGCCGGCGGAGCGCCAGCTGGCGCAGCAGCTGACAGTCTCCCGTTCGTCGCTGCGCGAGGCGCTGCAGAAACTGATCAGCGAAGGGGTACTGATCAGCCGGCGCGGCGGCGGCAACTTTATTGCCGAACGCCCGGCGGACTGGTCGGCGTCGCGGCTGGTGATGCCGCTCAGCACCCTGCTGGCGGACGACCCCGGTTACCGCTACGACGTGCTGGAAGCGCGCATCGCCATTGAATCCAGCACGGCGTGGCACGCCGCGCGCCGCGCCACGCCGGAAGACAAAGCGCATATCGAGCGCTGCTATCAGATGATGCTGCAGGTCAGCGATCGCGACGATCCCGACCTGGCTGCCCACTCCGACGTGCGCTTTCATCTGGCGATCGCCGAGGCCGCCCACAACCTGGTGCTGCTGCAGGCGATGCGCGGTCTGTTCGATCTGCTGCAGTCGTCGGTGATGCAGAGCCGTCAGCGGATGTACACCGCGCCGGAGATTTTCCAGCAGCTGGCGGTGCAGCATCAGGCGATCTGTCAGGCGATTATCGCCGGCGATGCCGAACGGGCGCGCAGCGTCACTATCCACCACCTTGAATTTGTTGACGCCACCATGCGCAACCTGCATGAGGAAGAGGCGCGACGGGCGCGCAGTATGCGCATTCCGGACAGTAAAGCGTAAGCGAGGACTACCGTGATTATCTCATCAGCAAAAGATTACCGAGCCGCAGCGAAAGCCAAAGTGCCGCCGTTTCTGTTTCACTACGCCGACGGCGGCGCTTATGACGAGTACACCCTGAAACGCAACAGCGACGATCTGGCGCAAATCGCGCTGCGCCAGCGCATTCTGCGCAATATGTCCTCGCTGAGCCTGGAAACGCAGCTGTTCGGCGAGACGCTATCGATGCCGGTGGCGCTGGCGCCCGTCGGCCTGTGCGGCATGTATGCGCGTCGGGGCGAGGTACAGGCGGCGCGCGCGGCGGATAAAAAGGGCATTCCTTTTACGCTCTCCACCGTGTCGCTCTGCCCGATTGAAGAGGTCGCCCCGGCGATGCAGCGCCCGATGTGGTTCCAGCTCTATGTGCTGCGCGATCGCGGCTTTATGCGCAACGTGCTGGAGCGGGCGCAGGCGGCGGGCTGCTCGACGCTGGTGTTTACCGTCGATATGCCGGTGCCGGGCGCGCGCTATCGCGATGCGCACTCCGGTATGAGCGGCCCGAACGCGGCGATGCGCCGCTATCTGCAATCGGCGCTCTATCCGCAATGGGCCTGGGATGTCGGCATTCATGGCCGCCCGCACGATCTTGGCAATATCTCCGCCTACCGCGGCGAGCCGACCCACCTGGAGGATTACATTGGCTGGCTGGGCAATAACTTTGACCCTTCGATCTCGTGGAGCGACCTGGAGTGGATCCGCGATTTCTGGAAGGGGCCGATGATCATCAAAGGCATCCTTGACCCGGAGGATGCGTGCGACGCGGTACGTTTCGGCGCGGACGGTATCGTGGTATCGAACCATGGCGGCCGCCAGCTGGACGGCGTACTCTCCTCGGCGCGCGCGCTGCCCGCCATCGCCGACGCGGTAAAGGGCGAACTGGCGATCCTGGCGGACGGCGGCGTACGCAGCGGGCTGGATGTGGTGCGCATGATCGCGCTGGGCGCGGATACCGTGCTGCTGGGCCGCGCGTTTCTCTATGCGCTGGCGGCGGCGGGCGAGGCGGGCGTCAGCAATCTGCTGAACCTGTTTGAAAAAGAGATACGCGTGGCGATGACGCTGACCGGCGCGCGCTCGATCGCGGAAATTACCCGCGATTCGCTGGTGCAGGCGGCGGCGCCGATGGAGCCTGACGCGCTGGCGAAGGCGGTAGCCAACGACTAAGGCGCGGCCATAAAAACAGAAAACCCGGCGGAGAGGCCGGGTTTTTTATCTTATCTGCTCACGCCTGAGGCTCAGAACTGTTCCCAGCCCCCCTGTGAGGCGGTCGCCGCGGCCGGCGTCGGCGTCAGCACGCGCGGACGCGGCGCGCTGACCGCCGGACTGCGCTCAAAGCCGCGCTGCGCGGTTTTAAACACGGCCACCGTCTGTTCCAGCTGTCGCGCCTGATCTTCCAGCGACGAGGCGGCAGCGGAGGACTCTTCAATCAGCGCGGCGTTCTGCTGCGTGGTGGTATCCATCTCGGTCATCGCCTGGCCGATCTGCAGGATGCCGCGGCTCTGCTCTTCGGAGGCGCTGGCGATCTCGTTCATGATGCCGCTCACCTGAGAGACGGAGCGCACGATGTCATCCATCGCCTGCCCGGCGCTGCTGACCAGCCGCGAGCCATTATCGACCTTCTGCCCCGCTTCATTGATCAGCGTTTCAATTTCGCGTGCCGCCGTGGCGCTGCGCTGTGCCAGACTGCGCACTTCGCCTGCCACCACCGCAAAGCCGCGGCCCTGCTCGCCGGCGCGCGCTGCTTCCACCGCCGCGTTCAGCGCCAGAATGTTGGTCTGGAAAGCAATACCGTTGATCAGG
>NZ_MLJJ01000069.1 GCF_002095575.1 Pantoea septica | reverse complement strand
ATCGCATTACGAATAATAGTGAGCGGCCGGTTGCTGCCAACCCGAACCACCAGCGGCATCATATGCTTTTCCAGAAAGGTCGTTGAGGCGTTCATCGTATTTCCTGTTCTTATCGTGTAGAGGTGAGCAGATTGTATTAATTACGCACGACAAACGGCTTACAAAGTTTTGCCGCAGCAGCAGCGGCATTTGTTGCAGGTTAATCAGCGCTGCGCCAGAAGTGACATCAGGGTGTCAAAGGTGGGATTTTTAGCGAGCGCGGCGCGCTTGCTGTCGTTATCCATGAAAGAGATAAGGCTTTCATATAGATTCTGAAGTGACGCCTGCTCACCTTTGCGGATATTGAGCAAAAAAATGTAGCCCACCTCGTAATTATCCCAGCTGATGGGTTTTTCCAGCAGGGCTACCGCCACAAACGTTTTATCCCCGCAGGGATGCAGCGGATGCGGAAAGGCGATGCCTTGACCAAAGGCGGTAGCTGACAATTCTTCCCGTGCAATCACCCAGTGCAGAAAATTGTCGTCGACGTCGCCGTGCTGGGTGATACGCTGGCACAGCGCCCTCAGCAGCGCGTAGCGATCCGTAGACTTTAGATCGGTATAGAAAAGCGAGGGCTGGAACCAGCGGCTGATGTCATCTTCTGCTGGCGGTCTGGCGCTTTTCAGCCAATGCTCCATACGGCTTAGGTCTCCGGCATCGAAGAAATAGTTAACCTTCAGCACTGGCACCGGCGTGTTAAACGGCACATCGACGGTAGCGAGAATAATGTCATACGCCGCCAGATCAGCGTTGGGCAATTCATACAGCTGGCACACTTTCAGGTGGTTGATAGCGGACGCGAAGCGCTGACGCAGGCGATGCAGCAGCAGTTGGGAACTGCCCATGCCGCTGGCGCAAACCAGCAGCACGTTGTAGCGCCGTTCACAGCATCCGCAGCGCTCCATGGACAGCGCGAAGTGAATCGCCAGGTAGCCAATTTCCGCATCATTGACCTTTAGCCCTGTTTCCTGATAGATAACGTTTCCCGCCAACACCGCCACTTCAAAGGCTTTGACATTTTCCTGCTTTATCTCCTCCAGCAAGGGATTGTGTATTTTCAGATTCCAACTCAGGCGATCCATCATGGGGATAAGATGCAACGACAGCAGATGAAAAAGCTCAAAATCTCCCGACAGATCGAGGGCGAAATTGTCGAAAATTTTGCGATGAATAAGATCGAACAGGCGGATAATATCTGGCGTGACGACGTCGCGGCTCTCCTTATGAAACGCGCGCTTGCCCGCCAGATGGATAGCGACAAAGTAGCGCTCAACATCGGGAAAAGTGATGGCGAACGCGCGTTCAATGCGCGACACCAGCAGTAAAGCCAGTCGATATTCGTCACGCTGCTCTAGCGTACTATAACCTTCCGGAAGCGAGGTCTCTTCCTGGGAACAATCGATGCGTATAAGGGCTATTTCCAGATGCACCACCAGATTCTGAAAGCCGATTTCGGTCAAGGTGAGCTGCCCCTCCTCAAGCACAGCGGCCAAAATCGCCGAAATTTTTTGCCGCGTCTGAAGCCGGGTATTCTCCTGCTGCAGAGCCTGATTACTGTCATAAAAACAATATCTTGCCGTTGCCTGACGAATAGCTAATTCACTGCCCTGTATCCGAACCCCGCAGGCCATTTTTGCCTGCAATTGCAAATCGAAGGCGGCGAACGCTTTACGTACATCTTTCATACAGCTATTCAGCGTAGAGCGGCTGATATATATCGCCTCAGCGAGTTCATCGAGCTTAATATAAGTTTTGGATGCGAGCAGAGCGCGGATAATATAATTGACGCGATCGGCATAATATAACGGCGCCGTGGCGCGCTGCTGCTGCGCTTTACGCGTTATATCAAGAATCAGCTTCTGAAATTTATCCTGATCCAGAATCTGTAGCTTATAACCCTCGCCAGGGCGCGCGTCGATACGCACACCTTTTTCCAGTAATATCGCTTTATAAGCAACGAGATCGCTACGCAACGTGCGCGGTTTTATCGCCAGATGGTTACAGATTTCCCACCCCGTTAACGGTTTGTCAGCCGCGTTCAGAATCTTCAGAAGTTGCACTATCCGGTAGTGATAATGTTGCGCCATCAGTAACTTTTACCGCTCTCTGCCATTATGATAACCCGGTGCCATAGGAAAATTTATCGCGCTTACTCACAAACAGAACCTTTTGAAGCCGTCCTGCCCCACAGGGATAGTGTCCGCAGGGCTACAGCTGTTGTGGGACCTGACCACTCTACAGGCTGTGTCTCTTAACCACCTGAGCCAGAGTAACTGTCAGTTTCCACAACATATTGAACTATGGCTTGCTATGACCTTCCCGATGTAGCATGGCCCCAAATCCAGCTTCTACTGCCTGCGGAACCAATCTCACCACGCGTCAGGCGGGATCAGCAGCCCTATCGACGACATCCTGTTCCCCATTAAGCACGGGATGCTGTTCAATCCCGGCTTTGGCGTGCTGCCGCCGGTGGTGTTCCACCGCACTGACAAAATCGATGAACAACACTTCGCCGCGCTGCGCGAGAAACTGGCTCGGCGGCTGGATACACTCTCTGAAACGCCGCCAACTCCCTTTCGTCGTCAGAATCACGGCGACTATCTGATCTCCTTTCTGAACCTGCGTCCGGAGCTGGCGCCAGAAGAACACAGCCTCGCTATCCACATTAAGCCTGCGTGAATCTGTGTGTGATATTCGCTGCGCTACGAATATCCACACAATTCATAAGGCGAACTGTGAGCCTCTACTCAATAACAGCATCTCGTCCCGCTACGCCGCTTCGCATATTGATAGCGATCAAGAATAAACATGCAGTCTGGTCAGTATGATTCGGGCCATGAATATGAAAGCCCAACATCGTCCAAAAGATCTCGTCCGTCTGCATAAGCAGCTGCTGGAATCCGCGGTCTCCTTCGCCAGCCGGGACGGCATCGCCTCGCTGTCGGTGAACGCCGTCGCGAGCGAAGCGGGCGTCAGTAAAGGCGGTTTACTGCACCATTTCCCCAACAAGCAGGCGCTAATTTTCACCCTCTTTGCCCGCCTACTGGCGATTATGGAGGAGGCGATTTTAGACTTATGGCTGCGGATAACATCTCTTGTGGTCGTTTTACCCGCGCCTGTCTGCGCCATCTGTCGGTGCCGTAACTCACGGATGCCCGGGAGAGCCATCAGCAGATGGTGCTGTCGCAGGCTATGCCGGATGAACCGGGACTGCGATAATGCTGTCGCGACTGGATGTTCGACCAACTGGCGCAAGGCGATGAGATAAACTGGACAATAGCTATACCGGCACGCTGGTGCGCTATGCTTCGGACGGCATCTGGCTATCGGAGTTAACCGAGGGGCGCACCATGAGCCCCGGGCACCGGCAGTCTCTGGTGAGCGATCTGACGAAGATGAGGCTTCCTGCGTGAAGCATGTTGAGGCCGCGATGCGCTATAACATCCATGGCCGTCTGATTTATGATGCAATGGACGGCACGCTAACGTTACCGGGAAGCGATGAGGCGGACAGCCAACTGTCAATCACCGCTAACGCGCTGCTGTGGTTTTTCCTGTGTCACCCCGAGGTGGTCAGCCGTGATGAGGTGCTTAAAAAAGTCTGGGATGACAATGGATTAATATCATCCAACAGCAATCTCAATCAATATCTGAGCATGCTGCGCAAAACCTTTCGCCACTACAATATCGACAACATTATCGTCACTGTCTCGCGCGGACTGCTACAGCTCAATCCCGATCTCACTATCCATCTGCTCGACGCCAGCCCGGAGCCGCTGTTAACGGCGGAGGTTGAGCAAGACGAAACCGCCGCCTCGGAAGCACTGAAGGTCGTCCCCAGCCGCCACGCGCGCGGCACCTGCTGGTATCTCGCCGGCGGCTGCCTACTCACCATTGCCCTGCTGCTGGTGGTATGCAGCTTTCTCGGCGGCAACACCTTGTACTCCATTACCCTCACGAAAATGCGCCACAGCCAGTGCGAGCTGCTGGCCAGCGATGAGATGCTGCGATCTGTTGCCGGAACCGCTTATGGCAAAAATTTTGATGCGGTGCGCCAGCGCCTGAAGCTGGAATGCAAGCCCGGCAAACGCTTCGTCTTCTTCTATGGCGACCGGCTGGAAACCAACGGCCTGGGCCGGGTATTCCTCGCCCACTGCGCGATGCATGAAGATAACCCGTTCAGCTACTGCGATAACTATTTTTATTATTCATGGAAGCCGCAATGAGAATCGCTCCACGCCCCTTTTTGGTTCTCTCCAGCCTGGGGTTTGTTGCCGCCGCCGGGTTCTGCGCCTGGAAGCTGCTGCAGGTCAAAAACGGCGGGGTGATGAGCTGCTCGTCCAAAGCGATTATGCGCTTTGAGAATATGGAGAAAGAGAACGTTAACGGCAATATCCATTTCAACTTTGCCGCCAACGGAAAAGGGGCGATGGTCGTCGAAGGCTACACCGATTCCGCCGCCGGCTGGCTTTATCTCCAGCGCTACGTCAAATTTAGCTACACCAGCAAGCGCATCTCCACCACCGAGCGCCACTATCGCATCAGCAAGTGGGAATCCAGCGCCTCGTCCATCGATGAGTCGCCGGACGTGATCTTCGACTACTTTATGCGCGAGATGTCCGACAGCCACGATGGCCTGTTCCTGAACGCACAGAAGCTCAATGAGAGAGCCATCCTTCTCAGCTCTATCAATTCACCGCTCTACGTCTGCACGCTGAAGTCCGGCAGTAAATTTGACTAAGCTCACACCCGCTTTTCCTTCATCGCTTTCCCGTTAGTAAAACCGCATGTTTTGTATTTAGCCAGCCGAATAAAACACGATCTTCCTCATACTTAACATAGGAATAAATTACTCCCAATCTGCAATAAATTATCAATTTTTTAACATCAATTCGCTGTGGACTAAATGGCGAAAAAACGCCGCAACCGCCCCGCGATACGCCTCTCAATAACAGCATAAATGCATAAATAATAGCTTTATAAAACCCAAACTGCAGAACTAAAGGTCTAAAAATACCCAATCGGTAGATTTAAATTTCATTTCATTCGCCATTTCCTATAGTGAACCCCGAGCGCCGCATCCGCGTCCTGACGCCGTTACGCGGACGGTTTTCCGAATCACAAAACCTGTTCTGGAGGAGAAACCATGGGTGATGCATTAGGGCTTATCGAAACCAAAGGTCTGCTGGCCTGCATTGAAGCCGCAGATGCGATGTGCAAAGCCGCCAACGTCGAGCTGATTAGCTATGAAAACATCGGCTCGGGGCTGGTGACCGTCATGGTGAAGGGCGACGTCGGCGCGGTGAAAGCGGCGGTGGATTCCGGCGTCGAATCCGCGCAGCGCATCGGTGAAGTGGTGACC
>NZ_MLJJ01000068.1 GCF_002095575.1 Pantoea septica | reverse complement strand
TGGACTGTTCACTTCTCCTGAATACAATAAAGTCAGAAGAAGTGGTTTGAAGCAGTAGAGTTGAGCAAATTCAGAGGTGGGTCGGATGACATCCTGTAGAGATCTGATACATTCTGAAATGTTACAGAGGAGTAAAGTTCTTTTAGTCATATAACGTAGTGGATAGTTACTATCTCATAAACTTAACCATATTGCAGGAACACTGCGCCCTCAGATGTTACCGGTAACAAATAGTTCCGACACCCGATCGCTCGCATTTCCTCATGATGGATTCGTATGCACATCATCCTGAGATTTTGATATGAATATATTGCATCAACAAGTAGTAAAAGAGCTTATCGTGTGGATCGAAGGCCATGTCACCCGTCACATTAGTGTTGATGACATAGCCAAAATTTCTGGTTACTCAAAATGGCACCTGCAGCGTATTTTCAGAGAGGAAACTGGCATGTCAATCGCTGAATTTGTCAGAAAACGGAAAATACAGCGAGCTGCAAATATTCTGCGCACTGGTGATGAGTCCATTCTCAGTGTTGCCCTGAACTTTGGATTTGAAAACCAGCAGTCTTTTACTCGTGTCTTTTCTGCCTGCTACGGCATCCCTCCCGCACGCTGGCGCTCTCTGCATCGCAAACCCTGAGAAACTGTAATCAGTCCTGAAAAATATGCTCACAGACAGGCGCAGCTTTGTCGTACGTCTGTGTTATCCGATCCCTTTGTCATACTGGAATGCTTGTCCAACAAATGAAGCTTTTTACCAGAGGCGCGGTTTTATTCTCAGTCAAGACATCTCTTGCTGCTTTTACAGCATTAACTATTGCTTTATTGCTTAACTTTGAGAGGCCTGCATGGGCACTGACGACCGTTTTCGTCTGCTCACAGCTATACGCAGCATCCACTGTCTCAAAGTCAGTCTTTCGCCTGGCAGGAACGCTACTTGGCGGCATATTTATCTGGCTGCTTTACCCTGAAACCGTCCAGTCACCCGTCCTGTTTAGTCTGTGTGTATCCTTATGGGTTGCTGTCTGTTTGTATCTTTCTCTCAGCGACAGAACCCCCAGAAGTTACATTTTCATGCTGGCAGGATACAGCGCTGCGGTTATAGGGTTCCCAGAGGTCAGCACTCCATACGCCATTACCAGCACCGTTATTTCACGTATAGAAGAAATTACCCTTGGTATAATATGCAGCACACTTGTGCATCGGCTAATTATGCCTGTTCCTATGCATGATTTAATGAACAAGAGCATTATTGCCTGGTATAAAACCTCCCAAAATCTCTGTAGCGATCTTTTAAGGAATGTACATGCAAAGCAAATGCCTGAGCGAAATGAGATAAAGGTCAGAATGGCAAATTATCCATTGAGTGTGGAAGGGATGCTTACACACTGTATCTATGATGGAGAAGCCGCCAGAAATGTTATCAGGCTTGTCAGCATCCAGTATAAACACCTGACATATTTACTTCCTACCTTAACGGCTCTTGAGGCCCGCCTCAGTCTTCTTTCAGAACTACAGGTTCCATTTCCAGACAGCGTTAAGCATGCGATTGAAAGCTTTCTTCTATGGCTTAATTTTGATATGGCTCGCGACGGTATTAATGCAAAACTAAATATTGAGGAAGCGCAGACGAAGTTACAGCAAAACTGGCGAGAAGGAAAAGCAGGCACGGAAGAGACACTACTTTTTACCGGTGTTTTAGAGAGGCTTGCCAATTTTATACGCATTGGCGAAGCCTATCTTAATGTCAGTGACCGCGTGGCGGACTTAAGCATTCATGGTGAGATGACAGCTTACAAAAGCTCTCGGCATACACGACACAGAGACAGAGGCTTACAGGTGCTGTCAGCAGTGACTGCTTTTGTGGCTACATTTACTTCCTGTTTATTCTGGATAGGGAGTGGCTGGCACGATGGTGCTAATGCACCATTGATGGCTGCTATTATCAGCTCTTTTTTTGCAAATACTGATTCACCTGTGACACCGATGAAGCTTTTCATTAAAGGCATCATCCTGGCCTTATTAGTCAGCCTTTTTTACATTGCCCTCTTTATTCCTCATGCCGTTACACTGGAAGCACTAATTATCTGTTTATGGCCTGGCCTTTTCTTACTGGGGCTTTTGCTGGCAAGACAATCAACCAATCTAATTGGCCTTAGTATCGTCATACAACTGCCTGGATTTATTGGCCTGAGCCATTATTATCAGCCTGATATGATTTCAACTATTAATGCAGCAATAGCTTCTCTGATAGGTATCATGATAGCTGTCGTTCTTTCTGCACTTATCCGCAACAAACGTCCTTCCTGGACTGCACGGCGTGCGGTAGTCGCAGGAATCAAAGATCTCCTGATTTTTGTAAAAGCAGTAGAACGAAACTCTTCATCTTTACTGACACGCCAGCAGTTTATTGCGCGCATGATAGACAGAGTAAATTTTATATTGCCTCGTAAACAACAGGATCCTGAAATAAAATTAGTCGCTGGGGGAGACCTCATTTCTGAAACCTGGATAGGCGCAAACTGCTTTGACTTATATGAGCGTCATCATATCGAACTTCGGCATAACGAAATTGATTGTGGACAAATGTTTCACGAGCTGACGATTTTTCTAAAGCGTAAAATGAAATTGTTACAAACCTGTCCTCATCAGGCTTTGCTGGATGAAATTGATTCAATTTTGTTCAAGCTTGAAAAAATTGCTGCCACCGACAATACTGTCTTTACGCCGCTACTTAGTTTATTTAATATTCGCGTCTTATTATATCCAAAGGTTCGCTGGCCGGCATGATCTCAGGCCAGCGATAAGCAACGTAATGATTAACAGGTGACAGTGCAGTGGGTTCTTAATCGATACTTTATTTAACATAAACTACGTTAAGCGAGCTTCACATATGATAGCTGAATGCAGAGGTTTGGCCTGGATATGCTTGCTGAGAGAGCAATGCCTTTATGCCCAGCGATTCAATCCGATGTCGGCTGTCGCTCAGTACCGGGTCCAGCAACATACTGCTGTTGCCGGATTCGTTATCACCGTTGATCACATTCCTGCCAGGCTGGAAAGAAAAAGACAGCGAGGGTGATTTCTAAGATATCTCTTCCAGAAACGAACCGGGAGCATCAGAAGGCGTATCTTGATACCTAAAAGATCGCTCAGAAATGGCATGACTGCTCAGTGGTGAATCTGCGCCAGCTCTTCTTCCGTCAGGCCGGTCATCTGCATGACGATATTCTGGTCAAGGCCATTCTGCAGCATGGTTCGCGCAATTTTCAAAGTTGCTTCGCGCTCGCCCTTTTCAATACCTCGCTGCTCGCCAAGCTGGATCCCCTCCTGGCGTCCTTCCATGCGTCCTTTCTCAATGCCCTTCTGCTCGAGCTGCTGTGCGATGGTCATGAGTGCGTCTCCGTGTTGCGGCACACGCTGTGCCAGTTCGCGAACGAAGGCTTCAGAGTCGGCCGACTCTCCCGCCTGCAATAAATAGTGTATCAGCACCGCCACCTGAGATGAAGAAAGATAGTCCGCCATCAGCAGCGTGGCCAGCCGGTCGGTCAGCGTGGCCACATCGCGCTGGTGTATGTGCTTCTGCAGTAAGGTCAGCGCTGCCATGCTGCGATGATTCATGATGTCATCATCCGGGATAACGGTGATGTCTGTCAGAGGAAAGGAGCCGCCGTATAGTTTCTCCGCGACTGCCGGATCGTCGAACTCATCCAGCCAGCGGGTGGAATACGGATACGGGCTGCGTTTTCCGGTATAGAACAGCACGGGTATCACCAGCGGCAGCTTCTTGTGCCCGGCCTCGAGGTGGCGCTGCATGGCGGCCACGGCGTAGCGCAGCAGGCGAAAAGCCATATGCCGGTCCGGGGAAGACTGGTGCTCAATGAGCACGTGAACGTAGCCGTCTCCGGCGGTGGTCTTCAGGCTGTAAAGGACGTCGCTGAAGTACTGCCGCAGGTCATCCTCTACGAAAGAGCCAGATTCCAGCTTCAGGGTGCTGAGGTCGCAGAGCGCGCGCAGCTCTGCCGGGAGATGAAGCTCCATAAAGTCCCGGGCAATCTCCGGCTGCGTGAGAAACTGCCTGAAAGTCGCGTCGTGAGGCGTGGGCGTGCTGTTTTTCTTCTTCATCCGTGCTGACTCATTAAATGACACGAATATAATACCATGACAGCAGAAGCGCTGTGCGAGGAACCACTTTTATCAGATGTTCGAAACTGTTTGCGTTAAAATAACCGCTCTGTGCTTTTACGGGGAAAATCTGCAGTGTCATTGACAGAAAAGTCTGGCCATCTGGCCTGATGCGCACTTATCGCACTGGCTCTGGCCCGAAAGGACGGAACCGTATGTTCTGCCGCTCAGGAAAATCTCTTTCTCACGCGCTGGCTGGCTTCTGCTCAGAAGCAGCGTCGCTTCTCTCGTGATGTCGCTCCAGACATTGACTGGTTACTGAAGCAGGGTCGACAGTACCGCGTTAAAGCGCAGCTGGCCGGCAAGCTGGACTATCTGTGGCAGTCCTGTTCCGGCACGCTTACTGAACAGAATGCTCTCGGTCGCCTCACCTTTGCAATGGAAGCCGCAAAAGATATGGGCTGGGTTTACCGGTTGCTCACTGACAGGGAGTGGTCAGGACAACATGCAACAAGGCTGAATCCCGGTCTGAACGGCGTCTATGTCTCGCAAACCAGCCTGGCCGCGGCGTTTGACGCTGAAGGCCGTCAGGTAAAACCACTGATGGCGCGCCTTACAGGGAGCGTGGCTGGCCTGGAGCAGCTCTTTGACCGCTGTGGATGGAAGCTTGTTGCAGAGCGCAATGATGATTTCAAAAACCTTTTTACGCTAACCGCTGAAAATAATGGATAAATCAATCCATGCACAGAAAAGGACATGCTGGATAATGTATAAATTCGCTCAGCAAAACGGCATTTACTGATTACAGTGGATAGTATTCAGAGAAGAGATAAGATACCAGGGCATAGCCTAAAGTATCCGTTTTACGTTACGGCGTAACTTCCTGGCCAGGGTCGGTGTGCATATGATGGTCAGACGCGCTACGACTCCTGTAGGCATAGCTGTTCGGCATGCAGGCAGGTCGGTGCTGCCAGTCATAAATACCGTTTGTAATCTCCCGGCCACGGCCACCGCTCCGCAACTTATCTGGTCGCTGGTAACAGATTGTCACAGAACGTCTGTAGTCATAAAAAACTGTCAAAGCTTAACGCTATCGCTTCTTTCCAGAATTTTCGAAGCGGTCGCCTCTACTTATCCGCTAAAACCGGGCAAGTCTCAGCCCAAAACGCACAGACGATGCTACGTGAATTCTGGTGGGGTAACCCTCTGCTTTTTTCTCAGAATTCACGTAGCGCTGCCCGTTTTATGTACACCCTTACGCAGGATGAGCAGGTCAATTGCCTGCAAGGATCTTTTGTGGATCCTGACTTTGTATAAGTCTTATTATATGAAGTTAGAAATTTAGCTCACCCATGATGGATAGTGAGCAGGGGGCAAAGGCAGAATCAATATTCAACTATGCTGACAGTTTCAAATAAAAAACAATTCAATTAAAGGCCTAAAATTGCAGATTCAATAACAAATACT
>NZ_MLJJ01000067.1 GCF_002095575.1 Pantoea septica | reverse complement strand
CCGTAGTACTAAACATTATTTTTAGCTTTGCAGCGTCTATTCTCATCAGGAAAAGCCAAAAGATGTCAGTTTTCTTGGGGTTAGCATAACTTTATGAAATCTGACTGGCCGCAGCTAAATCCTCTTTAAGCTCTTCGAAGCATACATAATATAGATTGATTGTGGGCACTCCGATACTCGTAAATGAGTGCTTTTTTTAGGTCCGACGTCCGCTTTTCGCTCATAGCGGACGGTAAGCAGGCTGCTGAGGCTAACTTTGCCGTTCGCCATCAGACCCTGGCCGGCAGGCCCGGAACGCTTCCCGGTCCGGCGGAGCTTACCGGCACAGCCGGTAAGCGCAGTGGGGCTGACGACCCGGCAGCGCCGGGGAGCCGGAGGGGGCCATCAGGCTGTTTATGTCTTTGACCTTAAGGAACAGAAAACCGGAGAAGCAGCTGCAGCACAGCAGCAGAACGGAGAGCAGCAGGAAGCAGAGAGAGAAGACCGCGAGACAGCGCCCCGGAAAGAGAAAGCGCAGGCTAAAGAAAATAACCGGTGCGTCAGCACCGGTTTGACCTGGTCAGCAGAGCCGCCCGTTTCTGGCAAAAGGTATCTGTTCAGAAATCAGCGGCAGAAAGAGTGCTGAGGTGCGTATTACCGTTTATTACAGGATAAAATGTCATCGAATGATTAGAGTACTCGATCCCGCGGCCAGTACGCGTTTCCTCAATGCTTAATACTGGTGAAACCTGCGCACACCCGTTCGCTATGTTCATCATTTTGACGACATAGTTGCCTACAGCCAGGTGCTGGAGGGTTAACTGCTGATGAGCAGGAATAAATGCTTCGCGTGCAAAATAGCGTGTGTTTTGATCAACCGATCGGGCCAGTTTCACATATAAGTCCTGACTGTTTTTTGAATTATCCAGGGTCAGACTTGATAAGCCTGAGCGGTTTTCAGCCACTGTCATTATTTTGGCCAGCGTTCCCCACGGTCGACCATCAGGATGCGTTCTCAACGGTCCGGCACAGCCAGTTAATTGTGACGGCACTTTGATGTCAGGTATTTTTAAACCTGTCAGATCGGGTTCGTCTGTTCCTGCCTGAGAGAGCTGATCATTTTTATGAGTAAACTGATATGCGAACGTAATAATTATGCCTGCAATAACTGCGTAGCGCGCCAGTGAGATGATCCGGGAAATGACTCTGATAACCCCTGCCCCTGCGCGGCTTGCATTGAATGAACCAGTCTTTGACCTGAAGTGAGCAGCGGTTTTTTCTGCCTGTGAAGTTGTCGATTCGCGTTCAGCTCGTTCCGCTTTAAGCGTCTCCTGCTTACGCTTCCAGTTTTCCTGCCGTATCCAGGTATCATGCTCAGCCCTTTTAACCGGGTCTGAGAGAACTTCATAGGCAGTGTTAACGAGCTGCATGATCCTTGCAGAGTCAGGATTATCTGTATTTCTGTCCGGATGATATTTTTTTGCAAGACTTCTGTAAGCGGCCTGAATTACTTCAGCAGGCGCATCCATCGATACTTTCAGATTGTCGTAATGCGTTCTCATTTTTTTCAGGTAGCTGTGCTGTGTGGCCCTTTTATACCTGATTTCTTTTACCCCATAAACAGCCGCTTACGCCTGCGAGTGTTTATGAGCCATCAGATACTGGCCGTCAGGACAGTGTGCCAGCTTCCAGATTACAGCCGGTTTAAGTTTCACTGTGATCGTCAGGGTAAGCCTTACTGGCTGCTTTTGTCTGACTGTGAAAAAATAGCGAACTGAATTTCATGACAACAGAGGGACGTGTATGTCGGCTTTTCATAACTGGTTACTTGAAATCGCAGGCGGAAATTACTTTCTTTATATCAAACGCCTTTCTGCCAATGACACCGGCGCCACCCGGAGCCATCAGGTCGGGCTTTATATCCCTTCCGGTATCGTTGAAAAGCTGTTTCCGTCTATAAACCACACCCGCGACCTCAACCCTTCGGTCTTTCTCACCACACATGTGTCATCTCATGACTGCCCGGACAGCGAGGCCCGGGCGATTTATTACAACAGCCGTCACTTTGGCAAAACCCGGAATGAGAAACGTATCACACGCTGGGGAAGAGGCAGCCCGCTTCAGGACCCTGAAAACACCGGGGCCCTGACGATTCTGGCCTTCAGGCTTGATGAGCGCGGCGGGGACAGTACGGCTGCAGACATCTGGGTCTGCGTCAGCCCGGACGAAGAGGACGTTATCGAGACCGCTATCGGTGAAGTGTTCCCCGGCACGCTAATATCCGGGCCTGCCGATCGCATTCTGGGCGGCCTGTCTCTGCAGCAGGCGACCGTTAATCATAAATACGTTATCCCGGCGGACTGGCAGCAACGCTTCCCGTCAGGAAGTGAAATCATTGAGTATGCCGCCGGGCATTTCGCGAAAAATTCACACGATCCGGATGAGCAGCTTATTGACCGCCGGCGCGTCGAGTACGATATCTTTCTGCTGGTTGAGGAACTCCACGTTCTGGACATCATCCGCAAAGGATTTGGCTCCGTGGATGAATTCATTGCACTGGCCAACTCCGTCAGTAATCGCCGTAAGTCCCGGGCCGGTAAGTCACTGGAGCTACATCTGGAGCATCTTTTCATTGAGCACGGGCTACGGCATTTCGCTACGCAGGCAGTCACAGAGGGGAACAAAAAGCCCGACTTTCTGTTCCCCTCCGCCGAGGCTTACCACGACGCTGAGTTTCCTGCAGACAATCTGCGCATGCTGGCCGTCAAAACCACCTGTAAAGACCGCTGGCGCCAGATACTAAATGAAGCCAACAGAATTTCTCCGGTTCACCTGTTTACGCTGCAGGAGGGCGTATCACAGGCACAGTACAGAGAAATGCAGGCGGAAGGGGTCAGGCTGGTCGTGCCGTCGTCCTTACATAAAAAATACCCGGAAGCGGTAAGGGCAGAATTAATGACGCTGGGCGCTTTTATTGCCGAGCTTACAGGGCTTTACGCCGATCTTCCTTAAATAATCTCCCGGCATACCCTGCCGGGAGGTGTACTCAGATATTCTCCGCCTTCTCAGCATTGGCAGAAACGGCTTTCAGAATGTAAGGCTCCAGCAGTCTCGCAACCGCTTCAAACACAGGGACCACTACGGAGTTACCGAACTGACGGTAAGACTGCGTGTCCGACACCGGAATACGGAAAGGCCTGCCGTCGGGCTTCTCGAAGCCCATGAGGCGCGCGCACTCACGCGGCGTCAGCCTGCGTGGCCGATGCGCCTGATTTTCTTCGTTCGCGAAATCTGTTTCACCCACAGCCATATCCCAGCCACGATCAATCAGAATTTCAGATCCGTCTTTGTGATAGCGGGCAGAAAGCGTACGGGCAACGCTTTCCCTGTTTTCAGGGTTTACCAGGCCAAAACCGAAGCCATTTCCCTTAGCCGCGTGCTTTTTGGCGTAGTTGTAAAGGTACTCCCAGAGCTTCGGTGTCAGGATATATTTGCTGTCCACCACGGGCTCCAGCAGCTCGCCAAATGACGGTCGCTGTTCCGGATAAAAACGACTGACGTCCCGCAGGGTAAAACCCTGATGAATATTCAAATCGCGACGGAAACCGACCAGCACGATGCGTTCACGGTGCTGAGGCAGGAAATGCTTTCCGTCGATGACTTTCGGATCGCTTTTGCCCATGTCAGCCGCATCCGCCACTTCATAACCCAGCTCGTCCAGGGTCTCCATAATGACTTTAAAGGTTTTACCCTTGTCATGGCTCTTCAGGTTTTTGACGTTTTCCAGCACAAAGACAGCCGGCTTTTTGGCGCGGATAATGCGCGCGACATCAAAGAAAAGCGTTCCCTGCGCTTCACATTCGAAACCGTGCGCCCGGCCGAGTGAATTTTTCTTGCTTACGCCAGCAAGGCTGAACGGCTGACACGGGAAACCGGCCAGAAGTACATCATGATCCGGCACGTGCTCGTTAATAAAGGCATAGGCATCTGTTTCAGGCACTTCAGGTTTGTCACTGAGCGTGACTTCCCGAATGTCGAGATTAAACGTGTGCGCCTGCTCATCGTTAAACCAGTTGGCTTTGTACGTGCGCACAGCCTCTTTATTCCATTCGCTGGTAAACACGCACTGACCGCCGATGGCCTCAAACCCTTTTCGTATACCGCCAATGCCGGCAAACAGGTCAATAAACCGGAAGGCATAGTCCGGGTGATGCGCAGGCGCTTCCGGCAGCATTTTTCGCAGAAGCGCTTCTTCTGCTGACGTCAGCGACTTTGGCGGGCACTTACCATTTATCCAGCGATTAAGCGTCTCGCGACTCCACTCATTTTTACCGACTTTTCTGAGCAGTTCTGCTACGTATTTCTGGTCATAGATTTCCAGTACCTGCCCGATGAGCTTTTTGTCATTTTCCTGACGTAGTTGTTCTTCCACGGCTGCTTTCTCGAGCAGATCCTGTGCCAGTAATTCAAATTCAGACATATTGCCTCCGTAGGGTCTTATGGGTGAAACTCTATCACTCACATGACCCAGAGGGAAAGAATTAATCTGGATATTTAAACAGTGTCATGTCAGTACGCCCGATGAACATTCAATGGTCTGGACTCAGGTAAGACTTCGCAAAGGGCAGTTAAACACAGTGGAATTAAGCCGTGACCATGCTTTTTCAGGCTATGCGAGTTATTCCTAATTATCCCTCAGTAGCGGATTTACTCACGACTCAATACATCAATTTCTCTAAGATGTTTCTGACCCTCACAGGGAAAGATAATCCTTATCTCCCTCGCCCCATCCCCCGGGGCTGTAATCCGTTTAAAACCCGCTCAGGCGGGTTCTTTTTGAAATGCAAAAAAAAGACGATGCCATGAAGCATCGTCAGAACGGATTTACCATCAATGTGTATCCCTGGTGAAGGACCTGAATACTATCGGCACCACGATCTGAAACATTAACAGGTCTGACCGGTTAGGGTGTTTTGTCTCCCGTCATTCAATCCGGGCACGCTGGCGCCACACCCACGTCATATCCAGCAGGTCGTTCACCTGTACGCCACGGCGCCGCCAGTGCGAGTACCATCGCCGGTATGTGTGAACAGACTGGCTGGCCAGCGCCGTTTCGGCCTCACAGATGAGCTTTTCCTGCGCCTCAGCCATGTACATCATCGCCTGGGGCGTTCGTTCTGACGCTGCAAGAGCGGACCGCCCGATAATATCAGTCAGGCTCTGCAACGTGGGTACCCGAGGACATGCCCTGCCCTTTGTTTGTGCCCTCGCTGCCGATGCTGAAATCACTTCAGGGCATAAAGCTACGTTGTGCAGCCGGCAGACATTATGCCGTTGCACATAAAAACGTGGCGCCGCTGCCGGCATCATCATGACTATGTTCATGCGCGCCCTCCCTTTCGGCCCAGTACCGCCACGATTTCCGCTGGCGTAATGCCCGCTGAGACCATCTCTTCAATGCGCGTCAGCAGCCGGCCGATGCTTTCCGGCTCAAACTGTTCGGTGTTCAGAACGTACAGCCCTGTGTGATCGGGATTTATCCGGACAAGCCCGTGCCAGAACGGCGACTCGCTGCCCGGGCTCAGGATGTCGAGCGTGACGAGCGGATTTTTGCGGTGCGTCAGACGGAGATGAACCGGGAACACCCCGCCCCACTCTCCCCGGCACTCGCAGTCGGTAAGCCAGGCATTGCTGAGCTGCAGGGCGTTCAGTACAGTCCCGCACAGCCGCCGGCGAAACTCCTCACCGCGCGCGCTGTAGGCCTCAAAGTCACCCGGCGTGAATGCCTTAAGACGTTGCAGTGTCACGCTTTCATCGCGC
>NZ_MLJJ01000066.1 GCF_002095575.1 Pantoea septica | reverse complement strand
CCGACAGCATCAGGTTTACTGACTGAACGTTGTATTTCATCGGGCAAAAGGTGGCTGTAGCGCTGGCGCCATGTAAACAACAGATTGTCATTAATCCCGTGCTCTCTGGCCAGTTGGGCCATGCAGGCTCCAGGCTGATAAGATTTTTCGACAAGTTCCAGTTTAAAGTCCATGGAGTAAGACGCACGAACCCTGCGGGGACGAAGAGAATCTGACATTGATAGAGTCCATTAACGTTTATAAGAGGACTCTATCATCGTCAATCACCGGAAATTTCAACAGACGGTACTGAGATGACGCTTACGTATATATTTCCCAGAGCGTAATCCTGCTTGCTTGTTTTTGATCACTATTACTCACCCCTTTTCATCCTCCCAGGAAAACTGCACCCGGGAGGAGTTCATAGGACCAGCGGAGAGGCACACTTAAAAAAACCACACAGGAAGGATCCCGTAATGAAACTCGCTGTGTTTGCGTCGTTGTTGGTCCCCGGGATGGTCTTTGCCGCCTGGACCACCGCTGATTTCCCTGCCTTTACCGAAGAAGGCCCTGGTCGCTTTATCAGCCAAAAAGTAATTGAAAAGGGTACCCGTCCACTGCAACTTAATGTTGATCAGCAATGCTGGCAACCTACAGGGCCAATCAGGCTCAACCAGATGCTTTCGATGGAACCCTGCCACAGCCCGCCACCACAGTGGCGCATTTACCGGGATGGCCTGTATAACCTGGTGATCGATACCCGTTCCGGCACTCCGACGATGATGATTTCGCTGGAAGAAAAAGCAAGCAGCTCTGCTGCGGTATCTGTACGCCAGTGTCCTAAGTGGGATGGTAAACCTCTGACTATTGATGTCAGTAAAACTTTCGCCGAAGGTAGCAAGGTGCGTGACTTTTACAGCGGCAACATCGTTACTGTCAGTGGCGGCAAAGTCACGCTGCAGCCTGCTCCCGGCAGCAACGGTTTATTGCTGCTCGAACGGGCCAGCACAGACGCTGACGCTCCCTTCAACTGGCACAATGCCACCGTCTATTTTGTACTGACTGATCGCTTCGCTAACGGTAACCCGGCCAATGATAATAGCTATGGCCGTCACAAGGATGGTATGCAGGAAATAGCCACCTTCCACGGGGGTGACTTGCAGGGGTTAAGCAGCAAACTGGATTATCTGCAACAGCTTGGTGTTAATGCCTTATGGTTAAGTTCGCCGCTGGAACAAATTCACGGCTGGATCGGTGGTGGTACCAAAGGAGACTTCCCGCACTACGCCTATCACGGCTACTACACACAGGACTGGACGAAGCTGGATGCTAACATGGGTACCGAAGACGATCTGCGTCATCTGGTAGACGAGGCCCATAAACGCGGGATCCGCATTTTGTTCGATGTGGTGATGAATCATACCGGATATGCCACCCTTGCTGATATGCAGGAATTTCAGTTTGGAGCCCTGTATCTGAAAGGCGATGAACTGAAAAAGACACTCGGTGAGCTCTGGACTGACTGGATACCAGGTAAGGGCCAGACCTGGCACAGTTTCAACGACTATATCAACTTCAGCGATAAAGCAGGCTGGGAGAAATGGTGGGGTAAAAAGTGGATCCGAACCGATATTGGCGACTATGACAGTCCCGGTTATGACGATCTGACGATGTCGCTGGCTTTCCTGCCAGACCTGAAAACCGAATCGAAGGTAGCCTCAGGCCTGCCTAACTTCTATCACCTCAAACCGGACACGGCAGCAAAAGAGATCCCTGGCTATACACCACGTGACTACCTGACCCACTGGCTGAGTCAATGGGTACGTGATTACGGTATCGACGGCTTCCGTGTGGATACCGCCAAACATGTTGAACAGGACGCCTGGCAGCAATTGAAAACGCAAGCCAGCGCAGCGCTGGCAGAGTGGAAAAAGGCCCATCCTGATAAAACACTCGATAATGCACCATTCTGGATGACTGGCGAATCCTGGGGCCATGGGGTGATGGAGAGCGAGTATTACCGCCACGGTTTTGATGCGATGATCAACTTCGATTATCAGGATGAGGTGGCGAAAGCTGCCAACTGTATGGCGAATATCGACCTCACCTGGCAACAGATGGCTGATAAGCTACAACGCTTTAATGTGATGAGCTATCTCTCATCCCATGATACCCGCCTGTTCCGCGAAGGCGGCAGCACAGCGGCAGAACTATTGCTGCTTGCGCCGGGTACCGTACAAATTTTCTATGGTGATGAATCGTCGCGGCAATTCGGTCCCACCGGATCCGATCCAATACAGGGTACGCGTTCGGATATGAACTGGCAGGATATCAGCGGGAAAGCTGCGAGTAACGTTACTCATTGGCAGAGAATCGGCCGGTTTCGTGCACGCCATCCTGCTATCGGGATGGGAAGACAAACAACCTTATCTCTTCCTGGTGGTTACGGTTTCGTACGTGAAAAGGGCGACGATAAAGTGATAGTGATTTGGGCAGGGCAGCAATAGAAATAGTGTGATGAAGCTACGTAGCTACCGCTTGACGTTCAAGACGGTAGCTACGGGCGAGGTGCGGTCCGGGGCATATGCGGATATGCTATTTAACATAATAATGATTTTGAGTAGTCATGTATACCATTGATATTCAACTAGTAATGTCCGCCTGGGAGATGCGGATGTTTTCCCGGACTGTTATGTTGTGATCCCCAGATGCTGCCGGTACTTCACCGAACTCATTGCACCTAATGATTATTTTGATTCGACTCTCGTTATACCAGCGTATGCACTTGTCCAGGCGGCACATAAAATATTCCAGCGCTGTGCTCGAACAGTTCCTTCGGTAGTACATTTCATTTGTGTACCCGCCCGAAGAAGCCTTTACACGCCGCATTATCTGACGAGCAACCTTTGCACGGCATGGATCTTATAAGACCCGATACATTGATACGATCCAGCCAGTCCGGCCACCGGTAAGAGATGCAAGTAGTGACGCAGCCCATATGCTGAAAGAGACGCTGGAGCAATTCTTAAGGCAGGAAATGGCTAAAGTTAAGAAAATTTCCTTACAGAAAAAACGACATTATTCCACCAGCCTTAGCAAAAGGATTTTATTGTGACAACGTCTGCTGCCATCTCAAATTATCTGGGGCGATCTGAGTAATCTTCCTGTAAGGAATTGAAATCTTCATTAACTTTCCGTCCATTTTCTGAGATTTTTTCACTTTATCATCACGATGAGGCAGCAGACCTCTGATGTAGCCCCCTGAAACACCAGACAGTAGCTGTATCTCCAGATAAGAGATAGGCTTGAATATATGTCTAACACTAACACCAATTTTGAGATGACCGGGATCCTGTTAGGGCAAGAAGTCCGTAAACGTAAAACTCCTCAGGAGAAGATCGCCATTATCCAGCAGACGATGGAGCCGGGTATGAATGTCTCCCATGTCGCCCGCCTGCATGGTATCCAGCCCAGCCTGCTGTTTAAGTGGAAGAAGCAATATCAGGAAGGCAGCCTCACCGCCGTTGCGGCTGGAGAGGAAGTCGTTCCTGCTTCTGAGCTTACTGCTGCTCTGAAGCAGGTCCGGGAGCTTCAGCGCCTTCTGGGCAAGAAGACGATGGAAGTTGAGATCCTGAAAGAAACCGTGGAGTACGGTCAGTCGCGAAAATGGATAGCGCACGCGCCCTTGTTGCCAAAGGACGGGGAATAGCCATGGTCAGCCGGACCATGGGCGTGTCGCGTGCGCAACTGTCACTGCGGATTAACCGTTCTGCCGACTGGCAGGACAGGCGCTGTAACCGGCGTAATGAAGAAGCAGACGCAGAAATACTGTCGGCTATCCTCAACATTATCAGCGATATGCCGAGTTATGGTTATCGACGCGTGTGGGGCATCCTGCGCAAGCAACGTCGCACAGAGGGACAGCCACCTGTGAATGCCAAACGGCTTTACAGGATAATGAGCGAGCATAACCTGTTGTTGTTGCATCACAAACCAGAGCGACCGAAGCGTGAACATAAGGGCAAGATAGCGGTGGCAGAAAGCGATATGCGCTGGTGTTCAGATGGCTTCGAGTTCGGCTGCGACAACGGCGAAAAACTGCGGGTAACGTTCGCGCTGGACTGCTGCGACCGTGAGGCCATAGACTGGGCAGCAAGCACGGGAGGCTATGACAGTTCGACCGTGCAGGATGTGATGCTGAGGTCGGTGGAAAAGCGCTTCGGCGACAGGCTGCCCGACACAGCGGTGCAGTGGCTGACGGACAACGGTTCAGCATATACCGCGCATGAAACGCGGAGGTTCGCCAAAGAGCTGAATCTGGAGCCATGTACAACAGCGGTGAGCAGCCCGCAGAGCAATGGCATGGCCGAACGGTTCGTGAAGACGATGAAGGAAGACTATATCGCGTTCATGCCGAAACCGGATGTGAGAACAGCCCTGCGAAACCTTGCAGCGGCGTTCACGCATTACAATGAAAATCACCTGCATAGTGCGCTGGGATATCACTCTCCGAGAGAATACCGGCGGCAGCGGGCATCGTTAACTTAAGATACAAAAGCTGTCCGGAAATGGCGGGTCAAGATCATACAGTCAAAGCCCAACTGCGTAATGTTACCCATTTATTTGCGATGCGATTAACGTGTAACACAGACGCCTGATATAAAGACGAGCAGCAGGCTGAGGCGGAAATCCGCGACAACCCACATTAGGTGGTACTGCTCACCGATTGGGGATTTGTACAGCGGCTCAGGAAGTGGTTTGCGCCGACGCGCGCGCGTGGGATATAAAGAACGAAGACACTGTCTACAGATACATAAGCCAAGCCGTGGCGCGTACCGGTGTGATGTTTTCCATCCTGCCGTTCACGCCTAAGAACTTTCTGGACTCTTTTGTGATGCATCTAGTGCAGCGCTAGGTGCCGCAAAGGTGACCCATACTCAGATGGGCCACAAGGACGCGAAGTCTACCAAATGGTATACATGGATATTAGCGCTGGACGTCATCCGCTAGCTCAGGGTGCGGTTGTCCATGGATCTTGGAAAGGCTAGCCAGCTGCTCATGCTTGGCTCCCCGGTTTTTTCGGATTTTCAGACAGGCTGAGGCAGCCTGCAGCGCTGCCTCCGTAAAAATTTATCCAATAAAGTAAGTAAGGGCTATCTGACTCAAGTACAAATTCCCCAGAATCGGTACCGACAAAAAGTTGCACACTGCACTTTTTGTATTACCTTCCTGAAGAATAATTTATGACCCGTTCAGAACTCAAACTTGCCTTCCAAGCACGCTGCCGCGAAGTCCTTGCAACACGATACAGCAATAAGGTCTATTCCATATGCTGGTTTCCTGATAAGTGACCCTGAACATGTTTAGCGCGCTGCAAGAGAAGCGGCAGAATGGCATTATCGCTGGTATCCGCAGGAGCAGCATGGTGGAAGACAGTTTCATCCGCAGCCTCAAATTCTGAACGCCATAGTGCTGTTTGTCAGGCGGGGAATAACGGCCAGGTTTTGAACGGATGGAAAAGGAGATCAGTGACGAACCAGATATTCCTCCTAGTGTCCTTGCATGCGTCCTTTCTCAATGCCCTTCTGCTTGAACTGCTATGCGATGGCCATGAGTACGTCTCTGTGTTGTGGCACACGCTGTGCCAGTTCGCTAACAAAAACTTCAGATTCAGCCGATTCTTTCGCCTGCAGTAAACCCGTCGATGTTCTTCGCCTTTATGTAGGCTGAACATGGAATACTGAACAACACGATTGTCGCAGCTGTTGTGTTCGTTAAGATCGTTTCCATGGTAACCAGCGGCATGACAATAAGTCTGGTCGATATGTTCCCGGCAGAGATGCGCGCCTCCGCCGGTGCGATGGCCTATAACACTGGCACTGCCTTGTTCGGCGGCACGGCACTACTGATAGGCACAGCGTTGAGCAGCTGGTCAGGCAGCGCGTTGATACTTGTCTGTTATGTTGCGGCGGTGGCTATATTGTCGTTTATTTCGATTGGGTTATTTTAGATTTTCGTACAGATACCCTACCTCCCCCAATCCTTCCCTGCCGGGGGTACAACGCTAAAAGAGCCGATGGCACAGCTTGTTAAAAGATGGTGAGTTGTATTTTTATTTCTCGCTTGATGCGAAGTTAAATACCTGAAGCAGGGATGCTCCAAAAATTATGCTTAATTTATAGTCGGTTAACCTAGAACCTTCAATGTATCTACTTTCATGGAAAGGGTATCTACTTTCATGAAAAG
>NZ_MLJJ01000065.1 GCF_002095575.1 Pantoea septica | reverse complement strand
GGATGCGCTCCATCAGGCTGGCGAGGTCGTTAAGCACCACGCTGAACTCCTCGGTAAAGGCGCGCAGCTCGCGCAGCGTATCGCGATTCAGCCAGGCGGGCGGACGATTCAGCAGGCGAAACAGCGCGGCCGGCTCCGGCGCCAGCAGACGCTGAATACGCAGCAGCATGCGGCGTAGCTGCCCCAGCTCGCTGCGGTTCGCCTTGATCGCCGGACTGAGCAGACGCTCCTCAATCGCGTCCACCGCCAGGCTGGTGCGCCGCACCACCTGCTCCAGCTGGCGCTCCTGCTCGCCCAGCAGGTTGAGCAGCATCTCTTCGGCGTTGCGAAAGGCGCACGACTGCAGGCGCTGGTGCATGCGTTCGATCATATCGACCTGGCGATAGCGCGCGCTGACCAGCAGCTGGCGACGGCACCAGATCCAGAGCGTGGCGTTCTGCGCGCTGTGCTCTTCCTGGCTAAAGGTGACGTCGTTGAGGATCGCCATCAAGGCTTCACCCTGCTCCGCCAGCCGGGTGCGCGACGAGGCGGAATGGATCTCTTCGAAGAAATCTTCATCAACCTGAAAATGGCGCTGAACCCAGTGCTGGGCGCGGGCGTGGTTGAGGTTGATATGCAGCCAGAGAAACTCGCCGTCGCGGCGCGGCCTCTCCCCGGCCTGCACCGCTTCGCGCGCGTTAAGACGGCGCGGCGGCGCGTCGGGCGACATCAGGTAGCCGTGGATTAAACCGGCGACCTCGTCGTCGAAATCGGATTTATCAGGCGCCAGTAACAGCTCAGAAACCATGGATGGACTAAATATCAAAGCGGACCAGATCCACAGCCTGATGCAGAGTGATGACAGAATAATGACAGCCGCCGTGCAACATCATTGTTCTGTCATATAAAGCGCGTATCCCTGCCAGTAATGGGTGCGGACAGGGCGCGCCCGCCACTATCCACCGAGGTGTTTATGAGCGAAAACAGCTTATCGTCATCCCCATCGGTTGCCGGGCGTCCGAATCTTACTGGCAAGCGCAACCGTTTTTCAAAACCGCTGTTTCTTATCCTGCTGGTCGCCGGGCTCTCTTTTGCCGGATTCAACTTGTTCAGCGACGTGCAGGAAACCGACACGCCGGTCACCAGCTACGTCCCTTTCTTTCTGCTGGGCCTGGCGCTGGTGATCGCGCTGGGGTTTGAGTTCGTCAACGGCTTTCACGATACCGCCAACGCGGTGGCGACGGTGATCTACACCCACTCGCTGACGCCCGGCGTCGCGGTGGTCTGGTCAGGACTGTGCAATTTCCTCGGCGTGCTGCTCTCCAGCGGCGTGGTGGCGTTCGGCATTATCTCGCTGCTGCCGGTCGAGCTGATTTTGCAGGCGGGCAGCGGCGGCGGCTTCGCCATGGTCTATGCGCTGCTCTTCTCCGCCATTATCTGGAACCTGGGCACCTGGTATCTCGGCCTCCCCTCCTCCTCTTCCCATACGCTGATCGGTTCGATTATCGGCGTGGGCGTTGCCAATGCGCTGCTGCACGGCCGCAGCGGCATGAGCGGTGTGGACTGGGATCAGGCGATTAAGATCGGCTATTCGCTGATCCTCTCGCCGCTGGTGGGTTTTGTCTGCGCCGCGCTGCTGCTGCTGACGATGAAGGCCTTTATTCGCAACCGCGATCTCTATGAGGCGCCGAAAAGCAACGAGCCGCCGCCGGCCTGGATCCGCGGCCTGCTGATCCTGACCTGCACCGGCGTCTCCTTCGCCCACGGCTCCAACGACGGCCAGAAAGGCATGGGGCTGATTATGCTGATTCTGGTGGGCACCATGCCGATCGCCTATGCGCTGAACCGTTCGCTGCCGCCGGATCAGATCCCGCGCGTGGCGGCGCTGGCGCAGGTGACGGAAAACCAGCTGCTGCAGCTACAGCCCGCCAGCGCCCGTCCGCCGGTGGCGCGCGACGTGCTGACCGACTATGTGCGCACCAACGAGATGAACCCCAACGTGCTGCCCGCGCTGGCGCTGACGCTGGGCGACATCAGCGAGCAGATCCGCCGCTACGGATCAATGGAGAATATTCCGGCGCAGGCGGTGTCTAACACCCGTAACCAGATGTACCTGACCTCGGAGTCGATCAAGCATATCCAGACCAATAAAGTGGCGATGCCGGAAGAGACGCAGCGCAATCTGACGGCGATTAAGCAGGAGCTGGACAGCGCCACGCGCTTTATTCCGATGTGGGTGAAAGTGGTGGTGGCGATTGCGCTGGGCCTCGGCACCATGGTCGGCTGGCGCCGCATCGTGGTTACCGTAGGCGAGCGCATCGGCAAAAACCCACCTTAACTACGCGCAGGGCGCCAGCGCGGAGCTGGTGGCGATGGCGACCATCGGCGCGGCGGACAGCTTCGGCCTGCCGGTCTCTACCACCCATGTGCTCTCGTCGGGCGTGGCGGGCAGCATGGCGGCTAACCGCTCCGGCCTGCAGCTCGCCACGCTGCGCAATCTGGCGATGGCGTGGATCCTGACGCTGCCGGTTTCTATTTTGCTGGCCGCCGGACTTTACGCACTCTTCTCGCAGTTCTAGTGGCCGTCGGCGCGGCATTACGCCGCGCCGCTGTAGCGCTGCATCAGGCGCAGCGTAATGCCGAAGGCGCCCAGCACCATCATCGCCGCCGCCAGGTAGACCGACTGCATGCCCCAGTAGCCAATCAGCAACCCCGCCACCGGCCCGGTCAGGCCGAGTCCCAGATCGAGAAACGCCGAATAGACGCCGAGCGCCGAGCCCTGATCCTGCCGCTCCACCTGCTTCACCGCCTCTACGCCCAGCGCCGGGAAAATCAGCGAAAAGCCGCAGCCGGTCAGCAGCGCGCCGAGATCCACCAGCAGGCTGCTCTCCGCCTGCCAGATAATCAGCAGCCCGGCACACTCCAGCAGCAAGGAGACGATAGCGACGCGCAGCCCGCCGAAACGCGTAATGGCGCGGCTGAACAGCAGGCGGAACAGCACGAAGCCGAGGCTAAACAGCGACAGCGCGAAGGCGGCGCCGCTCCAGTCGCGGCTGGCGAAGTAGAGCGTAATAAAGGTCGAGATGACGCCGAAGCCGATGGTGCCGAAGCCGAGCGCCAGGCCAAACAGCCAGACGCGCGAAAAGACGCGATGAAACGGAATACGCTGCCCCTGGCTCACCTCGACCGCCGGTTTGCGGCTCGCCAGCAGATAACCCACGACGCCCATCAGCGCCACCAGGCCGGCAAAGCCGCTGATGCCCAGTCCCTGGTTCAGCATCACGCCCAGCGGCGCGCCGATCGCCATCGCCAGATAGGTGGCGACGCCGTTCCAGGAGATCACGCGCGCGGTCTGCAGCGGCCCGACGATATTCATGCCCCACAGCGTGGAGCCGGTGCTGCTGAAGCTTTCGCCGACGCCGAGGAACAGGCGTCCAGCCGCCAGCAGCAGCAGGCTGACCAGCGGCCAGTCGCGGCACAGCGCGGCGATAATGGTCATCACGCCGCTCATGCCGCAGAGCAGCGTGCCGAGCATCACCACCCGTTTCGGCCCCAGGCGATCCGCCAGCCGGCCCGATTGCGGACGGCTCAGCAGCGTGGCGAAATATTGCAGGCTGATGATCAGCCCGGCGACAAACGAGCTGAAGCCGAGCTGGTTATGCACGAAGCCCGGCAGCACCGCCAGCGGCAGCCCCACGGAGAGATAGCAGAAGAAGGTGAAGATCAGAACAGAGAGAATGCGTTTGTTGAGTTGACCGTTAGTCAGTACCGCGACATCAGACATAGCAGGCTGGCTTGTTGTGAAAAATGGCTTTCACTATACGCTTAGCCTGCTAACGGGTCGCCTGAATTTTTGTCACAGGGCCAGCGCAGCGGCCTGTCGGTCGATCGCCTCGGCGATAGCGGCGGAGTGTTTGAGCGCGCGGATATCGGTGAACAGGCCGTCCGCCTGAGGATAGGCTTTGCGCAGGTAGCCGAGCCACTGCTTGATGCGCGCGACGTGGTAGAGGCCGGTATCGCCCTGCTTCTCCAGCCGCGCGTACTTTTGCAGCAGCGCCACCACGTCCGGCCAGGCCATCGGCGCGTCGTTGTACTTCACGACCCGACTGAGGTTGGGCACGTTAAGCGCGCCGCGACCAATCATCACCGCATCGCAGCCGGTCGCTTTCAGACACGCCTGCGCGCTCTGCCAGTCCCAAATCTCGCCGTTCGCCACCACCGGGATGCGCAGCCGCTGGCGGATCTCGCCAATCGCCTGCCAGTTGATCGCCTCAGCGCGGTAGCCATCCTCTTTGGTGCGGCCGTGTACCACCAGCTCGCTGGCGCCCGCCTGCTGCACCGCGTCGGCGATTTCAAAGCGCCGCTCGCCGGAATCCCAGCCGAGACGCACTTTTACCGTGACCGGCAGCGGCGACGGCACCGCTTCGCGCATCGCTTTCGCGCCGCGATAGATAAGCTCGGGATCTTTCAGCAGCGTAGCGCCGCCGCCGCTGCCGTTCACCAGCTTCGAGGGGCAGCCGCAGTTAAGATCGACGCCCCAGGAACCCAGCTCGGCGGCGCGCGCTGCGTTCTCCGCCAGCCATTCAGGATGCTGACCGAGCAGCTGCAAACGCACCCGCGTGCCCGAAGGCGTGCGGCTGTTATTGCGCAGCTCGGGACAGAGCCGGTAAAACGATTTTACCGGCAGCAGCTGATCCACCACGCGCAGAAACTCGGTGACGCAGAGGTCGTAATCGTTGACCTCGCTCAGCAGCTCGCGCACCAGCGAATCCAGCACGCCCTCCATCGGGGCAAGCAACACCCGCATAGCGTTACGCGGTTCCGGTTTTCTTCGCAGCCGGACGACGCGACGGACGCGCAGGCTTAGCGCCCTGCTCGGACTGATTCTGACGGCGCGGCTGCGGCGCGCGTTTGTCGCCCTGCGGACGTGCAGATGAGGGCGCGCCGCCCTGTCCGCGACCGCGACCGCGCGGCTGCTGCTGACCGCGACCATTCTGGATCGGCTCCGCCTTGATGCTCGGATCCGGCTCGTAGCCCGGAACCGCCATACGCGGGATCTCACGCTTCAGCAGACGCTCGATATCGCGCAGCAGCTTGTGCTCATCCACGCAGACCAAAGAGAGCGCGGCGCCGGTTGCGGCGGCGCGGCCGGTACGGCCGATGCGGTGCACGTAATCTTCCGCCACGTTCGGCAGTTCATAGTTCACCACGTGCGGCAGCTCTTCAATATCAAGGCCGCGCGCGGCGATGTCGGTTGCCACCAGCACGCGGATCGCGCCGGTTTTAAAATCGGCCAGCGCGCGGGTGCGGGCGCCCTGGCTTTTATTGCCGTGGATCGCCGCGGCGGTGATGCCGTCTTTATTCAGCTGTTCAGCCAGGTGGTTGGCGCCGTGCTTGGTGCGGGTAAAGACCAGCACCTGCTGCCAGTTGCCTTCGCCGATCAGCTGCGAGAGCAGTTCCCGCTTGCGCTTCTTGTCGACAAAATGCACCAGCTGCGATACCTGCTCGGAAGCGGTGTTGCGGCGCGCCACTTCGACCTGCTCCGGGTTGTGCAGCAGTTTTTCCGCCAGCGTTTTAATGTCGTCGGAGAAGGTTGCGGAGAAAAGCAGGTTCTGACGCTTCGCCGGCAGCTTAGCCAGCACGCGACGGATGTCGTGGATAAAGCCCATGTCGAGCATGCGATCCGCTTCGTCCAGCACCAGCACCTCGATCTGCGACAGATCGACCGCGTTCTGGTGTTCCAGATCGAGCAGACGGCCCGGCGTGGCGACCAGAATATCGACGCCGCCGCGCAGCTTCATCATCTGCGGGTTAATGCTCACGCCGCCGAACACCACCAGCGAACGCAGCTGCAGGTATTTGCTGTAGTCGCGCACGTTTTCGCCGATCTGGGCGGCCAGTTCGCGCGTTGGCGTCAGGATCAGGGCGCGTACCGGACGGCGACCGCGGCCCGATGCAGCCTGAGTAGAAAGTTTTTGCAGCAGCGGCAGCGTAAAGCCGGCGGTTTTGCCGGTACCGGTCTGCGCGCTGGCCAGCAGATCGCGCCCGGAGAGCACCACAGGGATCGCCTGGCGCTGGATAGGCGTAGGTTCACGGTAGCCCTGTTCAGCGACCGCACGCAAAATATCGGCGCTCAGGCCGAGAGAGTCAAAAGACATTAAGTGTGTTACTCCGGTCCGCCCTGACCGCGATTCACGGTGTAGTTTTCAGGGGGGAAAGTGACGCCAGCCGGGGGCTAACGTGTGAAAAGGGCACAAACTACGATGCGTAAGGCAGGCAGTGTAGCAGCTTTCGTCGCGGGGTGCGAGAAAGGCAGAAACAACAGGGGCCGCCTTGCGGCAGCCCCTGATAGCGAACCCGAGAAGTTAGCTGCGCTTCTTCTGGATGCGCCCTGCCGGCTCTTTCGCCAGCAGCGAGACCAGCGCCGGCCCTACCAGCATCACCACGCCCAGCATACCGATCAGCAAGGCGTTGTGTATGTAGCGCGAGACGATAAACAGCGTCATCATCGCCGCGCCAAAATAGTAGGTGGTAGTCGCTTCTTCAAGATAATCACCGATGCGACGCAAACGAACACTACGCTGCAGGACCAGCATGGCGATAAACACCACGGCATAGGCGGCTACCAGCGTGCTGCACACTTCGATCAGAGCTTTGTGCTTCCAGCCCCAGATCAGCGCGGCGATCACCAGCGCGTGCATGGCAATATGCACGCAGGTTTGTCCAGTGATGATTTGAACACGATTAGACCATTTCATTCTTTTCTCCTGGCAGACCCAACAGGTCGCCCAAGTGCAACCGGCACAGGCCGGTAACGGTTTCCTCAATGTAAAGCAATTTTCGGATAACGCCCTAAATTTCCATCCTTATCCGCACCCGTTTGTGACAAAGACTACACTTTACTTTTCTTGCTGATGAAAAGGAGTGCGTCGAGAGTATGCCACAAACCAAGCAAGGATTTTCCCTTAAAGTCCTGACGATCAATACCCATAAGGGATTTACCACCTTTAACCGTCGCTTCATCCTGCCGGAAC
Organism: Pantoea septica; assembly: GCF_002095575.1. GTDB lineage: Bacteria > Pseudomonadota > Gammaproteobacteria > Enterobacterales > Enterobacteriaceae > Pantoea > Pantoea septica. The sequence continues at coordinate 1,242 of NZ_MLJJ01000065.1, read as the reverse complement.
TGCGCGAAGCGGTACGCGCCACCTCAGCAGATATCGTTTTTTTGCAGGAGGTGATGGGCACGCATGCCGTACACCCTCTGCATCACGAGAACTGGCCGGGGACGCCGCACTACGAGTTTCTGGCTGACACCATGTGGAACGATTTCGCCTATGGCCGCAACGCCGTCTATCCGGAGGGACACCACGGGAACGCGATTTTGTCACGGTTTCCCATTCAGGAGTATGAAAATCGCGATATTTCTGTTGCAGGAAGTGAAAACCGCGGCATGTTGCACTGCAAAATAGGGCTGCCGGAGCCGCACGGCACGCTACACGTGATCTGCGTGCACCTGGGTTTGAAAGAGGCGCACCGCCACGCGCAGATGAAGATGATGTGCGACATGGTGGCCTCGCTGCCGCACGACGCGCCGCTGGTCGTCGCGGGCGATTTCAACGACTGGCAGCTGCGCGCCAATCATATTCTGAAGCATGGCGCAGGATTAAAAGAGGTATTTAGCATGAAACACGGCCGCCCGGCGCGCACCTTCCCTGCCCGCTTCCCGCTGCTGCGGCTCGATCGTATCTACGTCCGCAACGCCACGGTCAGTCATCCCTGGGCGCTGCCGCGCAAACCCTGGTCGCACCTGTCGGATCACGCTCCGCTCGCCGTGGAGATCCATCTATGAATTTCGAATGGCGAGAAGGCAACAGCCTGCGTCTGCTGGAGAACGGCGAAGAATTTTTCCCGCGCGTGTTCGGGGCGATCCAGCGCGCCGAACGCAGCGTGATGCTGGAAACCTTTATCCTGTTTGAGGATGAGGTCGGCAACGCGCTGCACCGCGAGCTGCTGGCCGCAGCGCAGCGCGGGGTGAAGATTGAGGTGATGGTGGACGGCTACGGATCGCCGGATCTCTCCGACAAATTCGTCAACAGCCTGACGGCGGAAGGCGTGCGCTTTATCTATTACGATCCGCGTCCGCTGGTTATGGGGATGCGCACCAACGTCTTCCGCCGCCTGCACCGGAAAATCGTGGTGGTCGACGACGTTATCTCTTTCGTCGGCGGCATCAACTTCTCCGCCGAGCACAACACCAGCTACGGCCCGGAGGCGAAGCAGGATTATGCCGTCGAGGTCAAAGGCCCCATCGTCGAGGATATTACCCGCTATGTGCGCGAGGCGATGGGCAGCGAAGCGGTGACGCGCCGCTGGTGGGGCGGCCGCTCGCATCGCCCCGCGGTCAACGCCGTGCCCGGCAACGCTCA
>NZ_MLJJ01000064.1 GCF_002095575.1 Pantoea septica | reverse complement strand
GGTAGCAGGGATACTCTGGTTTCTGCGCACGCCGGTTGCAGCCATCAGCGCATAGGCCTTTTTTCTTTTCCGCTTAAATTCTGCATCTTTCACTCAGTTAACCTCCCTTTAAACTGTACACCAGACCTTATAACCATACGCATAAGCACCGGAACGGCAACCCTTTATTCAATCAGCTTTTCCTGTGACAAGTACGTTCATCAGCCCCAGGTCTGAATACGCATAGCGCAGCAGCTGCAGGCCGGCAAAAAATACCGCCGTGTTCAGAAAGGGCAGCAGCCACAGACTCATGTTATGCATGGCCATACCGGCCAGCGGCGGCATGATAAGCGCGCTTACGCCTGTCGCCACAAACACGGACGTAAGGTTGCGCCCACGCCCAAAGCGTCCCTTCTCACGCGTGACCAGCTGCGGATGCAGCAGCAGGGTCACCGGCATCATGCCCGGGCGGGTCTTCATCTCCCGGATGCGCGCCGTTTCGGCCTCCGTCAGGCTATGCGTGGCGGAAAAATCCTCAATGAAGCCGTCCACCACGTTCTGCACGGTTTCACTGCAGCGGGGCTCACCACCACCCTTACTCCAGCGGCGAAGCAGCGCGCCTTCTGTCCGGAACTCGGGCAGCCAGGCCATCAGCATCATCAGGCAAACGGCCACGGTGGCCGCAATCAACAGTAATGTCATAGGGTCTACTCCAGGGTCTTTTGAGGTTTATGGCCAAACTCAGGTTCGGGTTCGCTGCGCTCGTGGCGCATCACGTTCACTTCATCGTTCATCATGGCGCGGTCGTCCCGCTCCGGGGTCAGGTCGTAGTCGCGATAATCAAATGCCTCCTCCTGCAGCTCTTCCAGCGCGGCGGCCAGTGCGGCCTCGCGTTCGCTCTCCCGCTCGTCCGGTGCGCTCCGCGCCTCTTCAGGCGCAACAGGCTCCGGCTCTTTCTCCTCCTGCCCCAGCGCGGCCTTAACGGCTTTCTCCAGCGCCTCGGCTTCGCGGCGGTCCAGCTCCTCCCCACCCGACGTCGCTGCTGCCGACGCGCCTCTGGCATCCGGACGTTCACTGTGGTCAGCTGAGAGCACAACAGGGCTTTCCGGATTGTCCTTCATCAGCTGCAGCGCCTCCGCGACATCCGCGGCTTCCAGCACCTTTCCGTACTTTTCCCCTCGCTGCAGCACGATGCGGCTGCCGTCCGCTGCCCCTTCATAGTGGGCGGCTGAAAAGTCTACCTCTCCGCTGGAGGGTGACACCGGAACGTGCCAGTTCCCGCGCTGCCGGCCGTGCTCGTTGATAACCGGCCACAGCATTTCCGGCGCTTTCCCGGCCATAAAGCGCGTCCGCCGTAAGGTCCTGATCGACCCGGTCCGCCAGGTGCGTGCCGGATGCCCTCCTTCATTACATGCGTGACCCGGGCTGGTTTGAGGTTAGCTTCAGAGAAACCCGCTTTTATGCCTGCCAGCTCGTGACCATTCCACTGCTCGCTTTTATTAAAAATCGCGTCCCGGCCAGGCAGTTACAGGCGGCGGCCGAACGGTCACTCACACAGTTGAGACAATATTCAGACGTAGCCGACCCGGCTGCATGGATAATGGTTAATGCGGATTTCTTAGCCCCCCTTCCCCGTCCCGACGTGAACTTGTGGCACGCCAGAAAAATAAAGAACAGCTTTGAAAATGCAATATTTACTGAGCCGGGGAAATAATTCACTCAAAAATAAAAACCACCCCGGTCGGTACAAAATCCGCAACATCCGCTAAAAAAGTAAATCCACCAAAACAGGTGTTGAAAGAAAAATATGGGCCCGATGCAGATAAAGTGATGGAGCGTGTGATGCTGGGCTGGCGCGTCAGGGATATATGTGAAGAACAGAACTGTTCTGAATCTTACGTCTACAAGCTAATAAAAAAGCGCAAGGGAAGCTCTGCAATGGATTACCGCTGGAAGCAGTGGGAGCTGATTTCACGCATGTATCATGCCGAGCCAAAAATGACGATAGAAGAAATTGAGCAGGCCTGCGGAGTATCTCGCGCAGTCATCTATCACGCCGTTAAAAAAATAGCCGATCGTGACGGACAGAAAATCATCCCTCGGGAGCATGAGAGAAAACTGACACCAGAAGATGTTGAGTCGATAAAAGTAAAGTTAAGCCAGGGCATACTCAGAAAGCATATTCTGACTGAATACAGCATCACGAACGACACGCTTATTAAGTACGTTGGCACGCATGAAGATTACAGGGTTATATCTGAAGAATTAAAAGACTATGCGGTACGATTGCGCGTGCAGGGTAAAACCCTACAGCAAACCGCCGATATACTGGGTGTGACGGTTGCAACGGTTAAACGCGCATGGAGCAAAAAGAAAGACTCTCCTGAAATTAAGGAAAAGCGCGTCAAGTATGATAACCGTAACGTGCTGTCTAAACGCGACCGCGATCAGGCAGTTAATGCTGTCTTACGAGACGGCCATACAAGAAAGCAGGTTTATACACAATACGGAATTAATGCACTGACGCTACGACGTTATATTCGTGATGCGCTAAAAAGAGAAACCGATGCACTGAGGCAGGATGACAATGGAAAAGACGAGAAGGGTGACTCCTGAATAAGAAGCCTGATGTATTCGCAGATAGATCAGGCTTGCATTAATTATCTAAAGTACTCCAGTAATTTACCGGCAACTCTTTCCTTCATCTCTTTAGGCCAGTCTGGATCAAGAAGCATTTCGTTCCTGACGACTTTAGAAGTATCAACCGTTTCCTTCATGATGCCGAAAATGGCGTCGATAATGAACCCATTCATCAGCGCATTTTTAGCAATGAGCTCCAGCTTCTGATCAAGCGTTTTTTCTGAAGCATCCTTGTTGATTTTGTTTTCATGCACTCGTAAACCGAGTTTAAACATTTCCATTACGAACGCTGATCTGTTAGCCGTATCACGGGATTCACCGTCTTCCAGTTTTTTTTCGACGTGCGCATCAATCTTTTCCAGCAGTGAAAAAGGGATAGTAAGGTTAACCCGGTTACGCTTAGCTGAATTTTCATCATTCATATTTTTTTCTCACACTCGTTTTAACTAACATATGTAAGCATCACATCGGACCAGACAATCTGGAAGGGTGCAGACTCGTTTTTTATGGTAACCATCGGGTAACATCCGGCTTAAAACTGAGTAACCATATGGTAACCAATAAAAAACCTTCAGGATTCCACTGAGTTACCTTCTGGTAAGTAACCATAAGATTAAATTTTCTACGATTCAAAGCTAAGTTGCTGATTTTAAATACATTAACCAGCAAAAAGAAATTTGCGAGTGGTGTGTAAAAACCTAACTCTTATGATATTATTGAGCCTGACATCTCCTCCGAACTTTTCAAATCAGGAGCCGCAATGCGTTTATTCATCCACGCTGCAGCCCTGCTGGCGACAGGCATTTTTTCCGCCAGCGTGAATGCGGACTGTTTTATTAAAGCCGGCGAATGGTATTCCATCGATCCGGACTATCTGCGCGCTATAGCCTGGCAGGAGTCCCGCTATAACCCGGGAGCCATTAATATCAACCGTACGAAAGATGGTAAGCCCGGCAGCAGTGATTACGGCCTCATGCAGATTAATTCGGTCACAATGCGCCGCTTACAGAAAGAGTACCCGGGCCTCAGCAAAGAAAAGCTGCTCAGCGAGCCATGTCTGAATATTTATATTGGCGCCATGCTGCTGCGCCGCAATTTCAATCAGTACGGCACAACGTGGCTGGCGGTGGGAATGTACAATGCGGGAATGAAAAACCTGCCGGTAACCGTAACGAACCGCTATAACTATGCGATGCTGATTGATAAACATTATAAGGCCATCAAGTCAGGTAGAATTCCACGCAAGGCATTCAGCAGCTGAACGGGTTTAGATACTGACGAAGCGCGCAGCCCAGCTTTATCTCTCTGCGCTGCGTTTGTTTAAAGACGGCAACGAAGCCCGCGCGCAGAATTACCCGCCCCGGCTCAATTCCGGGAACGGGTAACAGAGGTAACTTCTCTTTTTTTCGTAAGCACCGCATGTACAGACATTGCGATGGATTACATTTATCCGTCACCGGTTCAATACCGGTCACGGATAAAATCCGGCCAAAAAAAGGAGCCCTGCGGCCCCCTGTTTTTTATTTTATTTCCGCAAGCGTTCGGTTTATCTCACCCTGCACGCCCTGATTGTGCCAGAAGTAATCGCGTCCGACCCTGTATAGCTCGCCGGCGTTAAATCGCGCCAGCGTTATTTCTTCACCTTCCAGACTGCCGCCATATTTTTTAGCGATCATGTCCACCGCCTTTCCCTTCATCCCGTCCGAATAATTCCGATCGGTAAAAACGTAGCCTACGCCCCCATAAATGCGATTAAAAGGAGAGGCACAGGAAACGGACATATCCTGCATGCCGTCAAAATAACTGTCTTTGTACTTGTCGGTTACGGCTTTTACTTCTTCCTCTGTCGGCCCGTCAATCCAGTTTACGCTTACGCTGTCATAACTTCGCTTGCGAACGGAAAAATTAAAGCCTGCAAATCTGGCCTTCAGCTCCTTACGAATATTAGACGTTACCTGCACGGCCCCGTTTTTACCGTGCGAGAGCGCGGCATATTCCGGTGCCGTTTTTAAACGCTCGCATTCAGCTGCATAAAGGCGCTCTTCCTCCTCTTTTTTCTGCTGCCTGCGGCGTTCTTCCGACTCGGCATGTTTTACAATACGCGCCGTTTCTTCCCCGCTTTTTATTTCCGAGAATATGCTCCACTGTTTTCCGTGCAGGATACTTTCCGGCAGGCCGCGAGATATTCCGCCGCTCTCAAACGCAATATCAAACGTGGCATTACCGCCATAAGATACGCAGCCTGAAAGCGACCCGACTGATGCCGGTTTCTGCTCGCCGTGAACGGCGAACACGACGCCCCGCCCGCGATTGTAAAGAACTGTGCTGACAACCTGACCGATAACCACTGCCTGCGCATTGTGCATTTTCATTTCAGTTTTCCTTAAATCAGATGAGACGAAAAAGCGGCCCGCCCTTACAGGCCGCGCAACGTTTTCAGAAGGGGATCTCGTTCAGAGTGGTATCAGCGGTATCAGTAGTTGCCTGATTTTCAGTTGCCGGGTTCAGGGCATTTTCCAGTGAGATAACGCCGCGTGCGACGTCACTGGCCAGGTAATAATCCAGCCCTGCGTCACTCGCTTCGTGGAAGCGGTCAAAAAATGCTTTTGCCTCTTCAGCCCTCACCGCAGAGGCGCGACGAATATATTCCCGGCGAGCCTCCTGCCAGGAAGCTGAGCGGTAAAAGATCTGGCCACGGCTGACAACGATGTATCGCCCGTCAGCGTTTTCGCCCAGGTCGTACAGCGCCGTCATGCCTCCGTCTGAACTCGCCAGACAGGGCAACGCGGTATGTCCGGCAGCCATCAGCGCGATGACATCTGTTTCATCAAGCAGCAGCGCGTCCACACCATAGCTGCCGTTTCGCGCCGGGTAATGCTTCCCCTCTGACGGCGTGACGTTTTTGCCATCTGCGTTTGTGGTGTGCCAGCGCGTGCGCAGATCGTTTGCGCTGACGCAGATTTTTGGCCCGTTACCCCATGTTTTGGGAGATTCTGAAGCGGCGACGTTGACGTTTTGTGTGTGCATGCTGGTTCTCCTGTCAGGTGGTTAATTCATGTTTCGGTTAGTTCCTCGCGGCAAAGGGCTGAGAAGCAACGGCAGGCAGCAGATACAAGGGCGCCGCAGGCGTGCACTTCACCCTTGTATCTGATGAATGACGGTGCCTGGATTCGCCCGCCGCGTGGGACGTACCGCAACATGACCACCGCGCCGGAGATGAGCATGCACACACCCGACCGCAACGCGGGCGTCCTTAGCGGCCACGTCCTTATGTGGCCAGTGAACGCGCCGGCGCCAGCCGGCTGAAGGGGTTGACCTGGCCGTTCGCCATCAGACCCTAGCCGTCAGGCCCGGAACGCTTCGCGGTCCGGCGGAGCTTACCGGCTCTGCCGGTTAGCGCAGTGGGGCTCGACGACCCGGCAACGCCGGGGAGCCGGAGGGGGCCATCAGCTTTTTGATACTGACGTCCGCTTTGTGCCAGAAACGGACCGTTCTAACACTTTGCGTAGTTAATTAATTGGGGAGAAGTGATTTAGGAGTGTTACGAAGATTAAAATTAGTGACTACCATATGAAAAAATGTTAAAAATTCCCACATGAAAAATTGATAAAATTTTAGATAATTTTAAAACACAGCAAAGGAAAACACCATGACAATAGTTTTGTTCATTATTGGTATAATTTTTGTAGCATGTATTTACGAAACATTTTTCAAGAGTAATTCAGTTGATGACATCAAGAAAATCACCCCTAGGGTTCAATTAAAGAAAATCGATCCGAATGAAAATACAATAAATAAAGCATCATTAAAATCATTCGAAAATTCTCTAAAAAAAGAAGAGAACCCCGTACTTAAGGGAATCAATGATCTATCAAAAGACACATCATCCAATACAGAAAAAGAAATTGACTTCCCTCTCGCAGTAAAAGAAAGACAAACGGTTAACCTTGAAGAAATACTCAGCATTTTAGATAAAAAATTTGTTTCTTTCAATACGTTTGATTCTAACGGCTTACCATGTTATTTCATACACAATTATTATCCATTGAAATACACTGACATATCTGAAAAAAACAAAGAAAACAGAAAAATTATTTATAACTTTAAAGACGGATTATTGAATGACAGGACAAATAATATTCATAAACAGATAGCAGCAGTTTTGTTAAATAGTTTTAGCAAGGACTCACTAAAAGAAACGGTATTTGTATGCCTTCCCGCTTCTACACAGGCAAAGTATAAAAGAAGATATGCACGTTTTAGCGAAGAGGTTTGTAAATCTTGTGGAATGATGAATTTTTTCCAGCATGTATCCTATCTTTGGGATAGGAAAGCAAAACACATTGAGAAGATTACTGCGGAAAGTGAGTTATCTCACATCCATTTCCCTAAAGAAATAGTAAAAAATAAGAATATAATAATTTTTGATGACATTTTTACCACTGGGAAAACTCTCCGAGCCATGGAATCTAAATTAACACTTAACGGAGCAAACGTCGTGTCAGCTATTTTTCTTGGTAAAACTTATGATCAGTATGGAATCAAAATGGGCATGCTTGGAAGAAAAAGTGCTTTGATTGAGGACTAAATTATGGGATTAACTGCTTCAAATATTTTATTTTTAAAATCAGTTCCTTATGTGGGAAACCAAACAGTACTAAAACTTTTTGGACAGGATAAAGATGACCGTTATGAATCTGTAGCCGACATAATTGACTTCTTTTTAAGCGCTTCAAAAATGAAGTCTATTAAGTTGGAAACTTTAGATTTCCTGAAAAGCAGAGAGAGATGCGCTAAGCTACACAATGAAATAGAAAGAAAAATTGACATAGGTTATCGTAGTGGTGTCATTCCTCTTGGTTATAATGACGTTAATTTCCCCACGTCATTAAAAAACATAAAAAATAAAAGTGGAGGTAATATTGCCCCTACAGTTATCTTCTACAAAGGGAATGTTGATTGTTTAAGCCATATCCAAAATGCTACTGTTATTGGCTCAAGAAATCCTACAATCCAAACAAAAAAAGCCGCAGAGTATATAGCGGGATTTCTTTCGGATAATAATTTTAATATCATAAGCGGCTTGGCCAAAGGATGTGACGAAATAGTCCACTCGGTCGCAGTATCTAAAGAAGCAAAAACAACTGCTATTTTGCCACAAGGCATCGATAAAATTTATCCTTCCACGAGTACAAAGTTATCCGAAATGATCGTTGATAAGGGTGGTATTCTTCTGTCTGAGCTTATGATCGGCGAACGTGTAACTAAGTATAGTCTAGTTGAAAGGGATAGATTACAAAGCGCCATTTCAGATAAAACTATTGTTTTACAAACCACTTTAGATGGAGGAACTATGCATGCAGCAATGAGCGCACTATATAATATGAAAAAGCTTTATGTTATAGATTACAAATTTATAAGTAGTGAGGATGCTGCTTTTTATTCAGGGTTTACTCAATTGTTAACCAATGGCGCTCAGAAATTAAAATCAAATGAAATACATAATTTAATAAGTGTGGAGAACAACAAAAAACAAGCCTCTTTCTTTGACTAATCAATATAGGCAGCTAGATAGATACCTTTAACAAATCTGACCTAATGCCTAATTTCAGTTAACTGGTACTAACCTATTCCCAAACGATTTTTATATAAATTTTAGTTATATATCCCGATGGTAATGACAAATGATAATGTCCGCTTTTCGCTAATAGCTGACCGTAATTAAGCTTCTGCGTTTAAACCTGCCGTTGCCATCAGACCCTAGCCGTCAGGCCCGAAAACCGGAGGGATTTGGCGGAGCTTACCGGCTCTGCCGGTTAGCGCAGTAAAGCTTGACGACCCGACTATGCCGGGGAGCCGGAGGGGGGCCATCAGGCTGTTGATACTAATGTCCGCTATGTGCCAAAAGCGGAAGTAGGCATGTAATGACGAATTCAGGATTCTCCGTAGAACTGCTTATGTAGGGCATCTCTAGGATCAAAACGTTATGTAGATAAAACCGAGTTTTGTATAGAGAGTTTGTTTTTTTAAGCGTAATCTCATTGCTCAAACCGGTATTGAATGTATCTCTCAATTCATAATTAATAAGAATGTCCCAAGGAGTAGTGACATGGCCATCACCCATGCCCAAATCATTGAATCTATGGAACAGGCATGTTCTAACGTTAAACCATCAGAATTTATTTTCGCTTTCCTTGACGCTTATGGCTTTTCAAAAAGTACGATTTCCCGCCTTCGCTGGAGTGACGACACAAGAAACGTGGCAACCGGTAATGACATTGCTGTTAAGAAAAAAATCGGTGATGCTGCCAACTTACTGATTTAGTGTATGATGGTGTTTTTGAGGTGCTCCAGTGGCTTCTGTTTCTATCAGCTGTCCCTCCTGTTCAGCTACTGGCGGGGTGGTGCGTAACGGTATAAGTACTGCCGGACATCAGCGCTATCTCTGCTCTCACTGCCGTAAAAC
>NZ_MLJJ01000063.1 GCF_002095575.1 Pantoea septica | reverse complement strand
GGAGGGGGGAAGGCTCTAATCCGAAGGCATACTGAGGTCTGCAAACATCTCCACAAAGGGCAGGATCACGGATGCATCACTGCTGTCATGATGATAAAGCAGCCATGTCCGGCTTTTTAGCGCTTCGCCCGCCACGCTGATGGGTTGGCGGTGTAGATGTTCAGAGAGCGGCTGATAACTGGAGACAATGGCATAACCCAAACCGTGTTCCACCATGGCGAGACATACTTCGAGTTTATCGACCTGCATCGCCACGCGTGGAGGAAGGGAGTAGTTGGCATTCCACCATCGTTCAATCAGATGGGTGACATGCCCGCCGTGATTGATACGTATCTGCGGTAGCTGAGGCAGTAGGCGCAGGTCCAGAGGTTGCTTGCTCACCAACCAATAATCATCCACATCCACCAGCCGCTTTCCATTACGCCAGTGATAGTCATCCTTGACCAGCGCCACGTGAACCTCTTCACGCTGCAGTTGCTGGTACATCTCTTCACTCAGGCCACTGACCAAGTGAACGCGAATGCCGCTGTGGATCTCAGCGAAGTGCGCCAGAATATCGGGAAGGCGGTACGCAGCATAGTTACTGGTCACCCCAATACGCAGCTCCCCCTGACGAGGTTGTGACAGGCTTTCCAGTGTCTGCCTGAGTTGCTGTGCGTCTTTTAAGACCTTAGCCGCATGTTGTGCCAGATAGCGCCCCTGGGCGCTGAACGTTATCTTCCGCCCGCTCTCCTCAAACAGTGCGATGCCTAGCTTGCGTTCAATCTGCTTAAGGCGATAGCTGAGCGCAGGCTGAGAGGTGTAAAGCTGTTCTGCCGCACGCGTAATGTTTTGGTGCTGCCAGACCGTGTGAATAATCAGCCAGTCTTTGTCGTTCATCATCCGCCTCCTTTTTTGATTCCATAAAATATTTTTTTCTTTTCCGGCGCAAGCAATAAAAAAGCTCAATTAGGCATCAACTAAAAAGCCCTGTATATCTTATTAATATATTGAACACACAGGGCATTTGTCTGCACTAAAAAAGTGAGGCGCCCTCCGGAGTCGCACCATGATTGAACAAAAAAATAAAATTATTTTTGCCATTGAGCAAATCAGCCAGCAAATGGCCACGTTAGCGCGGGCTATCCATGCACAGCCTGAACTCAGTTTTGAGGAGCATGATGCCAGCGCTGCGCTGCAGGCTCCCCTCAAGGCCGCAGGCTTTACTGTTACCCCCGGTGTTGCCGGGCTTGAGACGGCATTCCGCGCACGTTTAGACAGCGGAAAGCCGGGGCCGCATGTGGCGTTGCTGGCGGAATACGATGCGCTGCCTGAACTCGGCCACGCCTGCGGGCATAACCTGATTGGTACGGCTTCGGTGGCGGCGGCGGTTGCTCTGGCGAACAGCGGCACACTGCAAACCGGCGTACTGGAGGTGATCGGTACACCTGCGGAGGAAGAGGGGGGCGGGAAAATTATCATGGCGGATAGCGGGGTGTTTGACGGTGTCGATGCTGTCATGATGTTCCACCCACGCGAGAAAAACATGATGACGCGAGGCGCTCTAGCCTGTGTCGATGCTACGTTCAAATTTTATGGCAAAGCAGCCCATGCTGCCTCGGCACCGCATCTGGGCATCAGCGCGCTTGATGCTGTGATTCACTCCTTTGTCGGCATAAATGCGCTGCGCCAGTTCTTCACCGATGACGTCAGGGTTCACGGCATCATTACGCACGGCGGCAGCGCCACCAACATTGTGCCTGCTTATGCAGAAGCGAAATTCCTGATGCGTGCTGCCACCGTGGCAGGCCTGCAAACCGTGCGCAGCAAGGTGTTTGCTGCCGCTCAGGGCGCAGCGGAAATGAGCGGTGTACGCCTGGAAATTGAAGAGGGGCTGACCTACGCCGAGCGCAATAACAATCATGCCCTGGCCGGATTATTCCAGACGAATATTGAGCAACTGGGTCTGGTGGCGGAGGCTGCACCGGAACGTGGGGGCGTGGGCTCTTCAGATATTGGTAACGTCAGCCAGCTCACCGCCGCGATTCATCCCTATCTGCGTATTGGTGATGTTGTCCCTCATACCCCCGAGTTCGCAACCGCTGCGGCTTCTGACAACGGGATAGACGCGATGCTGAATGCGGCCCGCGCCCTTGCGATGACCACTTTTGACCTTCAACAGGCTGAAAACCTGAAAACCGTGCGTGATGAGTTCAGCGCCTGGCAATCTACTGTTCTGCAGGAGAAGTAAAATGAAAATGACACTGACCACCATGGCAGCATTAACCCTCGCATTCAGCAGTTCAGTATTTGCAGCGGATAACGTGTTACGCGTTGCCGCTGACCTGAGTTATCCGCCGTTTCAGTATCGCGATACGTCAGGCACGCCGACGGGTTTTGAAATTGATATTACCAACGCTGTCTGTAAGGCAGTGAATGTCACCTGCGAATACGTTGTCAGCAGTTTTGATGCGGAAATTCCCTCTCTGATGGCTAAAAAGGTGGATTTCATTTCGCCACTGGGCGCAACGGAAAAACGTCGTAAATCCATCGACTTCAGCGACTTTATTTATCACATCCCCACCAAGCTGGTGGCGCGCAAAGGCAGTAACTTACAGCCTGATGTTGCTTCACTGCAGGGTAAGCACATTGCTGTTCAGCAGGGCTCTATTCAGGAAATGTACGTGAATAAGTTCTGGGCTCCCAAGGGTGTTGATATTGTCATGTATGCGGATCAGGACGCGATCTATCTGGATTTAGCTGCGGGTCGTCTTGATGGAGCGTTAAGTCCGGGGGTTGCCGTGACCTACGGTTTTCTGAATAAACCTGAAGGGAAAGATTTCACGCTAACCGGTCCGGAAGTGCGGGACGATCAGCTGTTCAGCATCGGGTCGGCTTATGGTGTGCGCAAAGGTGATGAAAAAACGCAGAAGTTGCTGAATGAAGGACTGGCGAAAATCATGGCCGACGGTACGTGGGAAAAAGTGAAGCAGCACTACTTTGGCGACCTGGAAATGAAAGTGACGCGCGCGGAGCCGGCTCATGCCAGCCAGTGAGTTAAAAGTGCTGATGCGTGACACTCTGTCACATTTTCAGCATCTGCACCGCTTATCGGGCAGCGCAGACGCAGAAAAAAGTGTCGACTGGCTGTGTGAACAGCTGCAGGCGCGCGACATTCCTTTTCGCCGCGAGTCCTGCAATCTCTGGCTGAGCGATCCGCTGGATGCCTCCCTGACTGTTGCGGGGCAGGTGATTAACGCAAAAACTCGCTCCTTCTCAGCGCATTGCCCGGACGGAGTGGAGGCGGAACTGTTTCACGATACGCAGTCCCTGGACTTCATCCCTGAAAACGCACTCGCAAACTGGTCAGCACGTGTTCGCGGTAAGCTGGTGCTTGCCGACCAGGGTTTCGAGGACTATGTGCAACGGCTGATGAATGCCGGCGCCTTGGGACTGATTCATATCTGGGGCTCCGCCGAAGCGGCACTGCATGAAGAAACCGTGGGGCCGGTGTGGGGGACTCCTGTGCCGGATGATTTACAGCGCTATCCCACCATTCCGGTGATCAGTATTAGCCAGCAGGACGGTGCCCACCTGCGGTCTCAGCTATCGGCCGAGACGCTCTGCGCGCGTCTGACCACTGTCTTGCATGAGCACGTCGCGCCCTGTTCCTTGCCTGTGGTAGAACTGCCCGGCAGTAGCGAAGAGTTTGTGCTGCTCTCTTCGCATTACGATTCATGGCATGAGGGCGTGACAGATAACGCGACGGGCAATGCCCTGTGTCTTGCGCTGGCAACACTGTTCAGCGAACAGCGTCTGACACGAGGCCTGCGCGTTGCCTTCTGGCCGGGTCATTCTAATGCGCGTTACGGCGGCTCAACGTGGTACGCCGATCACTTCCGGTCTCAGCTTCTGGACCATTGTGTAGCACACATCAATGTTGATTCCCCCGGCTGTATTGGCGGATCACAACTCGTGGTGAATGCCAGTGGCGCGGAATCTTCCGACTGGCTCAACCAGGCCATTATTGCCACCACGGGCAAACCTGCAGAGCGTGTGACCCCGATCGGCAAAGGCGCCGACCAGTCATTCTGGGGGCTCGGTATCCCCCTGCATTTTGCATTACGTGAAGTGCCGGAACAACGGCAGTCACTTTCACCCGGAAGTGGCGGCGGCTGGTGGTGGCATACGGAAGAAGACACGCTGGATAAAGTCGATGAAGCTCATCTCTGGCGGGATTTTGACATTCATCAGCGCTGGCTGGAATCTCTGTTGTATGAAAAGACGCTGCCATTGGATGCCCGGCAATATCTGGCACTGATGGATGACGCCCTCGCACAGTTGCAAAATGAAATCGATCCGGCATTTTCATTGAACACATTGCGCGAGCGTCTGAGCGCACTGGAAAAACTGATATCCGGAAAGACGTGCAAACTGTCCTCGTTGGCAGAGGCCACAGGTTTATGGCACCGCGCTCGCTATCGTGCCGGTGATGATTTCCATCCTGATCTGAGCTATCACGGCGGTGCATTTCCTGGGTTGCAACGGCTCTGCGGTTTTCGTCGCCAGCAATGCAGTGAGCGCTACTGGCTGATGTTGGAAACGCAGTTTATCCGCCAGAGGGATCGCATCAGCGAATTACTCACCAGGAGTGAGTGGATACTGCGTCAATCAGTGTGAAAATGCTTGTGAAAAGTGACGGGGACATAAGTGAATTATCCGCGGGGAAGGGGAGCGCCCGCCTTACCTTTAACAAATGGTTCTCAGTCTCTTCTTGTTTGCTGATTTTTTGAAAGAAATAGCAGCAAGTGAGGAGGGGAGCTGGAGGTACAAAAGGATTTTCGGTAAGACACCAGGCAGGTATTTTATGAGACGCAGCAAGGGCCAGAATACAGCGTCACCTGTGACAGTACGCAGGCTTAAAAGGGAATGCCTAATGGCGATAACATTCGGTAATCATATGCATCTATTGGTCTGCTGACTCCCCTGAGTCTGAATCTGTCTGGTGAACCATGATCCTTCGCGCTATCCATTACCTCTGGTTTCACGGTTTGGTGGAGAGAATTTTGGCACTTGAACCCAGAGTTTTACGATGATGTGGCCAGCCTAGAAATTTCCTCTGTAAAGCGTCAATTTAAAAAAGCACATATTACGCATTTACATATTTAAATGTGTAAATATAATGACGCTCTTTAATTTTTGAGGATCACCCGTTATGCCATCTCTGTTCAGCCCCCTGACCTTGGGCAATATCCAGCTACGAAACCGCATCGCTTTACCTCCCCTGACGCGTTGTCGTAGTGAACAGCCGGGAAATGTTCCTGGCGATCTGATGGTGGAGTATTACCGCCAGCGCGCAAGTGCCGGATTCATGATTACGGAAGGTACCCAAATTGAACCGCGTGGGCAGGGATATGCGTGGACCCCGGGGATCCACAGCCATGCACAAATCGTTGGCTGGAGTAAAGTGACAGATGCCGTACATCAAGCGGGGGGAACCATTTTCTGCCAACTATGGCATGTTGGACGCGTTTCTCATAATGAACTTCAGCCAGGCAATCTGCCTCCGATTGCCCCTTCAGCGATTCCGGCTAAAGGCGTAAGGGTCTTTATTGAAACCAGTCCGGGGGCAGGGATGCTGACGGCACCAAGCGATCCGCGCGAGTTGACTACAGCAGAAGTAAAAGAGATTGTCGCGCTCTACCGCATCGCAGCGGAAAATGCAAAAGAAGCCGGTTTCGATGGAGTTGAACTGCACTCGGCTAATGGCTACCTGATCAACCAGTTCATTTCTGAGCATACTAACTTCAGGAATGATGAGTACGGCGGCTCACTTGATAACCGATTGCGTTTTTTGCGCGAAGTCACTGAGGCAGTCATTTCAGTCTTCGGCAGTCAGCGCGTTGGTGTGAGATTCGCCCCACTGTTTTCCAGCACTGAAGAAGAGCGTGTCTACCTTGGACTTGTAGAAAGCGACCCGCATGCCACCTATATCCGGGCTGCACAGATCATGAACGAGCTGGGCGTGGGTTACCTGTCCATCGCAGAGGCTGACTGGGACAACAGCCCTGAGATGCCAGAAAGTTTCCGCACTGCGCTGCGCGAAACTTTCCATTCGCCCATTATGTATTCTGGTCGCTATACGCAGAAAAAAGCAGAGTTAATGCTGGAGAAAGGCTGGGGAGACCTGTTTGGTTTCGGACGTACCTTTATTGCTAATCCTGATCTGCCGGAGCGGTTAAAAGAAGGGTATCCCCTAAATGTGGTGGATCATTCCTCCCTGTATGGTGGAACTGAGAAAGGATATACTGATTACCCAGTTTACCCATCCTGATGTTTAGTGAGGCGGCATGTCACCGGAAAATTCCATAAAACTGCTGTCAAATCCGACCCGGGTTGCAGTGCTTAAATGGCTAAAAAAACCTGAAGAAGCATTTGCTGAGTATTCTCAGCTTTTTGGCTTCGAACAGTATGGCGTCTGTGCCAGTCTCATTCAGGACAAGGCGGGCTTATCACAGCCCGCCACCTCAATTTGTCTTAAAGCTCTTCATGACGCCGGCCTGCTTGAAGCCAGTAAGGTCGGCAAATGGACGTATTATCGCCGCTGTGAACCATGTATTCTCGCAATGACAAGGGCAGTGACAGCCTCCTTGCTGGAACTGTAATTCCCTGCACAGCGGTCAGTGTACCGGGATCAACGCCACATGCCGCCTTTATCTGCAAACATTAAGGATTCTGATACTCCGATTTAATGAGATTTAGCGGCAATCTGAGTCAGTAATAAGCCTCAGACATCCTGTTCAGGCCCTGTCGTTATTTAGGCCTTCGATGGCTTTCTGGCGCCAGAAAAGCATAGTCAGGCGGGCGTACCCGGCATGCAGGCAATACGTTATGAAGAAGCGCGGCGATTAGGTGGGTTGTTGTGTGCTCCGGACTATGTTTACGGTGACCTGCTAGCCTGATGCTTACCTGGCAAGCCGGATAACAAACCTGCCATCTTCTTTTTTATTTTAGCTCCCCGCTCAGCCCATCTGTCAGCCAGCTCAAAAAACTCATCGGCGCTGATATTAAAATCCAGCACCACCTCTCTGTGATCACCACTCTTCAGTAGCTCATTAGCTTTCTTGACGGATTTAGCGCTTGTGCTTTTCACTGCTGCTTCTCCCATTGAGTTGAAAAGGTTAACTCTGGTTTAGCACATTGCCCGCTATAAGAGACCTCCCCCCTATGGAAGTGTGCGAAGATCGCACGCATGGTTAATTTCAACGGATGACCAGGGCAGCAGTGGAGAGACATCCGTCCCCTTTAGTGCTCCCTTCGGCTCCCCGGGGGCCAGGTCGTCAGCCCTGCTTCGCTAACCGGCCAGGCCGGAAAGCTCAGCTGAACCGCCAGAAGGAACGTTGCAGGCCAAAGGCCTGGGTCTGAGAGCCTTCAGACTAGAGTCCCCTGCAGCTGGCTTGCCGCCAGCGCATTCACTGGCCACACACTGACGTGGCCGCTAAGGACCGGTTCGGCATAAAGCTGCCGCCCGGCGCGGTGCCATGTTCACCACCTGCTGTCTTGTTTTGTGTTCCTGAGCCCCTTCGCCGCGCAGAAATCTGTCACACGGGCGGCATCCCGCAAGGGTCGCACGCTAAACGTCTACGCCCGGTCCCTTCGGGCTGCGGCCTTGTCGTTTCCCTTGCGTTCTGCCTGATGCCCGCACGCCTGTTCTGCTCTCACGGCGAGGAACTCAGAGAAACATCACTTAAACGCAAACAGGAGAAGCAACATGTCACAGCAGAACGTCAACACCCCGGCTTCAGAATCTAAAGAATCATCGGTTTTAAAAACTAGACCCGTTCGTCGTCCAGCGAAAATGAAGGCTGAGAAAGCGGCAGCGGTAGCGGTTGAGCAGGCGCTGGAGAAAATTGAGATTGAGATGATCCCGCTCTCACGTCTGGCTGTTTCTCCAATGAACGTGCGTCGCAAGGTTTACGTGCAGTCACGCATCGAGTCGCTGGCGGCCACCATCAAAAATGTGGGGCTGCTGCATAACCTGATCGCGCATGACATGGGCGAGGACATGCTGGGCGTGGCCTGCGGCGGTCGTCGCCTCACCGCGCTGCAGCTGCTGCTTGAGCAGGGGTTTATCAACCCGATCAGCTTATTCCCGTGAAGCGAGTGTCTGAAGAGCTGGCCCGTGCGGCCTCGATGGTGGAAAACGGCGAGCGCGAAGATATGCATCCCGCTGAACAAATCGCCGGATTCCAGGCGCTGGCGGATGAAGGCAAAACCTCGGCACAGATCGGTGACCTGATGGGCTACGGTTCACGGCACGTGCAGCGCTGCCTGAAACTCACGAACCTGGCGCCCACCATTCTTGACGAGCTGGCAGCAGATAACATCACCATTGAACAATGCCAGGCGCTGACGCTTGCCGACTCGCACGAACGCCAGATAGAGGTATGGGATCAGGCCTCCAGCTACTACAACCCCTCAGCGGATATCATCCGCAACCTGATCACCTCGACGGAAACTGAAATCAGCCGTTCGCCTAAGTTCGCCTTTGTGGGCAAAGACGCCTATCTGGCGGCTGGCGGTACTGTCCGTGCCGACCTGTTCAGCGGTGAGGATGACGGCTACATCGAAACCGAGCTGGTTGAACGCCTGACGCTGGAAAAGCTGCAGCAGGTCGCCGAATCCGTTGTGAAACAGGAAGGGTTTGCCTGGACGGAGGTCAGAATGGACGGGCGCATGCATGCCTGGGACAGCAAGGTGAAACGCTCTTACGTTGTAACGGAGGAGCGCTGCCCGGATTACTCGCCTGAAGAAGATGCACAGGTGAGCGAACTCCGCGCCCAGCTGAACCTGACCGATGACAATGAGCTGAAACCACAGCTGAAAATGCAGATGGCTGAGCTGGAAAACGTCGCGAACAAACGATTCTGGTCAGCGCTGGATAAAAATAAAACGGGCGCGATTATCTGCTACGAGTACGGGCAGTGTTACATCCAGCGGGGTGTACAGCGCGTGTCAGATCTGCCGAAGAAAACCCGGGCCGACAGCAAAGACGATCTCCAGGCGCTGTCCGAAGGGTATTCCGCCGCGCTGGTGCGCTCAATGTCGTGTGAGCGATCGCTGGCGGTACAGGCCGCACTTTGCACCAACACATCGATGTCCATGGCGATGCTGACCTGGACGCTGCGCCGTTCAACGTTCAGCCACGGCAGCTATGACAATACCCCGATGAAAATCAGCCTGACGGATAACAGCCATGCGCTGGTTTCCGACTCCCCGGCGAAGGAAGGGGGTAAAGCCTGGCAGTTCCTGCAAAAAGAAAAAAACAGTGGGAAAGCAGCCTGCCGGAAAACTGGGCGCAGGACTTCCGCTGGCTGCTCGACTGGAGAGATGAACTGGTGCATGGCCTGCTGGCTTTCTGCAGCGCGCTGGCAGTGTGCAGCTTCCAGGACAGGGTCTACGGAAACAGCCAGACCAGTAGCCTGGATGCACTGGAAACGGCAATGGACTTTGACCTGGCCGAATGGTGGCAGCCGACCGCCAAAGGTTTCTTTAAGCGCATGAGTAAAGATCAGATTGTCGGTGCGCTGACCGACGCTGGCAAAACGGGCAACGCCAGCGATGCGGAAAAGATGAAGAAAGGGGATGCCGCCGAGTTCGCGGAGCAGGCGCTCAAAGACTCCCGCTGGGTGCCGGAGTGGATGAAACCACTGAAAGCTGAAACGCCAAAGAACGGCAGTTCAGATACTCAGGGCAGCTAAGGCTGATAACGGCAGACCGCCCGGGAGGGCGGTCACTACATAAGGAGAAAACTATGAACACAATTCCCCGTCATTTTTCACTCGTTCCCGCCTGCCCGTATACGCTCGCCGTCAGCCTGGCGATTGCGGATGTTGAAAAGCGCCTGCAGGGCAGGGCGGTGCGTGGCGCCCATCCCTACGCCAGTGCCTTTGTACGCCATTACTGCGATACCCGGACGATTAAATCTGATCATTTGCGCCGCGTGATGCCGGAGTATTCACCACGAGACAGATATGCGCCCGCTGCGGTGGAGTATATGACGGCGCTCGATACGCTGATTGCTTCCCGGGGCGAGCGCTGCCCGTCACCACTCTCGCAGGACACGGGAGCGCGCCTGTTTCCGATGATTGCGCTCAGAAAAAATGAGCGCCTTGATAAACGTGCCGATTGCCGTATCAGTCAGGAGATAAACCGCGAGAACAGAGCATGGAAGCAGAAACACCGGCGCTATCAGCAGCGACTGGCGCAGGTCAGAATCGATCTGAAGTTTCATACACCGCTGACAGTCGGAGCGTGGTACACGCAGGTACGGGAAGAGGATTTTTATGAGAGCGACATCCTCATTATGGTGCTGGCATGGCTGCCACAGTTTCCATCCTGCCGCGGCCTGAACCCTTCTGACTACTGGGATGATCCGCTGTGGCTACTGATGCTCGATATCCAGTATGAGGTTAAAGGCGCGATGCCGGGAGAATTGCAGGCTGACAGGTTGATACTACCGAACCGGCTTCAGCTCAGCGTTTGATGACTATCCGGCCGGGTAATCGATGTCCGGCCGGTGCGCGGTCTGTGCGCGCTTAAAAGCGGGCGGCCCTGCGAGCCAGGGAAAGCCGGTGCTGGCGCACCGGTCATCCCCCTTCGCCTGTGCTTTCTCTCTCCGGGGCGCTGACTCTTCTCCTTCTTTCTCTGATTCCTGCTGCTGTTAAACCATGTGGTGTGCAGC
>NZ_MLJJ01000062.1 GCF_002095575.1 Pantoea septica | reverse complement strand
CCGCCTGCCATCGCAACCCGGATAACGGTCATCCCTTTTCCGGCGGCTATCGCATCTCCTCGCCGCTGGGAGACATTATCGCCACCAATATCACACCATCGCGCGTTAACGGCATCGGAAACTACTCTCTGGCGGATTTTCGCCGCGTCATGCGCGAGGGCCGGCGGCGGGATGGTAGCTATCTCTATCCCGCGATGCCCTATACCGCGTTTGCCTCGCTGACCGATGAGGATATCGCGGCGCTGTACGCCTGGTTTATGACGGGCGTGCCCGCCGAAGATCATCAGGTGCCCGCGACGCAGCTCCCTTTCCCTTTCTCCTGGCGCGCGATGATGGCGCTCTGGAACGGCCTGTTCCTGTCACCCCAGCCACTCGCCAGCGGCAACGCTGAAGCGATCGGCGACGCGCGCGGCGAGTATCTGGTGAAAACGCTGGGACATTGCGGCAGCTGTCACACGCCGCGCAACGTGCTGATGGCGGAGAAAAGCGCGAGCTTCCTGCGCGGCGGAGCCGTCGGCAGCTGGCAGGCACCCGATCTGACTCAGGCGCGCCTTTACGCCTGGTCCGAAACGGAACTGGCGACCTACCTTAAAACCGGCTCGCTGCCGGGCAAAGCCATCGCGGCGGGCGAAATGGCGACCGTAGTGGAAAACTCTTTTTCCCGCCTGACCGAAAGCGATCGACGCTCTGTCGCCCGCTATCTGTTGACGCTGGGTCACGCGCCGGCCAGTACGCATGCTGCGCCGACGCCACCTCCGCGCACTATTGCAGCGTTCGAGACCGGACCGTCCGCGACGCTGCGCGGCGCCATCGGCGGCGAGCAGATGAGCGGCGCGCAGCTTTATAACGCCGCCTGCGCAAGCTGCCACGGCGCGCAGGGCGAAGGCAGCCGTGACGCGCCGCAAACCTTTCCCCGGCTAACCGGCACCTCGGCGGTGCTCAACGCTAATCCCGCCAATCTGATTATGACCGTCGCAGAGGGGGTAGACCGCACCACCGCGTCAGGCCACGCCTTTATGCCGGCATTCTCCAGCCAGATGAGCAGCGCCGAGCTGGCGCGTCTGCTGGACTATGTCTCAACACAGTTCGGCGCGGCCGGACAGCACATTACCGAAGAGCAGGTTAATCACACCCTGCGCCATCCCAGGCATTCGCTCTGGTTGCAGCGCGCGCCGTGGGCAGGAGCAGGCCTGCTGGCACTGCTGATCTGTCTGGGAGTATGGCGATATCGATCTCATAAAAGGAGACACCATGAAAGCACCTCTCTGTAGCGCACTCTGCGCCCTTGCCGCGTTGTGGACCGCCACAGTCAGCGCCACGCAGACCCAAACTATCTTGAGCGCCGATGATGCACAGCGCATTATTGCGGAGGCGCAGGCGCAGTCGCTGAAAGCGCAGGTTTGCATTGCCGTGCTCGATCGAGCCGGACAGCTGCTGGCCTTCAAACGCATGGATAACGCGCCGCCGGGCTGTATTGACTCTTCGATGCAAAAAGGACGCGCGGCGGCGCTGTATCGCACCTCGACCGACAAATATATGGCGCGAGCCAATGGCACAGAGCCAGCGATAGCCACGCTGCCCAATATGGTGCCGCTTGGCGGCGGCGCGACAGTGACAGTTAACGACGAGGTGACGGGCGCGATTGGCGTGAGCGGAACGGCAAATCCGGCGGAAATCGCCATTGCCGACGCAGGCAGCAAAGCCCTTCATCAGCCTTAATAACACGCGCGTCAGGCGCTTGAGGCAACAGAAATGACGCGAGGCTGCGAATCTGCTCGCCTTGCGTCAGAATAAGAATGAGAATCCACTTCGAGAAATTAATCTTTTAAAACAGATATTTATTTTGCTGCATGAAAATCAAAAGGCAAAATGTTATAAACTTGATAAGCTAATCAGGCGCAAAGCAATTTTCTCTGCAACCGTGGCGTTGCGCAGGGCGCAACGTCTGCCCGAGACGCAACCGTACAGGGTAGCGTTTTCGCCTGCGTCCAGATCAAACTAAATAATATGATGGCAATATGAGCAAAAATGACGATGAAAAGCTGGTAGATATTTTGACAGGCGAGGCCGTGATGGCGCTACTGGCGCAGGATTCGCCCGTTTTTGCCGAGCACGTCGTGGCGCAACTTCAGGCGATGGCAGCGTCTGAGCGCAATCCCATCCGGCAGCGAGCCTTTCAGCGCGCGATTGCCGAGTTGATCAGCGCAGCAGGCCAGTCGGACCAGAACAGCGCCTTCTCTGGCAACGACGACTGGCCGGAGAGCGAGCCCACTCTTCACTGACAGCTGCCGTTATGACCCGATTTTTTCAGCGACAAAGCGTGCCGCATCACGATAATTTTTTTGCAGCGACGCATCCGCCGTCTGTTCAGCTTGTTGTGTGAGCAGCGTGCTCAGCCCCGCCAGCTCAAGCGGCTTTCCCGCTTTCAACAGCAGCGACGCTATCTCTCCGATTGCCGCATGAATTTCGTCTGGATCTTCTGCTTTTTCAGTGCTCACAAGGCCTTTGTCCATGCTGGTCATTATCGTTTTAATCCCTGACAGCTGCGCCTGGGAAATGTCTACATCCGGACGATCAGGGAATCGCCTTTATCAGTTTCTGCCGCAGAGCGGCGACCCGGCTGGTCAAATCGGAAAGCTCCTCAAGCGGCGTATCCATAACTGAGATCATATCCGCCGGCACGCCAGCGGCCTCAGATTTCAGCGCGGTTCCCGCTGGCGTCAGCGTAATCAGCACGCGACGCTCGTCATGTCCTACGTCGCGCCGTCTGCTGATCAGGCCCGCCTGCTCCAGCCTTTTGAGCAGCTGGCTCAGCGTGCCCGAATCAAGATGGACGCGCGTCCCCAGCTCAGAGACGGTGACATTGTCGGTTTCCCACAGCGCCAGCAGAACCAGATATTGCGAATAGGTCAGCCCTAGCGGCTTCAGACGCGACTGATAGAGCTTGGTCATCGCCAGCGACGCGGAGTAGAGCGCGAAGCAGAGAAACTGATCGACGGTAACAGGCGCGCTGCCTTGCGAAGCGCCGCCGCAGGTTTCTGGTAATTCTTCATTCATGGTGCTACTGCTTATTATCTGATCGAAAGAGAGCGGCACAGCGTCATCCTGTGAGGTCGTGATAATATTGAATCAAATTAAATTGATGTCAACCTACTGGCCGGAGAGAAATCTCTGATTAATCGAAATTCCCTTTTTACGCGGCCAGCGTGAGCTGTTGCAGAGCCTCGCAGGTCCTGCAACAGAGCGAATTAGTATAGTCGACCCGAACCACCGCCTTCGACTTTTGCGGGTCAAGGTAAGTCAGGCTGACATGGTCTACGCCAGGCAAAACCACATCGCCCTGCGCCACCTGCTGAAGGCCGATTTGCTGCGTATGAACGCCGTTGTTGTCCTGGCAGGCGAAGGTGATGCGGCTGGCGCCTGGGGTTAACTGGCAGGGATCCTGGGCGATCGCGCCGCTAAACGTCAGAGAACCGCCTGACGACAGGGGCGCGGCGAAAGCGGAATTAAACAGCATAAGAAACGCCAGACCAAGACCAGCACTGACTTTTGCAGCGGACGATGTCATCAACAGGCTCCTCAGGAAAATTCGTCCGTGAAAGAGATCATGCGATCCGTTATGGCATTGAGTGGCAGAGAGTGACTCTTGTTATCACTGGCACTGTGAGTAACAGTATATTCACGAAGATGAAAAACTGCCTCTGATTTAAGAATGAAGGGGTCTGTCGTAAAAGAGACGGCGATGCCTGTCCGGCATCGCCGCCGCGCTTTAGTCGATCAGTTTATCCAGAGAGAGCGGCAGATCGCGAATGCGCTTGCCGGTCGCGTGATAGACGGCGTTGCTGATGGCCGCCGCCATGCCCACAATGCCTAACTCGCCGACCGCTTTGCCGCCCATCAGGGTGGCGTGATGATCCGGCTCGCCGACGTCGATGGTGACGATCTCCGGCACGTCCGCATTCACGGCGATCAGGTAGTCCGCCAGGTTGTTATTGATGACGCGGGCGTTGCGCGGATCGATAACGCCGTCTTCCAGCAGCGCCTGGCCCAGCCCCATCACCATGCCGCCAATCCACTGGCTGCGCGCCAGCTGAGGGTTATAAAGCCGTCCGCTGTCGAAAGCAGAAACCAGCCGTTTAACCCGCACGGTGCCGAAATCCTCGTCGACGCGCACCTCAACGAACTGCGCGCCCCAGCTGTGCGCCGAAAAGGCTTCAGGGCGCGTCATCTTCGACATCGAGTGCACCGCCCGATCGCGATCCTCTTCGCTCTCCTCTTCAGAGAAAGTGCCGGAGACCACGGAAAGCGTCAGCGAGTCGTTCAGCTCTACCAGTTTGTCGTAGCGAATGGCGCGATCGGGCTGGTTTTTCACGCATACTGCGCCGTCGCGCAGCACCAGCTGCTCGCGATCCGCCTGAAACAGCGGCGAGCCAGGCGATTCGGTCGCCAGGGTAAAGAGTTTCTCGCGCATCGCTTCCGCCGTCTTGTGCACCGCCGCGGTAAGATTGCCCGCCAGCTGCGAGCCGCCCGCTACGCCGGCGCGCGGCAAATCGGTATCGCCCAGTTCGACGCGGATCTGACGCGAAGGAATGTGCAGCACCTCGGCGGCGGTCTGCGCCAGAATGGTATAGGTGCCGGTGCCGATATCCGCCCCGGCGCTCTGCACCACCAGGCTGCCGTCGCTGTGGAAAATCAGCTTCGCTTCGGCGGGCGAGCGGCTGACCGGATAGGTGGCGGTCGCCATGCCCCAGCCAATCAGCTCGCGCCCTTCGCGCATCGAGCGCGGCGCCATGCTGCGCTGGTCCCAGCCAAAGGCTTCAGCGGCGGCGGCGTAGGCCTCTTTCAACCGGCGCGTGCTCCAGGGCGCATTCAGCTGATAGTCATGATCGGCCCAGTTGCGCAGGCGAAATTCCAGCGGATCGATTCCCAGCGCACAGGCCATCTCGTCCATCGCCACTTCCAGTCCGAAGGCGCTCGGGTTCTCGCCCGGCGCGCGCATCCAGCCTGGCGTGACGGTGTTGATCGCCGCCACGTAGTGACGCGAATAGACGTTCGGCACGGCGTAAAGACGGCCTGTCACTTTATTGGTGCCCTCGGCGAAGGTGTCGATCAGCGAGGTGTCGCTCAGGCCGTCATGGATAATCGCCAGAATTTTGCCGTCGCGCGAGGCGCCCATCTCAAGGTTCTGGATCGTCGCCGGCCGACCGCCGAGCCCAGTAAAGGTTTGCGGCCGGGTTAAAGAGACTTTAACCGGCCGTCCCAGCGCGCGCGAGGCGACGCAGGCAAGCGCCACATGAGTATAGGGCACCGGCTTAGAGCCGAAACCGCCGCCTACGTAGGGGGAGATGATGCGCACCTGGTCAACCTCGATGCCCAGCCATTCGGCGATTTCGGTCTGCGCGCCCATCACCCACTGACTCGGTTCCCAGACCGTCATACGCTCATTCTGCCAGGAGGCGACGCAGGCGTGCGGCTCCATCGGCATATTGTATTCGCGCGGCGTCGCGTAACGCCCTTTGATTTTTACTTCCGCTTGCGCCATCGCCTGATGGGCATCGCCGAGATCGATGTTGGTGCCGCTGCTCTCTTTACGCGCGGCGCGCGGATCGTCCGGGTAAACCAGCGCCGGCTCCGTCTCATACTCCACTTCCACCAGAGTGGCTGCCCAGGTGGCCTGCTCGAAGGTCTCCGCCACCACCAGGCCGATATTCTGGCCGTTATGGATAATCTTATCGTCCTGAATCGGCGTATAGGTGGACTGCGCCGCGCCGCCGTCGGCGATGGCGGTCGGCTTATTGATTTTCAGGCTGTTGAGGTGGGTGTAAACCGCCAGCACGCCCGGCGCCTGACGCGCCTTTTCGGTATCCATGCGGGTAATGCGTCCGCTGGCAACGGTGGACTGGATCACCACGCCGTACGCCGCGTTTTCCGGCTGATGCTCAACCGCATAGCGCGCTTCGCCAGTCACCTTAACGACGCCGTCGCCGCGCTCGCGCTTTTCACCCAGCGCCTGATAACTCTTTTCTGCCGTATCCATTGTTAATCCTCTCTGTTCGGCCTGTTAAGCCATGCCGCCCGCTTTCATCAACGCGCGTGCGATGGCGCGCGGCGCCAGCAGTTTCTTGTACTGGTTTTGCGGCAGCAGCTCGGCGTCCTGCACGACCAGCTCGGCGGCGCGGCGCAGGGTTTGCTCGTTGAACGGCTGACCGCGCAGCGCCCCTTCGACGTGCCGCGCGCGCCAGGGTTTCGTCGCCACGCCGCCGACGGCAATGCGCAGATCGCGGATGCGGTCGCCATCAAGCTCGATGCCGACCGCCGCGCTGGCGGCGGCGAACTCATAGGAGCTGCGATCGCGCACTTTCAGATAGTGGGACTGGCGCAGCGCCGGCGTTAACGGCAGTTCCACCGCTACGATCATCTCGTCCGGCCCCAGATCGTGCTCCAGATGCGGCGTATCGCCCGGCAGCAGGTAGAATTCATCGATGGGAATGCGGCGTTCGCGCTGGGCGGCGTTGCGCACGATGACGACCGCCTCGAAGGCGGTCAGCGCCACCGCCAGGTCGCCGGGATAAACCGCGATGCAGCTTTCGCTGGTGCCCAGAATGGCGTGGTTGCCGTTGACGCCGCCGCGCGCGGCGCAGCCGGATCCCGGCTGGCGTTTATTGCAGGCTGAAAAGGTATGGGGATCGCGGAAATAGACGCAGCGGGTGCGCTGCAGCAGATTGCCGCCTATCGACGCCATGTTGCGCAACTGCGGCGACGCCGCCTGCCACAGGCTGTCATAAATCGCGGGCGCGTTCTGCTGGCATTCAGGATGATTCTCAACCTCGCTCATACGCGCCAGCGCGCCGATGCGCAGCGTATCCGCCGTAAAGGCAATTTCGCGCATCTCCGCAAGCTGGTTGATGTCAATGAGCGCGGCGGGCTGTTCGACGTCGCATTTCATCAGATCGATCTGGGTGGTGCCGCCTGCCAGAAAGCGGCTGTCCGCGCGCTGCTTCTGCCGCAGCGCGTCATCGGCATCGCTGACGCCGACGTAGTCGAATGGGTTCATGTCGCCTCCTTGCTAAGGTCGGCGGCCGCCTGCTGGATCGCCTCGACGATATTGGGATAGGCGCCGCAGCGGCAAAGATTGCCGCTCATATATTCACGGATTTCGTCCGCCGAGCCGGCGTGCCCCTCGTCGATACAGGCCACGGCCGACATAATCTGCCCTGGGGTGCAGTAGCCGCACTGAAAGGCGTCGTGTTCCAGAAAGCGCGCCTGCACCGGATGCAGGGTGCCGTCGGCCTGCGCCAGGCCTTCGATGGTGGTGACCGACTGGCCGTTAGCCTGGGCCGCCAGCGTCAGGCAGCTCAGCACGCGTTTTCCATTGATGAGCACCGTACAAGCGCCGCACTGTCCCTGATCGCATCCTTTTTTGGTACCGGTAAGCGTCAGGTGCTCGCGCAGCGCGTCAAGCAGGGTGACGCGGGGATCCACCCGCATCGTATGCGGTTGCCCGTTGATCGCCAGCTGCAGTTGTAGATTTTCAGACATAGCTCGTTTCCAGTATTTAACGGGGTTTAAAATGGCGTGTTATGCACGTTATGAGGAAGTCTATTGTGGTGTGCAATCCGTTAAGTCTAGACGGCTAAGCGAAAGCGGGGTTGCCTGTTTCTGGAAATCTGTTGCCTGATTGTCCAGATAGCGATTCAAGGGGATTAAGGCTGCTCATAAAAAAGGAACCGGCCGCGGCGGCGGGTTCCCTGCTGGCGGTACGTTCCGAGACGTCAGGCAATCGCCACAGTTTCCCGCCCCCACGCCGAGGCTTGGGTTCTGGCCTGATGCATATCGAAGGTTTGCTGGCTGGTGAACCGCTCTTCTACCGACCAGATAAGCGGATCAGCTGTCTCCTTCACTTCAAAGCTAAGGCATCCTGGCTCTTCTTTTGTCAGCCGGATGTGCTCGGGAAGATAACGGCGCACCAGCGCCGTCTCTTCCGTGTTTTTACAAATCAATCGGCCGGTAAGCTTAATCATCGTGTTCCCTTCAGTTGCGTCACGTTGCGACTTTTTTACTACGAAAACGTGACGCTGCGCCATCCCGGCGCTCTGTTCAGGGGGCGAATACCGCGCGCACGCAGCCATCTTCTTTATGCTTGAACATCTCATAGCCGCGCGGCGCCTCTTCCAGCGAGAAGCGATGCGTCGCCATAAAGGCGGGATTAAGCTCGTTCTTCGCCACGTGATCCAGCAGCCGATGCATATAGCGCTGGCCGTGCTGCTGCGCGGTGCGGATCGTCAGGCTTTTGTTGATCATCAGCCCCAGCGGGAATTTGTCCATCACGCCGTATACCCCCAGAATCGCGATATTGCCGCCTTTGCGACAAGCGTAAAGCGCCTGACGCAGCGCGGCGCCGACGTCGGTTTCCAGATGCAGCAGCTGTTTGGTTTTATCATAAACCTGGCTGAGCCCTTCGCCGCGCGCCTCCATGCCGACAGCGTCGATACAGCTGTCCGGGCCGCGACCGCCGGTCAGCTCCAGCAGCGCCTCGTTGATATCGACCTGGGTATAATCGAGCGCTATGCTGCCGGCATAGTCGCGCGCCATCGCCAGCCGCTCCGGGTAGCGGTCGATGCCGATAACCTGATGCGCGCCCATTAGCCACGCGCTTTGCTGCGCCATCAGGCCTACGCCGCCGCAGCCCCACACCACAACGGTGTCGCCGGGATGAATATTGCAAAAATCCGCGCCCATGTAGCCTGTCGGCGCCGCGTCGGAGAGAAACAGCGCCTGCTCGTCGCTTACTCCTTCCGGCACGACAAAGCAGTCGTTGTCAGCGAAGGGCACGCGGACATATTCGGCGTGCGAGCCAGCGTAGCCGCCAAAGGCGTGGCTATAGGCGTAAATGCCGCCGGTCGGGTGGCCCAGCACCGTTTCACCCTTCTCCCACTGCGGATTAGTGTTGTCGCAGCAGGAGGGCAGCTGATGCTGGCAGTACCAGCAGGAGCCGCAGGAGATAAACGAGGGCACCACGACGCGATCGCCACGGCGAATATTTTTCACCGCGCTGCCGACTTCGACCACCTCGCCCATAAATTCATGCCCGAGAATATCGCCCTCGCGCATGCTGGGGATCAGGCCGTCGATGACGTGAAGATCGGAGCCGCAGGTGGTCGTTAAACGAACGCGGATAATCGCATCATGGGGATTGAGCAGGCCGGGATCGGCCACCGTTTCAACGCTGAGATCGTTTACGCCGTTCCAGCAAAGTGCACGCATCTATTTCTCCTTATCCTGACGGTCGGCATGGCGGCCAGCGGGCTGGCCGTCAAGGGTTGGGATTTCGCCGGTTTCGGCCAGACTTTTAAAGCGGTGCAGTGCTTTGCTGACAATCTCTTTAGGCAGGAGATCGAAAAAGGTCGTGACCTTTTTGCCCAGCGCACCGCCCGGCGGCGTAAAGCGCAGCGTCAGCGCCAGTTCGGTTCCCCACTCGCCGGGCGCCGGGCGCAGCAGCAGCTCACCCTCGTTGGGGATGTCCGCGCCCTCCAGCGACTGCCAGGCGATGATGTCGCCCGGCTGCGCCTCGACGATGCAGCTCTCCCATGAGTAATGTTTGCTGAGCGGCCCGTCGACCTGCCACTGCGCGTCGCTTTTGTTAAGGGGCGTCACGGTGGCGAAATGGCTCATGATGCGCGGTAAGGTATCGGGTGCCAGCCAGAGCGCAAACAGCTCTTCAGCGGGACGTCCAACGGTTATCCAGCGCCGCAATACGAGCACATCGGCCGCGGCTTCAGGTTGTAATTTTTTGGCCAAAGGATCCTCCCGTAAGGCGCAATCAGGCGATGAACATAATTTGAGTTAAGTTCAGAGGATCGGATATTGCGAGCGTAACCGCAGATAGAGAGGGGCGTACGAGGGGGTGAAAAAAAGCCGGGAACTTTCCCCGGCCCATGTTATTGCTGGCTGTTTTGCCAGTGACGCTCGCAGTGTTCGCGGGCTTCCGCGGGTAAATCTCGCAGCTCCGGCAGGCTGTCGCCAGAGCCGTAGTCCATGGCGACGGCCACCTTTTTTTGCTCATCTCTGGCTGCGAAGGTGAGCTTCTCGTCCAGTTTTTCCCAGTCGCCGTCGTGCTGGCGGTAAATCAGCGCATAGGTCGGCGTTTTTTCGTCGTCGCCGTAAATTTCATATTTCTGCTCTGGGGCATCATCAGGGCCGAACTGCAGCGTTTCGATCAGGGTTGCATCAGTCATCTTGCTCTCCTCCGTGGGTAAGCAGTAAGGGTAGTTCATAGATAAAGAGGTGGCAGACCTGACTCAGTTGCGTATTCTGACCTGCTAAGCCGATCACGTCTGAAATGAGGTAAAGCGTTATGTCCCAAAAGAGAGCAACGCTAACTGGCCTGCTGGCCATTGTGCTGTGGAGCACAATTGTCGGCCTGATTAAAAGCGTCAGCGAGAGCTTTGGGCCGATCGGCGGCGCGGCGCTGATCTACAGCTTTAGCGCCGCGCTACTGCTCTTTACCGTCGGCTTTCCCAGCGTGCGCACCTTTCCGCGGCGCTATCTGCTCGTCGGCAGCCTGTTATTTGTCAGTTACGAAATTTGCCTGTCACTGTCGCTCGGCTTTACCCACAGCGGCCGTCAGGCGATTGAGGTCGGTATGGTGAATTATCTCTGGCCAGGCATGACGATTGTGCTGGCGGCGCTCGTTAACCGGCAAAAAACCAGCCCGCTGATTATTCCCGGCCTGCTGCTGGCCGTCGCGGGGATCTGCCGCGTGCTGGGCGGCGAGCACGCTTTCTCAATGAGCGAGATCGGCAATAACATTATGGACAACCCGCTCAGCTATGGGCTGGCATTTTGTGGCGCAGCGATCTGGGCGGTTTACTGCGTGGTGACAAAAAAGATTGCGAACGGCAGCAACGGCATTACGCTATTTTTTATCCTGACTGCACTGACCCTGTGGGTGAAATTTCTGCTGTCGCCGCAGCCAGCATTAGCTGTTTCGCCGCAGGCGCTGCTCAGCCTGGCGCTGGCCGCGATGGCGATGGGATTTGGCTATGCCGCATGGAATACTGGCATTCTGCACGGCAACGTTAACCTGCTGGCTGCGGTCTCCTACTTTATTCCGATCCTCTCCTCGGTACTGGCGGCATTTCTGCTGCATTCGCACCTGACGTTATCATTCTGGCAAGGGGCCGCAATGGTTAGCCTAGGGTCGCTGCTTTGCTGGTGGTCCACCCGCACGCCATCAGGCAACAAAGTTGCGCGCGAGCTCCCATAAAGGCGAAGATACATCCCCAGACCGCACGCCAGCCGCGCGGTCTGGGTAGAACACGCCAGCCGCGCGGTCTGGGTAGAACACGCCAGCCGCGCGGTCTGGGTAGAAAAAGGTAAGTACATCTCAGCAAAAATGTGTAACTAGTTAAATTACAAAAGCCAGCGATCTATTATTTTATGTCTCTTCTCATAATGTAATGGT
>NZ_MLJJ01000061.1 GCF_002095575.1 Pantoea septica | reverse complement strand
GATCAGCGCCATCCACAACGCCATTGAGAACATCTTGCGAATTGCCGGATTGTCGTTGCCGCGCAGCAGATGCCATGCGCCGGATGCGCCGACAAAGAAGGCGCTGGCGAGGAACGCCGCCACCGACATATGGAACAGGCGATAGGGGAACGAAGGGTTGAAGATGATTTTAAGCCAGTCCTCCGGCACCACAATTCCGTTCTGGATCAGGTAGCCCTGCGGGGTATGCATCCAGCTGTTGGAAGCGAGGATCCAGAAGGTGGAGATCAGGGTGCCGAGCGCCACCATACAGGTCGCAAAAAAGTGCAGACCCGGACCGACGCGGTTCCAGCCGAACAGCATCACGCCGAGGAAGCCCGCTTCAAGGAAGAAGGCGGTCAGGACTTCATAGGTGAGCAACGGACCGGTAATACTGCCCGCAAACTGCGAGAAGCCGCTCCAGTTCGTCCCGAACTGATAGGCCATCACCAGACCCGAGACCACGCCCATACCAAAGTTAACGGCAAAGACTTTGGACCAGAAGTGATAAAGATCGCGATAGGTTTCGTTACGACTTTTCAGCCACATCCCTTCGAGCACGGCCAGAAAGCTGGCGAGACCGATGGTAATGGCGGGAAAAAGGATGTGAAAGGAGACAGTAAACGCGAACTGTATCCTGGCCAGGTGAAAGGCGTCTAATCCGAACATTGCTTACCTCGTTGCCACATATAACACCATATATTTACTTATAGTTAACAACCAAAGCACGGCGTTAATATTTACGCTGTACTTAAGCCAATTGTTGACGCGAATTTATAAGAACTCGCGCCTGACAAACAGAAACAGTCTGGGATGCAAAAACTATAACAGCGTTTTTTGATTTTGGTCATTGTTTTTGTCCGCAATTACCTATTTTAGCGCAATCTTTTAGGTTAATTCACAGGCGCCAATGTGACATCTTTGTTATTTATTGTTGCATGATTACAGCGGAGAGGAGTGAGGGTGGCGCAGCGCCTGTTTAGTGGCGCAACGCGCTGTTATGGCATGTTATTTTACCTATATCCACAGCTGAAAAGCGGTCAATTTTGCAGTCAGGTTCGGCGCTTAATGAAAGCAAATTAAGCATTTAGGGCATTAAGAATTCTGTTTAAGGCGTTACGTTTAAAAAACGCGATTTATCTCTTCCAGCCATTATCGTTATTTCCGTCACGCTTAATTAACGCCGCACCCTGACATGAAATAAAGTTGTTAATAACAAACAGCGGTTGCGCAGCGGGAATATAGCAATCAGCGCCACGTTTTATTCAGGGCGAATATCGCGCTCCCCTTCCCTGCTGTGGCGCTGCCGTGGGAGAAAGCCGTCAGGCTTTTTCCCGCTGCGCCAGAATCCGGTCCACGTTGAGCTCCAGCCAGTCCGCCAGGCCGACCACCTGTCCTTCAAGTTCGCGGCCGAGCGGCGTCAGGCGATAGTCTACATGCGGCGGCACGACGTTATAGGCGATGCGCTCGACGAAGCCGTCCTCTTCCATATGGCGCAGCGTCTGCGCCAGCATGCGCTCGCTGACGCCGCCGACCGCGCGGCGCAGTTCGCTAAAGCGCAGCGTGTCATTACGCAGCGCGAGAAAAATCAGCACGCTCCAGCGGCTGGTAACGCGCTTAAGCACTTCGCGCGACGGGCAGTTGACGTTGAGCAGTTCGCCACGGCTAAATTTTTCACTCATCTTTTCAGACATTTAATCTCTTTTCTCTAAACTAACAAAGTTGTAAGTACTTACTAAAAGTTAGCTTATCTCCTACTCTTGCTTTCGACAATGACAAACGCACAGGAGAGAGAAAATGATTGCAGTGACAGGCGCAACCGGCCAGCTAGGCCGTCTGGTTATCGAAGCCCTGCTAAAAAAAGTGCCGGCGGAGCAGATCGTCGCCGCCGTGCGCTCGCCGGAAAAAGCCGCCGATCTGGCGGCGAAAGGCGTGACGGTGCGTAAGGCGGACTACGGCCAGCCGGATACCCTGATGTCGGCCTTTTCCGGCGTGGACAAGCTGCTGCTGATCTCCGGCAGCGAAGTGGGTCAGCGCGAAGCGCAGCATAAAGCGGTGATTAACGCGGCGAAATCGGCCAGCGTAACATTCATCGCCTACACCAGCCTGCTGCACGCCGACAGCTCGCCGCTGGGCCTCGGCGCCGAACATCGCGCCACCGAAGCGCTGCTGCAGGCCTCCGGCATTCCGTTCGCGCTGCTGCGCAACGGCTGGTACACCGAAAACTACGCGGCCAGCATCGCGCCGGCGCTGACGCATCACGCCTTTATCGGGTCGGCTGGCGAGGGACGCATCGCCTCCGCGGCGCGTCGGGATTACGCCGAAGCGGCGGCGGAGGTGATCAGCCGCGACGACCAGGCGGGCAAAATCTATGAGCTGGCGGGCGACGACAGCTATACGCTGGCGGAATTCGCCGCAGAGATTGCGCGCCAGTCCGGCGAGCAGGTGGAGTACGTCAACCTCTCTCCCGCCGAATTCGCCGCCGCGCTGAAAGGCGCCGGCCTGCCGGACGGCCTGGCGGAGATGCTGGCGGATTCAGACAGGGGCGCGTCGCAGGGCGGCCTGTTCGACGGCTCGCGCAGCCTGAGCAAACTGATCGGCCGCGCCACCACGCCTTATCAGGAGGTCATTAAGGCGACGCTGGCGAAATAAGGCTAAAACGGGAGCGCGCCGCGGTTTCCACGCTCGCGTCGCGCCTCTGACGCAGCACAGGGAGCGTAGGCTGCGGAAGGAATCTCAGGATACATTGCACGGCGAATCGCTCCTGATATTTTCCTCTCCGACGCCGCCTGTAGCGCTCGGACGGGGAAACCAGCGGCTGAAATACCACATGACCAAGAGGGTGCTATGTCTCTGTTTTCTGAATTTCGTCTGAAAGACGTTACGCTGCGCAACCGCATCGCGGTGCCGCCTATGTGCCAGTACAGCGCCGAGCAGGGCCTGATCAACGACTGGCATCGCGTGCACTACGCGGCGCTGGCGCGCGGCGGCGCGAGCCTGGTGATTGTCGAAGCGACCGCCGTTTCGCCGGAAGGCCGCATCACCCCCGGCTGTCTGGGCTTATGGAATGACGCGCAGGCCGAGGGGCTGGCGCAGGTCGCGCAGGCGATCAAAGCGGCGGGCGCCGTGCCGGGCATTCAGATCGGCCACGCCGGCCGTAAAGCGAGCGCCAACAAACCCTGGGAAGGCGACGACCATATCGCGGCTGACGACGGACGCGGCTGGGAGACCCTCTCCCCTTCCGCCGTCGCCTTCGGCAACAACCTGCCGCAGGTGCCGCGCGCCATGACGCTCGACGATATCGCGCGCGTGCGCAATGACTTCGTGCAGGCGGCCATCCGCGCGCGCGACGCAGGCTATGAGTGGCTGGAGCTGCACTTTGCTCACGGCTATCTGGCGCAGAGCTTTTTCTCGGTGCACGCCAACCAGCGCACCGACCAGTACGGCGGCGACGCCGCGGGCCGCAGCCGCTTCCTGCGCGAAACTTTCGACGCGGTGCGCGAAGTCTGGCCGGAAAACCTGCCGCTAACCGCGCGCTTCGGCGTGCTGGAGTATGACGGACGCGACGAAGAGACGCTGGCGGAAGCGATCGACCTGACGCGCTACTGGCGCGCCAACGGTCTGGATCTGCTGAGCGTCAGCGTCGGCTTCTCTACGCCGGACGCCAACATTCCGTGGGGCACGCCTGCTTTCCTGGCGCCGATTGCCGAGCGCATTCGCCGCGAGGCGGATATCGCCGTCGCCTCTGCGTGGGGTATCGACGCGCCGCAGATCGCCAACGGCACTATCGAGAAAGGCCAGCTTGATCTGGTCATGGTCGGCCGCGCGCACCTGAAGAATCCGCACTGGCCATATCAGGCGGCGCTGGCGCTCGACAAGCCGCAGCCGTCATGGGTACTGCCTGCGCCGTACGCACACTGGCTGGAGCGCTACCGCGTCAGCGAGTAAAGCTGCATCGCCTGTCGCGCTTACCCTGGTGCCCTCACTCGAGGGCACCGCGGTTAACTGCGCAAAAATGCCACAAATCGCTCAATTCACAGCGCAGCGGCAACGTCGCTTTTTGTCAATTTTTGCCGCTTTTTTTCAACTCCCCACGATTTATTTTTCTTTATGAAAGATTACTCCTAAATAGATGTTTTAAGCGCAGCGCGTTATTTACTTGATAACCAGAGCAATTCCGCTAAATAACCCATTGATAGACAATTTTTATTACGTTCATAGATATTCTGCATTGTTGTTTGCGCCTGCCATAAGTCTATAATTTTTCTTTTATGAACCCCCAGACTCAAGGAGGCCGCTATTAATACTTATCGCCAGCAACTCAACGCATTGGATGAGGTTCGCAAAGGGGCGGAAGTTGAGTATCAATACGATCCCCACGAGCTCAAGCTTGATCGTATGCAGGATTCCGAGCCGGAACCGGAGCTGATTGAAGGCCTACCGGCGCCAGACGCGCTCACGCCTGCCGATCGCTACATGGAGCTGTTCGAGCATGTGCAGATGTCGCGCATCTTCGAAGACAGCAAAACCTTTCCGGACTGCTCGCCTAAATACGATCCGCTGGACGTTTTAATGCGTTATCGTCGTCAGAAACGCAGCCGCGATTTCGATCTGGCGCGCTTTGTGGCGGACCATTTTTATTTACCGGCGATAAACGAAAGTTTTTATGTTTCGAATCCAGATAAAACGCTGAACGAGCATATCGATGCGCTGTGGCCGGTGTTAACCAAAATGCCGCAGCAGCATTTGCCGCATTCGTCTCTGCTGCCGCTGCCGAAACCCTATGTCGTGCCTGGCGGTCGCTTCGGCGAGACCTACTACTGGGACTCCTACTTCACCATGCTTGGCCTGGCGGAGAGCGGACGCGACGATTTGCTGCGCCATATGGCGGACAATTTCGCGTGGCTGATCGACAACTACGGCCATATTCCCAACGGCAACCGCACTTACTACCTGAGCCGCTCGCAGCCGCCGGTCTTCGCGTTGATGGTGGAGCTGTTTGAAGAAGATGGCGTGCGCGGCGCGAAACGCTACCTCGACCAGCTGATGAAAGAGTATCAGTTCTGGATGGACGGCGCGGGCGCGCTGATGCCGCGTCAGGCCTACCGCCACGTGGTGCGTATGGCTGACGGTTCGCTGCTGAACCGCTACTGGGACGACCGCGATACGCCGCGCGACGAGTCATGGATTGAAGATGTCGAGACGGCGCGTCACTCCAGCCGACCGGCGAGCGAAGTGTATCGCGATCTGCGCGCGGGCGCGGCCTCCGGCTGGGACTACTCTTCCCGCTGGCTGCGCGATCCGAAACGTCTGGCCAGCATTCGCACCACGCAGTTCATCCCGATCGATCTGAACGCGTTTCTTTACAAGCTGGAGTTGATGATCGCCACGCTCTCCCATGCGAAAGGAGAAGAGCTGACCGCGCTGGCGTGGCAGAAGAAGGCAGAAGCGCGCAAACGCGCCATCAACCGCTACCTGTGGGACAGCACGGCGGGCGTCTATCGCGACTACGACTGGCGCCGCGAGCGCTTCGGCGCCTTTACCGCCGCCGCTGTGGTGCCGCTGTTTGTCGGTATTGCAACGCCAAAACAGGCGCACCTGCAGGCTATCGCGCTGCGTCAGCTGCTGCTTACCAGCGGCGGCCTGGTCGCTTCAATGGTCGAAAGCGGCGAGCAGTGGGACAAGCCCAACGGCTGGGCGCCGCTGCAGTGGATGGCGGTTATCGGACTCAATCAGTACGGTGAAGAGACGCTGGCGACGGAGATCGCAGTCAACTGGCTTACCACGGTGAACAATTTCTATCAGCTGCACCATAAGCTGGTAGAGAAATATGACATCAGCGGCGATCGCGCCCGTCCCGGCGGCGGTGGCGAATATCCGCTGCAGGACGGCTTCGGCTGGACCAACGGCGTCACGCGTCGCCTGATGGCGATGTATGGCCACCTGATGACCTACTAGCCCATTCCCGCGCTGGCGCAAAGCTTATGCGAAAAAGGCGTTTAGCGCGTCCCTGACGCGCTTTTATCATCATTCTGATGATAACTCTCTGACAGGAACGCCCATGAAACCCTTTAATCCGTTACCGGGCGGTGTGCTGTTGCTCACCGCCCTTTTCTCGTTCGCGACGCACGCAGATGAAACTCTCCGCATCGGCTATCAGAAATCCTCCACTCTGCTGACGCTGGTCAAGCAGCGCGGCGATCTCGATAAAGCCCTGGCGGCGCAAGGCGTAAAGGTAAGCTGGCATGAATTCTCCAGCGGACTGCCACTGCTGGAGGCGCTCAACCTCAATAACATCGATCTTTCGGCCGACGTCGCCGACACCGTGCCGCTGTTCGCCCAGGCGGCGGGCGCGAACCTCACCTACTATGCGCGTGAAACCCCGTCGCCGGCGGCGCAAGCGATTCTGGTGCCTGCCGATTCGCCGATCAAAACGCTACAGGCGTTAAAAGGGAAAAAGATCGCCGTGACCAAAGCGGCGGGCAGCCACTATCTGCTAATCGCTGCCCTTAAGAAAGCCGGATTGAGCTTCAGCGACGTTTCGCCCGCCTGGCTGACGCCCGCTGACGGACGTGCGGCCCTGGAGAACGGCAGCGTCGCCGCCTGGGTTACCTGGGAGCCTTACGTCACTAGCGCGCAGGTAGAACAGCACGCGCGCGTGCTCGCCAGCGGCAACGGGCTGGCGAACTATCAACGCTACTACCTTGCGTCAACGCCCTATGCCAGCGCGCATCCGCAGGTGCTGAACGGCGTCTATCGGGCGCTGAAGCAGGAAGCCGCCTGGCTGAAAGCGAATCCTGCTCAGGCGGCGGCACTGCTTTCGCCGCTGTGGGGCAAACTGCCCGCTGCGACGATTGAGAAGGCGAATGCCCAGCGCAGCTACCAGGTGGAGCCGGTAAAGAAAAGCGATCTGGCGGAGCAGCAGATCATCGCCGATGCCTTCTACGATGCGAAGCTGCTGCCGACGCGCATCGATGCGCAGTCGCCGGCCGTATGGCAGCCCGAAGCGCCCTGATCTTTTCGCTGGCTCAGCCGAGCCAGCGCCTTTGGCATGTCCCTACGCTAGAAAGTAAGTACATACTTTCAATAAGCGGCCTGATATATCTGGATTGAAGCGGAAATCTATATTCTCACTGCTTCCTTACGTCTTATCCCGTTCTCTTTTCATCACGCGCCGGCGATATTTAAGATAGTTTTTCAAACGCTATTACCGTGCGCTAAGTTGCTGTAATCAAGGCAATGTTAATGCGCGTATCTCTCAGGCATAGCCTAATCAAACACCCAGCGACCACTTGCTGTACAGGCGGGTAGTTATCCGCTGCGGCTATTTCTTTTTTTCTGGGTAAAAAGGGTGGTTTCCATCAGGGTTGCGACCTTCATTTTACCGCGGTAAAAAAGCGCTTGCTTGCTCACGCCAATTTCATAAAAGTTGGACGCCCTATTAAGCAAAAGTGGCATGCAAAATGCATTTTTCTATTCACAGCAAGGAGTTAGCTAAATTTTATTTTTTGCCTGCTGCAGAATTCAAATGCCGTTTCCTCTCACATAATTGTACAAGTTGCAGAGCCTTGTATAAATTAAAGCGCTTTTCAATAATCGATATCGGTCGCGCTGCGCCAGGTAAATGTGAAAGTTAACTTTCATGCTGCGCCAGTCTTACAAAAAACAATAAAAAAAACCGGACAGGGAAAAGACCGTGTCCGGTTTAATTATGGCGATCCTGACTTTCAGAGAAAGACAGGAACATGCTCTTGTCAGGTGTGTTTCGCAAGGAGAACTAAAAGAGAAAAAAGATGACTCACCCGCG
Source organism: Pantoea septica (assembly GCF_002095575.1). Taxonomy (GTDB): domain Bacteria; phylum Pseudomonadota; class Gammaproteobacteria; order Enterobacterales; family Enterobacteriaceae; genus Pantoea; species Pantoea septica. The sequence continues at coordinate 4,080 of NZ_MLJJ01000061.1, read as the reverse complement.
GTCAGATGTCGACAGCCATTACATCTAACTTACTGATATTTCAGCTACGACGGCTAATCTTACCTCCTTTCCGCCCGGCTTCGATTGCGCGCTCAGGGTTATTTTTGAAATTGCCGCCGCTCTTCTGGCCGCCTTTTCTACCTGCTTCTGCTGCACGCTCACGATCCACCGCAAAGTTCCCGGCTCCACCACGATATTGAGACATACTGTGTTCCTCTTAAGGATTAATAATAAAAATATCACAGCCTACGCTTCATCAGCGTCGATGGCGCAGGGTTAAATGTAGCTTTTAAAAATAATGGATCAAGTATTGGTTGCCAGCGAATTAAAAAAAGTTGTCGGCAATAACAAACAAATCAACGTGCCAACTATTTCTTGAGGAAATCATGTTTCCCCGTTATCAGCATGTAAAAATCCTCGAATCCTTCCCGTTATTCAGCCTTATAAAGGCGTAAAAGAATGCTATTTAACCTTCTCTGTGTAGAAATAGCATTATTTAAGCGAAGCGTGAAAAGGCGATCCGAAACCCTATTTAAGCGAAGCGAGTGATCATAAAATGATCGATTCGGCAATAAAAATAGGATAATTCCTCACGGGATAAGCGAGGCGTAAATGGTTAATAAAGCGAGGCGGTATAAAATCTCATTCCATAAGCTAAGTAATTAAAAATGATCAATAAATAGCCTGAGGTTTAGTTTATTGAAGATAGGGTTTACCGAACGTTATTTGGCGCGCGCTCGTTAAGCGGAACGGTAAATAAAAAAACGCCCGTACGGGCGTTTAGCGTCAGATTTACAAAAAGCGCGATTAATGCTGCTGTAAAAACGCCAGCAGGTCCTGATTAAGCTGCTCCTGATGCGTTGCGGCAAAACCGTGCGGGCCGTTGTCGTAAACCTTGAGCTCCGATCCGGCGATCAGCTCGTGCGCCAGCTTGCCGGTCGCTTCGAACGGCACGATCTGGTCATTGCTGCCGTGAATGATCAGCGTCGGTACGTCTACTTTCGCCACGTCGCCGCGGAAATCGGTTTGAGAGAAGGCGGTAACGCAGTCGATAGTGCCTTTCAGCGACGCCAGCAGCGCGATATTCAACGTCTGCGTCAGCACGCCGTCGGAAACGGTCTGCCCGGCGTTGATGCCATAAAACGGCGTGGCGAACTCTTTGATAAACTGTGCGCGGTCTTTCCGCAGCCCGGCGACAATGCCGTCGAACACCGCTTTTTCCGGCCCTTCCGGGTGATCGGCGGTTTGACCGAAGATCGGCGTGACCGCGCCGAGCAGCACCAGGCTTTTCACTTTTTCCGTGCCGTAGCGCCCGATATAGCGCGTCACGTCGCCGCCGCCCATAGAGAACCCCACCAGCGTAACGTCGTTCAGCCCCAGATGTTCAATCAGGCCGTGAATATCCTCGGCGAAGGTATCGTAGTCGTAACCTTCCCACGGCTGATCGGAACGACCAAAACCACGACGGTCGAAAGCAATCGCACGGTAGCCGTTTTCGGCCAGGTGAACCAGCTGGCTCTCCCACATATCAGCATCAAGCGGCCAGCCGTGGCTGAACAGAACCGGCCGCCCTTTGCCGTAATCTTTGAAGTAAATGCTTACGCCATCTTTCGTCGTGAAGGTGCTCATATCGGGTCTCCGTTATCAGTGAGGTTGTGTCTCGCTAATCAAGCTAACCTGGAAGTACCGTAAAACCTAAAGCAGAAATTTTAATAAGTCGTTAAAGAATTTTAGCGACCGACGTTGTGAAAAAATCCTGGGCAAGTTGTCGCAGATATTCCGCTATCAAGCCTGGCAGAGCGCCCGTAATGTTCCAGCTATCGCTACTTAATCACGCTGCGCTAACCGGCGCGGCCGGAGACAGAAGATGAGCCAGAATATTACCCCCACGCCTGCGGGCGGCGCGTTCTCCCCTTTTCGCTACGCGATGTTCGCCCTGATATGGAGCGCTTCGGTGCTGGGCAATACCGGCAGTTTTATCCGCGACGTCGCCAGCTCCTGGCTGATTACCGGCCTGTCGGATAATCCTGCGGCAGTGGCGCTGATGCAGACCGCCGCCACGCTGCCGGTGTTTTTGCTGGCGCTGCCGGCGGGCGTGCTGTCCGATATTTTTGACCGTCGCCGCCTGCTGATTGCGATTCAGATACTGATGGCCAGCGTTAGCGGCGCGCTGCTGATCCTCTCTCACAACAACTGGCTGACGGCGGAGTGGCTGATTGGGCTGACCTTCGTCGGCGGCATTGGCGCGGCGCTGTTCGGGCCAGCCTGGCAGGCGATTGTGCCGGAACTGGTGCCGCGCCAGGAGATGAAAAACGCGGTCGCGCTTAACTCGCTCGGCATTAATATCGCGCGCGCCATCGGTCCGGCCACCGGCGGCCTGCTGCTGGCGAGCCTTGGCGCGATGGCGGCCTACGGCGCAGATGTCGCCAGCTACTTTATCGTTATCGCCGCCCTGCTGTGCTGGAAGCGACCGGCGAAAGTGCAGGATGAGCTGAACGAGCACTTCTTCGGCGCCTTCCGCGCGGGACTGCGCTACGTCAAAGCGAGCCGCGAGCTGCACCGCGTGCTGTTTCGCGCCGCGATGTTCTTTATCTTCGCCAGCGCGCTCTGGGCGCTGCTGCCGCTGGTGGCGCGCCAGCTTCTGCAGGGCACGGCGGGTTTTTACGGCATGATGCTCGGCGCGGTGGGCATCGGCGCGATTGCCGGCGCGCTCATGCTGCCGCGTCTGCGCGCCAGCATGAGCGCCGATGCGCTGCTGCTGCTTGCCGCCGCCATTAACGGCCTGGTGATGCTTGGCTTAGCCCTGACGCCGCCGCAGTGGCTGGCGCTGATGCTGATGCTGGTGCTGGGCAGCGGCTGGATCGTGGCGCTGACCACGCTGAACGGCGTCGCCCAGGCGGTGCTGCCGGACTGGGTGCGCGGCCGCGGGCTGGCGGTCTATCTGATGGTGTTCAACGGCGCGCTGGCGGGCGGCAGCCTGCTATGGGGCCTGGTGGCGCAGCAGGCGGGCGTGGTGGCGACGCTGGTGGTCGCGGCCGCGGCGCTGATGCTGAGCGCGCTGCTGCTGCGCCGCAAAACGCTGCCGCAGGGCGAAGCGGATCTGCAGCCCGCGCTGCACTGGCAGGAACCGGCGGTGGCGCAAAGCATCGACGCGCGTCGCGGTCCGGTGATGGTGCAGATCCACTACCGCGTGGCGGAAGAGGATCGCCCCGCCTTCCTGGCGGCCATCAATAAGCTGGCGCTGGCGCGTCGTCGCGATGGCGCTTACGCCTGGGGCGTCATGTCGCATACGGAAGACGCGGCGTTGATTCAGGAGTGGTTTTTGGTGGAATCCTGGCAGGAGCATTTGCGTCAGCATCAGCGCGTATCGAAAGCGGACGCGGCGCTGCAGGCGGCGGTGCTGGCGTTCCATCAGGACGAGGGCGCGCCGAAAGCGCATCATTTTATCTCGCTCTAGCCTCAGGCGCGCGGCGCGGCGGCCGCGCGCCTGTCGCTCAGGGCGCGGCGTAGATGTCGCGCAGTCCCTCCAGGGTTTGCAGCCTTTCGCGCCACCAGCGTGCCGTCCGCCAGATGCGGCGCGGCGAGATAGCTCGGCAGATAGCCGCATCCCAGGCCCGCCAGCTGCGCCTGCAGCTTGGCATGGAAGTCGTGCACGCTCAGCGTTTTCTGTTCGTCCAGCACGCGCAGATCCACGCCGACGCCGTGGCGCGAGGAGTCATGCACCGTGACCGCGCGATACTGGCGGATCTGCTCGCGCAGCAGCGGCTCCGGCATCTGCGCCAGCGGATGGGACGGCGCGACGGCAAAAACATAGTCGAGCCAGCCCAGCGCCACGCAGCCGATATCTTTGCGCGTCGCCGGCTCCTGCACCGCGCCGAATACCAGATCCGCCTCGCCGTAGCTCAGCGCCTCCCAGCAGCCCGCCAGCACGTCCTGACGAAACTGCAGCTGCGTATGGGGATGCTGCTGATAGAACTCGTCAATCAGCGGCGACAACAGGGAAAACGGCACCGAGGCGTCGACGCTAATGGTCAGGTTGCTCTCCCAGCCGCTCTCGACGTAGCGCGCCTGCTGCTCCAG
>NZ_MLJJ01000060.1 GCF_002095575.1 Pantoea septica | reverse complement strand
GTTGGAGTCATTACCGGACACGTGCGTATCTCTGAAAGAGAAACCTGTTAGCACACTGATTTCCTCACGAGCTCAGTTTCTGCGATTTCCTCGCTTTGCAGATTCAAGGTAATTGTCTGCCATGACGTTCATCGCCTGTCATGAGTGGTTATATGTGAGGACTATCACTCCTTACAGCTTATATAAGCTATAAGGAGTGGATGTTATGGCTTGATCATAAGCTGTAAAGAGTAAACATAAGCTATAGGAAGTAATGTGAGTTCTGCTATTTTATAGCTGAGAAGCCGGAAATGCATATAAACCATTAAAAATCAGCAGGATAATCTCAAGTAAGAAAGACTCTGACTTGTTAATCATAAGCTGTAGTGAGTAATCAGCTACCCGCCATCACTGCATAAGCTGTAGTGAGTGGAATAAGCGGCAATTTGCGTTCTTTATAAACTGTAGTGAGTAAGAATCTTCAGAGGGAGAGGTTATATAAACTATAGTGAGTGACCTCGACTCCTCAGCGCATAGATATAAGCTATAAGGAGTAAAACGCGCCCTTTGTACCACAGAGCTAAGCTGTAGTGAGTAGTTTTTTCTAAAGTTAATAAAATTCAGAGAGTTACTATAAGACTGTACTTACAGCCTCATTAATTCTTTGCTCTCCTGATAAGAGAACCACTCATCACAGCTTATCTGTTACTGAGACTTAAAAATCTTTTCCAGATCCTGAAGTGAAATACCGAGCTTATCCAGAAGTTCAATCTTTTCCTGCAGTTGCGGATCGAGTGGCTCTTTTGTTTTCGTTGTTGCCTTCGGTATTTCCAGCTGCTCCGTCTTGGGCGCTCTGAGCTTTGGATAGCGATTATGGACCTGGAAGTAGACGCTGCGTCCCTTCTGAACTTCGCTATAGTCCAGATAACCAATCTCTTTGAGCTGCTCCATCGCACGGCGCACTGTCTGGTTCTGTGAAAACACAGGAGAGCGCAGATTCAGCCTTTCGCGAAGGCGCGCCAGTGAGATAGGGGCCGGGTTCTTGGGAAGGCTTTCAATGTAGGTATAGAGCGCCTGAGCGGACTCACGGCGTTTAAGCGCGTTGATCGCCTTGAGCTGCAGTAACACCTTGTGATCAAACTCGTAGAGCTCGAAAAGCTTCGGGTCAGCCTGCAGGATAACAATGTCCTTTTTGGTATCGTAAAAAGCAGACTGGACCAGATGCGTGATGTATTCTTTTGCGTCGTCCCCGCTTTTTGAAGAGAAAGAGATGGTAGTGCTGGCAATACGCTTCAAAGACGGGCTGATACGCTCTCTGAGCTGCTTTGAGGAGCGACTTGAGGGAATGCCGCAGAGCTTGGCAAACTCTACAAATGAGAGCTGTACCTTGTTGCCAATGACCTTGTCTTTGTGCTTTGCAAAGGAATGGATGATCCCGACCCAGGTCTTGAAATCGTTATCCATATCCAGGCGCGGGCCGACTATCTCAACCTTTTCATAACCTTCTGCTTTCGCAAGAGACAGGCGCGTCAACTCCTCGGTGGCATCGGTTGTTGAAGAGGTGTTTTTCTTGCTGTTTTTTAACGACTTAAGCGTAGGGACAAATACGCCCAGGCGCATCAGTGCCACCGGCTGCACGGTATTATTGGCATTCGGCGTCAGGGTTACGATTTCCCCGGATTTTGTGTCTTTTTCTTCAAAAAGCTTTGTTAAGTCAAGATTGTCGCTGGCCACAAGCGTTCCTGCACACGTTTCAGAGGATCGTTGAGCATGATCAACCGATCCGGATTGTGAATTGTTAGATAACAACTCGCCAATGATCGAAGTAACCCTCTGACAAGCAATCAGATTAGTTATCCACAATCAAAACGGGAAATGAGCGATAAACTCACTATAGCTTATGTGTTTTCCTAATTACAGCTTATATTTTACTTTCTATAGCTTATTGTGATCTCTGTATAGCTTATATTTTACTTGTTATAGCTTATGCGGACCCCGCTTCAGGCCAGAGCTGGTGCGGCCTGCGGCGATCGGGGATCTCTTTGGGATCTATAAAGGATCTCATTAGGATCAATTTATTGGGATCTATCACGTGGATAAGTGGATAACTCTAAGGGCTTTCTGCTTAACAGGCATACTCGCGCCATCATCTACGGGTCATTTATAGCCGATCTCTGCTGCAGATAAACCGTCGCTGTAGACCACTCTTAGCCAGCCTGCATTTATGTACTGGTGAAAGCCTTGAGGTGCTATGGGGTCTCACCCTCACTCTATGAAAGAAATGTGATGAGAAACCTCTCTGAAATTGTCTGAGGTGTTTTGTGCTCACTACCAGTTCGTCATACATTCCCTCTTAAGCGATTACTCAGCAATAATGTCACAGGATGAGGAGCCAACATTATGCTCGCATATAAAAACCCTGGTCGTATAGGACTGCTAAAAGGTATGCTAAAAATGCTCACACTTATTTTTTAAGCAACTGTTATTAAATAATATTTTTATTTTATCAGGCTTGATTGTGTGTTTTTTGCACAGGCCTATAAGATATTGAAAGCAACGTTATCAGCACAGCCACCACAACTATCGGACAAGTTCTTCGCATCAATTTGTACGTTGAGACGCTACAGATATACCTTCTTCTATGATTCAAGACGTGGGCAACGAACAGCGGTTCCAGTTAACAGACCATGTGGCGTCTTAAGTGGAAAGTAGTCATTGTGAGTTTCCCTATCACTTCTGCATGTTTGATCGATAATTCTTATAAGCTGAACGTTAGGGATTCAGGGCCAGGCAGATTGGGCAGTTGAGTCAACTGTGAAGGCTAAGCCGTGCAGAATCAGGATATTCAATGATGGGAATTTCAAGTTGAAATTTTCCCATATTGGCGAGATATAACAGTAAGTTAGAGCGGTTTTTTGGTGGGTATCCAATAAAAAGGGGAGATACTCACTGGAGTAACTCCCCCTTCTTTTGCACACTGGATTGAAAATTATTTTGTGAGCATCTTTTCAATTACGGCTTTCACCGCATCATCCAGCTCTGCCTGCCAGGCCGCAGGAAGACGCGAAAACTCATACGTCACAAGACGCTTTTCGGCGTCCGTTTTTTTCCGCGCAAACTGCTTTTTATCGCTGAATTCCGCTATTTTTTCGGTCACGACTTTTTTCGCATCACGCGCTGACTTAGGTTCAGCACTGGCTGCACGAAAGTAACCAATAATCTTTGCCTTAACAGCCGGATCATCGAGCTCAGTGAGCGCATCATGCGCAATACGTTCGCGCACGCCCTCTGCCAGTTCCTGGACACTGATTTGCCTGCTCACCGCTTTTTCTGCAATATCCAGTAAGGTCTTATAGTCGTTAATAGAGAGCTCGCCGACGGAGGGAAAGACCGCAATCATTTCATCGGGTACCGACGCCGCCTGAAAAGCACGCGTGACTTTTGCCGGCGACAGCCCTTCCGCAGCAGCAATGTCAGACTGATTCATATGCTCCGGGTACATCAGCTTAAGGCGATTACCCAGTTCACGCAGTGTGTGCTCTTTTGCCGTCTGAATGTCGATGGCCAGCTGCCGGGCGTCTGAAAGCGACAGCTCATCTTTCGTCACTAACACTTCAAATGGCATACCGCTGTAAAGGCACGCGGCCCTGCGGCGTGAACCGTCCAGGACTTCAATACGCCCGTCTACCTCACGGCCAATAGCCGGAAAGAACTGCTGCAGTTTAATGGTGCGTGAAATATCGCTGACGGATTCTTCAGTTAAAAAGGCCTGATCGCGGCCGTTAATCGTGGCATCCACGTAAGTCTGCGTTTCGATGTCATCATGCAGAATCTTGCTAAGCGTAAACCGTGCGGTGGCACCGGATTTAAGGGTAAAAGTACGGGCACTTTCCGTTTCGCTCAGCATTTTGCTGAAGCTGGAGTTACCCAGGGTGCGTCCCATTTTCTTCAGTTCTTTCATTATCGCATCCCTCTGACGAACTCAATCCGTTTAAACACGGCCTGTGTAAAGCGTTCGGCTTCACGTTTGGCATTTTTAAGCGCTTCTGAACTGCCCGGATATGACTGTGGATCGGCACTGACGATGGTGTCGAACGTTTCCCCGCAGCGCTCAAACCCATCCAATCGGGGCAGCGTGGCGTCCAGGATGTAAGACGTAAACACGTCCCGGGCCAGCCCGTGAGTCATCTCATGATCACGTTTGGACGTCATCTTGGACATGAAGCCGATATTTCCTTTTATACGCGGTGTAATCCCCTCCTCTTCCAGTTGCTCCAGCATATCGGGTAAGCGGGTGAGATATTTCAGGGTTGAGTGGAAGTCCACCTGCGCGGGCGGTGTTGGCGTGAGAAGCAGATCGCTTGCCGCAATGGCATTAAGCATGAATGCGTCAAGATGAGGCCCGGTGTCGACAAAGATGAAATCATAGTCGCTTCCCACCCTGTCGATAATGTTTCGGCGCAGAACTTCAGAAGGCAGTACGCCGGGCAGGTGTTCCTGAACCAGGCGATCCCACTGGCTGGCCACAAACCCATCATCAATGGAAGCCGGAATAATATCCACATCCGGAATGATGGTTGGCTTGATGATTTGTTCTCTGAGCTGTTGCGCATCAAGATCATTCAGCATGGCCTGAGCGGCGGTTTCGACAATCGACCCGATGCTGTTTGCCTGATTCAGGAACATGGTGCTGGATGCCTGCGGATCCAGGTCGATAACCAGATTGCGCAAATCATACTGCAGTAAGTCAGGGTGAACGCGTAATCCATGAGCAAGCGTCACGGTACTGACCGTTTTGGACACCCCACCCTTGAGATTGACGACGAAGATCACAAACGGGCCTTCGCCCTTATGGATGTCGCGGTATTTTGGCACCTTCCGGTGAGCGTAGATATCTACAACGTCCTGAACAGTCAGCGCGTAATGTTTCGCATTACCGGCATCCTTTTTGCCAAATACATGCCCTTTGGATTCCATTTCTTCAATGGCCTGCTCAACAGCACGGCGGCTGAGCTTAGGCAGGTTGGCCACGGCATTACGTGTGAACGTCTGATAGAACTGATCGAGACCGAATTCCTGGCGCTTATCAATAATGTCATCACTCATACTGCGCAACATAGCATTCGCTCTGCGCGCAGTTTCATCCACTCCACCGTAGTTACTTTTCATCATCCGCTCCACTGACAATTAATTTCGCTAGTGTACATTTATGAATGCTTTGAGCAACATTTTTCTGTATTCAATAAAAAGTTGTACAGGCCAGTGGTATGAACTTGTTGCCTCTTGTTCTGCTTTTACGGGGGGATCAGCTAAAAGGCAGCGGGTGAAATGCCGCAAGCCCCTGCCCTTTCCCTGTTTTGCATCTCACATATCTGGGTCTGAAAGCTGAATGAAATTCCCATGCGATTTTCAATGTTAACTAATTGATTTAAAATATTTTTATGGATTTATTTCAATGTGAAATTCCCATGTGGTTTACTGCTCACTCACGGTTTGAACAGAATTTTAACCTGATTGTCAGGTGGATGGACACACGCAGTTATAAGGCCACGATGAGTAAGCATTACGGGCAGTGAAAAGTAGCCGGGCGCTAATTCACTCCCAACAGATACTGCATTCAGCCCCAGACTTGTTGAATCCATAGAAGAAGTGGAAAGCTGATCAGGTCATGGCTCAGCACGCTGGCCTGTTTAACCGCTGCGACGATAACGTGCAGGTGTGTCCTATTCATGAACATAGCAACGGATACTGACCAGACACGAAGTTTCGCAAAGGCGACCGCCCCGGCATTATGGCCGCTGACTGTATTGCAACACATGTAATCGGATTGACTGTCAGCTCTTCACGCAGTCAGGGAGAGAATGCCTGCTGTCAGGCTGCAGATGAACGTATGGGCACACCACCTTTTGAATTCACCTGTTCGCTTGCCAAATTCATCGCCGAAAGCTGTGCATTGCCCTGCCCTCTTTTATACAGACTAAAGGGAAGAAATACCGAACGTAAAATACCGACTCAGCATTCCCCGCAAGGATGCTGGTCAGTGTCCTGGACGTTCAGGCACCGTGAAAGCTTTGCCGCGGAGAGTTGAAAAAAGTGGCGGGGAATGGTTTAGTAAACGTTAATAATCATTCACTATTACTGCATAAGGCCCATTATTTTGTCGCTACAGTCTGCAGAGTGGTTTAGCCGCAATGGCGTGGAATGCTCCCGCGTCAGTGCCTGTAATGCTGGCTTTCCAAAACATCTTCATGATGAGTACGTCATTAGCGCCAACCTAACAGGTGTGGAGGAAATCTGGCTGGCAGGTAAAACCACGTACGTTAAGAGTGGGCAGGTGACTTTATATAATCCGGGGACCATTCAGGCGTCGCGTTTTGACAGTCAGTCCGTTGATTTTATCAGCGTGCACATGCCCCAGAGCGTCATGAAACTGCTGGCTGATGAGGACAGTATACGCAGCGACAGCCATGCGCCCGTTCTGCGCGAAGGCATTATTGAAAACAGACGACTGTTTAATGCGCTGTACCGGTTTGCGGCTTCCGCGCGCGAAGGTGAAGGGGCAAATGAAGAGCAGGAGCTGATGTTGCTGTGCGGCGAACTGCTGGAGACCCCGGCATTTCTGCAGGGCAATGACGAACAGAGGCTCAACATTGTGATTGAATACCTGAGAGAAAATCTCAGCGTTAAACCCCAGCTGGATAGGCTTGCGCAGATGGCGGGGCTGAGTAAATATCATCTTGTGCGCTTCTTTACCCGGCATACGGGTATGCCGCCCCTGCAGTACCATATGCAGCTTCGCCTGCATCACGCTCGAGACTTACTTCGCAGAAACGTTCATCCGCTTGATGCGGCAATAATGCTGGGTTTTTACGATCAGAGTCATTTCATTAATGCCTTTCGAAAAGTAATGGGGACGACGCCCCATCATTATGCTTCGCAGGTCTGCTCAGGCCACCATAAATTCCCGGTATCCTGATACAATGACATAGAGCGCAAAATAGCTGAAGATAAGGGCCGAGGCGATGTAGGAATATTTAAGCAGCCGCTGACCCAGCATCCTGCCGCCGAAGCTCCCGACAAGGCAAAGCACGCATGTCCAGAACATACCCGCTATAAAGAACCCGCTCAGAAACCACGATGTACCAGTCAGGCTATGATGACCCATCCGCGAAATCAGCGCACCGCCCACGGTGGCAAACCACAAGATGGCTGTGGGCGAGGACATGGCTAGTACAACACCCCGTCCGAACTCCCGCAGGAGTGGGCGAGCCTGATGAGATTCGCTGACATTAAGTTCTGCTGCTTTTCGGTATGCGGCCACCAGCATTTTACCGGCAAACCATAACAGCAGGGCTCCACCGCCTATCCACAGCACCCAGCGGACCACTTCATACTGAAGCAGCACTGCCATGCCTGCCAGCGCCAGTAATGCATAGGCCAGGTCACCGACGCAGGTGCCCATACCCAGCCAGAACCCATGGAAATACCCGCGCTGCATGGCAAGGGTGATCATGGCGATATTGGCAATGCCGATATCGAGACACAGCGATAAACTCAGTAAAAAGCCGTTTGAGAATTCGATCATAATAGAAAACCTTTTATCTTCTGGTCGTATTCAATCATGTCGACCGTTTTGCCAAGCCGGTTGAGCAGCATTGCAGCTTCTTCACGCTGATGATGCGGTGAATAACGTTGCAGGAACTCCCCGGCTTTTCCGGTATCACCTTGAAGAACGGAGAAAGTCATTGCACTGGCCAGCGCGGTTAAAGCCGGTTTAACCGCGGCGAGATCCACTTCATAGTGGGTTCCATTCCAGTACAGGCACTGATGTTCCGTCAGCCATTTAAGCTGAATATACGCCGCCCCGGCATCGGGATAGTCGCAGGGACCACGACGCAGATACCGAAGCATCTCCAGAAGAAACACCCTCAGCTGATGCGTTTCATCCAGCTGCAGTGCCTGACGGGTATCCTCTGTGAGGCACATCAGCAGACCAAACACGTCAGCCAGCGCCTCCTGGATGACCATGGATCCCCATCGGTCCAGCTTGCTCAGGCTGCCGAACCTCATTTTTTCAATGACAATTGAATGGCCCAAATCGTGACCTCTGAACCACGCAATCAGGTGACGGGCACAGATGCTGCTTTCCGGAATAACGTTTTGTTGCCAGCCGAGCAGAGAGGCCTGGGTTCGGGCGAAGCGTTCGAACAGGTTAAGATACGTATTTGCAAACACGATGGTGCGTTTTTGAGGCGCGTACTTGACGCCTTCGTCTTCAGGGAAGAAATAAGCAAAGTGTTTGGGATAGCTGTTGGCTTCGCCGGCAATCGCAAACAGATCAACGATTTTGTAACGGCAGCCGGGCAGGGCAATCAGCCGTGCATCAATATGGCGCTGCAGCCAGGTCAGGTTATCTGAAAAAAGGTCATCCACCACATCAGAAACTTCCTGCAGGGCGCGATTAGGTAATCCAAACCATGCGGAGTAATGCTGTGCTCTGGATTTACCCACCCATGTCGACATATAGCCAATACCCTGCACCAGTTCCTGTTCATCAAGACCGGCTATCTGCGGGAGCAGTTCGCCTGCGGTACGGGGATCTGAAAGCACATCAGCGCGCAGTTGCAATGCTTTTCGGGTGTCCGGGTCGGCAAATTCCCGGGCGAGCTTAAAACAGATAATGCTGAGCTTTTCTTCGACGGACTGAAGTAAAGTGGTACCGGTTCGCGTGGCAACCGGATGAATATGATTTGCTGCATCGGCAAGCCGGGTAGCCTGATGAATAAGGTCCAGCACAGCCGGAGAAAGTGAGTCCGGCAGCGGAATATCCATCATATGGATGTGATATGAATCAGCTGCAGGCCAGAATGGTGTCGTAAACATGAAATTCCCTTCCATAATGATTAACGAGATACTCACTTAACCAGTCCGCATGTTTTCGGTATTGGAAAGAATTGCGCTGTAGCCTCAGTTCACGTTAACGGGCAGGCATACAGCTACTGACAGCGTCTTGTTACTGTCTAAAACCGGCTTTAGCAAACCTCACAGTAAAGTCAGATATCGCTTGTCTGGCGCCGTGCGCATTGTCAGAGAGGAGAAGGGGAGAAATATGGCAGACCTGACATTACTTCAGCAGAACGGTATTTTAGTCATCACGGTTCCGGATGATGTGGCTGTCCGGGCCGGCTGGATGCCTGGCATCCGGCTTAACGTCACCGTTGAGGGTGAGACAGTGTCACTGACACCGGCTTCACGCCTGCCCCACGGCCGTAAAACGCAGGCGCATCTGCTGTCCGTTATCGATCTGAATGAGATCAGCTACCTCAACGAAGAAAGTCACGACGGACTTAATGACGCGCCGCAGGGTAAAGAATTAATCTGAGGGTCAGCGTTCATGACAGACCCGCTGTTTAGCAGGCCGGGGCCTGCCGCTTACCCTGAGCGTATTCAGTCTGGCTGATGTCGGGCATATTGCATTTATACAGCCTGCCACCTGCGCAGATATGAAAACCTGGCGATAAAGGATGTTGGTATAGCAGACAGAGCGCAGTATTGAAAAAATAGACTGTGATATATATGCTGTATAGACTGTAATATATAAAGGTGGGCGTGTGTGGATCGTTGAAACCACGGATTTATTCGCGGAATGGCTCAGAGAGCAGGACAGGGCGATGCAGCTGGATGTGCTTGCCGCACTGAACCTCCTGAAGCAGGAAGGCCCGCATCTTGGCCGGCCGCATGTGGATACGCTTTACGGCTCAAAAATCCCGAACATGAAAGAACTGAGGGTGCAGAGCAACGGGCGGCCCGTAAGAGGGTTCTTTGTGTTTGACCCCATGCGTAAAGCGATTGTCCTGTGTGCGGGTAATAAAGAAGGCGCAGATGAAAAGCGCTTCTACAAGACCATGATTAAAACAGCGAAAAATGAGTACCACCGACATCTGGACCAACTGAAACGGAGCGGGAAATGAAAACGCTTGATGACCTGATGGCTGATCTGACACCTGATGAACTCACGCAGGTTCATGAAAAAGTCGCGGCAATGCGACTTGATTCTCAGCTGTATAAACTGCGTGAGGCGCTGTCGAAAACCCAAAAGCAGCAGGCTGAAGCCATGGGTATTGCACAGCCTTCTGTTGCGGCTATTGAAGGGCGCGGTGAAGATCTGAAAATTGCCACGCTCAAACGTTATGTTGAGGCGCTTGGCGGTCAGCTGACAATTGGCGTCAATATGCCGGGCGGTGAGCACGTCGATTTTACCCTCTGAGTGATGCTGATATCCCGGTGCGTCAGCGGAATTGCGCCTGACGCATTTTTCAGCGAGTAACGGCGAGCGATGCTCCTGTGAGTCACGCAAAACAGGGACGTTATGGCTGGCTTCAGGGCCAGTTTGAGAAAGCGTTTCCGAAACAGGTTCCCTGAGAAGAAAACAGGCGAACTCCCGTTTGCCTACCCGGCTATAATACGCGTGCAACAGGAATGTCAGACCAGCGTGTGGTCCAGGCTGGGCTGAGCATCTCCCGCTTCATGTTCCATTCGGTATTCACTCCCTGTCCTGCAAACCACACGTTTCCCAGCCCGGACTGATTAATGCCGTCCAGCACTTTCATGAGCTGCGCACTGTTCTTTCGTGGCTGCCTGTCATCAAAGAGATTGAGCTGACTCACTCCGTCTGGGGTAAAGTCATCGAGCATGATGCCCGCTTTCATGTACCGGCGACCTTCGAGCCAGATGCGATCGAGCGATCGCATGGCCACGTCAATAATGTCCCGCGTATCCTGGGTAGGCAGGCTGAGCTTTTCTCCGGCGCTGTTTCCGTAAAACACCTCGTTGACCGCATGCGGCGAGGTGCGAATAAACACGCTGACACGCCGGCAGAACTGCCGCTCGCCCCGGAGCTTTTCGGCCGCTCTTGTCGCGTACAAGCACAGCGCCTGCTGCATGGCGACCTTTGAGGTGATGCGCTCACCAAAAGAGCGGGAGCAGCAAATTTGTTGCTTGGCAGGGGGCAGTTCCTCAAGCGGAATACAGGATTCGCCGTTCAGTTCGCGTACGGTTCTCTCCAGAACCACGTTAAAGTTTTTCCGGATGAGGGCAGGGTGGGCGCGTGCCAGCTGTAGCGCATTATGGATACCCATCAGATTCAGGCGTTTGCCGATGCGACGTCCCACCCCCCAGATTTCTTCCACAGGCTGATTTTCCAGAAGAGTAGCGGTGCGCTTTGGGTTGTCTGGCGTAAGCGCGAGCACGCCCCGAAACTGTGGCCACTCCTTGCTGGCCCACTGTGCTGACTTCGCCAGCGTTTTGGTCGGCCCCATACCAACGCCAATAACCAGCCCGGTGGTATTCATCACATGTATTCTGAGGCGGCGGCCAAAATGTTCATAATCTTCGCAGCCGTTAATGCCCGTCAGGTCGAGGAACATTTCATCAATGCTGTACTGTTCAACACGGGGGGGCAGTTCTTCCAGGGCTGTCATCACGCGCTGGCTGAGATTATGGTAAAGCCCGTAGTTCGA
This sequence comes from Pantoea septica, assembly GCF_002095575.1. Lineage (GTDB taxonomy): Bacteria > Pseudomonadota > Gammaproteobacteria > Enterobacterales > Enterobacteriaceae > Pantoea > Pantoea septica. The sequence continues at coordinate 1,104 of NZ_MLJJ01000060.1, read as the reverse complement.
ACTGAAGATAAATACCTTTTCGGGATAGAGCTGGTTCTTTATCTGAAACCATGGCGTGCCCATTTTTATGCCAAGTTTTTTTGCGCTGGCGCTGCGCGCAATGACGCAGCCGTCGTTGTTGCTCAGTACCACAACCGGCTTACCGCGCAGATCCGGGCGGAACAGCGCCTCGCAGCTGGCATAAAATGCGTTCACGTCGGCGAGTCCGAACATGGGCATAATCACCTCCGCGAGCGCGTACTGTTGAAAAACCACGTCACTACGCCGAGCAGCTGCAGCTCCTCCGGATAAATCACGGGGTAGGCGGGGTTCATCGGGAGCAGGGCGGGGCGGGGATGCAGCTGCAGGCGCTTGACCGTAAATTCTCCGTTAACTTCGGCGATAACAATATCGCCGTGGGAAGGCTTCTCGGCGCGATCGACAACCATGACGTCGCCATCGCACAACCCGAGATCGCGCATGCTGTTGCCGCTGGCGCGGACAAAGAAAGTAGAGGCGCGCCGGCGGATGCAGAGTTCATTCAGGTCCAGCTCTTTCTCAACGTAATCTGCCGCCGGAGAGGGAAACCCTGCGGCGCAGGGCTCTGCATAGAGGGGTACCCTGACGCGGGGAGTAAAAATCGGGGGCCAGAGCAGTGTCAGGCCCCCGGCAAAACTGCCCGGATTCATGATCCGGTCCCCGGGAAAATGGCTGACCTGCCGGTGATTGCTGTCATTGCTGTAAATAAAGTGCGCATAAAAATCCTCCTCTGAATTATACTGGTTATGGGTAATGGTCCCAACTTATTGATAGTGTTTTATGTTCAGATAATGCCCGATGACTTTGTCATGCAGCTCCACCGATTTTGAGAACGACAGCGACTTCCGTCCCAGCCTTGCCAGATGCTGCCTCAGATTCAGGTTATGCCGCTCAATTCGCTGCGTATATCGCTTGCTGATTGCGTGCAGCTTTCCCTTCAGGCGGGATTCATACAGCGGCCAGCCATCCGTCATCCATATCACCACGTCAAAGGGTGACAGCAGGCTCATAACGACGCCCCAGCGTCGCCATAGTGCGTTCACCGAATACGTGCGCAACAACCGTCTTCCGGAGCCTGTCATACGC
>NZ_MLJJ01000059.1 GCF_002095575.1 Pantoea septica | reverse complement strand
AGGCATTGCGAAAGCGCTTATGGCTGGCTTGGTTGACAGAATAGCGAATCAGGATACGTCAAACAGCGATTTTTCATCTATGCGGAAGTCCTGCAGGCCGTGGTGGCTGTTCTGATCTCCTGCCTGGATGAGGACAGAAAGAAGCATGTCCGGCAAAGCATTAGTGAAGTTCTGGCCGATACGCAGCCTGAAGACTTCAGACGTATGGAAGACTGGGAAAAGCTGAAGCAGGCTATCTTTCAGTTGATCGACAGGCCGCTCAACCTTCCGATGAATTAAGAAGTTTTTTCTCTCCTTCGGACTGAGCCCCCCCTTCGCCCGAATAGCCAGTATTTTCCTTTCCCTTTTGTCTGTGCGTGCAGACAACGCTCTGGTGTGGGGCAGCCCGGACGTCACAATTACTGAATTTTTCGCTCAGAAATAAGCGCTTTTTACTGAGCCAGCTCTGTACGCACGGTTTTTACCCGGCTAGCAGAAAGCCGGCCTGCTTTTGAATACTCCTCTTAAAAAGCGGGTCGAGCCGAAATTTAAAAATTTACCCACCCCAGCGCAGCTGGTGTGCATTTTATACAACTCACCTGTTTTCAACACCTGCGGTTATGGTCGAGAGACGGTATAAAAAGAAGCCTCCGAGGGAGCAAATCCTGAATAACATAACGCCCTCAGAGGCAGTGCAAAGCACTGTTCGTTACAGAGTTACTGGTGTTTCCCAAAAGAAGTTATACAAAAGCCATTAGAGCGTACAGAGTTGCTTTTAACAAAATATGTGGTCTTAGCTGTATTTGAAATGAAATTTCTATTTCCATTAAATCAGCCACTTAAAATTAATTTTCCTCTGGGATGGCCATGATTACTGAAGCCTGTGTTTCGGGTACCTGTCATGTTTGATGCTGCCAGGCAGAAATATGCCGGTGTAAATCATCAGGCCAGTTTAAGTTCGGATTATTCTCAAATAAAAAATACATAGCCTGAAGCCGGCTCATTAAATCCTGTTTCGCTTATATTTGTTATCAACGCCGGGTATATCATCCGACGTTTACCTGAATAAAAATATTGCTATTAATCGAGGTAAACATGAGCGAACGCCGTGGTGGTAAAGGTAATTTTGCTGAAAACCCTGAGCGTGCTGCTGAAGCTGGACGGAGAGGCGGACAGGTCAGCGGTGGTAACTTCTGTAACAGCCCTGACAGAGCAGTAGAAGCCGGCCGGAAGGGCGGAAAAATCAGTCGAAGAGGTAAAAAATAAAAAAAGCGGCATGGGCGCTGTCCTGCAGTTGGCCCCCGTGCCGTTCTGTATTTAATATTTCCACTCATTTCGCGCTCAGGAACCGATCGGGCGCACAGATACCGGCTAAATATCTGCTCTCGTTAATTCCGGCCAGTCTGCATCGGCTGACGGATATCAGCAATAAAGCACAATTCTTCTCTCACAAATTTTTTTCAGCCGCTTATGCTTGAAATTATTGTATCCATCACTTTAACTAAGCGCCAGTCGCGATAACTGGATATAAAAAGTACTTACAGCCTCTCGCTGTCTACCACGTTGCCCGCCATTCTTCCTCGACTGGCGGGCTTTTTTATGGGAGCGGAATGCCTGAGAAATGCCTTTGCCAGAATCGCACAGCCTGTTCGCCATAAGACCCCAGCCAGAAGGCCTGAAACGCGCCCTCGCGGTCCGGCGGAGCTTCGCGGCAATGCCGGTTAGCGCACCAGGGATGACGACCTGGCCGCGCCGGGAAGCCGGAGAGAGCTGTCAGAATGTTGATACTGATGCCAGAAGCCAACACGGTAAAAGCGTCCCGTGCAGGCAGGCTTTTGGCAGCCTCAGTTTCGCCATTCATAGAGTGATCAATACCATTACATCTGCGGATTTTATTGCCGATGACGGTCAGCAGTCACTGACTGAAGCAAAGACAAGATGAACCAAATTAATCAGGTGATGTTGTCGCAACAAAGAAACGCATAAAATTTTGTCGCAGCCTTCGGGGATAATAACAGAGCGCCAGACAGGCCAGCCACGGAGATACAATCAGCAGTGCGCGCTCTCCAGCGCTGAGTTTCCTGAACTACTCACAGTCACTGCAACTGTCATCAAATCAGAAGGCTTACTCTTTGCTGAGGTGAGCGCGGTAGTACCTGCGTAACCTCTTCACTGATATCACCCTGCTGTTTGTCATCGAAACCTCTTTCAAGGTAATCCTGTGACGGTTTTAACCCGACGGTCTGCCTACGGTCAGCGTTAGTGCGCTGTTCATAAGGAAGGGTCATATAAAGCCGTAATGAACTGACGCTCTGCCACTGATTTTGCGGTTCCGGTAACTTTTTTTGTCTTTATCCTGAATACCTGCCAGGCTCTTCCATCAAACTATTTCACAACGGAGTCTCCTGATGGGACGAGTTAAGATTCGGTGCCCATCCTGTGGAACGCGCCGATTTCAGTTCACTCTTAAAAATGATGAAAAAAAAACTCCTCACGGAGCTGTCTGCTGTGGCTGTGGTGAGCAGCTGAAAGTTGAGAATGTGTATAAGCTGTTTCTCGTCATCAGTAATAATGGCGACCAGCATAAACGACCTGCTCCCCGTTAGGAATATACCATGATGTTAGTAATGTCTTCATTAGCGACTGTAAGAACAATCGCGGACTTCCACTCCTCGCTCATAGCGGACCTTTTCCAGTCTTAGCCTGTAACCTTGCAACCTGCTAATTTGCCTTTCACTTTCATTTGAGGCTACAGGACTGAATTACGCGGCCAGATTCAGGGTTGACCTTGCCGTTGCCATCAGACCCCAGCCGCCAGGCCCGGAACCCTGTGCGGTCCGGCGGAGCTTACCGGCTCTGCCGGTTTGCGCGCCAGGGCTGACGACCCGGCCACGCCTGGGAGCCAGAGGGGGCCATCAGCTGTTTATGCCTTTGACCTTCAGGGGATGAAACCCGGCAAGGTAGCTGCAACTCAGCGAACAGAAAAAGTGGATAGAAGGCAAGGATACATGCAGGGCAACGAGATTTTTACTGCTTAATCAGAAAATTATGTCTTGAGTCAATGCGATGGTTTTTTATCATTTCTCTGAAAAAAACGGCCCTCTCAGGGCCGGAATTTGGTGGCAGCGTCTCTTTTGTTTTTGTACTGTCTTCACATCCCGGTACTCCTCTTCATTGCCACAAGCACAAGCGGCTAAAAATAAATTTATTTACGCTTAGCCCACATATTCGTTAAACAGCCACCAGTTCTTTAGTTCATGCATATACAGTTGAAGCCCCGGCAGAAAACCTGAGGTCACTATATCTGAACGTCCCGATCCAGATTATATAGAACCGGTGCCTGATGATGCTGAAAGCCCGGCTTACCGTAATGAAGACGATGAGGAAGAAGAACACGACAAAACAGATGACAAAAATCTTTTCCATGAAGATGTCCATTTCTCGAATCCAGCGAAAGATATCTAAAACCGCCTCCGGGCGGTTTTTTACTGACGTCTGTAATGCCAGTGAGGCCCGGGTCATACTTCGCGTTGAAAAAAACGCGGCATCAGACGGGAAACATAAAAACAAAATCACCAGGCGGTATGAAAACTGCCGACAGCCGTTTTACATATTTTCTTTAAAGACTAAATAAAACGGCTGTTGTTTCAGTTAAACGGCACGGCGTATTGCCGGGCCAGCCCTCAGCGACCAGGTCTTTTGTGAGCAGTGAACGTGCGAGTGATAACCCCCTTGCAGGGGTTGACCTTGCCGCTACTATCAGACCACAGCCGGGAGGACCGAAACGCCACGTGGTCCGGCGGAGCTTACCGGCTCTGCCAGTTAGCGCACCAGGACTGACGACACGGAAACGCCGGGGAGCCAGAGAGGCCAGTAGAGTGTTGATTTTTGTGTTCGCTATGTGCCAGAAGCGGATATCGGCAAGAAATGCACTACGATGATATGTGTACAGCTGTGCCGAAAGAATCCGTATCCCAGGCGCATCAGACTGCAACGAACGGATCAGAGAAAGGCGTTATCTGATTATGTCTTCGGTTATATTATGTGACCGGGTTGTTTCTCTTTCAGTCTTATGTTTTTACAGCCAGGCTAATAATATTGTTTGCATCATTCTTTCCCGGTCCCGGATACGTTTGCGCCCGCGGCGGATAAAAACCAACCTGCTGACAGCACTCAGAATAAGTTTTAGTTAAAATAAACGCAGCACCGCTTTTGTTGTGCTCAGGTCCGCCCGGGCTTACCGGTAAAATAAAAACGCAGCTCCAGCTGTGTGATTCAGTAAAGCAGATAGATGTTTTCGCCTCCCCCGGTCCGCCGGGGATTTTTTATATGTCTCTGTTGTCCGGGGGGCAGGACCGCTGATTACTGCTACCTTTTCCAGATAACCCCCTGTTTTCCGGAGTAAGACCTTGCCCTTAACCCGTATCAGGAAAACGGAACGTTCCGTGCTCCTGTTCCTGCTTTTCATCAGCGTTTTTATCGTAACGGCGTGCAGCTGGGCGCTATGGCAGTCCTGGCAGGACCGGCTGGCAGACGCTGCCGTTCAGGCCCGCAATCAGGCCCTGTCCCTGTCCCGCCAGGCGCAGGATACATTTCTGCAGGTCAGCATTGCTCTGGATGAAATCGCCCGCAAGGCCGATGATGTCTATGCCCGGCCTGAAGCTTACAGTGGCAAACGCGGGCTGCTGGCCGCACAGTCGGTTTCCCTGCCTCAGCTGGAAGGCCTGTTTGTGTATGACGCCGAGGGTAACTGGCTGGCCACCTCTCTGGACCAGCGTTCTCCACACATGAACAACGCAGACCGGGACTATTTTATCCGGCACCGGGAATATGCCGATGAAGGTGTTCATATCGGACAGGTCATCCGCAGCCGCAGCTCGGGAGAGCTGATTATTCCGGTCTCCCGGCGCCTGAATGATGCTGAGGGTCATTTTCGGGGCGTGGTGCTCGGCACCGTTAAGGTAGGCTATTTCCGGCAGTTCTACGGCTGGTATGAACAGAGCCCGAGGGACATGCTGGCCCTGATGAACATGGAAGGTATTTTGCTGTATTCCCGGCCCTTTCCGGACAGCGACATAAACCGCAGCCTTTCATCCAGCCCCCTCTTCACTACCCTGCTCAGGGAATCCCGTATCGGCAGTGATACCTGGGACAGCCGCATGGACGGGCAGAGGCGCCTGTTCGGCTATGCCCGCCTGGAGCGCTATCCGCTGGTTGTGGCGGTGGGTTATGAAACCCGGATGCTTCGCGATGCCTGGTGGCGGAATAATATCACCGGTATCAGTGTGAATATTTTTACGTGGCTGCTGGTTCTGCTGTTCGGCTTTCTGGTGCTTCGCCAGTTGCACGCCACCCTGCGCAGCCAGCAGGACCTGCTGCGTGCCCGGGATGAGCTGACGCGGCTCAACAGTACGCTCAGCGACCTGGCCATGCTCGACGGCCTGACGAACCTCGGTAACCGGCGGCAGTTTGATTTTTACCTGGAGAAAAGCCTGAGCGCTGCCCGGGGTCCGGTATCCCTGGTTATGTTTGATGTGGATTACTTCAAACGCTACAACGATACGTATGGTCATATCGCCGGCGACAGCTGTCTCAAGAAAGTGGCTGCTGTGCTGAAACATCTTCCGCTGCGCAGCACTGATCGGGTGGCGCGGTATGGTGGGGAAGAGTTTGCCATTATCCTGCCGGGCACCAGTGCCCGGGACGCCGAGAAAGTGGCCCACCGGGCACTGGAAGCCATTCGCCGGGCAGCCCTGCCGCATGAAGCCACCGAACTGCCGGAGCGGATTGTCACCCTGAGCGCCGGCATCAGCGCCTCTGTAGCGGTTGACACCCCGGAGTCCCTGAAACTTGCCGCTGACGGCGCACTTTACGCCGCCAAACAGGCGGGGCGTAACTGCATTTCGGGTACGCAGGGCATTTGTCTGCTCTGACTGAAAACATAACGTCAGGTGTTTTTTGAGGCCTTCACCGATTAAGTATATGAATATTTTGATAAATGTTCTCATCGCAGAAAATGCGCGCCATTCCACGGGGGCAGGTAAGTTTTTATTCCGGGTCGGCCTGTGCCGACCTGATTTTTTCGCTTTACGGCCGGGCACAAAGAGCCTGTGTGGTAACAGCGCTTTTGGTCGTAAACGGTACGGGCAGGCAAACGTCACCGGAAAGAGCTATCCCCTGCGCTAAAAAATCAGCTCCTGTGCTTATCTGGGCTGACGGGCACCCGAAAATGTACTGTAACAGCGGATGCGCTATTACCGGCTCTGCCGGTTAGCTGAGCGGAGCTTGACAACCCGGTAATGCCGGGGAATCGAAGGAGGCCATCAGCTGTTGATAACAGCGTCCGCTATGTGCCAGAGGCGGACCGTGGTGTTATCGATAGCCACAAAGATGCTCTGCAAGCCAGTCATATGAAATGCTGAAAAAGTATTAACGCATACCAGAATTGCATAACAAGTAATTTCTTCCATGCTTAATACGTAAACTAAGCAAAGGAGAAATCATGTTAGACGAATACAAAAAATGTATCGAAGCCTGCTATTTGTGCGCAGCTGCATGTGACAACTGTGCAGCTTCATGTCTTGAAGAAAAGAACCTTGAGATGATGCGCGAGTGCATAAAACTGGATATGCAGTGTGCGAATCTTTGCCGGCTTGCAGCTCAATTCATGACACTTAATAGCGAATCTGCTCAGGATCTTTGTCGGCTTTGCGCTGATGTTTGTCAGAAGTGCGGCGATGAGTGTGGAAAGCATGAACATGACCATTGCCAGGATTGCTCCAGAGCTTGTCATCACTGCGCCGAACAGTGCAGAAAGATGTCCGCCTGAAAAGTAATTTAAGTGACCACACCCGCTTTGGCGGGTTTTCTATTCCCTCCAATAAGCCGCAGAAGAGGAGATGGATAAGTTTAGGGGGACAGGGGGAAAAGGATTTATCTGAGAGTACCAGCCTTAATGACAAGATGTGGGAAAAATTACTTTAATGACTTAACGTCCGCTTCTCGCTCAAAGCGGACTATGTGTCCGTGTTATGTCGCCAAGTGCCAGAAACTGAATTAGCAAATCACACGTCAGCTAACTGCTTAAATGACTTATTGGCTATGGATATGTTTTTTAACTGATTGTCATTCACTCGCGTGCATGTCCATGCAACCGCACAGGGATAAAATGGAGCTTTTTTACGCGAAGGGGAGGGGTAAAGGTGCCGGAAACTGCCCGGACGCGCCGGGATCACGCTGAGGGCCTCTCAAGGATGCGGGCATGAACCCTTATGTGGCTGGCAGGGTTTGCCCGGCACCATAAAGAAGAGACTGATTACTAAATTCTCTCTACACACCCCGATAATGTAATGTAAAGCTCAACACCAGGGCTTTATCACAATGAAAAACTGATTTCTGGCGGCGCTACGGCACCTTTTTTGCCTGCGTCACAAGTTACTGCCAAAAACCCACCGGTAAAACAATCTCTCCTATGGTTTAAGGTCGGTGCTTAACATGAAGCGGGGGTGCTATGGCAGTATATCGTGGTGGAGCCGGAAACTTTGCGGAAAATCCGGAGTGGGCTGCAGAACTCGGACGGAAAGGCGGCCGTATGAGCGGAGGAAACTTCAGAAATAGCCCTGAGCGAGCAGTTGAAGCAGGAAGAAAAGGGAGCCAAATCAGCCGGAGAGGCCCTTCTAACCGCCAGGTTCGGTGAAACATGGTGACGAAGCCCGCCTCTGGCGGGCTTTCTAATGTCATGCATACATCGTTATGTTAAAAGAGAGTTTCCAGGCACCCGGGGGAAAGCTACATCTGACGGCAGACTTGCACGATGGCGCTTTTCTTTCCAGGCTTTCAGGGTGCTGATCCATGCTGGTTTCGGCACATTGGCCGTAAATTATGAACATGATTTGTTGTTCAGCCCGCTAAAGAAAGATGGCGGGTCTTTTACTTGTGGTTGCGGGCAGCCAGCCTGACGTTTTCCCGGCTGGCTGAAAAAAAACCGAAGCCTGACCGGAAGCGCCGGGACGGTAAATCGGACAGTGAAATGCGCGTCAGGAAAGGCCGCTGCTCACTGTAATATGCACCTGTATTAGTGCTGTTTTTCTCTAGAGTTAAGAGAGTCAACTCCTGCTGGTTTCAGCCCGGACAAACCATCTTGAATCTTCTCTCAGGGTCAAAATGGCGGTTTTTTGTATGTTTCGCATATTCGCCAGCGCTAAATTCTTCATAATCCTGCCCGATAATCACACTGCCCATGCCCGGGAAATTAAACAATTAATAGCTTTTTACGGCTTCCTTTTTACGGGTGCTTTTTCATCTGGCAGCTGCGCTTTTCCGTACGGGAAGGTGAAAAAAGCTCACGGAGCCGGCCATATCCGGTGGCGGGCACCCTTCCTGCTTCCGCCCCGGCGTCTTGAAGTTGGAGGAAAATAAAATCTGTGAAGCAGAAAAACAGGAGATCAGGGCGTTACTCAGGAAGGTCATTCTGAAACTGATTGAGAACGGGGGCAACAAGCAGATCCAGGACATCATCTGTTCGCTGTATAGCTTGAGCATGCGTACTGACGATCCTGTTATCCGCCGACACTGCCAGAAGGCCATACGGATGCTGGCCAGAAAAATGCCTTGATCTGCACAATGCTGCGTCTGCGACTATGGTTTTCTCTTTGATGCCTTCTGTTAGGCAGATACAAGCCATTTTATTTAAAAAGCTTAATCCATTATAGAACTTAAATATTTTTCATCTGTCGAATCAGTTACAGAGATATTCCTCTGTAACGAATTTTCCCCGCCCTGAGCGGGTTTTTTTTGTCCTGAAAACGGATGCGTAGCCTGAAGGTATGAAGCGAATCCACCACAACTATTCGGCACTAAGGCGTAAAAAGCTCTCTGCATGTTTTTGTCATGGACTTACCGGAAACATCTTTTGGGTTACCTTCTTCGCGGCAGTTCTTGACCGCACTGTTATGTTAAAAGAGAGTGTTCAGGCAGTTGTACCTGAAACCTGACGGCGCAGAAATGAGAACGCAAAAGCGATCCATGGGATATGTGGCTATGTGGTTGATGACTATGACCGCGAGATTGAGTATTACGCCGACAAGATGGGTTTTTCCCTGGTTGAGGACACACCGCAGCCAGGTAAACGCCGGGTTGTCGTTACACCTAACTTGGAGAGCCACTGTAATCTTCTCCTGACCCACACTTCAAACGAGAGGCAGGAAGATTTTATTGGCAATCAGTGTGGTGGGCGGGTATTCCTGTTCCTGCAGACCGAGACTTCCGGCGTGGCTACACCGCTATGAAAACAAAGGGCGTTCACCGCTGTCAGAAGCCGTGTGAGGGGGAGTATGGGGGGCGCTGTGTTTTATGACATTTATGGCAACCGCTGGGATCTCCACCAGAGCGCTCAGCTCTGATAGCTATGCGACTGCGCACGTCCGGTGCGTGGCCGGGATGCTATATTCAACGTAGTGGACATTTTCAGTCATCATGAGTGAAACGTCTGCTACCCGCTCATACCGGATTCTGCAACTGCGACAGTCCGCTATGTGCAGAAGCGGGCGTTGTTAACATCTTGCTATAGTCAATTATAGGGAGCAGCCCAAACTGGCTATCCTGGAGCGCGATTTGATCCCGCTGCTTAAGAATAATCTGTAAAATTAACAACCTGGTAAGAAAGTATAAAGTAAATGTACGGCTTGCTAGCTGATGCCAAAATGTTTTTGTTAATGTCTTTCTTCACTAATATAAACCAGGGCGCTCATGCTCAAGGCGCCCGGAGGGAAACATGCGTTCTGTTATAACTGGAGCACTAATTGCAATCACGAGCGGGCTCATGGGAGCTGCGCTTTGTAATAATCATGCTTTTTTCAAAAGCCTGACTGATCATCCTGCCAGTGTTTCAAACGATCAGTCCGCTGGCTTCTGGATTACACCGGCCGTGAAGGGTTATGGCGAAATCCACTATGAACGCAGTGCTGCCTTCCAGCCCACCCCAGACCTGAGCAATAAAATCGTTTTCAAGGTGGGGCAGGCCGGAGACAACACATCATTGCCGAATCCGGCCCTGGAAAAAGTCGCGCAGGTGGTTAATCTCTATGTTGCAGCCGGGGTTCCCACCAACAAACTCAGATTTGTCGTTGCGGTGAACGGTGGCGCAACGCCGGCGATGCTTGATAACGTGCATTATCAAAAAATATATGGCACTGACAACCCAAACCTTAAGCTCATTTCGGCCCTTCAGAGCCAGGGAGTCAAAGTGAGCATATGCGATCAGGCTATCGCCTGGCATCATTATAAAAAGAACTGGATCGCTGGCTCGGTTATACATACGCCTTCCGCTCTGACCACAATAACAACCTTACAGAACAGGGGTTATGCCTTCCTGGAAATGTAAAGCGGATTGGCAGGCCTTGTTGAATAAATGGAAGGTAGCCTTATTGCACCTTTCGTCAGATAATTTTCTTAAACCACCTTACACATGCTCAAAGCCTTACTGATATGCAATAAGCCGCTTTTATGTCAGTGATATTACTTCAGTAACACCGCTCCATGTCGCGCCTATAGTAGAAAAGTTATTGACTCCAGCTCAGGTCGGAAACATCAGCAGTCGTGATGAGGTAAAACGCTTTCCCGCCGGCGGACTCAAACAGGCTGGCAGCTTTTTTAATATCATCAACATGAACGGCAAAATGCTGGATGCGGTAACCGCTCAGGGGACCGAAGCCTGCCTTGCTCTCACAGAAAGAAGGCAGCGACTGCAAGCGTCAGGGAGAAAGATGCCTGGCGGAACATTACCCGCGACGTGGTAAAAGCAGGTGCAACTCCGAGTCGCATTCGCTGCACTTCCAGTGCTGATGCTGTCAGCATGCGGCGGCAGTCCTTCGAGGTAGCTAATAACATTACAGCGTTTGGTTAATCTCTTCAGTAAACTCAGCCAGGCGGGAAAGGTCAGCGATGCCGATTTCCCATCAGACATGAAAGATGAACAGCGCGTCAGAATGCTTCGGCTCAATGTTTAACGGTGGTGGGCATGGTACATGGAGGCAAATCAGTTACTCTTCACAGTACAAAAGTTGATTTAAAACTGGTCTCGTAAGTTTAAGTAGACTAGGGTTCAGGCGGAAAACAGCTGATAATTGAGGTCGTTTTGTTTACAGTGGAGCTGGATACTGTAGTTTATGCTTTTCAGATAAGGCAGCTTGCTGCAAGGCATCAGTCCGGAGAGGATTTGAGGCAGATCAAGAACCTGGTGGATGATGTCATAAGGTCTATGGAGGTAAATCTTAAGTATCATTATCATTATCATTATCATTATCAGAATCGCTTACACCTGAAGATGTGGTCCGAACTCTTCAAAAACCTCAATACCTTTACGAATAAATGTTCAGATCCTGACTGGATGACTGTCATCGCCTATGCCAGACGGCAGGTGAGCCGCAAAAAGGGCGCCGCAAAGGCCAGGCTCAAGTAAATACAGACCTCGGCTCGGTCATTGTATTTGATAACCCGATACAGGTTTACCGCCTGGCTTTATTAAAAAGGTCGGCCGGCCGGACACTTCAGGCACGCTAAGGCGCTGAAGCTGCGCCGAACCTGCCGCTAAAAGCATGGAAAACCCTTAACAGGTTTTGAGGTTTGATCAATTCCTGAACCTGATGAAAAAAATAAGAGTGCAATATGGGAAAATATTTTTATCTTTCAAGGCAATTCGAAGTCACGGGTGCTTTGTTTGTACATACAGCTGGGTGTAAATCACTGCCTGGCGTTGAAAATCGCGTTTTTTTGGGCACTTTTTACCATACCCGGGACGCAATGAAGGTAGCGAAATCCAGGGATGCTGAGGCGAGGCCTTGTCCTAGATGCTTTACTTCCCTCTATAAAACATGAATCTGCTGACTACGATCTAATCGGGATAACACCACGCAATCATCTTTGAGCTTTGGAAGAGGGCAGACAGAAATAAATTTCTTATTCTTAAGCGGATCAGAATGTACTTTCTTTCCCGCTCCGGTCAGGCATTTTGCAAAAGAAAAGAGAATGCAGTTTATTCCGAGCATAAGCGTTTCCGTTTTTCATCTGCAGCATAAACCGCGTATTTCCGGACGCTTATGAACATGGTGAACATGTCATTCATAAACGTGACGTTTTTAACAGGCTTTGTTGTGTGCATTCATTTTTTGCATGGCCTGAAATCAGGCTGCCTCTGCAAACGGTAAGAAAGGTACGCTGCCCAGTTTCATGTGCCCTGCGTAAGTTTTCAGAAAAGCCGTTCCTGTACCTCCTGGCAACGACAGGAAAACCTTGTCAGATGGAAAAGGGACAGCAGAACAAAGCGCTGGGCGGCAGTCAGCGCCCTGTCCCGGTTACAGGGCAATAACCTTTTCGGTAACGCTCAGGCACCTTTTCCTGGGATGATTTACGGATTACAGGTGAACGCCACCTGTGGTAAACGCTTCACTGAAGATCCTCTCCGGTGGGATCCCCAGACGGAGCAGGGCCTGGTATTGCTCCTGCATAAAAGGTACCGGCCCGCAAAGGTAATAGTCAGCCTCTTTCGGTAAACAGGCAGCAGGCATTTCATCCAGCTTAAGACGTCCTTGCATGTGGTAGTTTTTGCCGGCAACCTCACCTTCTTTGACATTTTCATAAGCGATAAACAGATGAAGATTTCTGTTCCGGCGCGCTAAATTCTCCAGCTCTTCACGCAGGGCATGGGCCTCTGAACTGCGGGCCGCATGGATAAAATAAATATCTTTTTTGCCCTCTGACTGCTTTTCCGTGATGGCAGAGTCGCCTGTACCGGCAGCAGAAGATAAATTTGGGTCCGCATGTTCTGCAAGCAGGTGGTTTACCATTGATATCATTGGGGTCAGTCCGACGCCTGCGCTGATAAGAACATTCGTATTATCCGGGTTCAGAAGGTAAAAGTTTCCGGTCGGGGCGCTGAGTTCAACGATGTCACCTTCCTGAACAGCATTATGCAGCGTTGAAGAGACGTAACCGGGATCCTGCCCTTCGATACGGGGATCTTCGCGTTTTACGGATATACGCAGATAATTATCAGCAGGACTGCTCGAAAGACTGTACTGGCGGGGTTGTCTAATCCCCAAGGCAGGTACCATAACCCGGAGCGTGATATACTGGCCCGGTTTATAAGGAGGCAGCGCCTGTCTGTCCTTGGGGACAAGATAAAATGATGTAATTTCGGCACTTTCCATGACTTTTCTATCCACAATAAAATCACGCCAGCCAACCCAGCTGCCGCTGGTGTTTTTATGCTCCTCATACAGTTGTTTCTCCGTCGCGATAAAAATATCAGCCAGCTGCTGATACGCTTCCGCCCAGGCCCTGATTAATTCATCATCCATGGAGATATTAAGCACTTCACTGATGGAATGGAGCAGATTTTCGCCAACAGTATCATAATCAGGAGTCTGTATATTCAAACTGACGTGCTTATGGCAGATAAGCTCAATAACCGGTGCCAGCACACCGGGATTATCAATGTTTTCAGCATACGCCAGCACTGCGCCAGCCAGCGCTTTGGCCTGAGCACCGCTTCGCTGATGCCCCATATTAAACATTTCTTTCAGGTCAGGGTTGTTTTTTAACATTCTCTTGTAAAAATAATCGGTCAGCGCCACTCCGTTTTCTTTCAGAACGGGGACTGTAGCTTTAACCTGTTCTTTTTGTTTTTCACTTAACATATTAACCTCACAATGCCTTCATGCTGCCGTAACGAATAAACTGAACCCAGAGTTTAGTATGGCCGAGTCAGGCCTTTCCACCCTTAAGCATAATCACAGACAGCCAATAAACACATTCTCACCTGAATTTATTCTTCTTTTTTAGCCGAATATGCCATTGCTCTGGCCATTCTGTTGCCGCTTTTCCATAAAGAAAGCAGGTTAATAAGCGAGACGACAATATATTTGCCGATCCGTCTGTATTTAGCGTTTCGCTTTAAAAATTTGCACAATTTCTCGTTTTGTCTATTCTTGTTAACGGAGTGGCGGCGGGCAGAATGAAGCAACGTTCAGCAGCCCCGACACGGTAATTAAAGCTAATTTTTTCTACAATGAGAGGTATTTATGGCTGAACATCGTGGTGGTTCCGGTAATTTTGCAGAAAACCCTGAGAAAGCGTCTGAGGCTGGTAAAAAAGGCGGTCATAACAGCGGCGGCAACTTCGCTAATGACCGTGAAAAAGCGTCCGAAGCCGGTAAAAAAGGCGGCGAGCACAGCCATGGCGGCGCTCGTAAAGAAAAATGACAGCAGGATGTTACCTGATGAATAACAGCCCTTCAGGGATGATTTTTTATTTCAGAATGACTGTTATTCAATGTGCTGAAAGCACCGGGAGGCAGGGTGAATAATAAGTAATATTTCTGCCCTGCCGCATAGGTTTTTAACGTTCAACTGCTCCAGATTTATATTCGTCAAAAAAGAATCTGATTAACACATCTTCTGTCCCCCTGATAACTTTTAGTATTGAAGGTTAACCTTTCTGCTTATGTTTTCATTTGACTGGCATCGTTTTTTACTTAATGACCTTAATTTTTCTTTTCTGGGCGAGGTTGCCTTCAGGGTACTGATTGCCTACGTCATTGTATTCAGCTTCCTGAAAATTTCTGGCCGTCGCGGCATACGTCAGCTTTCCTTGTTTGAGTTGGTTATTATCCTGACGCTGGGGTCGGCGTCGGGGGAAGTGACGTTCTATGATGACGTGCCCGTCCTGCCGGTTATTATGGTTTTTATCGTTCTGCTTTTACTGTACCGGTTTACTACTTTTATGACGTCGTGCAGCCCTCGCTTTTCACGTCTGATTGAGGGCGATGTTGTGACCCTGATTAAAGACGGGCTGTATGAACTTGAAAGCCTCGACAGACATGGTGATGCTGCCAACTTACTGATTTAGTGTATGATGGTGTTTTTGAGGTGCTCCAGTGGCTTCTGTTTCTATCAGCTGTCCCTCCTGTTCAGCTACTGACGGGGTGGTGCGTAACGGTAAAAGTACTGCCGGACATC
>NZ_MLJJ01000058.1 GCF_002095575.1 Pantoea septica | reverse complement strand
GAAAAGCCAAGTGTCGCCCAGGTTTTTTTACAACGCGGTTTGGGTAATACCTATACGCTATATGGCGGTGGGCAAATTTCAGAAGATTATAACGCTGTAGGCATTGGCAATGCTTTTAATACACAGCTTGGCGGAGTATCAGTCGACGTAACGCGTTCGAGTACTCAGCTGAAAAACGGAAAAACTTCTGAAGGTAACAGCTATAATGTGACTTACAGTAAATATATGGATCCTACGGAAACAGATATTACGCTGGCCGCCTGGCGCTATTCCTCAAAGGGTTATTATAGTTTGAGGGATGCGGCATTAGAACGTTTCAGTAGCAATAATTCTGCCAGAGTGGATTACCGGACCCGCCAGCGATTTTCGCTCACCCTGGGTCAGCCGCTATGGAACGGAGGGCGAATTAATTTTACCGGAAGTTATTACAACTACTGGAGCGATAAATCAGCCACCAGCCAGTACACGCTCACTTATAATAAATCTGAAACCCATTTTTCGTGGGCAGTATCTGCTTCTCAGACTTATAGCAGCCACGGCCAAAGCGTAAACAATCTAATGCTATCACTTAGCGTTCCGCTGGGGGGCAGAAGTATCGTTGCGAAGCCAGCGTTTAGCTCACTCTATTCTACGCTTTTGCACGACAGCAAAGGGCGTGACGCGTTCCGGGTTAGCGCCTCTGGCAGCCAGGGCAGACAGAATGAGTTTAGCTACGGTATTGGCGCTGCGGTTAATAGAGCAAGTACAGAAAGGGGAGTGCTCAATGGCAACGCAAGCTATAACTCTCGCTACGGCCAGTTCGGTACAACGGCTTCGATAGCGAATCATTCAAGTCAGTTCTCTCTCTCAGCTAACGGAAGCCTTGTCGCGCATCAAGGCGGATTAACTGCCGGACCAAGGCTTGGTGACTATCCGTTTGCATTGGTTGAAGCACCAGGCGCAAAGGGAGCGAAACTCATGAACGGCTACGGTTCTGAAATCGATGCGAATGGTTTTGCTATCGTTCCTTCGCTGACTCCCTATCGTAAAAATACTATAGCCGTCAATACAGAAGGACTTCCTGTGCAGGTAGATGTGCTTGAAGGCGAAAGTACTGTAATTCCGCGTATGGGCGCGGCAGTTAAAGTGAATGTCAAAACTCTGATAGGTGATCCTGTCTTTTTGATTGTCAAAAATAGCAATGGTACACCACTGCCGATTGGTTCCGATATATATGACAGTGAAGATAAGAGTATCGGAATCGTAGGGCAGGGTGGTATGGCCTTTATACGCGGGTGGCAGGCTGATAAAGATAATCTTTACATTAAAGGCGCCTCTGGTCAGCGAATGTGCACTATTTATGCGAACGCCAGCACTGCTCATAAAATTAATATTCAAAATGATACTGTCGCGCAGGAAGAGGTTGTATGTCACTAAAAAAATAACATCATTAGCCGTAAGTTTTTGCCGTGCTGCATTATTTACCTTCCTTGGAAATAATGCAGCTGCGACAGCAGCGCAAACATGTTCATTAGACTGTTCAATGGAGGTGTTTTTTATCGGAACTTATACCGATGAGACTTGCAATGTTGTAGTTAACAACTCTGACAATAGTTCAGTGGTAACCTTACCGAGAATTTCTGCCTCTTCACTCCTTAAAGATGGCTCTGAGGCAGGTAGCGTTCCTTTCGAAGTTACTTTAAAGGATTGCCCACCAGACCGAACAATAAGCGTCTTTTTCAACGACAGCCTTTCGGCCTCTGATGATGTAACAGGGAATTTGCTAAACAGCACAGGAATAAATTACAGTAATAATGTTCAGGTGAGAATAAGAAAAGAAAATGGTTCGCAAGTGGTTATTGGTGATGCCAGTTCTGGACAGAAATATGTTATTCCTGCATCTGCGGAGCCAGTAAAGCACATCTTCTTTGCGAGTTATTATGCCAGAGGGAATAAAGCTGTGACATCAGGGCTGGTGCAGGCTATAGCAGGTGTCGAGCTTAATTATAAATGACCAGGGGGGCGATTCAAAAAAACAACAGCAGGTAAAAAAGACTTATTTTAAAGATATTTATTAAAGAGTGTAAATTAAATGAGAAAAAGCAACTCACAAAAATTCATTGCACGTAATCGTGCTCCACGTGTACAAATTGAATATGACGTGGAAATTTATGGTTCTGAAAAGAAAATTGAACTGCCATTTGTAATGGGCGTATTGGCTGATCTGTCAGGAAAGCCTCTGGAGCCGCTGCCACCGGTGGCTGACAGGAAATTCCTTAGCATCGATATTGATAACTTCGATGAGCGTATGAAAGCGATGCGCCCACGCGTAGCTTTCGCTGTCGATAACACCTTAACGGGTGATGGAAAGCTTATGGTCGATATGACTTTTGAAAGCATGGAAGATTTCTCACCTGATGCGATTGCGCGCAAGGTTGATCCTTTAGCAAAACTATTAGAAGCCCGTACTCAGCTGGCTAATCTCCAGACCTATATGGATGGTAAAGCCGGGGCAGAAAGTCTCGTTATGAAAGTGCTGCAGGATAAGTCGCTACTAAACACTTTGGCTTCATCACCGAAACCAAAGCAGGCAGATGAAATCCAGAACGAAGTATGATGTTGAGAGAATAATATGGCTACCCAATTACAATCATCAAACGCGACCGCGGCGCAGACTACAACTGAAAATGATTTTAATGCTCTGTTAACGCGCGAATTTAAGCCGAAGTCCGAGCAGGCTAAAACAGCAGTAGAGCTGGCGGTAAAAACCCTGGCGGAACAGGCATTAACGACTTCGATTACAATGGCTGATGATGCTTATAAAAATATCGCAGCAATCATCGCAGAGATCGATCATAAGCTCTCAGAGCAGATAAACCTTATTCTGCATCATGAAGAGTTTCAAAGCCTGGAAAGTGCATGGCGTGGCCTGCATTACCTGGTCTCTAATACTGAAACGGATGAAAAGCTGAAGCTGCGATTTATGGATATCTCGAAAGATGACCTGCGTCGCAACATGAAGCGCTATAAAGGCATTGCCTGGGATCAAAGCCCGCTGT
Source organism: Pantoea septica (assembly GCF_002095575.1). Classification (GTDB taxonomy): domain Bacteria; phylum Pseudomonadota; class Gammaproteobacteria; order Enterobacterales; family Enterobacteriaceae; genus Pantoea; species Pantoea septica. The sequence goes on along the minus strand of NZ_MLJJ01000058.1, from coordinate 11,960 downwards.
TTAAGCAAATTTATGAAGAGGAGTATGGTCAGCTTGGTGGCGAGCCTTATGGCTGCCTGGTTGCGGATTACTTCTTTGATCATAGCGCACCTGACGTTGATCTACTGTCATCAATCGGCAAAGTAGCAGCCTCTGCACACATGCCGTTTATTACCGGTGCCTCTCCCTCAGTGATGCAGATGGATTCATGGCAGGAACTTGCAAATCCTCGCGATCTGACGAAAATTTTTACGCAGAACCTGGAGTATGCGGCGTGGAACTCACTGCGTCAGTCTGAGGATTCTCGTTATATCGGACTGGCAATGCCACGTTTCCTGGCCCGTGTACCTTATGGTATTAACACCAACCCCGTTGATGATTTTAATTTTGAAGAAATCACTAACGGCGCGGATCATACTAAGTATGTCTGGGCAAACGCGGCTTACGCGATGGCAGTAAATATTAACCGCTCTTTTAAGGAATATGGCTGGTGTACCATGATCCGTGGGGTAGAAAGCGGTGGCGTCGTAGAAAACCTTCCTTGCCACACCTTTCCAACCGACGATGGCGGTGTGGATATGAAATGTCCTACGGAAATAGCTATTTCCGATCGTCGAGAGGCGGAACTGGCGAAGAATGGCTTTATTCCGCTTGTTCACCGTAAAAATACGGACTATGCCGCGTTTATTGGCGCACAGTCGCTTCAGAAGCCTGCTGAATATTATGATGCAGATGCGACGGCAAACGCTAACCTCTCTGCTCGTCTGCCATATTTATTCGCCTGCTCTCGGTTTGCGCATTACCTGAAATGTATCGTGCGCGACAAGATTGGTTCTTTCAAAGAACGCGAAGATATGCAGCGCTGGTTAAATAACTGGGTCATGAATTATGTTGATGGCGATCCGGCTAACTCTTCTCAAGAGACTAAGGCCCGCCGTCCGCTGGCTGCCGCAGAAGTTGTAGTGGAAGATGTAGAAGGTAATCCTGGTTATTATCAGGCTAAGTTTTTCCTCCGTCCCCATTTCCAGCTGGAAGGGCTAACCGTATCTTTACGTATGGTCGCAAAATTACCTTCATTGAAAGAAGGGGCCTGATAAATAAACGGCTCGTGATTTTAAATGAGTAAATGATTAACTTTTTATTTTCTAAAGTTTCGGGCGTGTTCTAAATTCTCGCGCACCGTTAATTGTCAGGGCTGTATTTAATAAAGTCAGCTTCTCTGGCGATATTTATCGTTACACATAGTGTAATAATCTTTCATTAGGGCTAATTAAGGAAATATCATGGCTCAGGATATGTTTTTAAAAATTGATGGCATTGAAGGTGAATCTTTAGATGCTTCTCATAAAAATGAAATTGAAGTGCTTGCCTGGAACTGGGGTTGTATTCAACACTCAAATATGCACAGTGGATCTGGTGGTGGCTCTGGCAAAGCGACCGTTGAAGACTTTACTTTTGAGCACTATATCGATAAAGCCAGTACTAACCTGATGAGCTACTGTCTGACCGGTAAGCATATCAAAGAGGTTACCTTTGTTGTGCGTAAAGCAGGTGGCGATCCGCTGGAGTATCTGACTATCAAATTCACTGATGTCATTATTACTAACATTCAGACATCAGGCTCTGACTCTGATGAAATGCGTCCGCGTGAGCGAGTATCGCTTGCGTTTACTAAGTTCACTCAGGATTACATTATGCAAAATGCTGAGGGTGCTAAATCTGGCGTGATCTCGACCACTTACGACGTTAAAGCGAACCTGCGCAGTTAATTCTGTACAGGTCATCCAGGGGCTTTGCTGCTCAGGCAGCAAAGCCCCTTCTGAAAAAATATTCATCTAAATAAAAATAGCGAGTTCGATATGTTTTTCAGAACAAAAGCAACTATGTCTTTGCCAGGAATGTTACGTAATTTGTTTACAGCGATCGTGCTTTCGCTATTTTTAGTTTCATGCAGCAGTAATAAGGACAGGCCGCCAATGGATAATGAGATAAAAATAAATTTTGTCGCCGATAAAGACATTAATCCAAATGAAAAAGGTGAGCCGGCTCCTTTAAATATTTTTGTTTATGACGTCAAGCTAGTTGATGTCTTTAAGAATGCGGATTTTTTTGAGATCGTTGACAGTAAAGCGTTACAGGCAGCAGCCTCAAAAAGCTATGAAGCCATACTACAGCCAGGTGAAAAACGCAGTATATTTATTACCCCTGGCAGTGAAACCCGCGCATTAGGTATCGTTGGTGCATACCGTGATCTTAATGATGCTTACTGGTTGAAGACATGGGATTTGCCAGAGAGAAAAAAAAGCTGGTGGAGAAAAATATTTAAATATAATTCACACACATTAAATGTAGGCTTACACAAAACAGCAATTACAATTAAAAAAATGGATTAAACCATGAGAACAAATAAAGTCGTCTGGAGTGAAGGACTGTTTCTGCGTCCACAGCTTTTTCAGCAACAGGAACGGTATTTTGAATATTTCGCCCATAAGCGAGCTTCTACACTAAGCCCATTCTTCTGGGGGTTTTCACAGTATGAAATTGATCGTGAAGCGCTAGCTTACGGCAAGTTGGTGCTTCGTACCGCGCGTGGTGTGCTACCGGACGGCACACCCTTCGACATCCCCGATCACGCTGAACTACCGGAGCCGCTAACTATTCTGCCCGAGCACCTGGGCAAAATGATCTACGTGGCGGTACCGCTACGTCTTGATAATAGTGATGAAACTATTTTTAGCCACAATGATGCCAGCTCTCTGGCTCGCTTCCGGGTAACAGAAGCTGAACTTTGCGATACTAACTCTATCCATCAGGGCCCTAAACCCGTTCAGTTGGCCTCGCTTCGGCTGAAGCTGGTATCAGAAACTGAAATGACAGAGTCGTGGATTGGTCTGGCGCTTACCCGCATTAAAGCTATTCAGCCTGATGGCAGCGTACTCCTGCACGCAGATGATTATATTCCGCCGGTAACGGGTTATGCAGCCAATCCTCTCCTCAGAGAATGGCTCACTCACCTTAATGGCCTGGTGAAAATGCGTGCGGAAATGCTGGCGAATCGTCTTTCTACCTCAGATGGTAAAGCGAGCGCCAGTGCAGAAGTAGTAGATTATTTGCTGCTACAGATTTTCAACAAGTATGAGCCGATCCTGGATCATCTGCGTCATATTCCAGAGTTGCCTCCCATTGTGTTGTATGAAGAGCTGGCGAAACTGGCTGGCGAACTTTCTACTTTCGTCAGGACAACCACTCGTCGCCCCAAAAGTGCACCGGGCTACGATCACGCCAGACTCTATTCATCAATTCGGCCGCTGGTAGAAGATGTCAACGATCTATTAAATCAGATACTGGTTCGGGCTGGACAACTTATCGAACTGCGTGCGAAAGGCAATGGTGTCTGGTCCGCTTCGGTTCTTCCCAGCGAATTACTGTCGTTTTCTAATTTGGTTCTTGCCGCACACGCTCAACTACCAATGGATGTTCTGCAACAGCAGTTCCAGTCTCAGGTCAAGATTAGTGCGCCGACACAGCTTCACGAACTGGTTCGCTCGCACTTGCCTGGTCTGATGTTGAAGTCGTTGCCAGTGCCTCCGCGCCAAATACCTTATAGCACTGGTTACGTCTACTTTGAGCTAAGCAGAAATGGCGCGTTCTGGGACAAAATCGCCGCGACTGGCGCCCTTGCGCTGCATGTGGCTGGTGAGTTTCCTGACCTTAAAATGGAACTTTGGGGAATCAGGAGTTGATGAAAGACGTTACTAACTCATTAGGGGCAAAAGGCTCCGAGCATTCGCTTCAGGATGATACCTCGCCACAAGCGATGGGAAAGTTTCTTCTTGATGAGCAGGGCGACTGGATTCAGGAGATGGATTTTTCGTCTAAGGATCTACGCACCGCAACCGAAGATGCCAAGCCGCAATCTTTTAAAGAAGAACGTTCACTGAGAACAGAGAGCGTTCAGCAGCGCATGTTGAAGGTTGGGGCGGCTGAGAACCCGTTGCTGGAAGCAGCGCAGCCGTTATTGCGCGCACTCAGTGATATGCCTGAGACAATCAGCGATATCTCTCATGTGGAGATTCTTAAAAACACATTTAAAAACCAGATCAACCTTTTCAGCATCGTTTGCGAAGAGGTCAACATCCCCTGGAAAAAGATGGCCATAGTTCGTTATTGCCTCTGTACTGCACTTGATGAGGCGGCGCATACCACGGCCTGGGGACTGGAAGCTGGTTGGTCACAGAGCAACCTGTTGAACCACTTTGAAGGTGATAACGACGGCGGTAATAAGTTCTTCCTGCTTATTGGCAGACTGTCGATGCATCCTGACGAATTCGTTGATGTTCTGGAAGTACTGCTGCGCATTTTGGGCCTGGGCTTTGAAGGTCGTTACAGCATTATTGACGATGGTGAGCGCCAGCTGACCAAAATTCGCCAGCGTTTGTTGACCCTGATTCAGAGTACGCGAAACACCACGCCAACGGCTTTATCGCCTCATGGGCTACAGCCAACCGGTCCTGTGCTAAAGGAAAAAAATATTATTCCTGTCAGGTTGACCGCTATTTGTGCGGGGGTGCTTATCGCGTCGGCTTTTATCTGGACGAAATATTCGCTGCTGAAACGCGTTGATGCGATCACCAATGACATTGCTGCTATGCAAAACGTTAAGGCGGTGATACAGCCGCTCAAAACACGTCTCAGGCTGAGTATTTTACTGCGTAATGAAATCGCCAACGATCTTCTCAGCGTTGATGAAAACCACGAACAGAGCAAAGTTGTGCTTAATGGTGACACCCTGTTCTCTTCGGGTTCTGTCGAGGTACAGCCTGGAATGGTTAACGTCATTGCGCGAATCGCCAGAGAGGTTCATCGCGTAAATGGTGAGGTATTGATCGTCGGCCACACCGATTCCACGCCGGTCCGACGGGCGAATTTCCCTAATAACCAGGTGCTTTCAGAAAAGCGGGCGGAGGAAGTTGCCAGCTACTTTATTGCGGCAGGTATACCTGAGAACAAAGTGAAAATTCAGGGTGTGGGCAGCAGCCAACCGCTGGCTTCTGATGCCACAGCTCAGGGACGGGCGAAAAACCGCCGGGTTGAATTTTTTGTCACCTATTAACGAGAGCGACAATGTCTTATTTCAATAGAGTCTTCGCGGCGCGGTTTTTGAAGACGCTGCTGGTTATATGTTGTATCGGGCTGCTCATTGCCGCGATTTGGTTCCTGGGACCATTCTTCGGTTTTGGCGATTCACGCCCGATGCAAAGTGTTGAATCACGTATTATTTTTATCCTCCTGGCTGTCTTATGTCTGGTTTGTCTCTGGCTGCGCTGGCCACTGTTTATTGCAGTGACTGCAACGCTGTGCGTGCTGGTCTGGATCCTGGGGCCTTTTGTGCTGGTCGGGGAGAATTACCCCATGATGCCTGTAAACGTCAGGCTGACCATCATCAGCATTTTACTTATAGGGGCGCTGTTTTATGGCCTCTGGCGCTTGCTGATTGCACTGAAGGACAATCCTGCGCTGCTGGATAAATTAGCCCGCAGCAAGGCACCTGTGAACGAACAGGATACGTCAGAGGTTGCGGCAGCTATCGCCAGTGCGGTTGATTATGTCAATAAAAAGCGCAGCAACCTGACGTTCTTTCAGCGCATCATATTAGCGCGCAAGCCGCAAGACCGTTTCCCGTGGTACATGATTTTGGGAACGGAAGGCGCCGGAAAAACTTCTGCGATCCTGGGATCGGGTCAGGACTTTCCAGTACCTGAGCAATTAGAGCAGGTTGGCAAACCTGCTCCGCAGACGCGTAACTGCGAATGCTGGTTTGCTAACGATGCAATCTATGTAGATACCTCAGGCAAATATGTTAGCGATCCAGAGACAAGCCAGCCGGAGTGGCGCGCTATTCTGAAAGCATTGAAAAAGCATCGTCCCGTCAAAGCATTAAATGGCGTAGTGATTAGTTTCTCTGCTGCGGATATGTTGGGGCGTAGTCAGGCCGAACTGTTTGAGCTGGCGGCCGCTTTAAGGGCCAGAACGGATGAACTCCGTCAGACGCTGGGCGTGCGTTTTCCGATATATATTCTTGTCACTAAGCTCGATCAGCTGCCGGGCTTTGCTGAGTATTTCAGAATACTGACAGAGCAGGAGCGTGAACAGGTATGGGGCGTAACTTTTCCTTATGGTGATGCCAGCGCCGTGTCTTTATCAGAACTGCATGACCATATAAAGGAAGAGTTTTCCTTACTTGAAAAGCGTATTGAACGCGACATGATCGTGCGGCAGCAAGAGGAGTATGACAACCGCGATCGCAAGAAAATGTATGGTATGCCGCAGGACTTTCATCTGCTGTCGGAGCGCGTGGCTGAAGTCGCACATAACATTGTTTTTGCTTCACGCTACGATGAATCGCAAAACTATACGCTGCTACGAGGTATCTACTTCTCCAGCTGCCATCAATCAGTAGGTTTCAGCCTGCAAAACAATCAGACTCTGATACGCAAATGGTCCAACTACGTTGAAAACAAAATGCCAACGGAGCTGGCGTCCCTGACGACTCAGCCAGAAGAGCATGACTTTCTGATTAACGATGTCTCTTATGGACGTCAGTACTTCCTCAGACAACTCTTTAGCGACGTAATCCTTAAGGATAAGGGGCTGGCGCGACATAATCTGGCGAATGAGTCGAAGTATCGTCTGCAGCGTTTTCTGGGACATGTCTTCTGTATCTTGCTGGCTGTGGTATTCCTGAATGGTTTCTATAACAGCTATCGTCATAACAGCGTCTATCTGGATGTTGTCGACAAAAAGGTAGAGAAATTAAACCTCGAGTTAAATCGGTTCGTTAAAACGTCAGCCGATAACCTGTTACCCCGCCTGCTGACGTTCTCTCAGTATCTGCCGGAATATGGTTCGCTGGATCTTTATAATCCACCGCTTGACTGGCGCTTCGGTCTTTATACCGGCGGTAATGTGGTTGAGGCTTCTGGTTCGCTGTATCAATATTTCCTTCAGCGCCTGCTACTGCCGCAGATTGAGAATCAGGCTACGCTGGCACTTCAGAATGCGATCGATAGCGGTAAGTCTGGACGCATCTATCGCGAGCTTAAACTCTATCTTCAGGTTTATGGCGAAGGAAAATTTGACAAAAAATATATGATCGCGGCGATTACCAGCCTCTGGGAAACAACGGGTAAGCTGCAGCCTTATCAGGAGCGACGTATTTTTGTCTCACATCTGAATACGCTTTTCGACTCACCGGAGTGGCGACGCTACGGTCAGCCGCTGGACAACAATTTGGTGAAATATGCGCGCGCCATGCTTGAAAGAGAGGACCTGGTCAGCCGGTTATATCAGCGCATAAAGGATGCGGCAAAACAGGATGCTCCAGCAGATTTAACGTTAAATATCATGGCGAAATCGCGCGGAGGAGAGTTATTCGCGCCGATAGATGAAAATGGGATAACGGTAATTCCAGGGCTTTTTACCCGCAGCGGCTACTACGATGCGTTTAAAAAAAAATGGAGATGGGCCTGATTTGGCTGGAGCGTGAAGATGGTTGGGTATTAGGAAAATCCAGCGCTGGCAACGGTAGCGCTTCGCGGCAACAGATTAAAATGAGCGAAAGCGGAGCGCTGGTAAATCCGGTTCAGCAGCAGATTCTGGCGCTCTATCTGGAAGAGTATGCACAGCTCTGGCAGAGCTTTCTTAGCAATATCCGTATCGAAACGGATAGTTTTCAGCTGAATTATGGTAACGCCAGTATGGCAGCGGATATCTATATGCTGCGAACACTCAGTGCTTCAGATTCGCCGCTGGCGAATCTGATAGCCAGAGCCGTGAGCGAAACCACGCTGGCAAAAAAAGAGAACAAATCTCTGCTGGATAACCTCAACAATAAAGGCCAGATTTTAAATGCAGTTGAAAAAGTAAACCTGGCTTATAGCGCAATGGAAAAGCGACTATTGAATGAGTATGTAGATAGTCATTTTGCTACGCTTCGTGAGTTCGTTACTGGCGGTCGCGATTCAGATGCAGTGACTTCTACAGTGGCAGTAGGTAGCGATCTGAATAAGCTGATGAATGCTTTAAGCGAACAATATACGCTATTTGTTATCTATGAAGATGCGCTAAAAAACGGCAGTGCTATGGCATTGTCCAGCTCTTCCCAGCAGCTTAGTGCGGAATCCTTAACCTGGCCAGATCCGCTGCCCAATCTTATCGCACCGCTACTCGAAGGCGCGTGGCAGCGGGCAAACGAAGAGGCAATTGCCCGCAGCGTTAAAGACATTAATGAAGGTCTGGGGCGAGTATGCAAGGCAACTTTGCAGGGGCGCTATCCTTTTGCAAATAGTCGTACTGACGTAAAACTCGCTGATTTTAACCGATTTTTTTCATCAGGTGGCTTAGTAGACAAATATTTCAGTGCCAATCTGGCAAATAAAGTAGACACCGCTTCACGCCCGTGGCGTTATAAAGGCGACGTGCAGGACAGTGATGGCATTCTACGCATGTTTGAACAGGCAGCTGAAATACGCCGGATTTTTTTTAATGAAGGAGAGGGTAAAAACATTGCGCTGAATTTTAATGTTTCGGTTCCCTACCTGGATCCAGCAATTACACAGCTCAATATGAATTTCGACGGCATACAAGTGAATTACGCGCACTGGCCGGTTTCACCTGTTCCGGTCATGTGGCCAGCATCGCGACTAAACTCGCGTATAACAATTGATGCTACACCACGTATTTCGGCAACAGGAGCGTCAAAAATGTTTACTGGCCCCTGGTCGCTTTTTCGCTGGATGGAAAGCGCCAAAGATATTGTTGCGGCGCATTCTGAAGAAATGTCATTGATATTTGATCTGGATTCACGAAGAGCAGATATTAGCGTCTCTGGATTAACCTATAATAACCGCCCCATAATAGAATTGTTAAGAAACTTTCAGTGCCCGGGCGAAGACTAAAACAGTGTGTTTATACCAGGGGAGTTTATGTCGATACGCCTGTATTTACTTGTCGACAGGAAGCGTGCAGGCCTGTTTCACAGGTTAAACAAAAAACAGTGTGAATTATTAAATATTTTCACACAGCAAATACTGCCTCACCTCGAGTCTTCAATGCCCGATAGCTATTTGCCAGAGCACTATCCATGGTGCTTTGTTATATCAGCATCAACGTTAAAAGCGCGGCATGCTTGCGCGGGAGCCTTTATGGTGCTGCCCGGTGAACAGGATGAGAAAAAGCTGGTTATGGTATATGGGTCAGTTTCTTATCCCTGGCTGAAAAGCAATATGCATAGCGAATTTCCGTTAACATTTTGGGCATCGAGGATATTAAATTACGTTGAGAAGAAAGACGTGCTCGCAAAGGAATGGAAGCCATTATGGCAATGGGTGAAAAAACTCAGGCAAGTGTATTCACCCTGGCGGGAAGTTATCCTTAACCCTGCATGGCATTTTAAAAATCATTCTCAGGTATTACTGAAAGAGGGATCGCGAGAGGACTATTGTATAAAGAGTAGTGATGGTGTCGAGGTTATGCCGTGGAAAAACTGGCCTGAATGCATACAAGAGAAGGAGGGGGTCTGGATTTGGCGGCAGGGAAGACACAAAAGGATTTTAGAATCTCAGAGGTTCTTGATAAAGCGCGCCGTGGCTTCTGTGCCTGACGCATCATGTTAAGTTTATAACCAGGCTGAAATCATTTATATGTTCAGAACAATTAAGTTAAGTAGCCCGGCAATGCCGTTATTACTTGGCGAGCCAGCATTGGTCATATCAAAAATAGAGGGTGAGGAGGCGCTTTCTACTATCTACTCTTACCTGATTACTGCGAAAACGCCTGCTAATCCGGCTATTCCATGGCAGGCAGCATCGAATGTCGATTTAAAAGCACTCATCGGCAAAGAGATGACCATCGAAATTGAAATTGATGGTAACGGTCTTGGGAATATAGTGGGTATAGGTAGGGGGGTACGTGAGATTTCAGGCATTGTACAACGCGCTCGTTATATAGGCCGTGACAGTAATCAGGCAATGTATGAAATTCAGATTCGTCCCTGGCTTCATCTTGCGGAACTGACCACCGATTATAAGATTTTTCAGCAAAAGTCGGTTGTCGATATCATTGATGAAGTGTTGGGCGATTATAACTTCCCTTTTGAAAAACGGCTGTCGGCCAGTTACCCCTTGCTGGACTTCCAGGTGCAGTATGGCGAAACAGATTTCAATTTCATTCAGCGCCTGATGGAGGAATGGGGAATTTACTGGTTCTTTGAACACAGTAAAAAAAGCCACAAACTGATACTGGTGGACAGTGTTGGAGCGCATAAGCGGTTCCACAGCAAGGCTTACCATGTTATTCAGTACGCGCCTGATCTTCCTAAAATGGATGAAGAGTACATTAGTCAGTTCCATCACCAGGAGACAATTACCTCAGGTAGATGGGTTACAGATGACTATGACTTTACTAAATCGCGCGCGGATATTATGGCGATAGACAGTAAGCCGCGTAAGACCAGCTTTAATCACATGGAAGTATTTCACTGGCCAGGTGACTACGAGCAGCCCGCAATTGGCGAGCAGCTGGCGCGCATACGTATGGAGGAGCGTGGCGCTATAGGGTCACGTTGTGAAGGGAGTGGCGAACTGCGTGGCATTGTCTGCGGTTGTAATTTTGAGCTAATCAATCACCCGCTTAAGAAAGCGAACCGGGAATATATGATATTGCGTAGCCGCCTGACAGTAGAAGAGATCGATCAGGTCTCGTCTAAAGGTGAGTTTCGTTATAGCTGTGATTTTACCGTCCAACCCACGACCAAAATTTATCGTCATCCGCTCACCATTCCAAAGCCTAAAACCAGTGGGCCACAAACGGCGATTATTGTCGGGCCGCCGGGAGAAACCGTTTGGGCAGATGAATATGGGCGCGTCAAAGTTCGGTTCCTCTGGGATCGTTACTGCCAAAACCGTGAGTTTGACTCTTGCTGGCTGCGTGTTTCTCAGGCGTGGGCTGGAGATAACTTTGGCGGGATTTATATCCCTCGCATCGGTCATGAAGTGATTGTCGATTTTATTAACGGCGATCCCGACCGGCCAATGATAACCGGGTCTCTCTATAACAACGCTACGATGCCGCCGTGGGAACTGCCGGTAAATTCGACTCAAAGTGGCCTTATCAGCCGCACCATTGGCGGCGGCCGTGATAATTACAACGGTGTGCGGTTCGAAGATAAAAAAGGCCAGGAGCAATACTGGGAGCAGGCGGAGCGTGATATGTCGCGCCTGACCAAAAGAAACGAACAGCAGACTATTGGTCAACTGTCTGATGTTAAAGTCGGGCTGTCACGCACCCTGAGCGTCGGCGCAAACTATGCCTCCACTGTAGTAGGCGCGAGTAGTTTTAGCGTTGGTCTTGGACTTACATGGAATGTTGGTGCCGCCGCAAGTGAAACCATTGGCGGTGCCAAGAGCATTAATGTGGGTGGGGCGATGTCGACCAACGTCGGCGGTGCCAAGATGAACAATATCGGGGGTTATGGCTCACTTTCCATTGGCGGGGCTTACCAGGTAAACGTAGGCGGATACCACTCGCTTGCAGTAGGAGGCGCGATACAAATATCGGCTGGCGGCGAACTAACGATTGTGGCGACGAAGATAAAACTCGTTGGCAGTCACGTCGTCATACAAGGCAGTCAGGTTGATATTAACCCAGGTGAAGGCGGTGGCGCTGGCGGTGGCGGTGGCGGTGGCGGGTTCGGTTTCCCGGCGATCCCGACGTTTGCTTTGATGTGGAGTCCTGCCGGACCACCAAGGCCGAACCCTCCGCCAATTCCGACGCCGACGCCAACCGAAACGCCGACGCCGACGCCGACCGAAACGCCGACGCCGACGCCGACCGAAACGCCGACGCCGACGCCGACCGAAACACCGACGCCGACGCCGACGCCGACCGAAACGCCGACGCCGACGCCGACCGAAACACCGACG
>NZ_MLJJ01000057.1 GCF_002095575.1 Pantoea septica | reverse complement strand
CCAACGCCCATAATGCGGGCGGTTGCCCGGCATCCAGCGCCATTCATGGCCATATCAATGATTTTCTGGTGCGTACCGGGTTGAGAGGCGGTGTATGTGAACTGTAACTGCCATGTTTTACGGCAGTGAGAGCAGAGATAGCGCTGATGTCCGGCAGTACTTTTACCGTTACGCACCACCCCGTCAGTAGCTGAACAGGAGGGACAGCTGATAGAAACAGAAGCCACTGGAGCACCTCAAAAACACCATCATACACTAAATCAGTAAGTTGGCAGCATCACCCAGACTGATTAACGGTAAGTCCGTTTTTGTTCTTCTGCTTAAGAATAATCTCAAAACATAAAACAGAGCGGTATTAAAGAATAAAGCCAATTTACGGCTCGCTAGCTAATGTCATAACATTTTTGTTAATTGACTTCTCAACTAATATAAACACGGCGCTTGGGCTCAAGCCGCCAGGGGGAAACATGCGTGCTGTTATAACTGGAGCGCTCATTGCAATCACGAGCGGGCTTACGGGAGCTGCGCTTACTAATAATCATTTTCTATTCAATACCCTGCCTGATTCTTCTGTCAGCGTTTCAAAAGAGCAACCTGCTGGCTTTTGGGAGACGCCAGCGGTGAAAGGCTATGGCGAAATTCACTATGACCGCAGTGCTGCCTTTCAGCCTACTCCAGACCTGAATAATAAAATTGTTTTCAAAGTGGGCAAGGCCGGAGCTAACGCCTCATTGCCGAATCCGGCACTGGAAAAAGTTGCGCAGGTGGTTAACCTCTATGTGGCAGCTGGGGTTCCAGTAAACAAACTCAATTTTGTCGTTGCGGTGAACGGCGGAGCAACGCCGGCGATGCTTGATAATGTTTATTATCAAAAAATATTTGGCACTGACAATCCAAACCTCAAGCTCATTTCGGCCCTTCAAAGCCAGGGCGTTAAGGTGAGTATATGCGATCAGGCTATCGCCTGGCATCATTATAGAAAGGACTGGATCGCTGGTTCGGTTATACATACGCCTTCCGCACTGACCACAGTAACAACTCTACAAAACAGCGGTTATGCCTACCTGGAAATGTAAAGCGAGCTTCATGGTGGGCTGGAGAGCGTTGAAAGCGGGTTGCTTGCTGAAATGAATCCGCTCACCCGTAACGCTTGATACCGAACGATGACATTACGTCCGCTTTTCGCTCATAGCGGACAGTTCACGGTTTTGGACCTGCTTAGTTCCAGAAGCGGACGCCAGGAGTGGTTATTTGCTGCAACAGGTAAAGTTCGATCTATAGCCGATATTGCCGAACCACCGCGCAGAAACGAAAAAAGGCAGGGTGGTTAACCCCTGCCTTTGTTCAAGTTCCTTCAGCCCTTACGGGCGTCCGGTCAGTTGCTTGACGGCAACGATAATCTGCAATGTAACGTGAATTATCTTCAGCGCTACTAGGATAGTAGCCAGACTTATCACTTCGGCAGCCTCCTGTTAAGGAGAGCGCCACACGGCGCAGGTGCTTTTGGGTTACCCCCCTACGTCGCGCACCGGTAGTTAGCAGGTACAAGCAGCACTCTTTAGGTGGAAGCAGACCGGACAGCACCACCTGTTTCCGGCCGGGGTAAATCTCTGCGCGACTGAGCTTTAACCCACTTTTGAGAGGCTGCAACAGCGTAGCGCTGCCAACTACGACGAGTATAAGGCTGTGCGGTACGGGCCGCAACGTTGACCGAATCGTCAATCAGCGTTAATATTGAGCACAGTTAGCAGGTACAAGCAGCACCGTACCGGCAGTGGTCACCAGCCGCACCCGGTACAGAAAATTAACTCGGTTCACCAGACCGGGTTTTTTTTCGCCTCAAAGATGCCGTTTCAGGTACACGGGCGGGAGATTTCCTGATGCAGAAAGCTGAAGATGACGAAATCGAATCGACTTACTGGAAAGCATGCAGGCTCACCGGCATGATTTGTTTGAGCAGAGCGGGGATGGCAAGGAAATCAGCCGAGAGAAGATCAAACGTGAACTCGTGCTTTTGCTTAAACAACAGATTTATAGAACCGGGGAAGCAGAACCGGCGCTCATCTTTGCAATCGAGCAGCTGATGGAACCGCCAGTTTAATACGGCAAGAAGCACTTCCGGGGCTTACAGCTTGAAGACTCCAGAAACGTCAAAATCAAACGTTGTGCGCTGACAGCAGTTTGTTTATCTCTTTACCCTTCCCTACACGGAAATCGAATGCATACGTACAGTCCTTTGCAGACAGAACGCGATACAGCTCGTAGATAAGATCCCGATTAGGCCCCTCACCAGTTTCAGCCTTTTCCAGTGCCAGCGGTGAGGCGGTAATGAATACCACATGGTGAGGGCTATCGAGATGCAGTACAGCATCAATCATGCCCTGAATCTGGCTGCGCTTATAAGTAGTGTTTTCATAGTTAAAGATAACCGGCGTTTTTCGGGAACCCTGCTCAATCAGGACGCGTGCAAAACCGAGCCGTGTATCTGAGTTTCCACTGCCTGTTACGTAGATATGGGCTGTTTTCATTAAGTTACTTGTCAAAGTATTCCTCGGGTAACACATCAAAACGAGCTACAGCAGCTCTTCTTATGCCGATGTTTATAAACTGGAGAATCATTGCAGCTCAGAATGTTTATAAACAGGAATGCTTGTTAGGCGCGATGTATGCAAACTGGATAACCCCATGAGTATCGGAGCTCACGATCTCAGTCTAAGGATGACAAGCCATTTAAGTGTTTATAAACAGGAAAAGTATCTCTGATACCTCAAATGGAACGAACCGTGTGCCTTAGTTTATCCAGTTTATAAACACTTTTTTCTAAGTCAGCCAGTAAGAGGCCGTGCTCACCAGTTTATAAACATAAAGCACGCTTGGATTGAGAATGCCTAAAGTGTTTGAGGTGCTGATTACCTGTTTACAAACATAAAACTGCGATTGGTCATCGATTACGTACTAACTTATCCGATTTATAAACATATCCTCAGACGCTTCTACTGAGTGAAATCGGTTAAAAAGTCAATATCTTCAATGCCTTTACAGCGTGAGTTGCGGCTGTGTATGTTCAGATACCACTCTTTGCCTTTTTTTATCACTGAGCCATCAAGATAACCTGTTAACTGCAAGTCTTCGATAGCCTTCTTGATGGTGCGATTTTGCTGCGCATCTGCAGAGGTGAGCAACAAACGTTTCTTAATGCGTGTGAAGGAAAGAGGTAGCGGCTTCTGTGGCAAGCTTTCAATAAAAGTGTAAAGCGCCTGGGCAGAACCTTTGTTTGCAAGACGTCTGAGAACAATCATCTGAAGCAAAACCTGATTATCGATACGGTAAAGCTCCCAAAGCGATTCATCTGCCTGAAGCTTGATTGTATCTGCTTCAATATCGTACTGCCCACGTTGAAGTAAACCAGTAACTGTATGTTTACTTTTGTTTTTTGAAGAAAGACTGATCGTTGTGCCTCGTAAACGTGTCAACGATTCCGAGATACGAGTACGTAGAACAGTTGTTTTTCTTTATCAGGATAGCCAGCGAATGATGCGAATTGTGTAAAGGGCAGCTCGATTGAATTGGTAGCTTCACCATACCGGCTAAAGGAAACGATGATAGCAACCCATACTTTGAAATCTGTCTCCATCGATAAGCGGGGACCAGAAATCCTTATATCGGAATAGCCTTCAGCCTGCGCCAGTTCGAGCTCAGCCAGCTCTTTAGATGCATCTATCGTGACACTCTCAACATTGGCACCTTTCCGCTTGAGAGTAGGAACGAAGAGGCCGAGGCGCATCAGTGCAACTGGCTGGACGGTACTGTTACTGGTTGGGGTTAACTTTTTGCCAGTAGTGCTGACGCTCAATACGTCATTAAGATGTAAGACTTTGTTTTTACTATCCATATTAGAATTTACCCACAGGCTGAAAAACTGATTGAGTAGCTGAGGTGTGCATCCAGTTTACAAACATTTATCTTCCCGTTTATAAACACACTTTTCCCGTAAGTAAACATTTTTATCCCGTTTACAAACATTTTTTTCCAGTTTATAAACATCAGATCGTCTCTTCAGGCCTTGCCACATAAGGGTTTAACCGAGCCTGGATCTTTATGGTCCTATAAGGATCTATACGGATAATTAATTGGATCTAGCCTGTGGAGATGTGGATAAAACCTTAAAAAGCTTCTGAAGATGAAACCTAAAATCTCTAACGCGCCTCCGGCTTGTTCAACTGCCATGAAGCCACAAAAAATTTGAGGCTTACATGGCAGTTACTGTAAAACCAACTAACTCATATCTCGATTATTTAGGAGCTGCGCATGGCATTTCAAAACCCTGCACAAAACTTTGCAGAACAGCGGCTCAGTCTGGGCGATCTGGTCACGCTATCTCCTCATTCTACTTTCCTTGTGCGTAGCGACAGCAGCTATCCTGAAGCAGGAATAATGCAGGGCTCAGTTCTGGCCATCGATCGTGCGCTCACCCCGCAACACCGACACATCATTGTCGCTGAGATTGAAGGAGAGCTCGTGCTTCGCAGGCTTCTTATAAACCCCGTACCGGCGCTGCAAGAGCTAAAAGGCGATGAGACTATTACTCTGCTCGATGAAAGTCAGGAACTGCCTGTCTGGGGCGTTGTAGCCTATGCACTTACCGATGTAGCAGGACTGGGGTTCAATCATCCGCCAGGTGAATGAACCAGATAAGCTATGGGGTGTATAAGCTGTAATGAGCGAGAACAGCCGGAGTTAAAAAAATGTTCGCACTGGCCGATGCCAATAATTTCTACGCGTCCTGCGAAACGGTGTTTCGACCCGATTTGCGCGGTAAACCCATATGCGTAGTGTCAAATAATGATGGCTGCGTGATTGCCCGTTCTGCAGAAGCCAAGCGCATGGGTATCAAAATGGGTGCCCCGCTGTTTAAAAATGAGCGCTACTTTCGGGAGAATGGCGTTCATATCTTCAGCTCTAACTACGCTTTATATGGCGACATGTCCGCCAGAATGATGGCCATCCTGGGTGAAATGGCGCCTGGACAAGAGATTTACTCAATAGATGAGTCATTTCTGGATGTCAGCGGTATCGCCGCGTACATGCCCCTGGAAGAATTCGGGCGGCAAATGCGTGATCGGATAAAGAAAGAGATCGGGCTAACGATTGGCGTAGGATTTGGTCCATCCAAGACGCTGGCCAAGCTGGCAAATTTTGCTGCTAAAAAATGGACGCGAACAGGAGGTATCGTCGATTTAACCAGCCCGGATCGCCAGAGAAAATTACTCGCACTGGTAAGCGTCGATGACATCTGGGGAATTGGTGGCAGGCTGAGTAAGCGACTGCATACGATGGGGATTAGTACAGCGCTCCAGCTGGCTGACAGTAACATCAGCATGATTCGGAAAAGCTTCGATGTGATAGTTGAGCGTACGGTTCGCGAACTTAACGGTGAATCCTGTCTGGCTCTTGAAGATGCCCCTCCGCCAAAGCAGCAGATTGTTGTGAGCCGCAGTTTCGGACAGCGTGTAACCAGTATCGAAGACCTGCAGCAGGCTGTCGTAACGCACGCCACGCGTGCCAGTGAAAAGCTCAGAGAGCAGGGCTCAAAGTGTCAGCACGTCAGTGTGTCAGTCAATACAGGGCGATACGGAAACGAACCACAGTATGCCAACTCAGCGGCTATGACGTGCGAATATCCAACCAGTGACACCCGGGATATTATCGGCCTGGCATTACGTGCTCTCGACGCAATATGGCGCGACGGTTACCGGTACGCAAAAGCGGGCGTCACCCTGGGAGATTTTTACCAGTCAGGTGTCGCACAGCTGGATATGTTTAGTCAGCAGCTGCCGCGCGCAAACGCGGATGCTCTGATGTCTGCTGTAGATCAGATAAACCGTTCGGGGCTGGGTAAGGTGTGGTTTGCAGGACAGGGAACAGACAACGTATGGAAAATGAAACGCGAAATGCTTTCTCCACGTTACACCACCTGCCTGAGCGAAACTTTGCGAGTAAAGTAACGTGTGTGCTCACAGGTAAAATGCAAAAGGAACTAAATGATGACTGAACGCAGCGAGAACAATATAGCCCGGCGATCGACCGAGGAGCGTGAACGGGTCAATATTGATCTGGCTGCTTCCGGCGTTGCATATAAAGAGCGCATGAATATGCCGGTGCTGGCTGCTGAAGTTGAACGTCAGCAGCCAGAACAGTGGCGCGAATACTTCCGTGAACGACTGACTTTTTACAGGAATGCTGCACTGCAGTTCCCTCGCGGGAATGATCCTGTTTATGCAAAGCCGGAAGCTGATAAATAGGCTTTTTAACCTTTAACCGGAAACGCTGGAATGTTACTTAAGGCATCAGCTTTATGCGCATCCCAGCTCCACCAGTTACCCTCCCCGTACTCTTCGCGATAATGCTCAAGCTTCACAGCTTTACGTTCCAGGTAATCTGGTGTGTTCATGCCGAATACCTCAAGCGGCACGATCTCCCGGCCAGGCACGTCTTTCAGCAGGAAATCAGGAAACACGTCTGCCTCACCGTCATAGCGCAAAGGCTTAATGAAATGACGTTTTTCCTGCCAGAGTTTTTCCTCAATGACACCTTCCCATGACGAATCGAGAGGAATAAATCTGGGGCTGACTGTCATCAGCGCCGCATCAATGACGGTACAGGTGTTGTAGGGAACAGGTTTGCCGTCACGCTGCCTGAATTTTTTTACCGGCGGATCGGTTTCAGCTATCAGCATAACTTTTTGCCCGCGGCGCCAGTCGCCCAGCTCGCGAGAAAAGCTCCGGTTAAGCCGGCTGATCAAATCTGCCGGCACATCAAGAGACGGAAAGCCCGCCGCCTCAGCGAGCGGAAGCGTGCCGTTCAGGCAGCCCTCTTCCTCAGTTTTGCATGACTTCAGGCTGGTAATCATTACGAGACGCTTGTTTGACGCAGCTGCCGCATCAATCGTTGCCCAGTTGTTCCTGATCTCCTGCGTACCTGGTCGCGCCATTATGACCAGAACAGATTTCAGAAGAGTTTTCCCAATGCTGATTTTTTCTGCAACCTGCTTCAGGCGCCATGCAGCCCAGGCATTATCGCGGGTACGCTTGTCAAAATTAGGATGCCAGTGATTAATTTCTGCCTGTTCCCACATGAAGTGAAGCAGGCCAAGAAGACGCATAGCTGGCTGTCGTTTGCGTTTTCCTTCTGCTCTTGTATCTGTTGGCTGCGCCGTCGCATCGCGCTCCGTAGCCGCTTTTTTTTGTAGCCCGGTAGGTAATTTGATACGGAAATGACCTGGAGAGACGGCCTTTACTACGTCTGAGGTGTAAATCTCACCCTGCTTTTCATCTGCCCATACAGAATAGAAACGACAGTCCGGTGCGTGTTCTGAACCACTGTAGGACCAGCGAGCCAGCCAGTAATTATCATGCGTGGAGGAATAGCAGGCTTTAAGGCGGCGGCGGTTTTCGCCTTCGCCGTCCTTCATGCACTGGCAGGTAATCAGCGTCGTTGCTTTGTTCTGTCGTGCAAACCGAATGTAGTGTTTGAATGTCTCTGCCTGATCCTTCTGAAATGAGGCATCACACTCAACGCTTTTTAACTGTCCCGTGAAGCAGACAGGATATGTTTTGATGTCTGACATATTTGCGTCCTCTCTGAGTCATGGCGTGGCGAGATAGCGCTCATCAGGTAATCCTGATCGCCTGCCATTCCGTTTTTTGAATTCCGTTTTACGCGTCGTCTCCGCCAGGCCGGGACGCTTTAATCCTGAGTATGGTTTGCCGCGTAGTTTCAAATTTACGCGCTATCGCACTGATGCTTTCGCCTGCATCAATTCGCGCATGAACTTCAAGCTTTTGTTCGTCGTTAAGCGCAGGAGGACGGCCAAATCTTTTACCGGACGCCTTTGCCCTGGCGATGCCTGCATGGGTACGCTCAAGGAGCAAATCTCGCTCAAACTCAGCGACTGCTGAGATCACCTGCATCGTCATTTTGCCGGCCGGACTGGTCAGGTCTACTCCACCAAGCGCGAGGCAGTGCACACGAATTTCTGATGCAGCAAGAAGCTCGACAGTTTTTCTGATGTCCATTGCATTACGCCCGAGGCGATCGAGCTTTGTCACAATCAGGACGTCACCATTTTCCATCCTGTCGAGTAGTCGCATAAATCCGGGGCGTTCGGCAGCTGCAACCGAGCCACTGACGTATTCCTCTAACAGACGTTGGGGGCGAATGGCAAAACCAGCAGCCTCGATCTCTCGACGCTGGTTTTCGGTGTTCTGTTCCAGGGTTGAAACCCTGCAGTAAGCAAAAACTCGTGACATAGGGTTACTACATGTACTAAATAGGTGTACTTATTGTAACGCATGTACGAATTTAAAAACACTGACTTCCGTACATATGCTGTGATGGGTGTCCGAAAACGACCATATTAGTACACATGTTGACAGGAATAGTTACAGCGAGAAAAAGTAAACAAGAAAACTGTTATTCAGCTATGCAATAAAGGACTTCAATACAAATTCCTAACATAAGCGTTGAAAATGCATAGGATTAGTCTTAGGTTAGATTGGTGGCAAGCGTGTCTGGCGAATGTATACAAATAGCTTAAGGAATTGAAGATGGAACCTATAACTACTGCGATTTTAGCTAGAGGAATTTATGACCTCATACAGGCAAGCGTTTCATGGTCAAAAGATGCGTTAAAAGAAAAACTGCGTACGTTTATTAACGATGAAACAAAAATAGAAGAGCTAGCTCAGAAGATTGAAAAAATTGAAGTTAATGAAGACATGAGTGAAAAAGCTATTGAAAAGAAATTAGTGATTGATCCAGAAATACTTGAGATTATAAAGTCAATAAAAGATGAAGAAAAAGTGAGTGTTAAACAGCAGCACTTTGGTTCGGGTGATAATGTTGGACGAGATAAGATAGTCAAAGGATAGAAAATGTCAGATAACGCTTCGTCACAAACTCATTTTGGAAGTGGTGATAATGTTGCAAACAACAAGTTGGTTTTCGAAACGTACGTATCATTTATAAGCGAAACGGTGCCAGAAAACCTTCAAACCCCAATAAAAAACATTCTAAAAAAATAACAAATAGAAAGTTTATTAGTGCTAGAGAAGGCATTAACGTTATTTCAGGGATTAATAATTTAAGTGAGGAAATTAAAGAGCTTCTAAAGCTTCTGGTTGTTAAATGTGATATAAGTGAAAATCCTGATGGAGCTAATGATTTAGGTTTATTGCAAGATATTTTTACCAGCTCAAGAAATCTTATGATAAAGGATCTAGCCCTATCTCTGCTTTTTAGAAGTGAAGTGCTAAAGTTTGGATTAGATTATGCTGAGAGACGGTTCAAAGACATATCATGTGTAGGGCCCTTTAGTAGAGCAGCTGCATTTCATCTTTTCTTTGAAAAAAAAGAGCTGATTGATATATTTAGAAATAAAACATCTACTTTGACTGAAGAGGAAAGAATTGGGTTAATTAATGGTCTATTCAGAGAACGTTGTTGTGATGAGGCACTAGAAGCTGCGGAAGACCTAAATAGATATTATGATTATTATAATTCTAAAGTCATCCTTTTGTTCGCAAAGTTTTACAAGCTTGACATGTCTCTTAAGGATACAGATTATTTCACCTTAAATCAAAAAAAGAAAAATGAGGTTGTGAATTTAATCGCTGAAGCTATTTCTATTTTTAAACTGAATGAAGAGGTAGATGTAAGGCTTTTCAATATTTTCATTCCAAGCTTAATTTATGTCAAAATGACTCATGCAGAATTAGAAGAACTATGTTTAGAGAATATCGAATATGTTAAATCTTTTAATGAGGATTTTTGTGATGATTTAAAGTTAAAGAATAATAGACGGGATTTTTCAGAAGAACATCCTATTAATATCATAAAAAAAACTGAAGAAAGCAAATCTTTTAAAGATGAAGTATTAGAAAGAATAACTCGCAAAAAGCAAGTTAGTTATAATGAGATGAAAATGGCCAAAGCTTTAATGCCGTTCGATGATTTTAAAAGGTGGGTAGATGAAGGTATAGTTATTGAGGGAGAGTTTACTAGCGTTGGAGAAAAGCTAAATAGAATTTTTGTTGCGGCAATTATTAAAGACAAAGATTTAACTAAAAGGGTTTTAAGCGAAATATCGCAAGAAGATGAAAAAGGCCTACAGCTTGCAAGCTCTGAATTCATAAAAATGCTTGCGGATTCAATGCAGATCATAGGCTTAATTTATGAGTCTTGTAGTTTAATGTTAAAGTATATTAGTGGGTTAAACGAATTTTGGTGTTCGCCTTTTATAGAAACTCTTTTATTTAATCTTTACCGTGCAGCTAGGTATAAAGATTTATTACAGCTTTCACAAAGTGTTAACGAGCAAGATAAAACTATTGACTTTGATAACTTGGTTATTTTTACACACTTATATTTCAATTCTGCTGAAGTGGCTTACAAGTTAATTGAAGACTACAAGCATCAAAAAAATATAGAGTTTATGCGGCTTAGGTTATTGACTTTGATAAAGTTAAATAAGCCAGAGCTTATTTCTCGAGATGTTGATAATTACGACTATTCTTTGTTTTCCCCACCTTCTCCGGTAATCGGGAATTTTGTGGCTTTATTAGTAAATAGTAACCAAATGGCTGCTTTTGAAAAGATAGTGGTTAACTGGTTCATTGATTCTCCGGAAAAAAATTACCGTTACGTATCAGAGGCATGCCTTAGCCTTGTTCTTAATGAAAATAAGGTTGATTTCAATCCTTCATATGATGTTCAAGGATTATCACGCGGTGTTCAATATAGGGATGGTAGTAAGACTCTAACTAAGCTCATATCAAACCAAAAGAGTTTTTCTAATCCATACATTTTAAATCCCGATACAGCTTTAGCGATTAGTTTGACGAACGCCAAAGCAGGAGATAAGTTAAACGTAGGGTTCAAAAGCATTGTAGTAGAGGAAATTCTTCCTCCATATGTGGCGATCCATAGATTAGCTATTCAGATTCGAGATGAGTTTAACGATGGTTCTGACTCATTTCAAACTTTTAATGTTTCAAGCGATCCTGAAGAATTGATGCTGCAGTTAAAAAGAAGTCTTTCAGTTAAACAATCGAGCGTCGAATCCTTACAAAGAATTATCAGTAATGATATAGCCCCCTTAAGCTTTAGAATGTTTTTAATTGAGAAGAGCGACCATGTGAAAGCTGCTTTGTCATTGCTTCTTAATAAAAACTCTTCTATGAAGGGATTTGTTGATTCTGGTGAGGAACACAGCGAAGCTTTCTGCACAGATTTAATAACAATTGTCTACTCTTGCTTAACTTCATTTTCTAAGTTCTTTATAGAAAAAAACATAAAATTGTATATAATGCAGGAGGATATAGACGCTATCAATAACTGGATTGAACGGATTGATAGAGATAAGTACATGGTTCTGGGTGAATCTGAATCAGGTGAAATGTTTTTTAATACAGCCGAAACAATAAGAGAGCACTTTGGTTCTTTTTTAGGTAACCTCAGAGATGTATGTTCAATTTTATATCCACTAAACATAATTCCTGATAACTATAGTCAAGAAACAATAGCTCTTGCGGAGTCATTTGGACAAAACTATCCTAAGCAAGTTTATGCTTATAAAAACTGTGGTTTATCCTATCTTTCCATTGACTCACAAAACTGCTTTTTGACTAAAAGTCTTGTTCCAATAAATTTGGCCAATTCCAGTAAAATATTCCATGATGCTAGAGATTATGTTGCCTTTTCTGAACGGGAGGAAGGCTTGTTCTTGCATATTCATGGGGCTATGCCTTACCCATTAATGATTGATGATTTTGTTAAACTATCAACGTCTGAAAATGATAAAAATGGTCTGCATTTATCATCGCTCATTAAAAAATATGCGGGTGGTTATAATAATAATATCAAACTACCGCATTTAATGGCGGCTTTAATGGCTAATTATTGTGATAAGTCACTAAATGACTGGAATTTAAATGGATTGCTTTATGTAAATAAACCATTTGGGCCTAGGGTTGATAGAGTTTTTAATGCTGCAGCTAAGGCTATTATTTCAAGTAATGAGCCAGGAGATAAAGAAACCAAAATTGCTAAGTTTTTCGTATCTTTATTTTTTTATAATAACTATGTCAAAGGCTTTGTAAGACTTGTGAATCATCTGGCCTATGATTTTTGCAGAGGTCATTTTTTAAATGTGCCACGTGTTAAAAAGCAAATCGGGAGAGTTCTAAGAGGAAATGTTAAATTATAATGTACGCCCCCTCAAGGTGAGGGGGTTAACGGTTTTTATTCGTTTACGCTTTGTTGTTAATGTCGTGCTGATATATTAATAAGTTAAAGCGTTTGCCGAACAATCGCGGAATTACCCTAAAAAAACACTCTAAGCTGCCGATTTAAGTTCTGTACATTGAGCTCAGTTCAGCTCACGAACACTTAGTATCATAGGGCTTTAGTATGTTTTCACAGACACAGCTGCAGGACTTAGCGGGCGAACAGCTTGACCTTTATATGGACTGGTTATTGCAGGAAATCAGCCGCTGCGATGCAGAAGCTGATGACTGCTCACGCGAGATCAAGAATGAGGTGTTTCACAGGATCAAGCAACGCATGCTGCATCAGGAATTAAGGCAGCACCGCAGGGAGCTGCGGCGCGTGCTTGATGAAAAGAAAAGACGGCTTCACTGGTGGTGTCACTGACGTCAGGCTGCTCTTGGGTGCAAATGGTTACTGATGGCTTCTATATCCGCATTTGTGTAGCTTTCAGATAGCTCGATGAATGCTATTCCTGCACTGCTACATGCTTCACGTTTGACCGCGTCGCGCACAATGGCGTCGCCTTTAAAGTGGCCACTTCCATGATACTCAACAACGGCTATCGGCTGCCCTGACCAGTCTATGATCACGAAGTCTGCCCGCTTGCTGTTAATCGCCAGGTAAGCCTGCTTATCATCCGAGCCAAGAATCTCACCGAGTGATACCTGGGAGAATACGCGGTAGCCACGATGTGATGCTGAAAGCAACTTTTCAAGCCTGCAAAATACGCCGTATTCACTTTTATTCATCAGTGGGCGCTTATAAAATTCGTTGCCCCTGACCGTAACCAGCTGGCGTTCTGCTACAGACTGCTCCCTGACAACCTCCGGAGCACGGTCATAACTTTCACGCTTCGGTGGCTGATAATCTGTTTTGCGTTTGTATACGCTCCCCTT
This sequence comes from Pantoea septica, assembly GCF_002095575.1. Lineage (GTDB taxonomy): Bacteria > Pseudomonadota > Gammaproteobacteria > Enterobacterales > Enterobacteriaceae > Pantoea > Pantoea septica. The sequence continues at coordinate 2,610 of NZ_MLJJ01000057.1, read as the reverse complement.
CCGTTTACGTTTTCCACCTGAAACCAGGTAAGCGATCACAGCGATAGCGATCAAAAACCAGAAAAACATATCCATATATCTTCTCCAAAAAAACCGAAAGAAACGCAGGTATCTTACTGAGATAACCACGCCTGAAAAACCGATTGTACCCCTCCCCTGCCTTGGTTCGAAGAGCAATGCTAATGAATATGCGTGTTCTGTTCGTGTATATCTAACACACCTTTTCAATACTAAAAATGTACATTTTTAGTATTCAGTAAGTATTCTTTATTGCACATTGATAGATGTACTGATAAAGTTCTGAACAGATACTGAAAATGTACATTTTAGGGATGGAGAAAGTATGAATAACGCATCAAATCCATACGCGGGAAAAGTTATAGCGGTAGCAATCAAAAAGGGCGGTACGGGCAAATCGCTTATCAGTCTGAATATAGCGCCCGAGCTTAAGCCTGATACTTTTTACGACACTGACCCTACTCCGGCCGTGACGACGTTTAATGGCTTCCGTGATGAAGGTATTCGGTGGAATGTAGTCCGCCTGACCGACGACATGGAAAATGTCGTGGACCGCTTTATCGCCGATGTTCTTGAAGCTAAAGAGAAGGGGCAGACCGTACTGGTTGACTGCGGTGGTTTTGACTCCTCGATCACCCGTGCTGCTGTAGCACTTGCTGATCTCATTATTTCTCCGCTGAAGGATGACCCGTCCGATATTCTGGGCCTTCACGAATTCAGTAAGGTACTGGATGAAATTTCGGCGGAGCTGGGTGAGAAAAAAATTGCCCATGTGGTGATGAATAAGGTCCCGCCAAATCGACGCAATTACAGCGACATCGATAACTACATTGCCCAGTTCGACAATCTCGTCCGGATGGAGACGGCTATTCCGATGGATAAAGCTGCACCGCAGCAGTTTGGTCAGGGGATGGGGGTTGTTGAGCATATGACAACACGCTACAGCAATGTAGGTAACGCTATGCGCTCGCTCTTTTTAGATATGCGCAATGCTATAGAAAAGGTATGATTAAGATATTCAATGAGTATTGAAAATGTACTTTTTAAATATGAATGGTGTATCTGATGGCGAATCCTAAATCAGCAATGTTCGAACGCATTTCACAGCTCTCAAAAAACGCACCTTTGCACGAAGCAGGGAGTTCTGCACCGGCTGAACAACAGCCTGTCGCGGCCGAAGCCGTCAGAACTGCAGAACCAGAGAAGCTGGCTGAAAACGAACCTTCCGGCCCACGCCGTAAAGCGAAAGCTGTGCGCAGAGCCAAAAATGTTCAAATTCCCGAAGATCTCTGGGACGCATATGACTCACTAAAAGAGCGTAACGTCACATCGCTGTTGATGACGCCTTATATACTTGAAGCATTTCGCGAAAAGCTGGCGCGCGATGGCGCGTTTGATAGTAAGAAAGACTGAATATAGCAGGTAATTACCTGAACAGTCTTTAGCACTAAGAAGATACTCTATAAATACATATAATGTACATTTTATGTATTTTATGTGTTCTTTATAAGTATCTCTGTAAGGGGTGGTGAGTATTTCCAGCCTGAGTGATTTAAACATCAATGCGCTTTGCTGATAATGAACAAAGAGAACGCAAATGACTCAGTTAGAAGAGATGTACAGGACGTTCAGGAACGGTGACCCGGTAATCACGGTTACACAGAGCGTAAACATGCTTAAAGGAAATGTACGCAGAAAGCGGCCTGCGTTCGAAGAGTGGCAGCAGCGACTTAACGCCGGTGACAGGTTGCCGCGCGGTCGCTATTTCACTGGTAAAAACCAGGGCTCGTAATGCGTTTTATTGATGAATTTCACCTGGTAAACTCATCCTCGTAAGAGAAAAGGGCAGCAAAATTTTTAGCTGCCCTGATCTATATTGCTGATGCAAATTTAATGCATGAAAAGTATTTAAAATGTACATATTAAATACTTAATAAATCCATTTAGCATACCTTTGCAACTGGTAGCTCCTTCCAGTTCGTCGTCCAGGCTTTACTCAGCATCTCCCGTTTCATCTTCCAGTCGGGGTCAATACCTTTACCCGCAAAGCCTATGCTGTAGCGCCCGGAGCGATTCATCGAATCCATCAGGCTCATCAGCGCTTCACTGCCGGCGCGCGGCGCCTCATCGTCAAACAGGTTGAGCTGCGCCACGCCGTTCGGCCGCAGCTCACTCAGCATGATGCCGGCTTTCGCATAGCGAAAACCCGGGCGCCAGATCGTGTCTAAGGATTTTACCGCCGCCTCGATGATGTTGCGCGTGTCCTGAGTACCTACACGCAGTTTCACAAACGCCGTGTTACCGTAGCCGGGCTGTCCGGTGTCGAAAGGGGAGGTGCGGATAAAAACGGAGATGTGGTGACAGAACTGCCGATCCTCACGAAGCTTTTCCGCCACGCGTTCAGCATACGCGCAGACGGACTGTCGCATCGCGTCATATTCTGTGATGCGCTCGCCGAAGCTGCGGCTCACGACTATCTGTTGTTTGGGCGGGGGCGCATCCTCCATCGGGATGCAGGATTCACCGTTAAGCTCGCGGACCGTTCGCTCCAGTACCACACCGAAATTCTTGCGGATGAAAGAAGGGGAGGTA
>NZ_MLJJ01000056.1 GCF_002095575.1 Pantoea septica | reverse complement strand
GAGCCCGCCTGCGTAGCAGGCAGTCACCCGCGAGCGAACGAAACCCGCTCAGAGCCCGCCTGCGCAGCAGGCAGTCACCCGCTAGCGGGCGAAACCCGCTCAAAGCCCGCCTGCGCAGCAGGCAGTCACCCGCTCGCGGGCGGAACCCGCTTAGAGCCTCACCGGCTTAATATGCCAAATCTCATCCGCATACTCCTGGATAGTCCGGTCAGAAGAAAAATACCCCATATTAGCGATATTCAGCGCCGCGCGGCGCTGCCACTCTTCCGGCTTGCGATAAAGCTCATCCACCTTATCCTGGGTGTCCACATAGCTGCGGTAATCCGCCAGCAGCTGATAGTGGTCGCCAAAGTTCACCAGCGAATCGAACAGATTGCGGTAGCGGCCTGGCTCCTGCGGGCTGAAAACGCCGGAGGCGATCTGCGTCAGCACCTGATGCAGCTCAGCATCCTCTTCGTAATATTTACGCGGGTTGTAGCCGCCGCTGCGCAGGGCTTCCACCTGCGGCGTGGTGTTGCCGAAAATAAAGATATTCTCCTCGCCGACGTGCTCCAGCATCTCGACGTTGGCGCCGTCCAGCGTACCGATGGTCAACGCGCCGTTGAGCGCGAACTTCATATTGCTGGTGCCCGATGCCTCGGTGCCCGCCGTTGAAATCTGTTCGGAAAGATCCGCCGCGGGAATAATGATCTGCGCCAGGCTGACGCTGTAGTTCGGAATAAACACGACTTTCAGCTTGTTCTTTACCTGCGGATCGTTATTGATCACGTTCGCCACGTCGTTGATCAGGTGAATAATGTGCTTGGCTGTATAGTAGGCCGAGGCCGCCTTGCCGGCAAAGATGTTGACGCGCGGCACCCAGTCGGCGCCCGGATCGGCCTTGATGCGGTTATAGCGGGTAATCACGTGCAGCACGTTCAGCAGCTGACGTTTATATTCATGGATACGCTTAATCTGCACGTCAAACAGCGCGTTGGGATCCAGCACCACGTCCATGTTCTTCGCCACCCAGTCCGCCAGGCGGCGCTTGTTATCGAACTTGGCGTCAGCCACCTTTTCGATAAACGCCGGGTAATCGATCTGCTGGTTAAGTTCAGCAAGCTGGCTGAGATCGGTACGCCAGGTGCGGCCAATCTCTTCGTCCAGCAGCTCCGACAGCGCCGGGTTGGCCAGCGCCAGCCAGCGACGCGGCGTCACGCCGTTGGTCTTGTTGCAGAACCGGCCCGGGAACAAACGTGCGAAATCCGCGAACAGCGACTGCACCATCAGGTTGGAGTGCAGTTCGGAAACGCCGTTGACTTTGTGGCTCACCACCACCGCCAGCCACGCCATGCGAATGCGGCGGCCGTTGTTCTCGTCGATGATCGAGATGCGCGACAGCAGATCCCAGTCGTCCGGGTAGTACTCCTGAATCGTCTTCAGGAAGTAGTCGTTAATTTCGAAAATAATGCCGAGATGGCGCGGCAGGATCTTGCCGATCATCTCCACCGGCCAGGTTTCCAGCGCCTCGCTCATCAGCGTATGGTTGGTGTAAGAGAAGACCTGACAGGTCACTTCGAACGCATCGTCCCAGGTGAATTTATGCTCGTCGATTAACAGACGCATCAGCTCCGGGATCGCCAGCACCGGATGGGTATCGTTCAGGTGGATGGCAATCTTGTCCGCGAGGTTGGACCAGGTTTTGTGCATCTGCCAGTGGCGGTTGAGGATATCCTGCACCGTGGCGGAAACCAGAAAATACTCCTGGCGCAGACGCAGCTCGCGTCCCGAATAGGTGGAATCGTCGGGATAAAGCACGCGAGAGACGTTTTCCGAGTGGTTTTTATCTTCTACCGCGGCAAAGTAATCGCCCTGGTTGAATTTGCCGAGGTTGATTTCGTTGCTCGCCTGCGCGCCCCACAGCCGCAGCGTATTGGTGGCGTCGGTGTCGAAGCCGGGGATGATTTGATCGTATGCCATCGCGACGATCTCCTCGGTTTCCAGCCAGCGCACCTTCGCCCCTTCATGCTGAATGCGGCCGCCGAAGCGTATTTTGTAGCGGGTATTGTAACGCTGGAATTCCCAGGGATTGCCGTATTCCAGCCAGTAGTCGGGCGACTCTTTCTGCTCGCCGTCGATAATATTCTGCCGAAACATGCCGTAATCGTAACGGATGCCGTACCCCCGTCCCGGCAGGCCCAGCGTGGCGAGCGAATCGAGAAAACAGGCGGCCAGGCGCCCGAGGCCGCCGTTGCCGAGGCCGGGATCGTTCTCTTCTTCCATCAGGTCGGCCAGGTTTAACCCCATCTCGTCCAGCGCCTGATTGAGATCGTCATAAATGCCCATCGCCATTAATGCGTTGCCTAACGTCCGGCCCAGCAGAAACTCCATCGACAGGTAGTAGACCTGACGGACATCCTGCGACAGCTGCGCGCGGCTGGAGCGCAGCCAGCGCTCCACCATGCGGTCGCGCACCGCCAGCAGGGAGGCGTTGAGCCAGTCATGCTGGTTCGCCACGGAAGGATCCTTGCCGATGGTAAACATCAGCTTATAGGCAATCGAGTGTTTCAGCGCTTCGACCGTTAGTGTCGGCGACGTATAGGTGAAAGGAGCATTCATATCAGTTATCCCAGTCTCTGATTACAGCAAACGTTGGTAAAGATCGCGGTAGGCCTGCGCGGCCACTTGCCAACTGAAATCCATCCCCATCGCCTGTCGCTGAACGTAACGCCAGAGAGAAGGCCGCGACCACAATACAAAAGCACGTCGAATCGCCCGCAGCAGCGACCAGGCGTTACTGTCTTCAAAGCTGAATCCGCTGGCGATGCCGTCGGCCAGGTTCTCCAGCGAACTGTCGTTAACCGTATCGGCCAGGCCGCCCGTACGCCGCACCAGCGGCAGCGTGCCGTATTTCAGACCGTAGAGCTGCGTGAGGCCGCAGGGTTCAAAGCGACTCGGCACCATGATGACGTCTGCGCCGCCGACAATGCGGTGCGAGAAAGCTTCGTGATAGCCGATCTGCACGCCGACGCTGCCGGGATGCTCCGCCGCTGCGGCGAGAAAGCCCTGCTGCAGCTCCGCGTCGCCCTGTCCGAGCAGCACCAGCTGTCCGCCCTGCGCCAGCAGTCCAGGCAGCGCTTCCAGCACCAGGTCCAGCCCTTTTTGCCGCGTCAGACGGCTGATCACCGCGAACACCGGCACGCTGTCGTCTACCTTCAGCCCCATGGCGATTTGCAGCTGCCGTTTGTTCTCGGCCTTCGCCTCCAGCGTGTCGCGGTTGTAGCGCGCGCTCAGCAGCAGATCGTGCGCCGGATCCCAGATGCCCGGATCGACGCCGTTAAGGATGCCGCTCAGGCGCCCTTCGCGCAGCCGCTGCTCTAGCAGCGCCTCCATGCCGTAGCCGAACTCCGGGCGCGTGATTTCATGCGCATATGTCGGGCTGACGGCGGTGATGTGATCGGCAAAGAAGAGGCCCGCCTTCAGATAGGAGATCTGTCCGTAGAACTCCAGCCCGTGCATGTCGAAGAAGGCTCTCGGCAGCTGGATCTCCTCCAGATGGCGAGCGTCGAACAGCCCCTGATAGGCCAGGTTGTGGACGGTAAACACCGACTTTGCCGGACGTCCGCGCGCCTCCAGATAGGCGCAGGTCAGCCCCGCATGCCAGTCGTGCGCATGGACGATATCGGGCCGCCAGTAGGTGTCCAGCCCACTGGCGATTTCGCATCCCATCCAGCCAAGCAGCGCGAAGCGCAAATAGTTATCCACATAGGCGAACTGCGACGTATCGTGATACGGGCTGCCGGGTCGCTCGTAGAGCGCCGGCACATCGATCAGATAGATGCCGACGCCGTTGAAATGGCCAAACAGCAGCCGCGTTGGACCGGCGAAAGTCTGCAACTCGGCCACCACCTCCGTTTCGGGGATCCCTTTAAGCAGGTCGGGAAAAGCGGGCAGCAGCACCCGCGTATCTGTACCATCCGCAATCTGCGCCTGCGGCAATGCCCCAACAACATCAGCCAACCCGCCGGTTTTTAACAGCGGAAAAAGTTCTGAACAGACATGTAAAACCTGCATCCTCGGCCTCTTAATAAGTGATCGGGCGCGATCCTCGCGTCGATTATATGGTGCTTTTTATCGTTGGCGGCTACGCGCTGGCCAGCCTGGCAAGCATGGCGCGTGTGACCAGAACGATACCCTCTTCTGAACGGTAAAACCGACGACTGTCCTCGTCAGGATTCTCTCCTATCACCATGCCTTCCGGCAGCACGCAGGCGCGGTCGATCACGCAGCGACGCAGGCGGCAGGAGCGTCCCACCACCACGTCCGGCAGCAGTACGGCGGAATCGATATTGCAAAACGAGTTAATGCGCACGCGTGGAAACAGTACCGAGTTCACCACGACCGAGCCGGAGATGATGGTGCCGCCGGAGATCAGCGAATTCATCGTCATGCCATGGCTACCCGAACGGTCCTGCACGAACTTAGCGGGCGGCAACGGCTCCATATGGGTTCGGATCGGCCAGGTATGGTCATACATATCCAGCTCCGGCGTCACCGACGCCAGATCGAGGTTAGCGCGCCAGTAAGCTTCCAGCGTCCCTACATCACGCCAGTAGGGCGGCGAACTTTCATCCTGCTGCACGCAGGAGAGCGTAAACGAGTGGGCGTACCCTTCGCCGCTCGCTACCACTTTCGGCAGAATATCTTTGCCGAAGTCGTGGTTAGAATTAGGCTCCTGTAGATCTTCCTCCAGCAGCTGATAGAGATATTCGGCGTTAAACACGTAAATCCCCATACTGGCCAGCGCCTGCGTATCGTCGCCGGGCATGGCGGGCGGCTGCGGCGGCTTCTCTACAAAGTCGATCACTTTATTGTTTTCATCCACGGCCATCACGCCAAAGGCGGTCGCTTCGTGCAGCGGCACAGGCAGGCAGGCGATGGTGCACTTCGCGTTGGCGTCGACGTGGTCGAGCAGCATGCGCGAATAGTCCATTTTATAAATATGGTCCCCGGCCAGAATCACGATGTACTGCGCCTGATAGCGGCGAATAATGTCGAGGTTCTGGGTCACGGCGTCTGCGGTGCCGCGATACCAGTGTTCGGTTAAGGTGCGCTGCTGCGCCGGCAGCAAATCCACAAACTCGTTCATCTCTTCGTTGAAGATAGACCAGCCGCGCTGAACGTGCTGCGTTAGCGTGTGCGACTGGTACTGCGTTATCACGCCGATCCGGCGGATACCTGAGTTAATGCAGTTCGAAAGAGCAAAGTCGATGATGCGAAACTTGCCGCCGAAATGCACCGCTGGCTTGGCGCGTTTGGCGGTAAGGTCTTTCAGGCGCGTACCTCTTCCCCCGGCGAGGATCAGCGCAACCGTCTGTGTAGGGAGCTGGCGGGCCAGCATCAGGTGATCAGTTCTGTCTAACTTAACCATGTCTGACTCCTTATGATTGCTTTTGGAACACGCACACGCCGTGTGCGGGACCATGCCAGACAGTCGACAAAATGGGGTTGTCATCCCCGGCGAAAGGAGGAACGGCACGCCATTCTCCGTCTGGTAAGGCGATGTCACTCACCGAATCCGTGGCGTTTATTGTTATTAACCAGCGGCCGGAGAGCAGGATCTGCATTCTGTGCGCCTTCTGCTCCCACTCCTCTCGCTGCAGTGGCCTGCCGCTGGCATTGAACCACTGCACATTGCCGTCGCCCTCTTGCCACCAGCGATCGGCGGTTAACGCCGGGATCTGCTGACGCAAACGGATTAGGGCGGCGGTAAAATCCACCAGACTGCTCTCTTCTTCCTGCCAGTCGAGCCAGGTCAGGATGTTATCCTGACAGTAGGCGTTGTTGTTGCCGTGCTGGCTGTGGCCGCGCTCGTCGCCGGCGAGCAGCATCGGCGTGCCTTGCGCCAGCAGCAGGGACGTCAGCAGGGCATGCATGCTCAGGCGACGGCGCTCGATCACGTCGAAGCTGGCGCGCAGCCCTTCTACGCCGTGGTTGTCGCTGAAATTGCCGTTGCTGCCGTCGCGGTTATCCTCGCCGTTGGCCTGGTTATGCTTATGGTTAAAGCTCACCACGTCGCGCAGCGTAAAGCCGTCGTGCGCGGTGATCAGGTTAACCGCGGCGTGCGGCAGTCGGCCGCCGCGCTGAAACAGATCGCTGGAGGCGGCGAAGCGGCGCGCGAACGCGCCGTTGCTGACGTCGCGGTGCAGCCAGAAGCGCCGCATATCGTCGCGGAAATGGTCGTTCCACTCGGCGAACAGCGGCGGAAAGTTGCCGACCTGATAGCCGCCCGGCCCGATATCCCAGGGTTCGGCGATCAGCTTGACCTGCGAGAGCAGCGGGCAGGCTTTGATCGCCTCGAACAGCGGCGCGTGCGCTGAGAAATCGGGCGTTCGCCCGAGCACCGGCGCCAGATCGAAGCGAAAGCCGTCGACGTGGCAGACGCGCACCCAGTAGCGCAGCGCCTCCAGCGCCCAGTTCATTACCTCAGGATCGCTAAGATTCAGGGTATTGCCGCAGCCGGTCCAGTTTTCATATTCGCCCTGCGGGCTCAGCCAGTAGTAGCTGGCGTTATCGACGCCGCGCTGCGACAGCGTTGGGCCGATCTCCTCCAGTTCGGCGGTGTGGTTGAACACCACGTCCAGCAGCACTTCGATGCCCGCAGCGTGCAGATCCTTCACCGCCTGCTGAAACTCCTGCAGAGGCGAGACGCCCTCCTGCGAGGCGTAGCGCGGATCGACGGCCCAGAGCGCAAAAGGGTTGTAGCCCCAGTAATTGCTTAATCCGAGACGCTGCAGGCGCGGCTCGCTGGCGAAATGGGCCACCGGCAGCAGCTCCAGCGCGGTAACCCCCAGATGGCGCAGGTAATTCACCATAACAGGATGGCCAAGGGCGGCGTAAGTCCCGCGCAGCGATTCCGGAATTTCCGGATGTCGCTGCGTCAATCCTCGAACGTGCGCCTCGTAAATCACCGTATTGCCCCAGGGCGTGCGCGGGGCGACGTCGCCTTCCCAGTCGAAGTCTTCCGCCACCACCAGCGATTTAGGCGCCACGGCGGCGCTGTCCTGCTCGTCAGGCTGCTCAATGCCGCCGTAAAGACGCGGGTCGTCTGTGACCTCGCCTTCTACCGCGCGGGCGCAGGGATCGACCAGCAGCTTGGCGGGATTAAAGCGGTGCCCGCGCTCTGGCGCCCAGGGACCGTGGACGCGGAAGCCGTAGCGCTGACCCGGCTTTAGCGCGGCCGCATAGCCGTGCCAGATATCGCCGGTTCGCGCCGGAAGATCGAAGCGCCGCTCTTTGCCCTGGTCGAACAGGCAAAGCTCGACGCGCGCGGCATGCCGGGAGAAGAGCGTAAAATTTACGCCCTTGCCGTCGTAACTGGCGCCTGGCGGCTCAGCACGTCCCGGAAGCAGCGTCATTCCGCCTCCTTCACCAGCCAGATTGTCGCGAGCGGCGGCAGCGTCAGCGACAGCGACTGCGGTCGGTTGTGGCTGGCGATCTCATCGGTATGCACCACTGGGTTGCGCGTATCGCTGCCGTGATAGCTGTGCTGATCGGTGTTGATCACTTCGCGCCAGCTTCCCGCCTGATTAACGCCGAAGCGATAGTTGTGGCGCGGCACCGGCGTAAAGTTGCTGGCGACGATAATTTCATTGCCGTCGCGATCGCGACGCACAAAGACGAAAACCGAGTTTTCGCGATCGTCGACCACCAGCCACTCAAAGCCAGCCGGGTCGAAATCGAGCTGATGCATCGGCGCGTAGTGGCGATAGGTATGATTGAGGTCGCGTACCAGCCGCTGCACGCCGTGGTGCCAGTTATCGCCGCCCTCCAGCAGATGCCAGTCGAGACTGACGTCGTGGTTCCACTCTTTGCCCTGCGCGAACTCGCCGCCCATGAACATCAGTTTTTTGCCGGGGAAGGCCCACATCCAGCCGTAGTAGGCGCGCAGGTTGGCGAACTTCTGCCAGGGGTCGCCCGGCATACGATCGAGCAGCGACTTCTTGCCGTGCACCACCTCGTCGTGCGAGAGCGGCAGCATGAAGTTTTCGGTGTAGTTGTACATCATGCCGAAGCTCATCAGGTCGTGATGATGGCAGCGATATATCGGGTCGAGCTTCATGTAGTCGAGGGTGTCGTGCATCCAGCCCAAGTTCCACTTGTACCAGAAGCCGAGGCCGCCCGATTCCGGCGGACGCGACACGCCGTCGAAGTCGGTGGACTCTTCGGCAATGGTGACGGTGCCAGGCGCGGCGCGTCCCAGCGTGCGGTTGGTGTAGCGCAGGAAGGCGATCGCTTCGAGGTTCTCCCGACCGCCGTAGTGGTTCGGCACCCATTCGCCTTCGGCGCGGCTGTAGTCGCGGTAGATCATCGAGGCTACGGCATCGACGCGCAAACCGTCGATGCCGTAGCGCTCCAGCCAGTAGAGCGCGTTGCCCGCCAGATAGTTGCTCACCTCGCGGCGGCCAAAGTTGTAGATCAGGGTGTTCCAGTCCTGATGATAGCCTTCACGCGGGTCGCTGTGCTCGTAGAGCTCGGTACCGTCGAACTTCGCCAGGCCGAAATCGTCGCTGGGGAAGTGGCCCGGCACCCAGTCGAGCAGCACGTTCAGGCCCGCTTCGTGCGCGGCGTTGATGAAATAGAGAAATTCGTCGCGCGTGCCGAAACGGCGCGTCGGCGCATACATGCCGAGCGGCTGGTAGCCCCAGCTGCCGTCAAAAGGATGTTCGTTGATCGGCAGCAGCTCGATATGGGTGAAGCCCATCTCTTTGACGTAGGGCACCAGCTGCTCCGCCAGCTCTTTATAGCTGAGCCAGAAGTTGTTCTCGGTGTGGCGGCGCCATGAGCCGAGATGCACCTCGTAGACGGAGATCGGCGCGTCGAATGCGTTGCGCGCCTTACGCTCCTCGGCCATCTCAACCTTCGGCGGCAGGCCGCAGATCATCGAGGCGGTTTGCGGGCGCATCTGCGCCTCGAAGGCGTAAGGGTCCGCTTTAATGCGCAGCTGGCCGCTGTTATCGACGATTTCAAATTTATAGAGCTGGCCATTGTAAGCGCCGGGCACAAATAGCTCCCAGATGCCCATTTCGCGGCGGAAGCGCATCGGATGGCGGCGGCCGTCCCAGAAGTTGAAATCGCCCACCACCGAGACGCGCTGCGCGTTAGGCGCCCAGACGCTGAAGCGCGTGCCGTGCACGTCGTCAATGACCGCCCCGTGCGCGCCCAGGGTTTCGTAGGGCCGCAAATGGGTGCCTTCTGCCAGCAGCCAGGCGTCCATCTCCTGCAGCAGCGGCCCGAAGCGATAGGCGTCGTCGATCAGATTCTGCTGGCCGTGCCAGTTCACCGCCAGCTGATAGCGAAACATATTTTTGCGACGCGGCACTACAGCGCTGAAAAAGCCGCGCGAATCGAGACATTTAAGCTGGGCGACTTTGCGCCCGGTATTCGTTTCTATTACCCATACTTCCGAAGCGTCGGGCAGCAGCGCCCTGACTTCCAGCCCGTTGGCTGTCTGGTGCATCCCCAGCAAGGCGAAGGGATCGGCGTAATTACCCGCAAACAGGGCATTGATCGCCAGGCGATCGGGAAGCTCTGACATGACTTTCTTCCTGTGATTATGTGGCAGGCGAAATGAGCGCGGCTTATGCCACGCATCAGGTGCGCTGCTCTTCATTGAGCCATGCGTACAACGGCAGAGAAAGGGAACCGCTCCGTGGTAAATAACTTTGCCGTGTACAACAACTATTCAGTGCGAAATGCAAAACAGTCAACAACCGGCACATCATTGTTAAATCATAGCTTGGGCTTGCAGGTTGCCAGCCCGGAAAGCGAAAAATTATTGGCGGGGACGTAAAAAAGGGAAGCCGATCACTTACAGACGGTAAGCTGTTTGACTTATTTCAGAATAATCAGGCAAAAGGCCGGGAAATCCCGGCCTCGCTTAGTTTTTTCTGTTAGTCGACCAGCAAACGCAACATGCGGCGCAGCGGCTCGGCCGCGCCCCACAGCAGCTGATCGCCGACGGTAAAGGCAGAGAGATACTCTGGCCCCATATTGAGCTTGCGCAGGCGGCCGACCGGCGTGGTCAGCGTGCCGGTCACCGCCGCAGGCGTCAGCTCGCGCATGGTCAGCTCGCGGTCGTTGGGCACCACTTTCACCCACTCGTTGTGGGAGGCCAGCAGCTGTTCGATTTCCGCCAGCGGCACATCTTTTTTCAACTTAAGGGTAAACGCCTGGCTGTGGCAGCGCAGCGCGCCGACGCGCACGCAGAGGCCGTCGACCGGAATGGTGCGCGCGGTGCCGAGGATCTTGTTGGTTTCCGCCTGCCCTTTCCACTCTTCGCGGCTCTGGCCGTTGTCGAGCTGCTTGTCGATCCACGGGATCAGGCTGCCGGCCAGCGGCACGCCGAAGTTGTCGATCGGCAGCGTGCCGGAGCGGGTCAGCTCGGTGACGCTGCGCTCAATGTCGAGAATGGCGGACGCCGGATCCTGCAACGAGGTAGCGACGTGGTTGTGCAGCATGCCCATCTGGGTCAGCAATTCGCGCATATGGCGCGCGCCGCCGCCGGACGCCGCCTGATAGGTGGCGACGGAGGCCCATTCCACCAGATCCTGGGCAAACAGGCCGCCCAGCGACATCAGCATCAGGCTGACGGTGCAGTTACCGCCGACGAAGGTCTTGATGCCTTTGTCGAGGCCCTCACGAATCACCTGATGGTTCACCGGATCGAGAATAATGATGGCGTCGTCTTTCATGCGCAGCGTCGAGGCCGCGTCAATCCAGTAGCCCTGCCAGCCGCTGGCGCGCAGCTTCGGGTAGACTTCACTGGTATAATCGCCGCCCTGACAGGTGATAATGATATCCAGCGCCTTGAGCGCCTCAATATCAAACGCATCCTGCAGCGCACCGGTGGACTTGCCGCCAAACGTCGGCGCAGCCTGTCCCAGTTGCGAGGTGGAGAAGAAGACCGGATTGATAACGTCAAAATCACGCTCTTCGCTCATGCGCGACATCAGCACGGAGCCGACCATACCGCGCCAACCAATAAAACCTACATTCTTCATTTTCTGTCCGTCTCAGTCAGCGATAAGGGCCGACCTGCTTACCGAAGGGAAGAACGGAATGGGTTTTCACTCCGCTCTGCGTCATAAATGGATTTACCTGTGACCAACAACTCTACAAAATGCAGCTTTTCTGGCAAGTGAATTAATTCGATTGCGCCAACTTTTTCAGCAGCGCGGCTAATAACACCGCGTCGGGATGAAAGGAATAACCAAAAAAATGACTGAAATGATTTCTGCGACCATCTTACTGCTGCTAATTATGGATCCGCTGGGCAACCTGCCGATTTTTATGTCGGTGCTCAAGCATCTGGAGCCGAAGCGGCGGCGGGCGGTGCTGATCCGCGAACTGCTGATCGCGCTGGTGCTGATGCTGCTGTTTCTGTTCGCCGGCGAACGCATTCTGACGTTCCTTAATCTGCGCACTGAAACCGTCTCGATTTCCGGCGGCGTAATCCTGTTTCTTATCGCCATTCGCATGATTTTCCCGTCGGGCGAAAGCAGCACCAGCGGCCTGCCGGCGGGCGAAGAACCCTTTCTGGTGCCGCTGGCGATCCCGCTGGTCGCGGGCCCGTCGCTGCTCGCCACGCTGATGCTGCTGTCGCATCAGTATCCTAATCAGATGGGGCATCTTGTCGGCGCCCTGCTGATCGCCTGGGGCGTTACGGTGACGATTCTGCTGCTGTCGGGGCTGTTTTTACGGCTGCTGGGTGACAAGGGGGTCAACGCACTGGAGCGTCTGATGGGGCTGATTTTGATTATGCTGGCGACGCAGATGTTCCTGGACGGCATTCGCGTCTATCTCAAGCTGTAGCGCCACCCCGCCAGTAGCCTTTATTTTAGTGTGGCTTCCGGCTGATTGATGCTTGACTGCGCATCATCGCGCCGTTTAACCGTTAATTTTATACCGGGACCACGCCATAAAAACCGCTCAACCCGCCCAGCCGGACCGTCAATAGCAGCTGTCCGGCGGCAAAGTGGAGTTTTTCGAGGCTTAAGCGAGAAGCCGTCACGCTGGCGTGACGGCTTTTATTTACGACAGCAGCTGAAAGGCAATCATACCGACAATGGCGCCCACGGTGCCGAGGATGGTCTCCATCAGCGTCCAGGTCTTCAGGGTTTCTCCTTCGGTGGCGCCGGTAAAGCGGCCGAACAGCCAAAAGCCCGCATCGTTGACGTGGCTGATGATGATGGAGCCGCCGCCGATGCAGATAGAGAGCGCCGCCAGCTGCGCGCCGCTGTAGTGCAGCGGCTCAATAACCGGCATCACCAGCCCGACCGTGGTGAGGCAGGCGACCGTGGCCGAGCCCTGAATCACGCGCACCGCGCCGGAAAGGATAAAGCAGGCCAGTGCGACGGGCAGCCCTGCGCCGGTCAGCGCATGGCCCAGCACCGGGCCGACGCCGGAATCGACCAGCACCTGCTTGAACACGCCGCCCGCGCCGATCACCAGCAGAATGATGCCCGCAGGCTGCAGCGCGCTGCCGCACACCTGCATCACCTTCTCTTTATCCATGCCCTGACGGTAGGCCAGCCCGTAAATCGCCACCAGACAGGCGATCAGGATCGCCGTAAAGGGATGGCCGATAAATTCCAGCCACTCGTACAGCGAGGATCCCTGCTCGGTAAAGCGCGCGCCGATGGTTTTCAGCCCCACCAGCATCAGCGGAAACAGGATTAGCGCCAGGCTGAAGCCGAACGACGGCAGCTTCGCCGCGTCGACGTCCGGCTGATGATCTTCCGGCGGCGCGCTAAAGGTCACGTGACGCGCAATCAGCGAACCGAACAGCGGACCGGCGATCAGCATGCCGGGAATGGCGGCGCACAGGCCGAGCAGAATCATCCAGCCGAAGTCGGCGTGCATCTGCGAGGCGAGCAGCATCGGCGCCGGGCCCGGCAGCAGAAAGGCCGCCGACGCCGCCACCCCGGCGAACAGCGGGATCACCAGCTTCACCAGGTTATCGTGGGTGCGGCGCGCCACGGCGAAGGCGATGCTGATCAACAGCACCACCGCCACCTCAAAGAAGAACGGCAGCGCGCAGATCAGGCCGGCGATGCCCATGGCGTAGTGGGCGCGGCTTTCGCCGAAGGTTTTCAGCATGCGGATGGCGATCTGGTCGACCGCGCCCGTCTCATGCAGAATTTTGCCGAACATCGCGCCCAGCGCGACGACGATAGCGAGGAAGCCCAGCGTGCCGCCCATTCCCTTCTGCATGGTGTCCGCGATCTTGTCCAGCGGCATGCCGGAGCAGAGGCCTGCGCCAATCGAGACCAGCATCAGCGCGACGAAGGCGTGCATACGCGCTTTCATCACCAAAAAAAGCAGCAGCAGGACAGAGCCTGCTGCGGTTAAAACCAGCGTTGCGGTACTCATGACTAACCCTTGTTGATGGCTTTCCCGATAGCCGCAACCGTAGCCGCAACAACTTCGTCAACTGAATGATTGATATCGACCGCCAGTACGTCCGGCTCGTCTGCGCCCGGCTCTTCCAGCGTGGCGAACTGCGTCACCAGCATCTGCGGTTTAAAGAAGTGGCCTTTGCGCGCCTTCAGACGAGACTCGATGGTGTCGAAATCACCCTTAAGGTAGATAAAGCGCAGGTTATCGTTGCCCTGACGCAGAATGTCGCGGTAACGCTTTTTCAGCGCGGAACAGACGATAATGGAGATCGCCTGGGTACGCTGCATGGCGAAAGCGGCGTCGTTGAGCGCCTGCAGCCAGGGCTGACGATCGTTGTCGTCCAGCGGATGGCCGTCGGCCATTTTTAAAATATTGGCGCGCGGATGAAGAAAATCGCCGTCAAGAAACGCGGTGTTGAGCTGGTGGGAAACCTGGTTAGCGACAACGGACTTTCCGCTGCCTGAAACGCCCATCAGAATAAAGACATGATGCGACGAAGATTGAGTAGTCATTTTTCTGCTCCGGCAGGTAAATTCGCCAATGTTACCGATAACAATGCTGGTTTCCATTGTGTTAAGCCCACTACAGGCTGGCAACCCTGTTTAGCCGGAAAAGCACGAAAGTGTGAACTGACTCATAAAAATGCCAGATTCAGATGCTGCCGCCTTCGCTGATGTCGAAGCCGATATCCAGCGGCGCGGAGACGCTGAAATCGCCGCTGATACGCGCCAGCAGCATGGCGGCCGCTTCGCGTCCCATGCGTTCGCGCGGCGTCAGGACGGTCGCCAGCTGCGGCGTCACAACCTGACTAATATCATGGCCGTGAAAGCCAGCGATCGCCATTTGCGACGGGACTTTTAATCCCTGGCGCTGGCATTCGAACATCGCGCCGACCGCCAGGTCATCGTTGGTGCAGAACAGACTGTCGGTTTGCGGATAGCGACGCTGCGCCTCGCACAGCAGCATACCGCCCGCGCTGAAGGAAGAGGCCTCTTCCATCATCACGCTGCGCGGCTCCAGCCCCGCTTCGCGCATCGCTTTCTCGTAGCCCTGCTGCTTCTGCAAGGTGCGCTCATCAAGACGCGCGCCAAGGTAAACCGTATGGCGATGCCCTTTGCGCAGGATAGCGTGCGTCATCTGGCGCGCCGCCTCGACGTTATCGAAGCCCACCGCCATATCGAGGCACGGCGAGACGCTGTCCATCATTTCAATCACAGGAATGCCCGCGACTTCCAGCATGCGCAGCGTGGCGGGAGTATGGGTGCGCTCGGTGAGAATGACGCCGTCGATATTCCAGCCCAGCAGCGAACGCAGCTGCAGCTCCTCTTTTTGCGGGCTGTAGCCGAAGTGGGCGACCAGCGTCTGATAGCCCGCCTCGTCGGTTACCGCTTCGATGCCGCGCAGAACGTCGGCGAACACCTGGTTGGTCAGCGAGGGCAGCAGCACGCCGATGGCGCGGCTGGTGGCGTTGGAGAGCATATCCGGCGCGCGGTTGGGGATGTAGCCCAGCTCGTCAAGCGCGACGGCAATCTTGTCGCGCAGCGGCGCGGAAACCTGCTCAGGATTACGCAGATAGCGGCTGACGGTCATTTTCGTTACGCCGACACGATCGGCAACGTCCTGTAATACCGGTCTTTTTTTCTTCATCGTATGCGCCCAGGGTCACAATTACGATGAGTCTATCACTATTCAGCGGGAGAATTGTAAACCGGGCGCGACGGTGCGCGCCCCGTCACCGCTTAAACCGGCGGCAGATCGAACAGCAGTACTTCGGCGTCGCTGCTGGCTTCAATCGTCAGGCTTGCCTCATCCCAGACAGCAAAGGCGTCGCTGGCGCGGGCGGATTCGCCGTTGACGCGGATTTCGCCTTTGACCACCTGCACCCAGACGCGGCGGCCGGCTTCGATAGCGACCTCATCTTTTTCGCCTGCGCTGAAGACCCAGCGCGACAGCGTCATATCCTGATAGACCTTGAGCGATCCCTCGCGGGCGTCCGGCGTCAGCACAAACTGACGTCCTTTTACGTCCGGGAAGCGGCGCTGGGCGTAACGCGGTTCGATGCCGGTACGCTCTGGAATAATCCAGATCTGATAAAGGTGCAGCGGGTCGCTACTGCTGGCGTTGTACTCAGAGTGACGCACGCCGGTGCCCGCGCTCATGATCTGAAATTCGCCCGCCGGAATCTGCTCTTTATTACCCATGCTGTCCTGATGCTCTACGGTACCGGAGAGCACGTAGGTCAGGATCTCCATATCTTTGTGCGGGTGCGTGCCGAAGCCCTGCCCGGCCGCGACGATATCTTCGTTAATAACGCGCAGCGCTGAAAAGCCCATAAAATTTGCGTCGTGATAGCTGGCGAAAGAGAAGGTGTGCCAGCTTTCCAGCCAGCCGTGATTAGCATGGCCGCGTTCTTCTGCTTTGCGTAAGTAAATCATGTTCAGTTCTCCTCAATGTTTTAAAACAGTCTGAACCTGAGACGAACCTATTGATAGCTGAAAAACTTCACGCCTCTGTTCAAAAAAGATGAACAAGCGCTTTGCGGATGATGAGCAGGACTGAATAATGAGGGGGCAAAAAAAAGCCAGCACCCGAGCTGGCTAAGTAATACTGGAAGCAATGTGAGCAATGTCGTGCTTTCCGGTTTGTCTGAGGACGCCCCGAGAACGCATCGCAATAATAATCATTATCATTCGCGTCTGTAAAGCCTTTTGTGATCTTTTCTGTTGATTATTAATAAGATTTCCTTGATGTTTGAAAGGGTTTTCTTGTTGGCTGAGCAAAGGCTCTGAGCGGGTTCCGCCCGCCAGGCGTCGGGGAGTTTCAGCCGCTCCGCTGCTGGCGTGCGTGTTAAGGGGCTCGCCAGCCCCTTAACAATCCCGGCTTCCGTCAGCCTCCACGCCGCGCTCCGCGCGGTGCCTTCGTTGCTTACGTCGGCCGCACGGACCGCGCGGATTCGACATCCTGTCTCATGCCGCGCTCTCGCCGACGTCCTGTCGGCTCGTTC
>NZ_MLJJ01000055.1 GCF_002095575.1 Pantoea septica | reverse complement strand
TTTGGAGTCATTACCGTCGTTTGTATTGGGCGCAGTCTGGTCGGGGATTCAGTTAAACGTCTGAGTTTTCTTACCTTCAAGTATGTCGCTGGCGACGTTGACGGCGCCAATCGCCATTATCAAACCCCAACCGGCCTATTGTTGTGAATTAAACCCTTAAAATACTCCAAATCAATCGCTTCCGGCTTTCAGGAATTGCTCTAACATCTCTTTAAGCATCTGAGATTCATCACTCCCATAAACACCTTCGAGTTTATCCTGGTGCTCGTTAACACGGTTGTTTTGCTGGTCCAAAACCGCTTTTCCTTTATCCGAAATATGTAATCGGACTTTGCGGCGATCCTGTTCATCCGGGCGACGATAGACGAGGGCTTCCAATACCATCTTATCGATGATTTTAGTCAGTGTCGGGAAGTTTTGCATTAACTCATCAGAAAGCTCGCGCATAGTTACGCCATCCTGAACAGCGATCACTTTCAATGCTCTCCAGTGTTCAAGCGTAATGCCCTCAAGTGAAAGCTGACGATTTACGCGGCGATTAGCCTGAACCAGAAGATGGGCGAGATATTCGTTTAAGGGCTTGTCCGACATGATGAGCCAGCTCAGGTTCGCAAGACGGTGAATAGCGTTACTTTAGCACTTCATGAGATTGAGGTCATCCTGTGCGAGCTCAATCACAAACCTGCAGCATCAAAATGAGTTAGCACGCTTTTTGCATTAATTTTAACTTTTGCTCAGCGGAGGACCTATCCATGTTCAGCTTAAACACCGGAGCGTTCCCCGTTACTTCTCGATATGCCTGGCAACGAACGCCAGCTTTTCGCGCGTATAAGTCACCTGAACGCCATCAGATTCAGCAAACCCGGCAGAACAAATCAAAACCGTTACGTCTCGGATTACTGGTTCCTTTTCATGGATCCGATGCGATCTGGGGGCCGTCCTGCCAGTACAGTGCGGTACTCGCAGCAGCGGAGATAAACCGTGGCAAGCAAGTGCTTGGCCGCGAAATTGAACTCTTTGCCTTGGATGCTGGTGGTGATCCTGCAGATGTTGTCGCCCGATGCTGGCAGTTGGTTAGAGATAATCAGATAAATGCACTTATTGGTGTACATCTTTCCAGTGTCCGTGTTGCTCTGCGTAATGCATTTGCAGGGATCATTCCTTATGTTTTTGCTCCTCTTTATGAAGGCGGAGAAACGACCCCCGGCGTTTTTGCTATTGGTGATACACCCCAGCAACAGTTCCCTGCCGCGATCGAATGGATCATGCAGCACCGCGGAGTGAACAAGTGGCATATCGTCGGTAATGACTATATCTGGCCTCGAGCTACGCATGAAACGGTCAGACAGATTATACAGTCACACGGCGGAGAAGTTGTCGGAGAGGATTATCTGAGCCTGGGTCAGGTCGATATTTCTACCATGATTGAGCGAATTGAAGCCTCAGACGCCGATGTGATTTTCGAGTCACTGGTCGGTTCAGATTGCGTGTTGTTTAATCGGGCGTTTTCTACGGCAGTACTCGACAAAAAAATTCTCCGACTCTCCGGCTCCGTTGAGGAAAACACATTGCTGGGGATTGGGACGCAGCACACCCGAAACCTCTATTGTACAGCCAGTTACTTCAATGCACTTACCACCCCTGAAAACCGCGCTTTTATGGATCAATATCGGGCAGCCTATGGCCATTCTGCACCGATACAGGGCGTATTAAGCCAGTCATGCTATGACGCCATTCATTTCTTTGCCGCATTAGCTGAGCGCGCTGGTGATCTTTCACTGCGTTCACTGACTTCAGCCTTTGAAGGACTGACTTACCATAGCGTTCGCGGGCAGCAGCTTATTACTTCAGGAAAATCTAATCCCACCATGTATTTAGCTGAAGCGGATGGTGTTCACTTCAACATCGTGACCTCCCTTCAGGAAAAAAGTAAAATTGTAACGTGAATTATATTTGAAAAGTGAAATATAACTTGTTAGGTTAATTTCTCCTGGCGCAGGGGCGATCATGCCCGGCTGTTGCTAATTTGGCAGGGGAGAAACAAAGCAAGATGGCAATTTCACGTCGTAGCTTATTAAAAAACAGTATGTTATCGCTCGCTGCAGTGCCCTTTATCAGTAAAGTTCAGGCTGCAGAACCCATAAAAATTGCTGCGATTTTTGACCAGTCAGGTGGACTGGATATCTACGGTCAGCCGGTGATGAACTGCGTTGAACTGGCCGTTGATGACATCAACAAGCAGGGTGGACTGCTTGGCCGCCCGGTAGAGCTGGTTAAGTATGATCCGCAGTCCAATATCCAGTACTACACGCAGTTTGCGACTCAGGCCGCGACACGCGACCGCGTGTCGGCTGTGTTTGGCGGCGTAACCAGTGCCTCGCGTGAAGCTATCCGTCCTATCCTGCGCCGCTATAAAACGCCTTATTTTTATCCCTCTCTTTATGAAGGTGGGGTATGCGACCGCAACAGTTTTGAAATCGGCACCACACCCGCGCAAACGGTTGCCCGCATAGTTCCCTATGCCGTGAAGCAGTGGGGTAAAAAGATTTACGTCATCGCCGCTGACTACAACTTTGGTCATATCTCCGCTGACTGGGTGAGCAAGTATGCGAAAGATTCCGGTGCGGAAGTGGTCGCTACTGAATTCTTTCCCCTAGATGTCACCGACTTCGGTACCACCATCAAAAAAATCCAGGATGCCAAACCTGACATGGTGTTTTCACTGTTAGTGGGTGGCAACCATATCTCTTTCTTCCGGCAATGGGCGGCCGCAGGGATGGTCGGACAAATGCCGATTGCCTCCAGCGACTTCGGTGTTGGCAATGAAAACCGCATCCTTACGCCCAAAGAGAGCGAAGGCATACTTGCGGCCTACGCCTATTTTCAGGAGCTGGAAACGCCGGTTAATAAGCAGTTCCTGCAACGTTTGCAGGCGAAGTTCGGCAATAAAACGCCCTATATCAACGAAACAGCTATTGATGGCTGGTATGCGGTGATGCACTGGGCTAATGGCGTCCGGGCCGCCAATTCAGTGGAACGCATGCCATTGATTGAGGCGCTGGAAAAAGGTTCAACGGTAGATGGTCCTGGCGGCATTTCCCGCCTTGATGCCGCGACGCATCATTTCACCGTTGATATTTATCTGGGGCAGGTCAAAAACGGCGCCTGGAACATTCTCGAAACCTATCCTCAGCAACCGCCTTCTGATACGGCGGCAGTCTGTAACCTGCTCACGCACCCGGACGACAACCAGCAGTATGTCATTAAGGCGGGGGGTTAACATGGTGCTCTCGCAGAGTTTCCAGCTGCAGAACTATGGCGGCACGCCTGTTGCGGTTAACCAACCTTTACCTGAGCTGCGTGCGCAGGACGTTCTGGTAAAAGTAACGCACGCGGGCGTCTGTCATTCTGATGTCTATATTCAGGATGGCTATCAGGATCTGGGCAACGGTGAAAAAATAAACTTTGCTGACAGCACAATGCCCATGCCGCTGGTC
This sequence comes from Pantoea septica, assembly GCF_002095575.1. GTDB lineage: Bacteria > Pseudomonadota > Gammaproteobacteria > Enterobacterales > Enterobacteriaceae > Pantoea > Pantoea septica. The sequence goes on along the minus strand of NZ_MLJJ01000055.1, from coordinate 14,385 downwards.
ATGGGGCATGAGATTGTCGGTGAAGTTGTGGCGGTGGGTGCAGAGGCTGACAAAACGCTGATCGGCCAGCAACGACTGATCTACCCCTGGATTGGCTGTGGCCAGTGCGCGACCTGTAAAGGTGGCTACGATAACCACTGTGAGCAGCCACAATCGCTGGGCATCTTCCGTCATGGCGGGTATGCCGAACATGTTGTGGTGCCTGACGGCAAATATCTGCTCGACATCAATCAACTGGATCCCGCCTGGGCCAGCACGCTGGCCTGTTCAGGGCTGACCGTTTTCAGTGCGCTCCGGCAATTGCAGCCCATGAAACCAAACTCTGCACTGGCGATCATCGGTATGGGAGGACTGGGGCTAAGTGCTGTTTCTCTGGCGAAAGTGATGGGTTTTACCCGGATCATTGCCTGTGACATAGCGGATGACAGGCTGGAAGCAGCCAGACAGCTCGGGGCGGAGCATGTACTCAATACCCGCAACAGTGCGGACCCTGACAACGCGCTGAAATCGCTGGCTGAACATCGTCTGCACGCTGTCATTGATACTGTCGGTAATCCTACAACCGTGCAGATGGCAATCAGCGCGGTTGCAAAAGGTTCTCGCATCATCCTCGTGGGATTGCAGGGGGGGCAAACTACGCTGCGCATCCCTTTGCTGCCCTTCAAAGCACTCTCTCTCACCGGCAGTTACACGGGTAGCCTTGATGAGCTGAAACAGCTTATCAGTCTGGCCTCTCAGGGGGGATTGAGTGCGTTACCCATCACTGAGCGACCGCTTTGCTGTTTACCGCAAGCTTTAGACGATCTGCGTACCGGCAGAGCCGTCGGTCGTATCGTACTGAATCCCTGAGGAGCCTGAATATGCATTATCTGCTGCTTACGATAATTCAAATCGTTGACTCAATAGCGGAGTTAATCCTGGTTTCATTAGGGCTGGCGGTCATTTTTGGCATGATGCGCGTGATAAACCTTGCCCACGGTGAATTTATTATGCTGGGAGGTTTTACCAGCATTTTTGCCGTAAACGCAGGCATTAATGTCTGGGTTGCCATTCTGGTGGTGGCTCCCTGTGTGGTGGGCATTCTGGGGATGATCATTGAACGGATCATTATTCGTCATCTATACGGGCGAATGGTGTATACCATGCTGGCAACCTGGGGGCTGAGTCTGTTGTTAACCGGGCTGGCAACCACGTTGTTTGGTAATCGTGTTCAGGGTATCTCCGCCCCCCTGGGCAGCGTCGATTTCGCGGGCTTCAGTATCAGTCTGTACAACCAGTTGATGGTGGTGGTTTGCCTGATTTTACTGGTGGGCGGTTATGCATTGCTGCGTTACACACGGCTGGGACTGATTGCCCGTGCAACGATGCAGAATCCCGAAATGGCAGCCTCGATGGGGATTAATCGCTCAAGAGTGTTCGCTATGACGTTCTCGCTGGGCGCTGCCTTAAGTGGTTTAACCGGTGCGCTGCTGGCACCGCTTTCAGGTGTGGTGCCTACCATGGGCGCGGCATATGTCTCGAAAGCATTCATTACTGTTATTACCGGCGGAGCCAGCGTCATAACGGGCACCGGGCTGAGCGCTGCCTTGCTTGGTTCTATAGGCACGGTGACCACCTTCCTGAGCAATCCAATCTTTGGCGATATCGCACTGCTGGCTGCGGCCTTAGTGTTACTGCGCATTCTGCCAACGGGTATAACCGGTAAAATTTTCCGGGGGGCATCATGAAACTTACTTCGACAGCATCCTGCAATATTGCGGCGCTGATTACAGGAATGGTTGTGCTTCTGGTGCTGCCTGCTGTGATGGATTTGTATTCACTCATCAATGCCACGATTTATGTCAGCCTGGCGCTTTTCGCACTGAGCATGGCATTAATCTGGGGGCATGCCGGTATTCTGTGTTTTGGTCAGTCCATGTTTTTTGGCCTGGGTGCCTATGGTTATGCCGTAGCTGGCATTAATTTTGGCGATTCAACATGGGCAGTACCGATTGCCATTGCCACGCCAATGCTGTTCGCACTGATCCTGGGATATTTCGTCTTTTATGGTCGTCTTAGTGACATCTATTTTGGTGTCATCACCCTCACCGTTACGCTAATCCTTTTTAAACTGGCGAACAGTACCTCCGGGGATGCCTGGCATATCGGTAAAGCCAGATTAGGTGGGTTCAACGGCATGCCGGACACGCCACCGCTGAATATGCCATTTAATCCTGCTGCGCCACTTTCGCCTGATGTTGTGTTCATGGTGGCGGTTTGTGCCTTGGTTGCGGGTTACATGCTGTGTAAATGGCTGATCGGTTCACGGTTCGGTCGGGCAGTTGCTGGTGTCCGCGAAAACGAAGCGCGCGCGGAGCTGCTGGGTTACGACTCACGCCGTATCAAGCTGTTTATGTTTGCCATTGGTGCCGGTCTGGCAGGCCTGGCGGGTTGCCTGTTTGCCAACTCAGTTTTTGTCAGCCCCACGGTATTCAGCTTATCCAACAGTGCTCAGGTACTGATTTGGGTGGTGGTGGGTGGCGTCGGTACGTTACTCGGCCCGATTCTGGCCTGCCTGATACTGCAGGGACTGACAGCGTATCTCGGCACACTGGGATGGATTGATCCCAATATCGTACTGGGCAGTGTGCTGATCCTCTTTGTGCTGCTGTTACCCAAAGGTTTACTGCCAACGCTTCTTGATCGGTTACCTGTATTCCGTGCCAGAACGCCTTCAGCCGCGGTGGTAAGCCGATCATGAACAATCCAATTCTGTTACAGGCAAAGGGCGTCAGTGTGCAGTTTGGTGGAGTCAAAGCGCTGAATAACATCGACTTCACATTACGCCGTGGCGAACTACGCTGCCTGATCGGTTCGAACGGTGCCGGAAAAACCACCTTTTTCCGTTGCCTGACCGGTGTTCAGCGCCCTACCAGCGGCAGCATTGTCTTCAACGGGAAACCGATGGTGGGATCTGAGCGTTTCCAGATTGCCCGACAGGGCATTGGCATCAAGACGCAGATCCCCCACCTTTTCGAGGGCTTATCAGCTCGGGAGAATATCTGGCTGGGTCTGCGCGATATTGCCCGTCCCGCTGAGCGTAATGAAAAGGTGGAGGAAGCGATGACGCAGGTGGGGATCACCTCCCTCGCCGATAAGATCGTGGACAAACTGGCCCACGGTCAGCGCCAGCTGGTGGAACTGGCGATGGTGATTGCCAGTGACCCGCCGCTGATCCTGCTGGATGAACCCGCTGCGGGGATGACAGGTGAAGAAGTTAACCGCTTGGCTGAAATCATTCAGGAGATTAACCAGCGTCATGCGCTGGTTGTTGTCGAGCACGACATGAATTTTATCCGCCAGATTGGGAAGACCGTCACCGTCTTCCATCAGGGGAAAATTCTCGCCGAGGATCACGTCGAGGGCATTATGAGTAACCAGTTGGTGCGGGAGGTCTATCTTGGCAAATCTCATGCGGCCTGAGTTGCTTAAGGTGCAAAAACTGCATGCCGGCTACGGATCCATTCCCGTGCTGTCTGATGTGGATTTCACCCTTTATAACGGCGAACTGGTGGGGGTACTGGGTCATAACGGCATGGGGAAAACCACGCTGTTGAAAACCATCATGGGTCACCTTCCGGCCAGCAGTGGCAGTATTCATTTTACCGGGCAGGATATCACCCGGCTTCGCCCGGAAAGCAGGGCGCGTATGGGGGTCAGTATTGTGCCGCAGGGACGGCAAATTTTCCCTGCGCTGAGTGTCACTGAGAATCTGCAAATGGGGGCAATACATCTCCCGGCACGCGCGGCACGTCAGAAAATTGAAGAGGTTGTTGAGGATCTCCCCCGGCTGAAACCCATCCTGACCCGTACGGGTGGAGTGCTGAGCGGTGGAGAGCAACAGATTCTGGCCCTGGGGCGCTGTCTGTGCAGTGAGCCACAACTGATCCTGCTTGATGAGCCTACCGAAGGCATCCAACCCTCTATCTGTGACGAAATTGCTGAGACGTTACAAAAACTGGCCGGGCGTAATGGCCTCTCCATCATTCTGGTTGAACAGGACCTGACGTTTATCGGCCAGCTGGCGGAGCGGGTCTTTCTGTTACGCCGCGGTGAAATGGGGGATCCCATGGATCCCGCCGTTCTTTCGGACAGCAACTGGGTTGCTGAATTTAACGGGCTCGTTGCCTGAATCCCAAACAGGAGTTCGACATGATAAGTATCACTGCGGTAATCACAGTGAAGGCAGGTTATGAGCGGGTAATGGCCGATGCGTTGCTGGAAGTTGCGGCTCACGTCAGGGAAAACGAACCGGGTACACAGGGATTTTACATCTCACAGGACAGCAGCAATCCCTGTGTATTCACCACCTACGAGCGCTTCACCGATGTGGGCGCAATGGATACACATAACAATTCCGCTGTAGTGGCGCGGTTTTTTGACATCGCCAAACCGATTCTGGCGGCTGACGTCATTCTGGTTACGGCAAATGAGGTATCGACTAAATGAGCGTAGAGAACATGACTGATTCACTGGATTTACTCAGCCCGGCAGCTGCCGCATTCGTCAACAAAGAACACCAGCTGTTTATTAATAATGCATGGGTCAGCGCAGTAGCGGGAGGCTCAATTGAGGTCATTAACCCTGCCAATGGCCGTAGCTTTACCTCCGTCCCGGCGGGTGAAAGTGCGGATATTGACCGTGCGGTATCCGCTGCGCGGAATGCCTTTGAGCAAGGCGAATGGGCAGACATGTCGCCTTCCGCGCGTGGCAAGCTGCTGTGGCGCCTGGGTGATCTGGTAGAAGAGCATGCTGATGAACTGGCCCAGATTGAGGCGCTGGATAACGGTAAACCTTTTAGCGATGCGCGCTGGGGTGATGTGGCTTTCAGTTATGAGCTGCTGCGTTACATGGCAGGATGGAGTACCAAGATCAATGGTCAGACTATCCCATTGTCATCAGGTGCACCTTTTCATGCCTATACCCTGAGAACTCCTGTCGGGGTGTGTGGTCAGATCGTTCCCTGGAATTTTTCCCTGATGATGGCGGTATGGAAAGTCGCCCCTGCGCTGGCAGCGGGCTGTACGATTGTTTTGAAACCGGCTGAACAAACCCCGTTGACTGCACTGCGTCTGGCCGAGCTGGTGGCGGAAGCGGGCTTTCCGCCTGGCGTGTTCAACGTTGTGACCGGATATGGTGAAACAGCCGGTGCGGCGCTGGCTGAACACCCCGATGTGGATAAAGTAGCCTTCACAGGTTCAACGGAAGTGGGTAAAAAAATCCTTGCTGCCGCTGGCACTAACCTGAAGAAAGTCTCCCTGGAGCTGGGCGGTAAATCCCCGATGATCGTTTATGGTGATGCCGATATTGAGAAAGCCTTATCCGCTATCGCTTCAGGTATTTTTTACAACATGGGCCAGACATGTACGGCCGGTACCCGCCTCTATCTGCATAACGATGTGGCCGATCGGGTGCTGGAAGGACTTGTCAGTCACGCCCGCGCCTTAAAAATGGGGCCGGGACTGAACCCGGACACACAAATGGGACCGCTTGTTTCCGAAGAACAACAGAAGCGCGTCTGTGAGTACATTGCATCGGGTATTGAAGAAGGAGCAACCGTATTGACCGGGGGCAGTAGCTGGAATGGGGCCGGTTTTTATGTCGAGCCGACAATCCTGGACCATACCCACAATCAGATGCGTGTTGTTCAGGAAGAGATCTTTGGCCCGGTATTGTGTGTGATCCGCTTTACCGATGAGCAGGAAGAGAATGTTGTCATTCAGGCGAATAACTCAGTTTATGGCCTGGCGGCGAGCATATTCACACGTGATATCAGCCGTGCCCATCGCGTTGCAAAACGCCTGAAAGCCGGAACCATCGGTATTAATACGCATCACGTCATTGATCCTGCTTTGCCTTTTGGCGGCTTTAAACAGTCTGGCTGGGGCCGGGAAATGGGGTGGGAAGCGATTGAGCTGTATACCGAACTGCGTTCGGTCGGTGTGGCACTTTAAGCAGGGAGGCAGAGATGAAACTTAACCAGAACCCTACAGATTCGAGTACCGCAAGCAGCCTCACCATCAATGGTGCGCGTTTATGGCACAACCTGATGGAAATGGCGGCTATTGGCGCAACCGATAAAGGTGGAAGTAGCCGACTGGCGCTGTCTGCTGAGGACAGTGAGGGACGCAGGAAACTCATCGCGGATTGCCAGTTGCTGGGAATGTCCGTCACTTCCGATGCGATAGGAAATCTGTTTTGCCGGCTGGAGGGGACCCATCCTGAATTTGACCCGGTCGTCATGGGGAGCCACCTGGATACACAGCCGAAGGGCGGGCGGTTTGATGGAGTTTATGGGGTACTTGCCGCACTGGAAGTGATCCGCACACTGCACGATGCCGGTCTGCAACCCAAACGCAGCATTGAAATTGCGGTATGGACCAATGAAGAAGGTGCCCGGTTTACCCCGGCCATGATGGGGTCAGCCGTTTTTGCCGGGATTATGCCACTCGAAGATGCGCTGGCCCGCTTAGATGCGTCAGGTATCAGCGTTGCCGCTTCGCTGGAAAAAGAACGCTGGGCAGGCGATAGCCCGCTGGGACGTGCCTTTAACGCTTATTTTGAAGCACATATTGAGCAGGGTCCGGTGCTTGAGGAACGGGACCTGGTCATTGGTGTTGTTACAGGAGGACAGGCAATCAGCTGGCTGGATGTTACTGTCACGGGTAACTCGGCACATGCCGGGACTACGCCGATGCAAAACCGGACTGACGCCTTTTTAGCCGTGGCATCAATGGCTGCTGCACTGGAAGAGGTTGCGAAAAGTTTTGCTCCTGAGGGCTTGTTGACGATCGGGGAACTCACGATTTCTTCCGCCTCGCGTAATACGATTCCGGGAAATGTTGTCTTCACTGTGGATTTGCGCCATCCGGATGATGCTGTACTGGCGCAATTTGACCAAGCCTGCCGCCAGAGTCTGGCTTCGGTTGCCAAAAGGCGGGGTGTGCAGGTATCCGTTAAGCAGCATTGGTTGAGTGCCGCCACGCCCTTTGATGAAAGCTGCGTCGCACTGGTTAACGAGGCGGCCACAGCATCAGGTTATACCCACCAGCGTATGATCAGTGGGGCCGGACATGATGCGATTCATATCGCCAAACACTGTCCGACAACGATGATCTTTATTCCCTGCGCTGGTGGTATCAGCCACAATGAGGCTGAAAGCATCGAACCGGAACATGCGGAGAAGGGGGCCAACGTTTTATTCAAAGCGGTCACTGCGCGTGCGGACATGTAATTAACTCTGCGGAGGAACAGAATCTTATTTTCTGTTCCCCCCCTGTTTATCGCCATACAGGGAAGATATCCCTCCTGCCATTCCTTTCTTCATTATCGTAAATTTAAAGAATGCCATGAGTCCGGCATGGCTCGGCTTTCACATTTTACGCTTTTTTATTTTATATTCGCCTGATAATGGTGCACTGATTGCACTTATTTGGCGTTGCGAGATAATTTAATGCACTGTACTGGTGAAAATAAATGAATTTGCATATTAATTGAATTTATAGCCGCTATTAAAACCTTAAAGTTGACTATTTACCCCTCAGGCGTAGATTTATTGTTAAATACAGCGCTGGATGTTTAATTCAATGTATTGTTATTTGATGTTTTCGCGTTATTTTTTGAAAATTTCCTGGAGTGAAGAATGATGGTGTCAGCAGTCGTTTCCAGAAATGGTGGTCAAATTGTACTAGAGCAACTTCGAGAACAGGACGCGAGGAGAGTATTTCTTGTTCCTGGTGAAAGTTTCCTGCCCTGTATTGATGCGTTTAATGACCACAGTGATCAAATACAACCTATTGTCTGTCGCCAGGAAAGTGGGGCGGCATACATGGCTGAAGCCTACGGGAAAATGACCGGTGAACCCGGCATTTGCATGGTGACCCGTGGGCCTGGTGCAACAAACGCTTCAATCGGGGTGCATACCGCATATCAGGACTCTACCCCGATGATTCTATTCGTCGGACAGGTGGGTAATGATTTTACTGAGCGTGAGGCGTTTCAGGAGATTGACTACCGCCGCATGTTTGGTCAGATGGCCAAATGGGTGGCTCAGATTGATCAGACTGACAGAATTCCGGAATACGTCGCCCGTGCTTATGCCATCGCAACAAGCGGGCGGCCTGGCCCCGTCGTGTTAGCCCTGCCTGAAGATGTCTTGTGGGGCGAGTCCGATGCACCTGTTGTTCCGGCGCGAACGCGTCTGGAAACCTGGCCGGGTACGGAATCACTGTCTCAACTTGCCACTCATCTTGAACAGGCGAAGCGTCCCTTTCTGCTGGTGGGAGGAAGTGGATGGACTGAAGAAGCACAGCAGCAAATCCGTGCTTTTGCGTCCCGATTTGATTTGCCCGTCGGTGTCGCATGGCGTCGCCTGGAATGTTATGACCAGCACGATCAACAGTTTGTCGGTCATGTTGGTTTTGCGATGCATGATGAATTGCGCCAGACACTGGCTTCCAGTGACCTGATTATTGCGGTGGGTACCCGAATAGGTGAAGCCACCAGCGAAGGCTACAGCTGGATTTCCTCACCAAAACCTCAGCAAAAACTCATCCATGTGTACCCGGCCCCGGAAGAACTAGGGCGGGTTTACCGACCTGATTTGGCCATCAATGCCAGTGTAAATGGCTTTGCTGCGTCGTTAAGCAATCTGAAACCCGCTTCTGCACCTGTCTGGGCTGACCTGCGTTTCCGCGCACGGGAGGCCTGGCTTAATACACTTAAACCCTTGCCATCTCCGGGAGAACTGAGTCTGGATCGGGTCTCGGAAACGGTGGGACGTGTGCTGGAAGGGCGGGGGTGTATCACTGTCGGAGCAGGCAATTATGCGCTCTATCCGCATCGCTACATCCCGTTCCGTGGTCATGGCAGCTCACTGGCTCCGACAGTTGGGTCAATGGGGTACGGTCTGCCAGCGGCAGTATCCTACAAGCTGGAAAACCCGGACCAACCCTCAATCTGTTTCGCCGGCGATGGTTGCTTCCAGATGAATATGCAAGAGCTGGGTGTGGCCCTGCAGTATGACGTAGGCATTGTGGTGCTGGTGTTCAATAACGGCATGTGGGGCACCATCCGGGCGCATCAGGAGCGAGATTTTCCGGGGCGTGAGACCGCCCTGAGATTTACTAACCCACAATTTGCACGTCTCGCAGATGCCTATGAAGGCTATGGCAGGGTCATCGATCGTACTGAGGATTTTGAAGCAGCGTTCCGGGAAGCGTTACTGTTCGCGGAAGAGAAAAAGCGTCCTGCCATTCTGGAGCTGCGCTATGACAGCAACGGGATTTCACCAGGTATGCTGCTGAGCGATATTCAGCGCAAGGCGCTGGAAGGTCGCGCGCAATGAGTTCTGAGGATGCTTTGCTGATAGCATTAGTAAACGTGGAAACGGCAACCATCGGACACATGATCAGTCATGGTTTCATGTCTCCTGAGTTGCAATGCATATTGCCAGATATCTGTATCTGTGGGCCTGCGCTGACGGTCTCACTTCCGGAAGATGACGGCTACAGTTTGCCATTCGCATTACAGGCTGCCCGCAAAGGTGATGTGCTGGTTATCGAACGTCTTAATGATAATTATCATGCCTGCTGGGGAGCCGTTATGACTGTGGCGGCACAGCAAGTCGGTATTGCCGCTGTTATTCTGGATGGTTACATCACCGATATTTCGGTCATGATGTCAGCGCAATTTCCCGTCTGGTGTAAAGGGCGTTCCCCCTTAACTACTAAACGGGGAAAAACAGGTGGAGCCGTTAATACAAAAATAACCTGCGCGGGCGTGGTGGTTAACCCCGGCGACATCATTTTAGCCGATGAAAATGGTGTACTTTCACTTTCAAAAGAGGAAATGGCTGGTCTGCTGGAACAGGCGTTAGAGATTCAAAGGCAGGAGCCGTTAATAATAGAAAAACTGAAACAGGGAATAAGTTTGGCTGATATTTATGGCCTCTGACTACATATCCAAGTAAATATTCTCGCGTAATCCAACCTTTGGAGAGACAAGGTATGACGAGCTCAGTAGATTTTGATACTGTGTTGCCAGATGCACCCCCTGAAGTGAATATGCGTAAAGTTGCCGTTGCCAGTGTTATTGGAACAACGGTTGAGTGGTATGACTTATTTATTTTCGCAACAGCATCTGCATTGGTATTTAATAAGATTTTCTTCCCGTCATTCGATGCGTTAATTGGGACGCTGCTGGCGTTTGGCACATTTGCTTCTGCATATGGTGCACGTATTTTTGGTGCGGCATTGTTCGGTCATTTTGGAGACAGGCTTGGCCGTAAATCCATGCTGCTGATTTCACTTCTGGCGATGGGCCTGTCAACTTTTGCCATCGGTCTGCTGCCTGACTATGCATCGATTGGTATCTGGGCGCCCATCTCCCTACTTACGCTGCGCCTGATCCAGGGGCTGGCATTGGGTGGCGAGTGGGGGGGCGCTGTATTGATGGCGGTTGAACACGCTCCCAAAAACAAACGAGGCTTATATGGTTCATGGGTGCAGATTGGGGTGCCAGTCGGTACGCTGTTAGCCAATCTGGCGTTCCTCGCCATTGCGGCATTCTTATCACCAGAAGATCTGCTGCACTGGGGCTGGCGTATTCCGTTCCTGGCCAGTGCGTTGCTGATTGCGATCGGTTTGTATATTCGTCTCAATATCCATGAAACGCCGGTATTCAAAGAAACAAAAGAAACCGAACCACAGGTGCGGGTTCCCCTGTTTGAAATTGCACGTAAGCACTGGAAACTGGTTTTGCTTGGCGGTGTCGCTACTATGTCGACAGGGTCCTCCTTCAATATCATCGTGGCATTCGGCCTCACTTACGGCACGCAGACCTTAGGTTTCAGTCGCCCGGAGATGCTGTCAGTTGTGCTGGTTTCCTGCGCACTTTGTATCGTATTACTGCCTGCATTTGGTGCCCTGTCCGATCGCATTGGGCGTAAGCCGGTTATCATCGCCGGTATCGTTGCCGAAGCGGTGGTGGCGATCCCGATGTTTATGTTGATGGATACAAAATCGTTGCCAATGGTCTTCTTGGGCTACGGTCTGCTGATGACTGCCTTTGCCGCCAATTATGGTCCCATCGCCACCTTTCTTGCGGAGCTGTTCGGTACACGGGTGCGCTATTCAGGCCTGTCGGTTGCGTACATGCTTTCCGGCTTGCTGGGCAGTGCAACCACGCCAATCGTCACCACCGCACTGTTATCCTGGACGGGTAAAGGATCCTCAGTTGCCTGGTACCTGATCGGTTCGGCACTGATTTCTCTGCTGGCTCTGCTTTTGCTCTCTGAGACATTCAAACGCGATCTGAAAAAGGTGCAGGCACCTTCCCGGTAACTTACCAGCAGGCTCAGGACATCTGAACCTGCTGCATTCGTAATGTGGGTGAGGGAACTTGCCCGCCAGCTGAAGGAAAAAATATGAAGCGTATTTCGGCGGCCCCGGATGCTCCCGCCCCTGTTGGCCCCTATTCACAAGCCGTTGTCAGCGGTAATTTGGTTTTTACCGCCGGGCAGATTCCGACAGACAGTTCAGGGCGACAACCTGAGGATTTTGAGAGTCAGGTTAGACAAACCCTGTTAAATCTTGAAGCTAATCTGCGCGCTGCCGGATCCGACTTTGATCATGTGATTAAAGTGAACGGGTATCTCACCGACACTTCTCAGCTGGAAACCTTTAATCGTGTCTATGCTGAATTGCTTGGCCATGCGCCACCCGCCAGGACAACGGTCTGTGTTGCGCTATGGGGAGTCGCACTGGAGATTGATTGTATTGCCGAGTTAGTCACCGATAAATAACCGGCAGAAGCGTGGGATTAATATCCCGCGCTATGCAGGGCTTCCCTCAGATAGCTGAGAAACGCCTCTTCGGCCTTATTGAATTTCAGCGCGTCATTCCACATCAGGTACAGCGTGATCTGGGCGATGCCTTCATAAGGTGGCAGTTTCCATAACTGACCTGAGCGGATATCTTCCGCAACCATATGTTCGGGTAATGCGCCAATCCCTAAACCACAGCGGATCATTCTCTTCACCTCATGGACGCTTGAGCTGGTGCCGACTAACGGACCGTCGAGGGACTGCTGAGCGCGGAAAAGGGCTAATGAAGCCAGGACGCCGTCCAGCTGCTCACTGGCAAAAGAGACAAACTTCTCCTGCCTTAGATCTTCTACCTTAAGATCCTGCTGACCAAAGAATGGATGGCTTCTGCCGCAAAAGAGAAAATAACGCTGATGCAGTAAAGGCGTATTCTCCAGCCCGGCAACATGCTTATGCCTAAGCGATATTCCGAGACCGGCATGATGATGCAGTAATGCATGCTGTACATCAGTGCTGGATCCGGTGGTTATCTCAAATGTTGTTCGTAGATGGAGCGAGTGAAATCGCGTAATTACGTCATCGACGATGTTACTGTTCACCCCGGACACGAGGGCTAAGCGAACGGTACCGGTGAGGTCATGGGGGATATCCTGCACGGCAAGTGACAGGCGCGCGATACTGCCGTAGATAGCGAGAGACTCCTGATACACCATTTCACCGGCAGTGGTCAGTGAGAACGTTGCTCCGTTTCTTATTATCAGTGACTCGCCAAGCCTTTCTTCAAGACGTTTGAGAGCAAGGCTGACCGCGGGCTGTGAAAGATGCAGTCTGTGTGCTGCTCGGCTGATGCTTCCTTCCTGCACGATGGCCAGAAAGGTTCTTAACAGGTTCCAGTCCAGACGATCATGAATTTGTGTCAATACATTCGTCCTAATTAAACGTTGGTATAAGTTATTGATGCAGGTGCATACAATGTATCAATCCATTATTAACATGTCGCCTTCGGGGCGAAGTTAAAGTGTCATCTATTACATGGAAAGGGTCTGGCTGTTCAGGTTTTTTTCAGATGGGCTAACCAGGTCTTCTGGTTAATCATTAGCTTCCTGACGGTTTCATTTTACTTACTCAGGTTGACACCTAAGTTGAGTAAGCCAGCCCGATGCGCCGGTCGGGCTCATGCTGCGGTAACGGGTATGGATAAGCTTCACCACCTGAGACTTCAGTTCTTCGTTCAGATGATAATTACTGGGTTTTCCCGGACATAGATTTATCATGCCTGTCCGACCGGATTCGTGGAAGCGGCTGGCTTGACACCGGTACTGGCAGGGAGAGGAGAGACTGAGAAGCTTCTGCCGCTGTGACGCCACCTGCCAGATACATTTCAATCAAGTCGGCCCGCAGTTGTTCCTGTAGGGGCATCCAGAAGTTATTTTTTTGGATTGGAGATACGTCTTCTTTACGGATCTGCTAGCTTAGTTAATTCATTAAATGTGATACAAATCAATAGTTTACTAGAGTGCGGGTAACGCGCATTATGTTAAACGCGGTATCTCATCACGCACTCTCCAGTAATAAAAGCCCTGAATACTTAACCTTTAACGCCCAGCTTGCCACTCATCTACTGAAACTTTACGTGCGGTTTAGCCCAACGGATCCTCTTACCACCATCCAGCTGTCAAACTGCGGTAACACTCCTGCGGACTGTTGGCGAATGTGGCAGATCAATCTGCGTGCGGCTTCACGTCCCATTTCATACACCGGCTGTGCAACGACAGTGAGCGGCGGTGTCATCAACTCTGTCCAGGGGAAATCATCGTACATCACAAACGAAATATCCTCGGGCACGCGCAATCCTCTTGTTGCCAGGCCGCGCATTATCCCCATTGCGATAAGGTTATCTGAGGCGATCAGTGCGCTGGGTGGCTCAGGAAGTGAGAATAGCTCCGCTAAGATTTGTTCGATGACCATGTCGTTAAGGGCATTGAGACGAATAAGGCTGGGATCCATTTCCCGCCCCGCCTGTTGATAGGCATCAATCATTCCGTTGACACGCTGTGCGACTGGCGTCGGCCCCAGCGCTGTCTCAGAGGTATAAAGTCCGTGCATCCGCATACTTGAAAGATAAGCAATACGTTGATGACCAGCGTTGAGTAAGAACTGTGTTGCCTCTTTCGCTGTGGCTAAAAAGTTTGCCTGTATGGTCTCTACCGCCATCCCCTCGACGGCCCGGTCAAACATCATCAGCGAACGCCCCTCTGCCAGTACTTGCTTTAGATGCTCATTATCGCGAGACAGCGAGCTGCAGGGTGCCACAATAATGCCATCGACGCGCTTATCCAGCATGACGCGCACCGCTTCCCGCTCTTCTTCCAGTGTTTCATCGCTGTTACTGAGCAGTAAGTGGAATCCTGCCTGTCGTGCAACATCAGCCATGCCTCGCAACGCAAGCCCGGTAATGACTCCAAATTATTGATAGTGTTTTATGTTCAGATAATGCCCGATGACTTTGTCATGCAACTCCA
>NZ_MLJJ01000054.1 GCF_002095575.1 Pantoea septica | reverse complement strand
CCGGTTACGGATAAGCCAGCGTATAGCGTACCTGGGCATATACCAGACCTGGGGAGGTCGCACCAGTTGCATAGTAACCGCCGTAATAACGCATGGTGGCTTTACCGTCTTGATTAACGTTAAACGCCTTACCCGTCTGGCCCACTTTCATCGGTTTTTCATCCGCATCGTACAGACGAACCTGTACGTTACCAGCGGCTTTAGATGCATCTGGGTATTGGTTGAGCAGGTTACCTGTCGCGCTATCTGTGCCGGTGCTGCCAATGCCTTCAAAATGCGCAGCAACCTGAGTGATAGTTGCCGGGCAGTTTTCTAAGTTCAGATCAAAACCTGTCGCTCCTGCAGTATCGTCTGCCGCTTTCAAAGTCTGGACAGATACTGTCGGAAGTGGAACCTTGCGATCAACGGAATCGCTAGCAATAGAACAGGTTTCAGCAATCAGCTCACCATTAAAGGTAACGGTGCCCTGTGTTACTGGATCAGCAGCCATTGAATAAGCGGACACAGCGGCCAGCATCGCCGCACACAATGAAATTTTAAAATTACGCATTAGAATACTCCCTATATTTTTGATAAGACATCCATTTACGATATCACTATCGCTTACATGTATGTTCAGTTCCATTGATACTTAGCTTAATCTGATATTTTTCCCTCCATACTTTCTGTTATTTCAATTTCATTATTATGAGAAATAACCACACGCATTACTTTCTCATTATCTACATGCAGATTTTTGCTGGCCATAGTCAATACTTTCTCGCCCACTTTAGGGAGAATGTTTTTTTCAATAAATCTAATTAACATCCTTGCGCCCGTTTCTGCCACTGGACACTGCTGCACGATATACTGGATTATTTCATCGCTAAAAGTCAAAGAAATATCGTGATTAGCTTTTGCACGCTTAGAAATTCGATCCAGATGGATATTCACAATACATTCTAATGAAGACGCAGCTAGCGGAAAATAAGGTATTATCGTTACACGCCCTAAAAATGCAGCTGGGAAAACTTTTAACAGCGCTGGCTGCAATAATGAAAGCAAACCCTCTTCATTTGGCATAGTTTCCGGATCGGCACAGGCACTGCTGATGATTTCACTACCTGTATTACTGGTAAGCAGAATAATGGTATTACGGAAATCAATTTGGCGGCCTTCACCATCTTCCATAATACCTTTATCAAATACCTGAAAAAAAAGTTCGTGCACATCCGGGTGAGCTTTTTCCACTTCATCCAGCAAAATAACGCTATAGGGTTTACGACGTACGGCCTCGGTTAACACTCCGCCTTCACCATAACCAACATAACCCGGCGGCGATCCTTTCAAAGAAGAGACAGTATGTGCTTCCTGATACTCGCTCATATTTATAGTGATCAGATTATGCTCACCGCCATAGAGTTGGCTTGCAATGGCCAGCGCTGTCTCCGTTTTACCTACGCCTGACGGCCCAACCAGCATAAAAACGCCAAAAGGTTTTTGTGGATCAGCCAGGCCAGCGCGAGCAGTCTGAATACTCTGGCTAAGGTTGTTCAGCGCATGGTGTTGCCCTATCACACGTTCAGACAGGCGCTGTGGCAGCTCCATTACGGCACTGACGTCATCTTTGAGCACTTGTCCCACCGGGATCCCTGTCCAGTTTGCGACAATCGATGCGACTACTGCTGCATTCACTTCTGCCTGCACCAGCGGCTGCTCACCACGAATTTCACTCAGTGCAGACTCCAGCTCATGGAGTTTGTTTTGCCAGAAATCTTCTCCTTCCCCTTGCGTCTCCGCTTTTTCCGCGGTGGCGTTTAGAAGCTGCTGGCGTGCGTCTACAATGCTGGCTACCAGTTCACACTCTTGCATCCAGCGCTGTTCAAGCAACCGGGCTCCTTCCGCATGTTCACTAATAGCCTCCTGTACAGGTGAAAGACGCTTGCCATCCTCTTTGCCGAAACCAATGGCTTTTTCCAAAAGTGTCAGCTCAGTCTGCGCGGACTGGCTGTTAAATTTAAGTAGCTGTAGCTCGGTCGGCGGTGCGTGCTGCGCTACGGCTACTCTGGCGCAGGCGGTATCCAGTAAACTTATTGCTTTATCAGGCAACTGACGTGCCGGGATATAACGATGCGAAAGCCGAACAGCAGCCCGGACCGCTTCATCCATGACCCAGACACCATGATGTTTTTCCAGCGCAGGCAAAAGACCTCGAATCATGGCAATAGCCAAATCTTCTGAGGGTTCCTCAACCTGTAATACCTGAAAACGTCGGGTTAAAGCGGGATCTTTTTCAATGTGTCGCTTGAATTCGCTCCAGGTGGTGGCCCCAATAGTACGCAACTGACCGCGCGCCAGCATAGGTTTCATCAGGTTCGCTGCATCTCCTGTTCCAGCGTTCCCTCCCGCGCCCACTAGCGTATGAACCTCATCAATAAACAGAATAACCGGCTCTGCCGCGTTAACCGCTTCTTCCAGCACGGCTTTAAGCCGTGCTTCAAATTCACCTTTCATGCTGGCGCCTGCCGAGAGCGCGACCACGTCAAGCGTCAGCAGGCGCACATTCTGCAGAGAAGGCGGAACCTCGCCCGCGGCGATGGCCAGCGCGAGACCTTCCACTACTGCCGTTTTACCGACACCTGCTTCGCCTGTTAGCAGCGGGTTGTTCTGACGGCGACGCAGCAGGATATCCACCATGGTGTTTATCTCTTTATCGCGTCCCAGAACCGGGTCGATTTTTCCTTCTCGGGCCAGCGCTGTAAGATCTGTGGAATACTGGGCCAGGCTACCCGCCTTGCCGGCAGAGCTTATGGCATTGCTGGCTTCTCCAGGTACTCCCGCTTCGCCCGATACCACCGAGCCGCTGGCTAAATCACTCTGTTCAGCAGATTCACGAATGATATAGCCGAGATCTTTGCTTAAATGTTCCAGCGAAATTTTTTCAAATACCGAAGAGATGCCAAAGAGCGCACGACGTAACTCCATCGTGTTCAGTAACGTCAGCAACAGGTGCCCGCTGCGAATCGTATGTTCATGGCATTCCAGGCTTGCTAATACCCATGAACGCTCAATCGCTAATTCTATATGATATGAAAAATCAGATATTGAGCTGGCACCCGCAGGCAGGCGGGTCAGAGCCTGAGTAAAGTCATGCTCAAGTCTTTCAACATCTACTTTGAAATGCTTAAAAATTTGCCTGATATCACTATCTGGATGCTGATAGATTTGGTTCAACCAGTGCACCAGCTCAACATAGGGGTTGCCACGCAGCTTGCACAGCGTCGTTGCACTTTCGACACTTTTAAACAAAAGCGTGTTTAATTTACCAAAAAGGTTCTTTCTACTTACAGCCACAATTATACTTTCCCTGAAAAGGAGCTTCTATGTTGTGCTCCATGATACCCACTCTGCCCGCCGGGCTTTCTCTTCCTGCTCCATTTGAAAGCCGGGCATTTATTTTTAAGCATACTAATTGCTTGCCTGAAGAATAAAAACAGTTTGTTTTTTTAACTCGTCCTTTTAAGAAAAACGCCCGATATACATTCCTAAATTAGGGTTTGACATCAATATAAGGGTTCGTAAATTCCGTATTTACTTTTACAATCCATCACTTTCAAAAAAAATAGTAAACCTGGCGAGGCTCCGCGATAAGGCACTAACGGGCACTGTCCCGGCTGTCCGGCTTACCCGCAAGGAATAAGGGTCAAAATGGAACAAAAATTTCTGGATTATTACAATCGTGAATTAATTTTTATCAGGGAAATGGCACAAGAATTTGCAAAGCGCCATCCTAAGATAGCCGGACGCCTCGGCATGAACGGCATTGAAGTCGCGGATCCCTATGTTGAGCGACTGATCGAGTCTTTTAGCTTTCTGGCTGCTCGTACGCAGATAAAGTTAGATGCTGAGTTTCCGAAATTCACACAGCGTTTGCTTGATATTGTTTATCCAAATTATAACGCGCCAACCCCATCAATGGGCGTTGTGCAGCTGAAGCCTAACCTTAGCGAGGGAGATCTCACGCATGGTTACTGCATTCCTAAACAGAGCGCTTTTTACAGCCAGATATTGCCGGGAGAAATGACACGCTGTGAATTCAGGAATAATCAGGAAGTTACACTCTGGCCACTGGAGATTACAGGCGTCAGCCTGACCTCGGTACCCCCTGATATTCCTGACCTGGAGCAATATCGCATTAAGCGCCATCAGCTAAAGGGCGCGTTACGTATTAAGCTGAAATTACAGGGAGATTTGCTTTTTTCCGATCTGGTTGGGCTTGATAAGCTACCATTCTATATTCAGGGCGAAGAACGTATCGTTTCCCATGCTTTCGAATTGCTTCACGGTAGCCATATTGCTACGGTCGTGCGCTACGGCGGGCAGAAAGAGCAGAAACACCATGTTATCAGCCAGCAACCGTTAATTTTCGAAGGCTTAGCGCCCGATCAGAGCCTGCTGCCGTTACAGTGGAATATGTTTCACGGTCATACACTGATACAGGAATATATCGCCTGCCGCGAACGTTTCTATTTCTTTACCCTGACCCAGCTGGCAGCCGGGCTAAAATATAATGATACTCAAGAAGTTGAGCTGATCATTCTACTGTCCAGTTTGCCGCAAGATCTAGTCCCGCATCTCAATGCATCACGATTCTTACTGTTCTGTACACCAGTGATTAATCTTTTTCCCAAGCGGGTTGATCGTATTGAGGTTAACCGGGCATTGAACAACTTCCATATCGTTCCCGATCGTAGTCGTCCGCTTGACTATGAAGTGTTCTCTGTTAACAAGGTGCTGGGCCTGCAGGCGGAAACGAGCGAAGAATTAACCTTCAATCCACTCTATCAGACCCGCCACAGAGATACGGGCAACTTTGGCCGCTATTTTTCTGTTCAGCGAGAAATGCGCACCCGAGAAACAGCTACCCGTAAATATGATACGCGAACGCTTTATAGCGGCACTGAGATTTTTATTTCGCTAGTTGATCAGCAAGAGGCTCCTTACGGGGAACACATCCGCTATCTGCTGGTGGATGCGATGGTGACTAATCGTGATTTACCTCGTCTGTTAACCAATACTGGCAGCTTCGATTTAACGATGTCTGATTCCGTTCCCATTCATGGCGCGCGTTTCGTTAGCTCTCCAAGCGCGCCACGTGCACCTTTTAATGCAGGCGAGTCTGCCTGGCGACTGATTCGCCAACTGGGCTTCAATTACCTGCCGCTTTCAGACATGGCGCATGCGCAAGGGGGCGAATCGCTGCGAAATATGCTGCGTCTTTTTACTACGCCAGCCGATCTCGATTCCGTTGCACAAATCAACAGTCTGGTCGGCTGTGAGACAAAGCCCGTTATTCGTCGCTTATCTGATGACGGCCTGCTTGTCTACGGGCGCGGCATAAGCTGTAGTTTAACCGTGGATGAAGAAGGTTTTTCCGGTATCAGTCCATATCTGTTCGGGCTGGTGATGGAAAATTATTTGGCTCGTCACGCGGCAATTAATATTTTCACTGAAACTGAACTGCACTCTATGCAGCGAGGGCTCATTACGCGCTGGAAAGCGCGTCCGGGCCGGCGGGGGGCATTATGACGCTACCTGAAGGTCTGGAGGCCTGGTTTAATACAGATGCTCCCTGGGAGGCGGGTTTTATCAGTACGATGCGTGCAATTGCTGCCCGTACACCCGAGCTGCCTCCTCCAGGTAAAGCTACGTTACCCAGTCAGGAGCGCTTTCGCCTTGGTCAGATGGCAAGTATGCATTTCTCGCCACGTGAGATCGCTGCTATTTCTCAGCAAGATGACCAGATCAAACTCCAGCTGTTTGGATTAGGCGTTTGGGGGGCGCAGGGTCCTATGCCTCTGCATCTTTCTGAACTCGCTTATTCACGCTATGAGCAGCATGATCGTGCACTGATCGACTTTGTAGATATCTTTCATCACCGGGCGCTTAGCCTGTTTTACCGCGCCTGGTTTGTATCGCAGGACACGGCTTCACTGGATCGTAAAGATGATGAGCGCTTCTCGTTTTATATAGGGAGCCTTGTTGGGCTTGATCCTGCTAGCCTGGCGCAAGAACCGCTTCCTGTTCATACCCGTCTGGCATCCTCAGCGCATTTGATACGTGAAGCCCGCAACCCTGACGGACTGCTGGGCACGATGCAGCACTATTTTGAAATACCAGTGCAATTAGACGAGTTTGAACCGCAATGGATTTCACTTGACGTAAGCGATCAAACTGCGCTCGGTGACGACAACTACGCCACGCTGTTAGGCGATGGAGCCATTCTGGGCAACGCTGTGCTTGATCGACAGCATAAATTCAAATTGACCATGGGGCCGCTGACACTTGCGCAATACATGCAGTTCAGTCCGTGGGGAAAAGATACGCCTGTCCTGCGCGAACTGGTCCGCAGTTTTATTGGATTTGAGTACGCGTGGGATGTAGAGCTGATCTTGTCTGCCGATCAAGTGCCGCGGGCTACGCTGGATGGCAGCCACCAGCTTGGCTACGCCAGCTGGCTGGAACGGGAGCCATGTGACGACCCTGTTCGTGGCATGACGTTTGAGCCAGAAATGTACCACCGTTAACCACCGCGCTTTTATAAAAAAAGTGCGTTCCGACTCTTTTGATTAAACCAGCATAAGCAATATGAATCCTACTAACCAACTGAACTGTTCTGAATATTATCAACATCTAATGCATCCTGTTTCTGACGATGCACCCTGTGGCGAAAGTCTGGATTACGATCCGGCTTTTATTATGCTTCAGTCCCGGCTTCAGCCTAAACTGGGCGCTGAGTATGGTAGCTTTGTTGAAGCAGCTGAACCCGTTAACTGGGCTGAAATTGAACGTGACAGCCTGGAGCTACTGCAAAAAAGCCGCGATGCCAGATTAATTATTATTTTGATGCGCTGTCGGCTGCGCAAAATCGGCCTTGCTGCCATAGCGGAAGGCCTTGAGGCGCTTAATGCGCTGCTGCATACCTGGCCTGATGATTTCCATCCACAGCTGCTGGACGAAGGTGAATTTACACCGATACTTCGTGCAAATGCCTTTACTGAATTAGAAGATACTACCGGTCTGCTGGCAGATTTACGTAATCAGCCATTGCCTAAGGCAGCAGGACTACAAATTAGCGTGAAGGAGTTTGAAAAAGCACACCAGGTTCCTCGCGAAGAAGACGCACTGTCCGATGTCGCTGTCGCCTCGTTACTTAATGACTGGCAAATTAACGCCCACGAGGCAATAAGCTCGCTTAAGCAGGCTCATGGTTTTATTCAGGAAATTAAGAATAAACTTACGGCCACTCTGGATTATGAAGCACCAGGACTCAACGTACTGGAAAATATCCTCTCGCTGTTTTCCTGCGGGTTTGACGACAATGCGACGTCCCTTTCCCAATCTGATAGCGAAGGGCCTTCAGAATACTCTGAACCTCTTTACGCACCAGCGGTAGTCCCTGCATCGCAGGACATCGTCAGCTATTCCACTGCCCCTGGAGTATCCAGCGCGCGCAAACGGATTGCCTGTCGCGATGATGCATTGCGCAGCCTGCAGGAAGTGCGCAACTGGTTTGCCGTAACCGAACCCAGCAGTCCACTCATTCCAGTGCTTAAGTACGCTGAAGAAAGCATCGGCAAAAACTTTAGCGACCTGCTGAAGATGTATCCACCAGAAATAGTCGCTCTACTTAATGACAACAAGGAATAGACGATGATAAGGATATATGTTTTTTTACTCGGTACGCTGCTGACGGCACCCAGCATCGCGGAGGATTTTCCGTCGTGTCGTATGGCTGAAGGGCAAGCAACAACCCTTTCTATTCCGTCGCAGCTTATTAGGGTGTCGGCAGATTTACTGCCTGGTATTGAAACGCCGATTGCTCAGTTCGACAGTAACACGGTTGGCCAGCGGATCGTTTATCTGGATTGCCCGGTAGGCACTGAATATGGCAAAGAGGCAAATGGTCTGGCAGGGCCGGCTCCTGATACCAAAATTTATCAGACAAATATTCCCGGTATCGGTATCAAAATATTATGGAATATAGGAGGAAGATTTGGTGCCTTTCCTTCGGTAAGTAAGATGGCACCACCGCCAGATGAAAAAGATAAAAATGTGGTCGACTTTGTTTACCCTGCCGGCGTTTACTATCGAATACAGCTATTCAAAATGCGGGAATTACGGCTTGGTTCGCCTGCGGGCGATACAGTGCTTCCATCAGGGAACATTGCTTACAATTATGTGATCAGTAATAACCCAGCCTCTGCTGCCCTTAGCTTGAATATTGGCGAACTCAAAATCGTCAGCACGCCAGCATGTACTACAGATGGTGCCAAAACAGTCGATTTTAATACTGTCACACCAGCACTATTGCGTGCCGGGATAACCCGCGACCTGGATTTCGCTATTAGCTGTAAGAGCGATTATGGTAACTATTCTGTTAAAGCCTCAATGACCACTACAACTCCCTCCCCTGACGCTGGCTTTATCCTTGTTAAAGATGCTTCAGGCAACAAAGATCGATTAAAAATTCGCATTACTAACAGTTCTGGTGAGGTAATGAAAGTTAACGGTACTACCTCAGAATTAAAAAATGGCGTTGCCAGCATGGGGGAAACGAAATTTAACTGGAAAGCAATGCTCATTGCAGGAAATGAGTCGACTCCAGAAGGAGGCTCCTTTACCGCGAAGGCCGAAATTATTTTCGATATTCAGTAATTACCATTATTAATGGACAAAATAAGAATGGACACCTCCACAACTATTTTTGTCAGCATCGCTAGCTACCGCGATCCTGAACTGCTGCCGACGCTCAAGGATATGCTCCATCAGGCCGCCAACCCTGAAAATATGCATATCGCAGTTTGCTGGCAAGACGATCAACCTCTGGACATTTTTAACCGGGCAGGTTTTATCCCTGAAGGTCAGCGTACCGTGCAAGAACTCAATGTCGCAGCCTTCCGCTACCGGCAAGCTCGTATTGATATTATCACTGTTCACTATTTTTCTAGTCAGGGAGCCTGTTGGGCGCGCAATCGGGCGGAAAGTTTGTATGAGGGCGAGCATTACTTTTTACAGATTGACTCCCATTGTCGTTTTATCCTCAACTGGGATCGTGAAATGATACTGATGCTTAAGCAACTCAGTAAACTTTCGCCACTTCCCATTATCTCTTCCTATCCACCTGCTTACACGCCGGGAGAAGATGAAGAGAGCAGCAAAAAAACCTACGTCAGCCGCCCAACCTTTCGGGAATATAATGAGCAAGGTATCCCCATGCTTGGATCAGTGAGTTTTGCTGCCTCGCAGCCCGTACGTGGCAGCTATCTGGCGGCAGGGTTTATCTTCACGCTCGGAGAATTTGTCAGAACAGTGCCTAACGATCCGCAAATATTTTTTGCTGGCGAAGAAATTGCGATGGCCGTTCGGGCATTTACCTATGGCTATGACGTTTATCATCCCCACAAGCCCCTGCTCTGGCATTTTTACCAGCGTGATGAGCACAATAAAATCTGGGGTGACCACAACGATCAGGCGAAAAGTCAGGGCGAGATTGAAAAAGCCTGGTGGGAAAGAGATCGTATTTCAAAAAAGCGTGTCAGGACACTGTTGGGCCTGGAAAATGACCCACTTATTGATCTTGGGCCTTATACAACAGGTAATCAGCGCACCTTAAAGCAGTTTGAATTTCAAACGGGGCTTTGGCTGAGAAACGGTACTGCTCTACCTGAAGTTATTGAAAATGAGAAAATCAGTTATTTTGCCGTCCCCCCGACGATGAAAATGCATGGCGTGAGTGTCATCGCGCCTTTTACAGAAAAATGCTAACGCTTAATGCTTCCGATTATGTCGGCGACGAAGCAGAAATGGATGTTCTGTACATTAACGTTTATAGCAAGCAAAACGAACTGCTTTATAAACGTATGCTTGACCTTGTCGAACTCAGCGCCCTTCATGCCGCTTCAGGGAGCAATAAGCTCGCGCTTGAACTGCAATTCAAAACACCTGGTCAGGTTAAACCTTCTGTTATAAGGCTTGGAAAGTGGTCCAATAATTCTGGCTGGGGCACGGTTACGGAGGAAGCCTGGTGAACAGTGAAGACTATTTTTGCCGGCTAATCGGCATTGATACGCTGCTCTCCTTTGACGGCATAGTTTCATCAGCGGCAGATTTTCAGCTTAAACTCGTGATGCTCATTGAGCAATTCCACAAAACAATGCTGGCCGAAAATGAGTCCCAAGAAGAGAGTGAAGCACTCTGCCATGCGCTCTGCTGCTACCTTGATAAGCGGCTCACCGCAGCGGACAAGCAAAACCGCCTGAACTGGCATCGCTATTCCCTGGTCCGCTCTTTCTATGGCCATGAAGAAAATGAACCGTTCGTAACACCTGGCATTCTGCTTAAGACGCTGCTCAATAGCGAAAGCGATACCGTTTTTCGCTATACGTGGAAGATATTAATGCTGCTGATACAGGCGGAAGGACAAACGGAAGAGCTAGTTATGTTGCGTTCAGTTTATCGCGCCCGCTATTGTTCCCGTCCCCGCTCCGCCACGGCTGAAGAAACACCTTTACCCTGGGTATCTCAGCCGGGTACGTCAGGATTGCCACGGCTAATGGTATTCGTGGTCGGTCCCTTTGCGGGCAAATGGTTTAAGCAGTATGACCTCTGTTCAACCACAGATAGCGAGATTATCTGGGTCGTAACGGAACATGCTAATACCCTTTCTAAGCGGCTGGAGCATTTAAAAAGAAGCCAGGATACGGTAGCAGTTCTGGCATTTTTCCCTCTGCTGGTAGATGGCTTTGATAATAACGCGCTGATGATTGAGCAGCTTACTTCATGGCAAAATGCTTTTTCGTCGATTTCCTTGGCGGAACCTTTGCCCTGTCTGCTGGCATTCTATACACGCCTGAGCCAACAGCGTTATTCTCACGACCCGGACAGAGCTATCTGGACCGGGAAACCTACGCTCGCTTTTCATAAGACGTTAGAGACTCGGCTAATCGAACTGGTTGACGAGCTGGATGCCCGCGATGATGGGAGTGATATTTATGCTATTCAGCGCCATGCTCTCGGCTGCACGCTTTTGGGCTGGCTTACGGATCAGCGTATCCTGAACGTTTTACAGTCTGTTTTTGATACGACGCAACTTAAGCTGGCTGGCGTATCTCTTGCTGACTATGGCACAGGTTTTATCCGTCATGGGGCCTGGTCTTTGTGGCTTAATGAGAAATACTGTATTTTGCCAGGGCTATCCTCTTCCCTCTTACTACCGCCGCTGCCTGCATTCTCGCTGCCGCCGCTTTTGCTACCTGAGCCTACGCCAGCCAGGGTTAGCCCGCCTTTGCCTGCTCGCCGACGCTGGCCCAAAATCGTTGCGCTGCTCCTGTTGCTCGCCAGTCTGGGTCTGGCAGCCGGAGTTTATTGCTACCGCGCCCATCTGGAACAACTTAAGTTTGCTAAAGAATGGGCCAGTGAAGACATTACCTCTTTTTTCACCCTGTCCGATACGTCACCGCTATTTGAAAACGGCAGCAGTAATTTGATGCCGGATAGCGAAAAAACGTTACAGACGCTCATGCCAAAACTGATGCGTACTCCTCAGCAGAAGTATTTGATTATCGGGCATTCGGACAATACCGGTTCCGCCATCGTCAATAAGGCACTATCGACCGAACGAGCCAGGGTAATCCGTGACTGGCTGGTAGAGCATACTGGCCTGCCCGCCAGTAATTTTATGGTTGAAGGCGCAGGCGACTCACGGCCGGTTGCCAGCAATGATACCAGAGAAGGCCGCGCGCAAAATCGCCGCGTTGAAATCATTCCAATGAGATCGGAACTGAACAAGCAGTAACAAGCAAACAAGAGAGTCATTTATGGGAAATAAATTTGAAGTTTATAGCTTATACGAAGGGAAATTTTTAACACTGAATCCGTTGAACGATAGTTCTGTAAATGTTCTACGTTATCAGGATGAAAATGAACGTCGTTACGATATCCTGATAAACCGTGCGGCGATGGCTCCGGATCAAACAGTAGAAGAATTTTGTGATGAGCAGTGCGAAAGGATGAAACGTTTTGTTCCTGGCTTTGAAGTGGAGGGGAAAAACCTGAAGCACGAAATTGGCCCGGCAAAACTACCGGTGCTACAAACTGCATGCAAGTTTCAGGAAGAGGGAAACTGGGTGCGCCAGGTTTCGTCGCTAGTCACGCTGCCGAGGCATCCTACTATCAATCCAGATGCACGTAACCTGCTAATCTTTACGCTGGCCGCCAGCCCAGATTTTACTGAGTCACAGCGTAAGCACTATGTTCGCATTATCAACAGCTTTTCGCCGGTAGAATCGCCCCTTACCAAAGAAAATTAAGACGTCAGGTGACAAACCCGCTGCTCGTATGGGAGCGGGTTTATTCCACTGTAGCGTCTCACCTACAAATCACTTTTCCAGCACAGGCTAAAACAAAAAAGCAAAAGGCCGATTCATTGCTGAATCGGCCTTTCTAAAGAGTTGGCGGTGCGGACGGGACTCGAACCCGCGACCCCCGGCGTGACAGGCCGGTATTCTAACCGACTGAACTACCGCACCGCGCTGTGTTCCCCGTCGGGAACGAGGCGCATATTAATGGCCGCTCAGGATCCCGTCAACGCTTTTTATCGCCGCGCCGTGCGTTTGCTGATTTTTTACGCTTAACGCTGATTTAACCAGCGAAAGCCCATCTGTTACCCTCGCCACAGGCAGCTTCCGCCTTTTTTCATTACCAGATCGAGGCGCGACTCATGCGCCATTACCTCTTCGTCCGACGCCGCCACGACGCGCAGCGCCGAGACGGGCCGAACGATGCGCTGGATGGTTTCGCCCTCGTTCTGCTGCTCGCCATCCCCTTCCTGCGAAAACGCCAGTGACGTCTGGCCGCCGGTCATCGCCAGGAAGACTTCCGCCAGGATTTCGGAGTCGAGCAGCGCGCCGTGCAGCGTACGCTTGCTGTTGTCGATCTCATAGCGCGAGCAGAGCGCATCCAGACTGTTGCGCTTGCCCGGGAACATCTTACGCGCCATCGCCAGGCTGTCGGTGATGCGACAGAAGGTTTCGGTTTTCGCAATGCCGCGGTTCAGCATGGAAAATTCATAGTCCATAAAGCCGATATCGAACGAGGCGTTATGGATCACCAGCTCGGCGCCGCGAATGTAGTCGAGGAATTCGTCTGCAATCTCGGCGAAGGTCGGCTTATCGGCGAGAAACTCATCCGCAATGCCGTGCACGCCGAACGCTTCCGGATCCACCAGCCGATCGGGGCGCAGATAGATATGGAAGTTGTTGCCGGTCAGGCGACGGTTCACCACTTCTACCGCGCCAATTTCAATGATGCGGTGACCTTCGTAATGCACACCGATCATGTTCATGCCGGTGGTTTCAGTATCGAGTACGATCTGGCGGTTATTTGCAGTGCTCATAGGATTCGTTTTATGTCAGACTTGGCGTTTTTCTCAGAAGGGAGTCTACCAGAGATGCGCAAGCAGGTAGAAATATTCACCGACGGATCCTGCCTCGGCAATCCCGGTCCCGGCGGCTACGGCGCGATTTTACGCTACGGTCAGCACGAAAAGCTGTTCAGCGCCGGTTATCGCCTCACTACCAATAACCGCATGGAGCTGATGGCGGCGATTGTGGCGCTGGAGGCGCTGAAAGAGCCTTGCCACGTAGTGCTGAGCACCGACAGTCAGTATGTGCGTCAGGGCATTACCAGCTGGATTCATAACTGGAAAAAGCGCGGCTGGAAAACAGCGGATAAGAAGCCGGTAAAAAACGTCGATCTCTGGAAGCGCCTCGACAGCGCGCTAGCCGGGCATGAGATCCAGTGGGAATGGGTCAAAGGTCATGCTGGCCATCCGGAAAACGAACGCTGCGACGAGCTGGCGCGCAGCGCGGCGTCGCATCCGCAGTCAGAGGATATCGGCTACAAGGTCGAGTCCTGATCTTTCGCCGCGCGGAACTGCCGCGTGGCGTTCACCGCCGGACGCAGCTGCGCCTTGCCTGGCGCCTTTTTCGCCCTGGTCGGGGTTAGCGGGAATGTGCGTTTACGCGCTACGACAATATTCAGACAGCCCAACGCAGGCAGATGCGCGCTGATCACTTTGCCGCCCTGCCGGTGCCAGGGCACCACCTGAAAACGGGTGCGGAACACCACCTCGTAATTAAGCAGGCTCAGCCAGTCAAGCAGGCGCATCTGGCTAAACATCCGTCCGCTCCAGGGCGCTTTGCGCTGAATGCCGGGCAGCACTTTGCTGATGCCCAGCAGCGAAAAGGGATTGAAGCCGCTGATGATCATCCAGCCGTCGTCGATCAGCACGCGATCCACTTCGCGCAGCACCCGGTGCGGGTCCTGGCTCCAGGCCAGCGTGTGCGCCAGCAAGCAGGCGTCGATAGATTTGGACTCAAACGGCAGCTGCGTCGGCTGTGCCAGCACCTGCAGCAGTTCGCCTTCGCTGCCGACATTGACCTGATGTGAAATAGCGCAGTGTTCAGTGTTGATTTCTGCACTAAGGTTGCCAAGCTTAAGCATATGAAAGCCATATAGCTTTCCCAGGTAGGGCTGTAGTTGCTGAGTCAGCGCGTCGCGGAAATAGTCTCCCCATGGCATATCGCGCCATGAGTGCGGCGCGGTCAGAATCTGGCGTGTTTTAGCGCGCTTCATGCTTTACCATCTTCCTTTTCCAACGGCATGCGAGAGGTGATTATGAATCTTACCAGTATTCCTGCGCTACAGGATAACTACATCTGGACGCTGAACGACGAAGCCGGCAACTGCCTGATTGTCGACCCCGGCGAAGCGCAACCTGTGCTGGAGAAAGTCTACGCGAACGGCTGGAAACCGGCGGGGATTTTGCTAACTCACCATCATCACGATCACGTCGGCGGCGTACAGGCTTTGCTGGAAAAATTTCCCGGCATCGAGGTTTTCGGTCCACAGGAAACCGAAGATAAAGGGGCGACCAGGGTTGTAAGCGAAGGCGATACGGTGTCGCTGCTGGGTATGGACTTCAGCGTAATCCATACGCCTGGTCATACTTTAGGACATATCTCATATTACAGTGCGCCTTATCTTTTTTGTGGCGATACAATGTTTTCGGGCGGCTGCGGGCGTCTTTTTGAAGGCACTGCAGAGCAAATGTACGAATCTTTTCAAAAACTTGATCAATTTCCCGGCGACACGCTGGTTTGCTGCGCGCATGAGTACACTTTATCCAATTTGAAGTTTGCTGCGGCTATTCTGCCTCATGACCCGCAAATTATGGCCGAGTATCAGAAAATTAAGGACTTACGCGCTAAAAACGGCATTACTTTGCCCACAAAATTGGCGCACGAACGGCAAATAAATTTATTTTTGCGAACGCAAGATCCTGATTTACAAAGAGCATTGAACATAAATTTAACACCTGACCACATATGGGACACATTCGCCCTTTTACGTGAGAAGAAGGACAAGTTTTGATATTTCGGGTTGTGTTGTGACAAGGGGTCACGTATAGTTGCTCGTCTTTTAAGCGAACTATTGACACACACATGAAGGCTAAAGCGATATTACTCGCCTCGGTCTTGCTGGTGGGATGTCAGGCATCACGGAATGACGCCAATATCCCCGAACAGCATGCACAGAGTCTGTCTTCAGCTGGTCAAGGTGAAAATGGAAAGTACGGTGATCGAATGTTGTCGCCGCGATGGCAGGAAGACGGAACTGGCCTCGCAGAAGATACCGATCTCTGGAGTTTCATTAGTGACGAGTTGAAGATGGGGATTCCGGAAAACAGCCGGATCCGCGAACAAAAACAAAAGTACTTAAAAAATAAGAGCTATCTCCACGATGTAACATTACGGGCAGAGCCGTACATGTACTGGATAGTCGAGCAGATACATAAACGTAAGATGCCGATGGAACTGGTACTGCTACCCATAGTGGAGAGCGCTTTTGACCCTCATGCAACCTCATCAGCCAATGCCGCCGGCATCTGGCAGATTGTTGCGACAACGGGCAAAAACTATGGTTTGAAACAAAACCAGTGGTACGACGGGCGCCGCGATGTGGTGGCCTCGACCAAAGTTGCGCTGGATATGATGCAGCGTCTGAACAAGATGTTTGACGGCGACTGGTTGCTGACAGTTGCTGCCTATAACAGCGGTGAAGGACGGGTATTAAAGGCGATTAAACAGAACAAGGCGCGCGGAAAGCCCACCGACTTCTGGAATCTGTCGCTGCCGCGCGAGACTACGGTCTACGTACCAAAAATGTTGGCCTTGAGCGAGCTGCTGAAGAACAACAAGCGTTACGGTATTAAACTGCCGACGCCTGACGAAAGCCGCGCACTGGCGCGCGTTGAAGTCGGCCAGCAGATGCAGTTGACGCAGGCTGCCGAAATGGCGGGTATGTCGCTCAGCAAGCTTAAGAGCTTCAATACCGGCTATAAGAAAGGGGCTACCGCGCCTAACGGACCGCAGTACATTTTAGTGCCTAAGTCCCATGTGGCGAAGCTGCGTAACTCGCTGGCTTCCGGCGACATCGCCGCGGTACAGCCGACGCAGCTGGCGAAAAACAGCGCGTCCGGCAGCAGCTATAAAGTGCGTCGCGGCGATACGCTTTCCGGCATCGCCAGCAAACTGGGCGTCAGCGTCGCGTCGCTGAGGCAGCAGAATAATTTGCGGAGCGCCAGCGTTCGTATCGGTCAGACGCTGACCGTCGGCGATAGCGGCACGAGCCTGGCCGATAATAGCAACAGCATCACCTATCGCGTGCGTAAAGGTGATTCTCTTGCCAGTATTGCAAGGCGCCACGGCGTCGATATCAAAGATGTGATGCGCTGGAATACGGTCCTGAGCAGCACGAAAGATATCCAGCCTGGCGACAGGCTAACGCTCTACGTAAATAATAACGCATCGCCTGATACCTGATGCGTTGAAAAGGCCAACAATTGTTGGCCTTTTTTCATTTCTGCCCGTTTTTCTCTCCCCTTTTCAATCTCTTAATAGTCGAAATAAAACATGCCTTTCCCCCATATGCGGACAGAGACGTTATGCGCGACAAAAATGAAAGCTGAGGATGGCATTCAGGCGAGCAATCTGCCTTCTCGCATTATCAGGATGCAGAAGGCGACTGGCGCATGCTGGCGTTAACGTGCGGCGTTAAACTCGACCAGTAAGGGGTTATGGTCGGAAGCGCGCGTAACCAGCACAGAGGCCCTGCTGACGTTCATATCGCGATAGAAGACGAAGTCCAGAGGGCGGCCAAACGCTTTACGTCGATGATCGTCCGTAAACTTCACCTCTTTTAACGCCATTTCGCGCGCGAACCGATAAAGCGCGTGGATGCGTTGACGGCTCCATGCATTGAAATCGCCCGCCATGATAACCGGGCCTTTATGATGCAGGATCTGCTCGCCTATCGGCCCCAGCTGTTTGCTGTACACATCAATGCCGAGGCTGAAATTAACCGCGTGAATATTCACGACCATCAGCATTTCGCCGGTCGGTAGCGGATAGGCGGTGACCAGCGCAGATTTAGCCAGCCGCAGCAGCGGCTCTCGCTCACGCAGCGGGCAGCAGTAGACGGGATGTGCAGAAGCGAGCGTCATCACGCCAGAAGGATGCTGAGGCAGCACAAAGGCGGGAACCTGATCGGCGGCCAGGTAGTTGCTGGTCGCAAACTTTACCAGTTCAGGGGTGGTTTGCGCCTCCTGCAACAGTACCAGATGCGCGTCTTTGCCAAATCCCAGCAGTACGGACATCCAGTCAGCGCGCTGCTGTTTGAAAATATTCCACACCAGTACTTTGAGGTGGGCATCAGGCGACAGCGGCGCTCCTGGCGGAAGCGCCTGGCCAAGATGAAGCATGGCGCCCGGCGGAAAGATTTGTTCGACCGGCTGACCTGCGACATAGCGCATTGCATAAGTTTTTTTTCGCACGTTTTCGCCCAATTTCTTCCGTACCCGTTGCACCTGTCAGTTATAGGGATTTTAGTCGGGGGTTTCAATCGGTGTTGGGAATTGTAGGAATCATCGCGTGCGAATGCGGTTTTTTAATACAAAAGAAAAAGCCCTGACTTTGCAGTCAGGGCTTATCTGTTA
>NZ_MLJJ01000053.1 GCF_002095575.1 Pantoea septica | reverse complement strand
CGTAATGAAGTTGATGTAATCCTCCATCGATCGCACCACCGAGTCCATCACCGCCTCGCGCGAGTGGCCGCGCTCGCTGGTGTCGCGCACCAGCTTCTGGATCCACTCCAGGTTGACGATCGGCACCACGCCCACCAGCAGATCGACCTTCTCCGCCACGTTATGTTGCTGCGTGACGACGCCGCCGTGCAGCCCTTCGTAAAACAGCACGTCGGTATTTTCCGGCAGCGGCTGCCACGGCGTAAAAGTGCCTGGCACCTGATTCCAGGGCACAGCTTCGTCGTAGGTGTGCAGATATTTGCGCGACTGGCCTTTGCCCGCATTACCGTAGTCGATAAAGGTCTGCTCCAGCAGGCCGAAGTCGTTGGCTTCCGGGCCGAAATAGCTGACGTGGCGCCCTAAATCGCGCGCCTTGCGGATAGCCATATCCATTTCCGGCCGCGTATAGCGGTGGAAGCTGTCGCCCTCCAGCTCGGCGGCGTGCAGATTGAGCTGCTGGAAAATTTTACGAAACGCCAGGCTGGTGGTGGTGGTGCCGGCGCCGCTGGAGCCGGTTACCGCAATAATCGGGTGTCGTGCTGACATGAAAAAGCTCCCTGTGAAATCGGGCGATGAGCATTGTTAACACGAAAAGCGCCTTGACGCATCAGCCGCGGAATTCGCTGCGCGGCATGATATTGATGGTTTCATGCAGTTCCGACCAGACCAGCACCACGTCGCCGCGCTCCAGCTGGCGGCGCACGTCGGCCACCTTTTGCGCCAGGCTGCGCTCCTGCTCGCCATAGTCGGTGCCTTCGCGCAGCACAAAGGCTTCGATCAGGTTGGTAAGGGTATCGGGATCGAGCTGTTGCCAGGGAATAATCATGATGAGAGCCACTGTGTAAGCCACTGCGGCACACGCTGCTCGAGCCACATCTGCGGTTGACGCAGCGTGCCGCCGACAAAGCCAACGTGTCCGCCATGCGGCGTGAGTTGATAGGTCGTACCGGCTGAGAGCTGACCCGGCTGCGGGATCACCTCGTCAGTCATAAAAGGATCGTCTTTCGCGTGAATGATCAGTAAGGGCTTGCGCACATTTTTCAGCAGCGGCATGGCGCTGGCGCGGCGGTAGTAGTCGCCCGCGTCAAGAAAGCCGTGGGCGCGGGCGGTAATGGCGTCGTCGAAGTCGCGCAGGCGACGCAGCGCCCTGAGCTGCGGCAGATCCACCGGCAGCGTTCCCGGCCAGGCAAGGAGTTTGCGCTCGGCGTTCTTTTTCAGCTGGTCCAGCAGATAGCGCTGATAAAAGCGCGAAAAGCCCTGTTCCAGCTTCAGGCTGCACGGCTCCAGCAGCAGCGGCGCCGAGACGATGACCCCGGCGTCGAGCGGCGCGGCGTCGCCCAGCCTGCCGAGCAGGCAGCCCAGCATATTGCCGCCGAGCGATACGCCTACCGCAGCGGTCGGCACATCGCCCCAGCGCGTTTTCAGCCAGCGCAAAAAAAAGGCGGCGTCTTCGGTTTCGCCGGAGTGATAGATGCGATGCAGACGATTCGGCTCGCCGCCGCAGCCGCGAAAGTGCATCACCACGCCGAGCCAGCCCTGCCGCTGGCAGGCGTGCATCAGCCCGTGAGCGTAAGGGCTGTGGAAGTTGCCCTCCAGGCCGTGAAACAGCACCACGCGCGGTTTATGGCTCGCCTGCTGCGGGTCTTCGCTCCAGGCGAGATCGACGAAGTCGCCGTCCGGCAGGTCGAGGCGTTGCCAGTGCGGACGCAGCAGCAGGCGACGGCGCACCAGACGAGGCAGCACCGTCTGCAGATGCGGATTGCGCAGGGCGCGTGGCGGCATAAAGCTCGCCGCTGCCTCAGGAGTAAAATTCATATCGCCGGGACTTGTCTGATCCATATCACACTGTTAGCTTCGTTAGGCTTGTTGCGAATCTGGGGGTAAGGAGCGCCCGTTCATGGAACTGAGCCTGTTTTTCTCAATGTTAGGTTTTCTCTGGGTCGCTGCTATCACGCCAGGCCCTAATAATATGTTACTCACCGCGTCCGGCGCCAATTTCGGCTTCTGGCGCACGCTGCCGCTCATGATCGGCATTATGATCGGCATGCAATTGATGCTGCTAATGGTGGCGTTCGGCGTCGGCGGCCTGATCCTGCTCTATCCCGCGCTACACCTTATCCTGAAGATTGCCGGTAGTCTTTATCTGCTCTGGCTGGCGTGGAAAATCGCCACCGCCGCCTATGAAGAGCTGGAAACCGGCGACGCGCCGCCGAAACCTATGCCGTTCTGGCAGGGCGGCCTGCTGCAGCTGATCAATCCGAAAGCCTGGCTGATGGCGCTGGGCGCCATCGCCAGCTTCAGCCTTGCCGGCTCCGCCTATCTACACTCGGTGGCGGCCATCAGCTTCGGCATGTTCCTGGTTAACCTGGTGGCGGGCATTATCTGGATCGGCTTCGGCGCGATGATCGGGCGCATCCTGCGTAGCCGCCGCGCCTGGACGATTTTTAACCTGACGATGGGCCTGCTGACCGCCGCCTGCGTGCTGCTGATCTGGCGCTGAGCTAGCTGGAGGCGCGCTCGACGCGCGTCCACGGCAGCACTTCGCGCACCACGGGAGAGGCCGGACGGCGAATGCGCTGTAGCAAAAGCTGCACGCTGCGCGCGCCCAGTTGATACATCGGCTGCTCGACGGTGGTGAGCGGCGGGTTCAGGCTGCTGGTGAAGGGGATGCCGTCAAAGCCGACGACGGCGAGATCTTCCGGCACGCGCAAACCTGCCTCCCGCGCGGCGTGCACCACGCCTACCGCCAGCACATCCGATACCGCCAGCACCGCGTCCGGCGGTTCGGGCTGCTGCAAAAGCTGGCGCAGCGCCTAGCTGCCCGCCTCGCATGAAATGTTTTCCGCATACGCCACGCCGCGCCACGGCAGCGCCAGCTGATCCAGCCCTGCGCGATAGCCCGCCTCCCGCTGGTGCGAATAGAGGTAGCGCATATCGCTGTTCACCAGTCCGATCCGGCGGCGGCCTTTGCCCGCCAGATAGCGCACCGTCTCCTGCGCCGCGTCGCGGTTGTCGATAGCGACGGAAGAGGCCGGTATAGCGGGGTCGTATTCTGCGCACTGCACCCAGGGCGCGTCGCCGATAAGGGCGGCAATATCCTGCAACGCAGACGCCGCATCCATGGTGATGACGCCATCCACCACTTTGCCGGTCAGCAGGCCGAGATAGGCGGATTCGCGCCGCAGCTGCGAGGCGGAGTTGCAGAGCAGAATATGGTAGCCCTGCGCCTCTGCTTCCGCTTCGATACCCTGCACTACGCGCGAGCAGAAAGGATTCGTGATATCGGAGATCAGCACCAGCAGCATATGGCTCTGGGCGGTGCGCAGCTGGCGCGCCAGCAAATTGGGCTGATAGTCGCTGGCAGAGATCGCCGCCAGCACCCGATCGCGCGTATCCGCTTTCACCCCTGGATGATCGTTAAGCACGCGGGATACCGTTGCTTTTGATACGCCCGCCAGCAGCGCGACCTTCTCAATGGACATGTTGCCGCAACCCTTTTTCGTCGGTTTACCGTAGAGCCTTATCAATAGCACAGCGGCAATGTGAGCGCCTGCCATTTTGTCTGAATAATGGCGTATCTATTGCCAGATTTCGCATCAGCTTTGCCAATCATGATCTAAGAACATCTTTTTATTAAGAATAATTTTTAATTCCTTTATGAAATCATCGCCGCTGGCGACACTGCGCCCATCATCAGATCCCGGCGGAGTGCGACATCATGGCAGTAAAAAGACCCTTAACGATTCTGGCCGCAGCGCTTTCGCTGCTGGTCTTTCAGGCGCAGGCCGTCAACGTGACGGTGGCGTACCAGACCTCCGCCGAACCGGCCAAGGTCGCGCAGGCGGACAACACCTTCGCCAAAGAGAGCGGCGCGACCGTCGACTGGCGTAAGTTCGACAGCGGAGCGGGGGTGCTGCGCGCGCTGGCGTCGGGCGACGTGCAGATCGGCAATATCGGCTCCAGCCCGCTGGCGGTGGCCGCCACCCAGCAGCTGCCGATTGAGGCCTTTCTGCTGGCGTCCCAGCTCGGCAACTCCGAGGCGCTGGTCGTGAAGAAAAACATCAGCGGCCCGAAAGATCTGATCGGCAAGCGCATCGCCGTGCCCTTTATTTCCACCACTCATTACAGCCTGCTGGCGGCGCTGAAGCACTGGGGCATCAAGCCGACCGAGGTGCAGCTGGTGAATCTGCAGCCGCCTGCGATTATCGCCGCCTGGCAGCGCGGCGATATCGACGGCGCCTACGTCTGGGCGCCCGCCGTCAATCAGCTGGAGAAAGAGGGCAAGGTGCTGACCGACTCTTCCCAGGTTGGGCAGTGGGTATCGCCGACGCTTGACGTCTGGGTGGTGCGCAAAGATTTCGCGAAGGCGCATCCTGAGGTAGTGACCGCCTTCGCCCGCAGCGCCCTTGAGGCGCAGAAACCCTATATCGAGAACCCGGATAAATGGCTGAAGCAGCCGGATAACCTGAGCAAGCTGTCGCGCCTGAGCGGCGTGCCGGAAGCGCAGGTGCCGGATCTGGTGAAAGGCAATACTTATCTTACGGCGCAGCAGCAGGTGGAACAGCTGGGCAAACCGGTGAATAAAGCGATCGTCGATACGGCCAAATTCCTGAAAGAGCAGGGCAAAGTGCCGCAGGCGAACGCTGACTACAGCGATTTCGTCACCACCCGCTTTGTCGAGCCGCTGGCGAAACAGTAAGGAGAAGCCCATGCTGCGCATCGCTCATCTCAAC
The DNA here is from genome assembly GCF_002095575.1 of Pantoea septica. GTDB lineage: Bacteria > Pseudomonadota > Gammaproteobacteria > Enterobacterales > Enterobacteriaceae > Pantoea > Pantoea septica. The sequence goes on along the minus strand of NZ_MLJJ01000053.1, from coordinate 14,914 downwards.
GCGCGTTATGACGGAAGACCCGCGCTGCAGGATATCAATCTGCAGCTGGATAAAGGCGAACTGCTGGTGGCGCTCGGCCCGTCGGGCTGCGGCAAAACCACCCTGCTGAACCTGATCGCCGGCTTTTTGCCGGTCGAGTCCGGCAGCATCACGCTGAAGGGGAAAACCATCAGCGGGCCGGGCGCGGAGCGCGGCGTGGTGTTTCAGCATGAAGGGCTGCTGCCGTGGCGCAACGTGCTGGACAATGTCTCGTTCGGTTTGCAGCTTGCGGGAATGGCGCGCGGCGAACGCAACGCTATCGCACGGCGGCTGATTAAGAAGGTGGGGCTGGAAGGAGCGGAGAACCGTCCTGTCTGGCAGCTCTCCGGCGGTCAGCGCCAGCGCGTCGGCATCGCCCGCGCGCTGGCGGCGGATCCGCAGCTGCTGCTGCTCGACGAGCCTTTCGGCGCGCTGGACGCCTTTACTCGTGAACAGATGCAGACCCTGCTGCTGACGCTGTGGCGCGACAGCGGCAAGCAAATTTTTCTTATCACGCACGATATCGAAGAGGCGGTGTTTCTCGCCAGCGAACTGCTGCTGCTTTCGCCGGGACCGGGCCGCATCGTGGAGCGCCTGAAGCTTAACTTCGGCCAGCGCTTTGCCGCCGGTGAATCCTGCCGCGCCATCAAATCCGATCCCGCTTTTATTGCGCAGCGTGAATATGTGCTGAGTCGGGTGTTTGAGCAGCGGGAGGCCTTTGCATGAGCGCGGTGATCAACGACAAAACCACGGCGGCGCGTCGCCGTCTGCGCTGGCCTTTTTCCCGCTCGTTCAGCCTGAGCCTGCTGAGCCTGGCGCTGCTGCTGCTGATCTGGTGGAGCATCACGGCACTCGGGCTGATTAGCCCGCTGTTTCTGCCAGCGCCACAGCAGGTGTTGAGCAAGCTGCTGCTGATCGCCAGCCCGCAGGGCTTTATGGATGCCACGCTATGGCAGCATCTCGCCGCCAGCCTGACGCGCATGCTGGTTGCCCTGTTCGCCGCGGCGGCCATTGGCATTCCGGTCGGCATCGCGATGGGCCTGAGCCCGGCGGTGCGCGGCCTGCTCGACCCGCTGATTGAGCTCTACCGTCCCGTGCCGCCGCTCGCCTATCTGCCGCTGATGGTGATCTGGTTCGGTATCGGCGAGACCTCCAAAATTCTGTTGATCTACCTGGCGATTTTCGCGCCGGTGACGCTCTCGACTCTGGCGGGCGTGCGCAATACGCAGCAGGTGCGCATCCGTGCCGCTCAGTCGCTGGGCGCCAGCCGCTGGCAGCTGCTGCGCTGGGTGATCCTGCCCGGCGCGCTGCCGGAGATTCTGACCGGCCTGCGCATCGGCCTCGGCGTCGGCTGGTCGACGCTGGTGGCGGCGGAGCTGATCGCCGCGACGCGCGGGCTCGGCTTTATGGTGCAGTCCGCTGGCGAATTTCTGGCGACCGACGTCGTGCTGGCGGGCATCGCGGTTATCGCGCTGATTGCCTTTACCTTAGAACTTGGGCTGCGCGCCCTGCAGCGTCGACTGACGCCCTGGAATGGAGAACAATCATGAACGAAAAGCTGAACATCACCGCGCTCGGCCCCTACATTGGCGCGCAGGTGTCGAATCTCGATTTAACCCGGCCGCTCAGCGACGCCCAGTTTGAACAGCTCTATCACGCGCTGCTGCGCCATCAGGTGCTGTTTCTGCGCGACCAGCCGGTTACGCCGCACCAGCAGCGCGCGCTGGCGGCGCGCTTCGGCGACCTCCATATCCATCCGGTCTATCCGCATGCCGACGGCGTAGAGGAGATTATCGTGCTGGATACCCATCAGGATAATCCGCCGGACAACGACAACTGGCACACCGACGTAACCTTTATCAACACGCCGCCGGCGGTGGCGATTCTGGCGTCGAAGCTGCTGCCTGAGTCAGGCGGCGATACCCTGTGGGCGAGCGGCATCGCGGCATATGAAACCCTTTCCGCCCCGATGAAGAGGTTGCTGGACGGGCTGCATGCCGAGCACGACTTCAGGAAGTCGTTTCAGGAGTATAAATATCGTCGAACCGAAGAGGAGCATCAGCGCTGGCAGGAGGCGGTGGCGAAGCATCCGCCGGTGCAGCATCCGGTGATCCGCACCCATCCGGTCAGCGGCCGCAAGGCGCTATTCGTCAATGAAGGCTTTACCACGCGGATTGTCGAGCTGAGCGAGAAAGAGAGCCATGCCGTGCTGGAGCTGCTCTATGCGCATGCGACTAAGCCAGAGTTTCAGGTGCGCTGGCGCTGGCAGCCGAACGACGTGGCGATCTGGGATAACCGCGTGACGCAGCATTATGCGAATGCGGATTATTATCCGGCAAGGCGGATTATGCATCGCGCGACGGTGTTGGGGGATCAGCCTTTTTAAAACGTCCGTACCGGGCTGCGACCGCGTTGCTGCGCCGCGCCATAATGCTCACATACGTCGGTATGCTCCGCTTATGGCGCGGCTGGCGCCTTGTCTCGCTCCGGTACGATCGTTTTAAGTCCGTAAAAGGCTAAAAGGCTAAAAGGCTAACCGTCAGGAGGCGAGCATCGCCTCCAGCTGTTCCTGCGCATCCAGCCATGCCATCTCGACCTCTTCCAGCGCCGCTTTGCTCTCTGCCTGACGCTGGAGCGCCGCGGTCAGATCCGCTTTACGGCCTGGGTCGTAAATGTCGCCGTCGGCCAGCTGGTTTTCCGCTTCGGTGAGCTGGCTTTGCCATTTCGCCATCTGCTTCTCCAGCTTCTCGATCTCTTTGCGCAGCGGCTGCGTCTGCATGCGCAGCTCAGCCTCGCGACGCTTCTGATCTTTGCGCGCCTGCGCGCTGTTGCCGTTGTCCTGCTTCGGCGCGGCGTCCGCCTGCGCCTGCTGCTTCTGCAGGTCGCTCAGCCACTGCTGGTAATCCTCCAGATCGCCCGGGAAGACATCGACCTTGCCGTCATGCACCAGATAGAGATCGTCGGTGGTGGCGCGCAGCAGATGGCGATCGTGCGAGACCACCACCAGCGCGCCTTCGAAATCGATCAACGCTTCGGTCAGCGCCTGGCGCATGTCGAGATCGAGGTGGTTGGTCGGTTCGTCGAGCAGCAGCAGGTTAGGGCGCTGCCAGACGATCAGCGCCAGCACCAGCCGCGCCTTTTCGCCGCCGGAGAAACGCGCCGTGACTTCGCTGACCTTGTCGCCCTGGAAGCCGAAACCGCCCAGATAGTCGCGCAGCTGCTGCTCCAGCACCTTCGGCGCGATGCGCGCCAGATGCTGCAGCGGCGACTCGTCGCTGCGCAAATACTCCAGCTGATGCTGTGCGAAGTAGCCCAGCTTAATGCCTTTCGCCAGCCCGACCTCGCCGTCGAGCGGGCTCAGTTCGCCTGCCAGCAGCTTAATCAGCGTCGATTTGCCCGCGCCGTTGCGGCCCAGCAGGCCAATGCGCGAGCCAGGCACCAGATTGAGCTTGATGGCGTCGAGAATAATGCGCTCGCCGTAGCCTGCGGTCACTTTCTCCATCTTCAGCAGCGGGTTCGGCAAACTTTCCGGCGCGCGGAAGCTGAAGCTAAAGGGGTTGTCGACGTGCGCCGGAGCGATCATCTCCATGCGCTCCAGCATCTTGATGCGGCTCTGCGCCTGCTTCGCTTTTGAGGCCTTGGCGCGGAAGCGGTCGATATAGCTTTGCAGATGCGCCACTTTCTCCTGCTGGCTTTCAAACAGCGCCTGCTGCTGCGCCAGCTTGGCGACGCGCTGGCGTTCGAACGAGCTGTAGTTGCCGGTGTATTCGTAGAGGCTTTCCTGCTCAATATGGATAATCTTATCCACCACCGGATCGAGGAAGTCGCGGTCGTGCGAGATCAGGATCAGCGTGCCTTCGTAGCTTTTCAGCCAGCGCTCCAGCCAGATGACCGCGTCGAGATCGAGGTGGTTGGTAGGCTCGTCAAGCAGCAGCAGATCTGAACGACAGACCAGCGCCTGAGCAAGGTTAAGGCGCATACGCCATCCGCCGGAGAAGTCGCTCACCGGACGGTTCAGCTGCTCCTGGCTAAAGCCGAGGCCGTGCAGCAGGCTTGAGGCGCGGGCGTGAATGCTCCACGCCTGAATCGCGTCCAGCTTGCCGTGCAGCAGCGCGATGGCGTTACCGTCGTTGCGCTGGTTGGCGTCCGCCAGCTGCGCCTCAAGCTCGCGATACTCGCGATCGCCATCGATAACGTATTCCAGCGCCGGTTTGCTCAGCGCCGGAGTCTCCTGGTTAACCCAGGCCAGCGCCCAGTTGCCGGGAAAGGTCACGCCGCCCGCGTCGCTGGCGATCTCGCCTTTTAACAGCGACAGCAGGGTCGATTTGCCGCAGCCGTTTTTACCTACCAGGCCGACTTTCTGACCGGGATTGATAGTGGCGGAAGCGTTATCGAGCAGCACGCGGACGCCGCGGCGGATTTGCAGAGAAGAAAAGACAATCATAAGCGCCGTATCGTCAGAATATGTTAATTTACCCACCACATAATTAGAGGGTGTCGCGTCGTGCATGGTAGCGGAAAAGCGCCGCTATGACGACGCTTTGGAAGAGGATAACTATGTCGCAGCCAGCAAAAGTTTTGCTGCTTTACGCCCATCCCGAAACGCAGGAGTCGATAGCGAATCGGGTCCTGCTGCAGTCGGCGCAGAAACAAGAGAACGTCACCGTACACGATCTGTACGCGCACTATCCTGATTTTTTTATCGACATTCACTATGAGCAGCAGCTGCTGCGTGAACATCAGGTGATCGTTTTCCAGCATCCGCTCTATACCTATAGCTGCCCCGCGCTGCTGAAAGAGTGGCTGGATCGCGTGCTGTCGCGCGGCTTTGCCAACGGCGTCGACGGCAACGCGCTGGAAGGCAAATACTGGCGCAGCGTGATCACCACCGGCGAGCCGGAGGCGGCCTATCAGCAGAGCGGCCTTAACCGCTATTCCATGTCGGACATTATGCGCCCGTTCGAACTCACTGCGCAGATGTGCCGCATGCACTGGATGACGCCGATGATCCTTTACTGGGCGCGGCGACAGCCGAAAGAGGTGATGAGCCACTTTGCCCGCGCTTATGGCGAATGGCTCGCCGCGCCGCTGCCTAACGGAGGTCTCTGATGGAAGGACAAACGCTGCTGACCGCAGGCGTTATCTATCTGGTGGCGGCGGTGCTGATCGTGCCCATCGCCGCGCGTCTCGGCATTGGCGCGGTGCTGGGCTATCTGGTGGCCGGCATCGCTATCGGTCCCTGGGGACTGGGCTTTATCAGCGACGTCGAGGAGATCCTGCACTTCTCGGAGCTGGGCGTAGTGTTCCTGATGTTTATCATCGGGCTGGAGCTCAATCCGTCGAAGCTCTGGTCGCTGCGGCGTTCGATTTTCGGCGTCGGCGCGGCGCAGGTGCTGATTTCCGCCGGCATCCTCGGCGCGCTGTTGTGGCTGAGCGACTTCAGCTGGCAGGCCGCGGTGATTGGCGGCATCGGCCTCGCTATGTCCTCAACCGCGATGGCGCTGCAGCTGATGCGCGACAAAGGCATGAACCGCAGCGAGGCGGGGCAGCTCGGCTTTTCGGTGCTGCTGTTCCAGGACCTGGCGGTGATTCCGGCGCTGGCGCTGGTGCCGCTGCTGGCGGGCAGCGACAGCGGCAATATCGACTGGATGAAGATCGGCATGAAGGTGCTGGCCTTCGCCGGCATGCTGGTGGGCGGACGCTATCTGCTGCGGCCGATTTTCCGCTTTATCGCCGCCTCCGGCGTGCGCGAGGTCTTTACCGCCGCCGCGCTGCTGCTGGTGCTGGGCTCGGCGCTGTTTATGGACGCCCTCGGACTGTCGATGGCGCTGGGCACCTTTATCGCCGGGATCCTGCTGGCGGAAAGCGAGTACCGCCACGAGCTGGAGGTCGCCATCGATCCCTTTAAGGGGCTGCTGCTCGGGCTGTTCTTTATCTCCGTCGGCATGGCGCTCAACCTCGGCGTGCTCTATACCCATATTCTGGAGATCCTGCTCGGCGTGCTGATTCTGGTCACGGTGAAGACGCTGGTGCTCTACGTGCTGGCGCGGGTCTACGGGCTGCGCAGCTCAGAGCGTCAGCAGTTCGCCGGCGTGCTGAGCCAGGGCGGCGAATTCGCCTTTGTGCTCTTTTCCGCCGCCTCGTCGGCGCGGCTGTTCGTCGGCGATCAGCTGCCGCTGCTGCTGGTGACGGTCACGCTGTCGATGATGACCACGCCGCTGCTGATGCAGGCGATCGATAAGCTGCTGGCGCGGCGCTTTAATGAAGTGGACGAAGATGGTGAAAAGCCGTTCGTGGAGGATGACCAGCCGCAGGTAATCGTGGTGGGCTTCGGCCGAATGGGGCAGGTGGTGGGCCGTCTGCTGATGGCCAATAATAAAAGGATCACGGTGCTGGAGCGCGACATCAGCGCGGTCAGCCTGATGCGTAAGTACGGCTACAAGGTTTACTATGGCGACGCCACCGAGCTGGAGCTGCTGCGCGCCGCCGGCGCGGCCAGCGCGCAGTCGATCGTTATCACCTGTAATGAGCCGGAAGATACCATGGCGATCGTGCATCTCTGTCAGCAGCACTTTCCGCAGCTGGAGATCGTGGCGCGGGCGCGCGGACGCGTCGAGGCGCACGAGCTGCTGCTGGCGGGCGTCACGCAGTTCTCGCGTGAAACCTTCTCCAGTGCGCTGGAGTTGGGACGCAAAGCGCTGATTTCGGTCGGTATGCATCCGCACCAGGCGCAGCGCGCGCAGCTGCACTTCCGCCGCCTCGATATGCGTATGCTGCGCGAGCTGATGCCGAATCATACGGACAACGCCCAGATCTCCCGCGTGCGCGAGGCGAGGCGCGAGCTGGAGGATATTTTCCGGCGCGAGATGCAGCATGAGAGACGACAGATCGACGACTGGGACGAAGATCAGTAACAGCAAACAGGTTAACTACTATGCGTAAAAGATTTATTGCCGGTGCGGTTTGCCCGCACTGTCAGGAAAAAGACACGCTGGCGATGTGGCGAGAAAACAACGTTGACGTCGTGGAGTGCGTAAAGTGCGGACACCAGATGCGCGAGGCGGATAAGCAGGTTCGCGATCAGGTTCGCAGCCAGGAGCAAGTGATCGGTATTTTCCATCCCGAGTAGCGAAATGGCGCAGCTTTTTTTACGCTTAAACTTACAGCGGGATTGAATTCCGATACAATCGGCGCCACTAACGCTGAGGTTAATCGCATCGCGCAAGAGGCGATCTCAGCCCCGAACCTTTCTGGTTGGTGTTATTGCACGTAAGAATAGACCAATGAGACGGGATCTTAGTTCTCAACGGTTAGGAGATATCATGAAAGTAGCAAAAGACCTGGTGGTGAGCCTGGCCTATCAGGTACGTACAGAAGATGGTGTGTTGGTTGACGAGTCGCCGGTAAGTGCGCCGTTAGACTATCTGCACGGTCATGGTTCCCTGATTTCTGGTCTGGAAAAAGCGCTGGAAAATCACGACGTCGGCGACAAGTTTGACGTGCATATTCCGGCTAACGATGCATACGGCCAGTACGACGATAACCTGGTGCAACGCGTTCCTAAAGACGTCTTTATGGGCGTTGACGAACTGCAGGTTGGCATGCGCTTCCTGGCGGAAACCGATCAGGGTCCGGTTCCGGTCGAAATCACTGAAGTGGAAGACGAGCACGTCGTGGTTGACGGCAACCATATGCTGGCGGGTCAGAACCTGAACTTCAACGTGGAAGTCGTCGCGATCCGCGAAGCGACGCCGGAAGAGCTGGCGCACGGCCACGTTCACGGCGAGCACGGTCACGACCATGACCACGATCATGGTCACGATCACGGCAACGGCGGCTGCGGCAGCCACGGCGGTTGCGGCTGCAACCACTAAGCCCCCCGATTTCCAGAGCCACCTTCAAGGTGGCTTTTTTTTGCCTTTGCGATCGAGGAAGGCGCGAGCAAGCGGCGAGGCAAGGCGCCAGGAAGCATACCGCGGTATGTGAGCATCTCACGCTGACGCAGCAACGCAGCATCGGCGTTGCGCAGCCAGTCTGAACATATCAGTAATGCGGAGGCGGGGTCTCCTCCGACTGCGACGCCACCATCGACGGCGCGGCCGCTTTCAGCTTATCCAGCAGCAGGCGCTGCTGCTCGCGCATTTTCGCCATCTCCAGCTCGTGCTGCACCACCGTCTGATTAAGCTGATCGATGGTTAGCTCCTGAAAGGCCAGCTTGCTTTCCAGCGCTTCAAGCCGTTGTTCCCACTCTGATTGTTGCATGACCTCTTCTCCTGGTTCGACGCTGCGACTCTCGCATCAGGCGCTGATTCTACGGCTTCCCCTGTAAGAATCACCCGATTTCTTTGCCGCCTCGCCTGTAAAGGGTTGAATAACGCCTTTTGCAGCATCATCTCTGATGAAACTTCCTGATGCAAAAAAGGTCGGAGGAGAACCGGGTAATTACGCTGCGGGAGTGTTCGCCGCTGCCGCGTACAGTTATAGTGTGGAGCTTTAGTCCGCAATAATTCCCGAGGTGAGACGCTTCGGTTTTGGAGAAAGGATGAAATCACTGTTTAAAGTCACAATGTTAGCCACCACCATGGCCATTGCGCTGAACGCGCCGCTGGCGATGGCAGCCGAAGCGACCGCAGCGCCTGCTGCGAGCGATGCGGCACCGCAGGCGCCGAAAAATGCGGCCTTCAAAAATGAAGACCAGCAATCAGCCTACGCTCTGGGCGCCTCGCTGGGTCGCTACATGGACAACTCCCTGAAGGAACAGGAGAAACTGGGCATCAAGCTGGACAAAGATCAGCTAATCGCTGGCGTTCAGGATGCGTTCGGCGGCAAGAGCAAACTCTCCGATCAAGAGATCGAGCAGACTCTGCAGGCCTTTGAGGGCCGCGTGAAAGGCGCCGCGCAGGCGAAGATGGAAAAAGACGCGAAAGAGAACGCCGATAAAGGCACCGCTTTCGCCGACAAATTCGCCAAAGAGAGCGGCGTGAAGAAAACCGAATCCGGTCTGCTTTATAAAGTAGAGAAAGAAGGCAGCGGCGACGCGCCGAAAGACAGCGATACCGTTGTTGTGAACTACAAAGGCACCCTGATCGACGGCACCGAGTTCGACAACTCCTATACGCGCGGCGAGCCGCTCTCTTTCCGTCTCGACGGCGTGATTCCGGGCTGGACCGAAGGTCTGAAGCACGTGAAGAAAGGCGGTAAAATCAAGCTGGTGATCCCGCCGCAGCTCGCCTATGGCAAAAACGGCGTGCCGGGCATTCCGGCCAACTCGACGCTGGTGTTCGATGTCGAACTGCTCGACATCAAGCCGGCGCCTAAAGCAGACGAGAAAGCGCAGGCGCCAGCCGCCGACGCGAAGAAATCTCAATAATCTGTCTGCCGCCGCCTTCGGGCGGCGGTTTCATTTTCAGCCTGCGACAAAGCTCTGGCATAAGCGTGCGACATTTGCCAGACTATCCTCTGCATAACTTTCCCAATAAAAAGAGTCTGCCCGCTGCGCTGAGACAGGCTCCAGCCATTTAGGGTAATGTCTTCGATGTCAAATCCATTCAATCCCGGCGAACTGAGCGACTTCGATTTACTGGAGCAGCGTCCCTTCGAGCAAACGGACTACGATATCCTCCGATCCTATGAGGCGGTGGTTGACGGCCTGGCGATGCTGATTGGTTCGCACTGCGAAATCGTGCTGCATTCGCTGGAAGATCTGAAGCGTTCGGCGGTACGCATCGCCAACGGCGAGCATACCGGCCGTAAAGTGGGCTCGCCGATTACCGATCTGGCGCTGCGCATGCTGCACGATATGCACGGCGCGGACAGCAACGTTTCTCGCGCCTACTTCACCCGCGCCAAAAGCGGCGTGCTGATGAAGTCGGTCACCATCGCGATACGCAACCGGCAGCAGCGCGTCATTGGGCTGTTGTGCATCAACATGAACCTCGATGTGCCTTTCTCGCAGATTATGTCGACCTTTATGCCGCCGGAGATGCATCAGGTCGATTCGAACGTGAATTTCGCCAGCTCGGTGGAGGATCTGGTGACGCAAACGCTGGAGTTCACCATCGAAGAGGTGAGCGCCGATCGCAACGTCTCCAATAACGCCAAGAATCGTCAGATCGTGTTGAACCTCTATGAGAAGGGCATCTTCGATATCAAAGACGCTATCAATCAGGTCGCGGATCGCCTCAATATCTCTAAGCACACCGTTTATCTCTATATTCGCCAGTTCAAGAACGGCGATTTCCAGGGGCAGGAGCGCTAATGCGTTACACCCTGCTGGTGACCGGTCCGGCCTACGGCACGCAGCAGGCGAGCAGCGCCTTGCTGTTCGCCCGCGCGCTGCTGGCTGCTGGTCATCAGCTGCAGAGCGTCTTTTTCTATCGCGAGGGCGTGCTGAACGCCAATGAGCTCACCGCGCCGGCCAGCGACGAAGCAGATATCGTGCGCGCCTGGCTAGCGCTGCATCAGGAGCAGGGCGTGGCGCTGAACATCTGCGTAGCCGCCGCGCTGCGCCGCGGCGTCACCGACGCGCAGGAGGCGGAGCGGCTGCAGCTGGCGGGCAGCAATTTGCAGCCGGGATTTGAACTCAGCGGCCTGGGCGCGCTGGCGGAAGCCGCGCTCGGCTGCGATCGTCTGGTGCAGTTTTAATGAATCGCGTCGCTTTTGTGTTTACCCGCGCGCCGCACGGCAGCAGCGCTGGTCGCGAGGGGCTCGACGCCGCGCTGGCCACCGGCGCGCTGAGCGAGTCGATCGGGCTGTTCTTTATCGGCGACGGCGTGCTGCAGCTTATGCCCGACCAGCAGCCGGAGAGGATCCTCGCGCGCAATCATGCCGCCACGTTCGGCGTGCTGGCGCTGTATGATATCGAGCAGTGCTATATCAGCCGCGAAGCGCTGCGTGAACGCGGTCTGGCGGAAGAGGGCGCGCGCGTAATGGATGTCGGCATTCTGGATGCGGCAGCGCTGCGACAGCAGCTGGCGACCTACGATCGCATCATCACCTTTTAAGAGCGCGCTATGTTACATACCCTGATGCATTCACCCTGGTACAGCGACCTCGACACGCTGCTGCTCATGCTGACGGCGGAGGATGATTTGCTGCTGCTGCAGGATGGCGTGCTGGGCGCGCTGGAGGGCAGCAGCGCGTTGAGCCGCTTGTTGACGTCGCCCGCAACGCTGTGGGTACTGACGGAAGACGTGAGCGCGCGCGGCCTTGCTGGTCAAATTTCAGCCAAAATAAGACCGGTGGACTATACTGGTTTCGTCGCGCTCACTGAAAAACATCGGCAGCAAATGACCTGGTAATGCGTAAAGCCTGGTTATTTCTTGACACCCTATGGGCTCAGCCCTAAAATTCTGCGTCCTCGTAGTTATACGGGGCGATTTATTACGTGTTTACGAAGCAAAAGCAAATCCAGGAGCTATTTAATGGCAACAGTTAACCAGCTGGTTCGCAAACCACGCGTACGCAAAGTTGCAAAGAGCAACGTGCCTGCGCTGGAAGCTTGCCCGCAAAAACGTGGCGTTTGTACCCGTGTGTACACCACCACTCCGAAAAAACCGAACTCCGCACTGCGTAAAGTTTGCCGTGTTCGTCTGACTAACGGTTTTGAAGTTACCTCCTATATCGGCGGTGAAGGTCATAACCTGCAGGAACACTCCGTGATCCTGATCCGTGGCGGTCGTGTTAAAGACCTGCCAGGTGTGCGTTACCACACCGTTCGTGGCGCGCTGGACTGCTCAGGTGTTAAAGACCGTAAGCAGGCTCGCTCCAAGTACGGCGTGAAGAAGCCAAAGGCTTAATGGTTCTCCGTTAAGTAAGGCCAAACGTTTTAACTTAAATGTCAAACTAAACTCGTAGAGTTTTGGACAATCCTGAATTAACAACGGAGTATTTCCATGCCACGTCGTCGCGTCATTGGTCAGCGTAAAATCCTGCCGGATCCTAAGTTCGGATCAGAGCTGCTGGCCAAATTTGTAAATATCCTGATGGTAGATGGTAAAAAATCTACTGCTGAATCAATCGTTTATACTGCGCTTGAGACCCTGGCTCAGCGTTCTGGTAAAAACGAGCTGGAAGCCTTTGAAGTAGCCCTCGAAAACGTACGTCCGACTGTCGAAGTTAAGTCACGTCGCGTTGGTGGTTCTACCTATCAGGTACCAGTAGAAGTCCGTCCGGTTCGTCGTAATGCTCTGGCAATGCGTTGGATCGTAGAAGCTGCTCGTAAACGCGGTGATAAATCTATGGCTCTCCGCCTGGCGAACGAACTTTCTGACGCTGCAGAAAACAAAGGTACTGCAGTTAAGAAACGTGAAGACGTTCACCGCATGGCAGAAGCCAACAAGGCGTTCGCTCACTACCGCTGGTAATCGCCACGTAGTTGTTGTTAAACCAGCGGGCGTGCAAAATGCTAACCCGCTGGGTTCGACTAATTTTGAACGTCCGAGAATCAGAGGAATCAAATGGCTCGTACAACACCCATTGCGCGCTACCGTAACATTGGTATCAGCGCACACATCGACGCCGGTAAAACCACGACGACCGAGCGCATCCTGTTCTACACCGGTGTTAACCACAAAATCGGTGAAGTACACGATGGCGCAGCGACCATGGACTGGATGGCGCAGGAGCAGGAGCGTGGTATCACCATCACGTCTGCAGCGACCACCGCATTCTGGTCCGGTATGGCCAAGCAGTTTGAGCCGCACCGTATCAACATCATCGACACCCCTGGACACGTTGACTTCACCATCGAAGTAGAACGTTCAATGCGTGTGCTCGATGGCGCAGTAATGGTTTACTGTGCTGTAGGTGGTGTGCAGCCGCAGTCTGAGACCGTATGGCGTCAGGCAAACAAATATAAAGTTCCGCGTATCGCGTTCGTTAACAAAATGGACCGTATGGGCGCGAACTTCCTGAAAGTTGTTGGTCAGATTGAATCCCGTCTGGGCGCGACTCCGGTTCCGCTGCAGCTGGCTATCGGCGCTGAAGAGAACTTCACCGGCGTCGTTGACCTGATCAAAATGAAAGCCATCAACTGGAACGATGCCGACCAGGGCGTAACCTTCGTTTACGAAGATATCCCGGCCGACATGCAGGAACTGGCTGAAGAGTGGCGCGGCAAGCTGATCGAAGCGGCAGCAGAAGCTTCTGAAGAGCTGATGGAGAAATTCTTCAGCGGCGAAGAGCTGAGCGAAGAAGAGATCAAAACCGCTCTGCGTCAGCGCGTACTGCGCAACGAAATTATCCTGGTTACCTGTGGTTCTGCGTTCAAGAACAAAGGTGTTCAGGCAATGCTGGATGCCGTGGTCGAATACCTGCCGGCACCGACTGACGTTCCTGCGATCAACGGTATGCTGGACGACGGTAAAGATACGCCTGCTGAGCGTCACGCTGACGACAGCGAGCCGTTCTCTGCGCTGGCGTTCAAAATCGCCAACGACCCGTTCGTGGGCAACCTGACCTTCTTCCGCGTCTACTCTGGCGTGGTTAACTCAGGTGATACCGTACTGAACTCAGTAAAATCTGCTCGTGAGCGTTTCGGCCGTATCGTACAGATGCACGCTAACAAACGTGAAGAGATCAGCGAAGTTCGCGCGGGCGACATCGCGGCTGCGATCGGTCTGAAAGACGTGATCACCGGTGACACCCTGTGTGACCCGAGCAACCCGATTATCCTGGAACGTATGGAGTTCCCGGAGCCGGTAATCTCTATCGCCGTTGAGCCGAAAACCAAAGCTGACCAGGAAAAAATGGGTCTGGCTCTGGGCCGTCTGGCTAAAGAAGACCCGTCATTCCGCGTATGGACTGACGAAGAATCTAACCAGACCATCATCGCTGGTATGGGTGAGCTGCACCTCGACATCATTGTTGACCGCATGAAGCGTGAATTCAACGTTGAAGCGAACGTGGGCAAACCGCAGGTAGCTTACCGCGAAGCGATTCGCTCTAAAGTTACCGACATCGAAGGTAAGCACGCTAAGCAGTCTGGTGGTCGCGGTCAGTACGGTCATGTTGTTATCGACATGTATCCGCTGGAGCCGGGTTCAAACCCGAAAGGCTACGAATTTGTCAACGACATCAAAGGCGGTGTGATTCCTGGCGAATACATCCCTGCGGTTGACAAAGGCATCCAGGAACAGCTGAAATCTGGCCCGCTGGCAGGTTATCCGGTTGTTGATCTGGGCGTGCGTCTGCACTTCGGTTCTTACCATGACGTGGACTCCTCAGAGCTGGCGTTTAAACTGGCCGCTTCTATCGCCTTTAAAGATGGCTTTAAGAAAGCGCAGCCGGTACTGCTTGAGCCGATCATGAAGGTTGAAGTAGAGACTCCGGAAGAGAACACCGGTGACGTCATCGGTGACCTTAGCCGTCGTCGTGGTATGCTGAAAGGGCAGGAATCTAACGCTACCGGCGTTCAGATTCACGCTGAAGTTCCGCTGTCTGAAATGTTCGGATACGCGACGCAGTTGCGTTCTCTGACTAAAGGCCGTGCTTCTTACTCCATGGAGTTCCTGAAGTACGATGATGCGCCGAACAACGTCGCTCAGGCCGTTATTGAAGCTCGTAGCAAATAAGGCTACGGTTTAAAAATTGTGAACAGATGCCTTCATCAATGATGAAGGCATAACAGTAAGGATTATCGCCATGGCGAAAGAGCAATTTCAACGTAACAAACTGCACGTAAACGTGGGCACCATCGGTCACGTTGACCACGGTAAAACCACCCTGACTGCAGCAATCACTACCGTTCTGGCTAAAACCTACGGCGGCCAGGCTCGCGCATTCGACCAGATCGATAACGCGCCGGAAGAGAAGGCTCGCGGTATCACCATCAACACCTCTCACGTTGAGTACGAAACCCCGACTCGTCACTACGCGCACGTTGACTGCCCGGGTC
>NZ_MLJJ01000052.1 GCF_002095575.1 Pantoea septica | reverse complement strand
TCAGCGATTTCATCCGGCGGCTCAGCTTCCCGAGCCTCCTGAACACCGCCTTTCGTAAGCCGTTGTGCCGTGTCAGTGGAGGCGCATTATAGGCAGTTCTTTCGGGCTGACAAGTCCTAATTTAAACTTTTTTACCAACCGCCCATTTTCCAGGCAATACGCTGGAAAATGCGTCAAAAAGGCAGTTTTCAGCATAAAAAAACGGGCCCGCAGGCCCGTTTCACTGATGTCAGTTACTGATGAGCGACGATTTCGCCCTCTTTGACGCCCATTTCGATGGTTTTGCCGGGCACCAGCTGACCGGAAAGGATCTGCTGTGCCAGCGGGTTTTCGATCTGCTGCTGAATCGCACGTTTTAAAGGTCGCGCGCCATAGACCGGATCGTAACCGTTCTCTCCCAGCAGCTTCAGCGCTTCGTCAGAGATACGCAGCTGGTAACCGCGTTCTTCCAGACGTTTATACAGACGCTGCAGCTGAATTTGCGCAATAGAGGCAATATGCTGCTCGCCCAGCGGATGGAACACCACCACTTCGTCGATACGGTTGATAAACTCCGGACGGAAGTGATGGCCGACCACGTTCATCACCACGTCTTTCATTTCCGCGTAGTTCAGTTCGCCGAAGCGCTCCTGAATCAGATCGGAGCCCAGGTTCGACGTCATGATCACAACGGTATTGCGGAAGTCGACGGTGCGGCCCTGTCCATCCGTCAGTCGTCCGTCGTCCAGCACCTGCAGCAGAATGTTGAACACATCCGGATGCGCTTTCTCTACCTCATCAAGCAGAATGACGGAGTAAGGACGACGACGCACCGCTTCTGTCAGATAGCCGCCCTCTTCATAACCGACATATCCCGGAGGCGCACCCACCAGACGCGACACGGAGTGTTTTTCCATAAACTCGGACATGTCGATGCGCACCATGGCGTCGTCGCTATCGAAGAGGAAATTCGCCAATGCTTTGCAGAGCTCAGTTTTACCCACGCCGGTCGGGCCAAGGAACAGGAACGAACCAATAGGACGATTTGGGTCTGACAAGCCTGCGCGGCTACGACGAATCGCGTTCGATACCGCTTCCACCGCCTCGTTCTGGCCGATAACGCGCGCGTGCAGATCCTGCTCCATACGCAGCAGCTTATCGCGCTCGCCTTCCATCATGCGCGCCACGGGAATGCCGGTCCAACGCGCCAGCACGTCGGCGATCTCGACATCGGTAACGCGGTTGCGCAGCAGCTTCATGGTTTTACCTTCAGACTGCGTGGCGGCCGCCAGCTGTTTTTCCAGCTCCGGAATCTTGCCGTATTGCAGCTCGGACATTTGCGCCAGGTCGCCCACGCGACGCGCCTGCTCCAGCGACAAACGCGCCTGCTCCAGTTCCGCTTTGATATTCTGCGTGCCGGTAAGAGAGGCTTTTTCCGCTTTCCACTCCTCTTCCAGCTCCGCGTATTCGCGCTCTTTCTGGTCGAGTTCGCTTTCCAGCATCTCGAGACGCTTAATGCTGGCGTCATCCGACTCTTTCTTCAGCGCCTGCTGCTCCAGCTTCAGCTGAATGATGCGGCGTTCCAGGCGATCGAGCGGTTCCGGTTTCGAGTCGATCTGCAAACGGATGCTGGATGCCGCCTCGTCAATCAGGTCAATGGCTTTATCCGGCAGCTGACGGTCGGCGATGTAGCGATGCGACAGCGTCGCCGCCGCGACAATCGCCGGGTCGGTGATCTGCACATGGTGATGCAGCTCATAGCGCTCTTTCAGACCGCGCAGGATAGCGATGGTGTCTTCTACGCTCGGTTCGGCGACGTAGACTTTCTGGAAACGACGCTCCAGCGCGGCATCTTTTTCGATGTACTGGCGATATTCGTCCAGCGTGGTCGCGCCGACGCAGTGCAGCTCGCCGCGCGCCAGCGCCGGCTTCAGCATATTGCCGGCATCCATCGCGCCGTCGGCTTTACCGGCGCCAACCATAGTATGCAGCTCATCGATAAACAGGATTACGTTGCCTTCCTGCTTCGCCAGATCGTTAAGTACGCCTTTCAAACGCTCTTCGAACTCGCCGCGGTATTTTGCGCCCGCCACCAGCGCACCCATATCCAGCGCCAGTACGCGCCGTCCTTTCAGCCCTTCCGGCACCTCGCCGTTAATGATGCGCTGCGCCAGGCCTTCTACGATGGCGGTTTTACCGACACCGGGTTCACCAATCAGCACCGGATTGTTTTTGGTGCGGCGCTGCAGCACCTGAATAGTACGGCGGATCTCTTCGTCACGGCCGATGACCGGGTCCAGCTTGCCCTGTTCGGCGCGCTCGGTCAGGTCGATGGTGTATTTTTTTAATGCCTGGCGCTGATCTTCAGCCCCTTGATCGTTCACGTTGTCGCCTCCACGCAGCTGCTCAATCGCTTTGGTTAGCTTGTCAGTGGTCGCACCGGCCGATTTCAGTAGATCGGCTAAAGAGCCGCGCGAGTCGAGAGCAGCCAGAACAAAGAGTTCAGATGAGATAAAATTGTCGCCGCGCTTCTGCGCCAGCTTGTCGCAGAGGTTAAGCACGCGAACCAGGTCAGCGGACGGTTGAACATCCCCTTCGCTGCCCTCTACCTGGGGTAAACGGTTGATAGCCTGCTCGACTCCGTTGCGCAGAGCGGCAACGTCAACGCCTGCGGAGGCTAATAAAGGACGAACGGATCCGCCTTCCTGATTGAGCAGCGCGCTCATCAGATGCAGAGGTTCAATAAATTGGTTGTCGTGTCCCAGAGCAAGGGACTGCGCGTCGGCAAGGGCCAGTTGGAATTTGTTGGTAAGACGATCCAGACGCATGATTCCTCCCATTACAGGTCAAAATGCTACTGGAGATTAAAATGAGGTCATCCCTCAAATTTTCAAGGTTAATGACCTGCACCATGAGCAAAAATACGCTACTGGATCGTCTTGTGGCGTAAGGTTATCTCAGCCAAATTAAAGAAGCCATACGCCCGGTGGTCCCGTCGCGTCGGAAGGAGAAAAAGTCGCCACTCTCATGCAGGGTGCAGCGGCGCGACATGCTCACGGAGGTGACGCCCGCCGCCTGCAGTCGCTGCTGCGCAAGCAGCCAGATATCGGCAAAATACTTTGCGCCCGCCGCGCGAAAAGCCTGCTGAGCACGGGCGTCATGCGCCATAAACGCATCGCGCACTTCGCTGCCGACTTCAAAGGCGTCGGGACCGATTGCCGGCCCAAGCCAGGCGTGTATCTGGCTGGCTGGCGCAGCAAACCGCGCCAGCGTATTTTCCAGCACGCCCGCGCACAGGCCGCGCCAGCCGGCATGCGCCGCGGCAACTTCGCTGCCGTCATAAGAGCAGAACAGCACCGGCAGGCAATCCGCCGTCATCACCGCGCACACCACGCCCGCTTCGCGCGTGATGCAGGCATCCGCCCGTAACGGCTCCGTCTGCTCAACAGGCAGGCGAACCACATCGGTGCCGTGAACCTGCTCAAGCCAGTGCGGCATCGCCGGCAACGCGGCGCGCGTTACCAGACTCTGGCGGTTGGCGGCCACGTGCGCCGGATCGTCGCCGACGTGGCCGCCCAGGTTGAACGCATCCCACGGCGCCAGGCTGGCGCCATCGCCGCGTAGCGTTGAGCAGGCGCCCACGCTGGCGGGCGCGGGCCACTCCGGCAGGATCAAACTCATAGCCAGTCCATCTGATCGCGGAACTCTTCGGTATCCGCTTTTAGTACCTCAATCAGCTCCACCATGTCCTGCGGCAGAGGCGCATGCCACTCCATCTCGATGCCGGTAATCGGATGGTAAAGACGCAGCATGGTCGCGTGCAGCGCCTGGCGATCGAAGGCGCGCAGCGTGGCGATGAACTGCTCCGAGGCGCCTTTCGGCGGACGCGGACGACCGCCATACAGCGGATCGCCTACCAGCGGATGGTTAATGTGCGACATATGCACGCGAATCTGATGCGTACGGCCGGTTTCGAGACGCAGGCGCAGACGCGTATGGGCGCGGAAGTGCTCCATAATACGATAGTGCGTTACCGCCGGTTTCCCCATCGGATGCACGGCCATATGGGTGCGTTTAGTCGAGTGACGGCTAATAGGCTCGTTTACCGTGCCGCCCGCCGTCATCGTGCCAATTGCCACTGCTTCGTACTCGCGGGTGATTTCGCGCAGCTGCAGCGTTTCCACCAGATGGGTCTGAGCCGGGACGGTTTTCGCCACCACCATCAGCCCGGTGGTGTCTTTATCCAGCCGGTGCACGATACCGGCACGCGGCACGTCGGCAATGGCGGGATAGTGATAAAGCAGCGCATTCAGTACGGTGCCGTCGGGGTTGCCGGCGCCCGGATGCACCACCAGATCGCGCGGCTTGTTGATCACCAGAATATCGTCATCTTCATACACGATGTTCAGCGGGATGTTTTGCGCTTCCCAGCGCTGCTCTTCTTCTATTTCTGCATCGATGGCGACCTGTTCGCCGCCCAGAACTTTCTCTTTCGGTTTATCGACGATTGCGCCGTTAACGCTGACGCGCCGGTCAAGGATCCACTCTTTTATGCGCGAGCGTGAATAATCGGGGAACAATTCCGCCAAAGTTTGATCTAAGCGTTGTCCCAGCTGCGCTTCGGAGACCGTTGCGGTGAGTTGAACTTGTTGTGCCATATACAGCTTCTTCGTTAACGTTGGGTTTTCACGGCGATGCCGTTTAATATAATGTGCTATCGTACCTGGTCATTACCGGGAGCTATACGGACAGCTTCCGCCATAACAAATTTGAGGATAACCATTTCGTCATGACGCGTATGAAATATCTGGTGGCTGCTGCCACACTGAGCCTGGCCCTTGTGGGTTGTTCCAGCTCAAAGGACACAGTACCGGACAGCCCGCCTTCCGAAATCTACGCTACCGCTCAGGAAAAGCTGCAGGACGGTAACTTTAAAGCGGCGATTAAGCAACTGGAAGCGCTGGACAACCGTTATCCTTTTGGTCCTTATTCTCAGCAGGTACAGCTTGATTTGATCTATGCCTACTACAAAAACGCCGATTTGCCGTTGGCGCAGGCTGCTATAGATCGCTTTATGCGTCTTAACCCCACCCATCCGAACATCGACTACGTTATCTATATGCGCGGCCTGACGGATATGGCGCTGGACGACTCTGCGCTGCAGGGTTTCTTCGGCGTCGACCGTTCCGATCGCGATCCGACCCATGCCCGCGATGCGTTCCGCGACTTCTCACAGCTGGTGCGTAACTATCCAAACAGCCAGTATGCAGCCGATGCGCAAAAGCGCCTGGTCTATCTGAAAAATCGCCTGGCGAAATATGAGCTGTCGGTGGCGCAATTCTATACTAAGCGCGAAGCCTATGTCGCGGTTGTTAACCGCGTTGAAGGCATGATGCGCGATTATCCCGATACTCAGGCCACGCGCGATGCGCTGCCGCTGATGGAAAAAGCCTATCGTAATCTGCAGCTGAACGCCGAAGCGGACAAAGTGGCAAAAATTATTGCCGCAAACAGCGCCAGTTAAAACTGAGCCGAAAAAAATGAAAAAGCAGCCGTAATGGCTGCTTTTTTATAGGCGAGAAATCGACGATTCCGTAAAGTTCTCGCTGATGTAACCCGTCAATCATGCGCCTCTCGCCCCACCGATTCAAGGCATTTCGACTGCATTCCCAGCCTTTCTCACAAATCATCGCCATTGACAAAAAGTGACATTTTTTCGTGATCAAAATCACACATTTCATCGTTCAGCGCGTTATGCTGGATCTACCCAGACGGAAATGACAGAGAGGTAGACCTATGATTCTGAACATTACCAGCAAACAAATGGAAATCACCGCGGCTATCCGCGACCATGTCGAAGACCGTCTCGCCAAGCTGGAAAAATGGCAAGCTCATCTGATAAATCCGCACATCGTTCTCTCTAAAGCGCCGAAAGAATTCGTGGCCGACGCCACGATCAATACGCCCAACGGCACGCTGGTCGCCAGCGCTAAGCACGAGGATATGTATACGGCGATTAACGATCTTATCGGTAAGCTTGAGCGTCAGTTGAATAAGGTCCAGCATAAGCCTGAAGCCCGTCGGGCAGCGACCAGCGTGAAAAATTTCACGCCGGCCACCTGATACACCTGGTTTTAGCAAACGCGCCTGCGGGCGCGTTTTTTATTGACAGCCTTAAATCAGTGCGGGTACTCTCGAATGACTTTTTGAATGGAAATCATCATGAAACGTCTGCCGTTTTTCTTCGCTTTCTTTTTTACCTTCCCCTGACTGGGAGGCGATTCGTCGTGTGAAAACGAAAGCGAAGACGAACAACAAAGCCTCCCAACCGGGAGGCTTTTTTATTGGACAGCTTACAGGTGAGCCCTATGAATCCCGATAATCCCTTGCTGGCGCTGCGTGACCAGATCAGCGCCGTTGATGAGAAACTGCTGACGCTGCTGGCTGAGCGTCGCGCGCTGGCCGTAAAGGTCGCCGAAGCGAAACTGGCCACGCACCGGCCGATTCGCGATATCGAACGCGAGCGTGCGCTACTGGAGCACCTGATTGTGCTCGGCAAGAAACATCAGCTGGATGCGCACTACATCACGCGCCTGTTTCAGCAAATCATTGAAGATTCCGTTCTGACGCAGCAGGCGCTGCTGCAGAAAAACCTGAACCATGCTCATGCGCTGGCGGCGCGCATCGCTTTCCTTGGCCCTAAAGGCTCCTATTCGCATCTGGCCGCGCGTCAGTATGCCGCGCGCCACTTCGATAACATGGTGGAGACAGGCTGCCTGAAGTTTCAGGATATTATTCGTCAGGTTGAAAACGGTCAGGCGGATTACGCGGTGCTGCCGATTGAAAACACCAGTTCCGGCTCGATCAACGACGTTTACGATCTGCTGCAGCAGACCAGCCTCTCGATTGTGGGCGAACTGACCCAGCCTATCGAGCACTGCGTGCTGGTAACAGGCGATACCGATCTGCAGCAGATTGAAACCGTTTATAGTCATCCGCAGCCGTTCCAGCAGTGCAGCCAGTTTATTAGCCGTTTCCCGCACTGGAAGATCGAATATACCGAGAGCACCGCTGCCGCTATGGAAAAAGTTGCAGCGCTGAACTCGCCGAAAGCGGCGGCGCTGGGCAGCGAGGCGGGCGGCGAGCTCTATCATCTGCAGGTGCTGGAGCGCAATCTGGCGAATCAGCAGCAAAACCATACCCGTTTTATTGTTCTGGCGCGTAAGGCCATCGCCGTCTCCGATCAGGTTCCGGCGAAAACCACGCTGCTGATGGCAACCGGCCAGCAGGCGGGCGCGCTGGTAGAGGCGCTGCTGGTGCTGCGCCAGCATAACCTGATTATGAGCAAGCTGGAGTCGCGTCCCATTAACGGCAATCCGTGGGAAGAGATGTTTTATATCGATGTGCAGGGCAACCTGGAATCCGACAGCATGCAGCAGGCGCTGCAGGAGCTAAAAGGGCTAACCCGCATGCTGAAAGTGCTGGGTTGTTATCCCAGCGAGAATGTCGTCGCGGTGGAGCCGCGCAGCGCATAACAGAACGGCATCCGTAAGGATGCCGTTTTTGGTTGCGGGTCAGGTGCTGGCGTGAGTAAGCCGCGCGCTGAAACGGCATCCCGCGGGATGCCGTTTTTTATGGTCGACTGTCGTTCGCGGAGCGCAGCAGGCTGCGGCTTTCAACCATAAAGCGTTTAGCGTGATCGCCAAACCAGTGCTCGACGCGGTTGAAGCTGGCGATAAACGCCTGCTTATCGCCCTGTTCCAGCAGCTTAATCGCTTCGCCAAAGCGCTGATAGTAACGTTTAATCAACGCAAGATTGCTTTCCGAGGACATAATGATGTCCGCATAGAGCTGGGGGTCCTGCGCGAACAGCCGCCCCACCATCGCCAGCTCGAGACGATAAATCGGCGACGAGAGCGCCAGCAGCTGATCGAGGTTAACGTTCTCTTCCGCAAGATGCAGGCCGTATGCGAAGGTGGCGAAGTGGCGCAGCGCCTGTATAAACGCCATATTCTGATCGTGCTCTACCGCGCTGATGCGATGCAGCCGCGCGCCCCACACCTGAATCTGCTCCAGGAACCACTGATAGGCTTCAGGCTGGCGTCCGTCGCACCAGACCACTACCTGTTTCGCCAGACTGCCGCTGTCCGGCCCGAACATGGGATGCAGACCCAGCACCGGGCCCGCATGCGCCGCCAGCATCGCCTGCAAGGGGCGGTTCTTGACCGAGGCCAGATCCACCAGAATACAGTCTTCCGGCAGCTGCGGCAGCTGCGCGATCACCTGTTCCGTAAGGTGGATCGGCACGCTGATAATCACCATGCCGGCATCGCTCAGCAGCGACGGCGCGCGATCCCAGTCCTCTTTATCAAGCGTCTTCACGCTGTAGCCCGACAGCGTCAGCATGCGCGCAAACAAGCTGCCCATCTGCCCTTTTCCGCCGACGATCACCACCGGACGCAGCGCCGGATTAAGGGTTTTAAAGCCTTTATCGTTCTCGCTGGTATAGGACTCGCGCATCACGCGGCGCAGGATATCTTCAATCAGATCGGGCGGAACGCCGAGCGCCTCCGCCTCTTTACGGCGCGAAGCCAGCATTGACGCTTCGCGCTCCGGTACGTAGATAGGCAAGCCGTAGCGGCTCTTTACTTCGCCGACTCCAGCTACCAGCTCCAGGCGTTTCGCCAGCAGATCCAGCAGCGCCTTATCGACAGTATCAATTTGATCGCGCAGCGCGGTCAGTTCAGCCACCATTGCTTATTACACCTCGTGTGACAGACGCGCCGACAGCACCTCTTGCAGATCCTGATGCATTTCGCGCAGCAGCGTTTCGGTGGTTTCCCAGTTGATGCAGGCATCCGTCACGGAAACACCGTATTTCATTTCGCTGCGCGGCTGCTCGGAAGACTGGCTGCCCTCATTAATGTGGCTCTCCAGCATCAGGCCAATAATCGAGCGGTTGCCATCTTTGATCTGGGCTATCGCCGATTCGGCGACGCCAGGCTGGCGGCGATAGTCTTTGTTAGAATTGCCATGGCTGCAATCTATCATCAAGGCCGGGCGCAGTCCCGCTTTGACCATCTCTTTTTCACACTGCGCCACGTCTTCCGGACCGTAATTCGGCGCTTTGCCGCCGCGCAGGATAACGTGACCATCTGGGTTGCCCTGCGTCTGCAGCAAGCAAACCTGCCCCGCCTGGTTAATGCCGACGAAGCGGTGCGGCATTGCGGCTGCGCGCATGGCGTTGATCGCGGTGCCGAGGCTGCCGTCGGTGCCGTTCTTGAAGCCGACCGGCATGGAAAGGCCAGACGCCATTTCGCGGTGCGTTTGCGACTCGGTCGTGCGCGCGCCAATCGCCGACCAGCTGAAGAGATCGCCGAGGTATTGCGGGCTATTTGGATCGAGCGCTTCGGTGGCGAGCGGCAGTCCCATCTCAACCAGGTTCACCAGCAGCTGGCGCGCGATATGCAGACCCGCTTCCATGTCAAAGGAGTTATCCATGTAGGGATCGTTGATCAACCCTTTCCAGCCAACGGTGGTGCGGGGTTTTTCAAAATAGACGCGCATAACGATATAGAGCTGATCCTTCAGCTGGTCAGAGAGATCTTTCAGGCGACGAGCGTAATCCAGAGCGGCTTCAGTGTCATGGATTGAACAGGGACCGCAAACCACCAGCAGGCGCGGATCGCGGCCGGCGATGATGTCGGAAATGGTCTGACGCGAAGCGGCGATCTGCCCTTCCTGCTGGAGAGTCAGCGGAAACTTCGCTTTCAGCTCTTCCGGCGTAATCAGAATCTGTTCGTTGGCAATGTGGACATTGTTCAGCGCGTCTTTTTGCATGGCTACAATCCTTTTTTCCTCGTTATGCAGTGAATGATCCTCTGACAGGATAGAAGACACTCTATCACAGAACGTAAAACAAGCAATCCATCAATGTACACTTTTATTACCACGAAACCACTTTGCATACGGCGTCCTATAAAATTTCGTATATTTTCAGTATCTTGATAATAATATCATTAGAGAAAGGCAAAGCTTACTGTAAACTATAAATTACAATACTTTCTTAGCATTCTCTCTTATCGCCTGATACGCTTTGCTGAACTTTCTTTTTCATCAGGTACTTTATGACTTTTCTGGCCTCTTCGGTTCGCCTGCGTTCTTTTGCCCCTGCCGACATTACTGCCTTTACCGCAGCCGTCAACGCCTCGCTGGATACCCTGCGGCCCTGGATGGTCTGGGCGCATCCGGACTATCAACCTGAAGAGGCAGCAAGCTGGATCGCGTTTACGCAGCAGCAGCGAATAAAGGGCGAAGCGGAAGAGTTCGCCATCGTTGACGATCGGGATCGTTTACTGGGCGGAGCCGGGATCCGTTTTGCCCGCGAACCGGGTCAGTTTGCCGCGCTGGGATACTGGGTGCGTAGCGATATGCAGCGGCAGGGCGTCGCCAGCCGCGCCGTTGCGCTGCTGCTTGAGATGGGATTTGCACGACCGGAGATAAAGGTCATCGAAATCCTTGCGGCGGAAGAGAATCGCGCCAGCCGCGCGTTAGCGGAGCGCTGCGGCGCGCGCTTTATCGATATGCGCTACGGTTTAATTGTGCTGGAGAGCGGGCCGGTGAATACGGCGATATACCATGTGCATCGTCCCGAGGCGCAGGCATAAAAAAAGGGGCTGGCATCACGCCAACCCCTTGTTTGCTATTAACTTTTAGATGTCGCGTTAGCGATACCTTAGTTAAGACGCTCTTTGATACGAGCTGACTTACCAGTACGCTCACGCAGGTAGTACAGTTTGGCTTTACGCACAGCACCACGGCGTTTGACAGAAATGCTGTCGATGACCGGAGAGTGAGTCTGGAAGACACGCTCAACGCCTTCGCCGTTAGAAATCTTACGAACAGTGAATGCAGAGTGCAGACCGCGGTTACGGATAGCGATAACCACGCCCTCGAATGCCTGCAGACGTTTTTTAGAACCTTCAACGACCCATACTTTCACTTCCACGGAATCACCCGGGCGGAAGGAAGGTACGTCCTGTTTCATCTGCTCTTGTTCAATTTGCTTGATAATGTTGCTCATAATTAAATCTCTTATCCTGGGTAAACTGATAGTCGCGGGAGATTACTCTGCCGCCTCATCGTTTTGTTGCTGATGTTCCAGCTGGAACGCTTTCAGCAACCTTGCTTGCTCTTCAGTCAGAGCCAGGTTTTCCAGAAGTTCAGGTCTTCTTAGCCAGGTACGGCCCAGCGACTGTTTCAGGCGCCAGCGGCGAATCTCGGCATGGTTGCCAGACAGTAAAACTGCCGGTACTTCCATGCCTTCCAGCACTTCAGGTCGGGTATAGTGCGGACAGTCCAGCAAACCGTCAGAGAACGAATCCTCCTCGGCTGACGCCTGCTTGCCCAGCACGCCGGGAATTAACCGGGCGACGGAGTCAATCATCGTCATAGCTGGCAGTTCGCCGCCGCTGAGCACGTAGTCACCGATTGACCATTCTTCATCAATTTCGGTTTTAATTACGCGCTCATCAATACCTTCATAGCGGCCGCAGACCAGAATTAACTTCTGCTGCGTCGCCAGTTCGCAAACGCCCTGTTGGTCAAGTTTGCGTCCCTGAGGTGACAGATAGATCACCCTGGCCCCTTCTCCCGCCGCCGCTTTCGCTGCGTGGA
This sequence comes from Pantoea septica, assembly GCF_002095575.1. Lineage (GTDB taxonomy): Bacteria > Pseudomonadota > Gammaproteobacteria > Enterobacterales > Enterobacteriaceae > Pantoea > Pantoea septica. Next base: position 8,846 of record NZ_MLJJ01000052.1, on the reverse strand, counting down.
TTGCATCCCGTAAGGGCTGCACCATCATCAGCATTCCCGGTCCGCCGCCGTAAGGACGATCGTCCACCGTGCGGTGCCGGTCGTGAGCGAAATCGCGAGGACTCCAGCTCTCGATGCTGAGCAGGCCATTTTTTACTGCCCGGCCAGTTACCCCGTAATCGGTAATTGCGCGAAACATCTCTGGAAAGAGGCTAATAACACCAATCCACATCGTTTTCGCCGTTACGTTACCTTGCGATTCGGAGATCAAAAACCAGGATCCCAGTCTACTTCAATGACGCCAGTAGCGAGATCGACTTTCTTGATAACCTGTTCATCGAGAAACGGTATTAACCGCTCCTTCACACCGAACGCATCTTTCAGGTTCGCCTTAACGACGAGTACGTCGTTTGAGCCGGTCTCCATCATATCGATGACTTTGCCCATCTCGTAGCCGTCAACGTTGACCACCTGGAGACCCATCAGGTCTTTCCAGTAGTAATCGCCGTCATCCAGCTTCGGCAGCTGCGCCGAGTCGACCGTGATTTCGCAATTGGTCAACTGCGTCGCCGCGTCCCGATCGTCAATGCCTTTGACTTTGATGATCAGGTCCTGATTGTGATGCCGCCAACTTTCCAGCTCAACCCGCTGCCATTTACCGGCGCGTTGAATGAACCAGGGTTGGTAGTCGAAGATACTTTCGGCCGCTTCGGTGGAGGAAAACACTTTGAGCCAGCCACGTATGCCGTAGGCAGCGCCCATTTTGCCCAACACAAGGGGCTTAACGGGAGGCTGTGCGGCAACTTCTTTGCTCATGCTCACCACCGTGACAGATTAAGCTGCTTTTTTTGCTTCTTTGATCAGCGCGTTAACGCGATCGGAAAGCGTTGCGCCCTGGCCAACCCAGTGCTCGATGCGGTCCAGATCCAGACGCAGCGATTCAGCCTGACCAGAAGCGATCGGGTTGAAGAAGCCTACGCGCTCGATGAAGCGACCGTTACGTGCATTGCGGCTGTCAGTAACGACGACCTGATAGAACGGACGCTTTTTAGCGCCGTGACGTGCCAAACGAATTGTTACCATAACATCCTCTTAAGTTAATAAAACAACCGGGCCCCATTGAGGGAACGGGGCCCGGGTGCAATATAAAAAGCCCGAAAATTTTACTCATTTCGGCGCAAAAAGCAACCTGTGAGGGCAACCTTTCGGGCTTTTATTGCCGAACGCTTAGCGTCCGGGGAATCCTGGGGGCATCATGCCTTTCATACCGCGCATCATTTTCGCCATGCCGCCCTTCTTCATTTTCTTCATCATGCGCTGCATATCGTCGAACTGCTTCAGCAAGCGGTTGACGTCCTGCACCTGCATGCCGGCGCCGGTAGCGATGCGGCGTTTGCGCGATCCTTTGATAATTTCCGGCTTTTCGCGCTCTTTGCGCGTCATGGAGTTGATAATCGCCTCCATGCGCACCAGCACCTTATCGTCCATCTGCGACTTCACGTTGTCCGGCAGCTGGCCCATGCCCGGCAGTTTGCCCATCAGGCTCGCCATGCCGCCCATGTTGCGCATCTGCTTAAGCTGCTCAAGAAAGTCGTTGAGATCGAAGCCGTCGCCGGTTTTGAGTTTTTTCGCCAGCTTTTCCGCCTGATCGCGGTCAACCTTGCTCTCGATGTCCTCGATCAGCGACAGCACGTCGCCCATGCCGAGAATACGCGAGGCGATACGATCGGGATAGAACGGCTCCAGCGCCTCGGTCTTCTCGCCGACGCCCATAAACTTGATCGGCTTGCCGGTGATATGACGAATAGACAGAGCCGCACCGCCGCGCGCGTCGCCGTCCACCTTCGTCAGGATGACGCCGGTCAGCGGCAGCGCTTCGTTAAAGGCTTTCGCCGTGTTCGCCGCATCCTGACCGGTCATGGCGTCGACCACGAACAGCGTTTCTACCGGATTGATCGCGGCGTGCACCTGCTTGATCTCATCCATCATCGCTTCGTCGACGTGCAGACGACCAGCGGTATCCACCAGCAGCACGTCGTAGAACTGCAGCTTCGCTTCTTTCAGCGCGTTCTTAACGATGTCGACCGGCTTCTGGCTCAGATCGGATGGGCAAAAATCGACGCCGACCTGCTGCGCCAGCGTTTCAAGCTGCTTGATCGCCGCCGGACGATAAACGTCCGCAGAGACGACCAGCACTTTCTTCTTGTGCTTTTCGCGCAGGAATTTACCCAGTTTGCCGACGCTGGTGGTTTTACCCGCACCCTGTAGACCCGCCATCAGCACGACGGCCGGCGGCTGCGCGGCCAGGTTGAGCGCGTTGTTCTCCGCGCCCATCGCCGCAACCAGCTCGTTGCGTACGATTTTGATAAACTCCTGGCCCGGCGTCAGGCTTTTGTTGACGTCGTGCCCCACCGCGCTCTCTTTGACGCGGTTGATAAAGTCGCGCACCACCGGCAGCGCAACGTCCGCCTCCAGCAGCGCCATGCGCACTTCGCGCAGCGTGTCTTTAATGTTGTCTTCTGTCAGCCTTCCGCGGCCGCTGATATTGCGCAGGGTTTGCGACAAACGATCGGTTAAATTGTCAAACATTGTCTCTCACTCAAAAAAAATCGCGAGGCGCCTGATCGGCATAATGCGGCGGATTATAACACGAAGCTGCAACGATCTCTGCTATTGCGCCTTAGATCGGTTGGAGGCGGCTTCTGCTGGCGCTATACTGCCTTTTTCCTTTCATCTCGCTGATACCTGTAAGGATCTATGTCCGTTTTCTCGCTCCTGGCGCTGTTCGCCTACTCCCTGAGTATTGCACTGATTATTCCCAGCCTGCTGAAACGCAATAGCGGCTGGCGGCGAATGGCGGTGCTTTCCGCCTGTTTCGCGCTGGTGGCGCACGCCGTGGCGCTGCAGCAGCGCATCTTCGCCGTCGACAGCGGGCAGAACCTCAGCCTGCTGAATATCGGCTCGCTGGTGAGCCTGCTTATCTGCGCGATTATGACCATCGTCGCCTCGCGCAACCGCGGCTGGCTGCTGCTGCCGATCGTCTACAGCTTCGCCCTGATCAATCTGGCGTTCGCCACCTTCGTGCCCAACGCCTTTATCACCCATCTTGAAACTACCCCGGGCATGATGATCCATATCGGCCTGTCGCTGTTCGCCTACGCGACGCTGATTATCGCCGCGCTCTACGCGCTGCAGCTGGCATGGATCGACTATCAGCTGAAAAACAAAAAGCTGGCCTTTACCCAGGATATGCCGCCGCTGCTGAGCATTGAGCGCAAAATGTTTCATATCACCCAGGTTGGCGTCGTGCTGCTGACGCTGGTGCTCTGCACCGGCCTGTTTTATATGCATAACCTGTTCAGCGCCGAGAACGTGGATAAAGCGGTGCTGTCGATTCTTGCCTGGTTCGTCTATATCGTTTTGCTCTGGGGCCACTATCATGAAGGCTGGCGCGGACGTCGCGTCGTATGGTTCAACTGCGGCGGCGCGCTGCTGTTGACTATGGCCTACTTCGGCAGTCGTATCTTACAGCACCTGCTGACTCACTCGTCTTAACCAAAAGGAAGTTCTGCGTTGGAACAGGTTTCAACCACCACCCTTATTATTATTCTGGTCGTTATGGTGCTGGTTTCCGCCTGGTTCGCCGGGTCGGAAACCGGCATGATGACGCTTAACCGTTATAAGCTGCGCCATCAGGCGAAAAACGGCAGCCGCGCCGCCCGCCGGGTGGAAAAGCTGCTGCGCCGCCCCGACCGCCTGCTCAGCCTGGTGCTGATCGGCAACAACCTGGTGAATATTCTCGCTTCCGCGCTCGCCACCATTGTGGGCATGCGTCTGCATGGCGATGAAGGCGTCGCTATTGCGACCGGCATCCTGACCTTCGTGGTGCTGGTGTTTGCGGAAGTGCTGCCGAAAACCGTGGCGGCGCTCTATCCCGAGCGGGTCGCCTTTCCCAGCAGCATGCTGCTGGGCCCGCTGCAAATTATTATGTCGCCGCTGGTCTGGCTGCTGAATACCATTACGCGCCTGCTAATGCGTATGGCCGGCATGAAAACCGAGGGCGCCACCAGCTCGGCGCTGAGCAAAGAAGAGCTGCGCACCATCGTCTACGAGTCGCGCAGCCTGATGTCGCGCCGCAATCAGGATATGCTGCTGTCAGTGCTCGATCTGGAAAAAGTCAGCGTTGACGACATTATGGTGCCGCGCAACGAAATCGTCGGCATCAATATCAACGACGACTGGAAGTCGGTAATGCGCCAGCTCAGCCACTCGCCGCACGGCCGCATCGTGCTGTTCCGCGACTCGCTGGACGACTGCGTCGGCATGCTGCGCGTACGCGAGGCCTGGCGCACCATGACCGAGAAGAAAGAGTTCAACAAAGAGATGCTGCTGCGCGCCGCCGATGAGATCTACTACGTACCGGAAGGCACGCCGCTGAATATTCAGCTGGTGAAGTTTCAGCGCAACAAGAAGAAAGTCGGTCTGGTGGTGGATGAGTATGGCGATATCAAAGGCCTGGTAACCATCGAGGATATTCTGGAAGAGATCGTCGGCGACTTTACCACCTCAATGTCCCCGACCCTCGCGGAAGAAGTTATGCCGCAGAACGACGGTTCAGTGCTGGTGGAAGGCAGCGCCAACGTGCGGGAAATCAATAAAGCTTTTAACTGGCATTTGCCGGAGCAGGAAGCGCGCACCATCAACGGCATGCTGCTGGAAGCGCTGGAGGAGATCCCCGAGATCAATACCCGCGTCGAACTGGCGAACTACGCCGTCGATATTCTTGACGTGCAGGACAATATGGTAAAGCAGGTGCGCATTACGCCGCAGACGCCGCTGAAATCCTCTGTCGGCTCCTGACGACGCCCGCCCATAAAAAACGCCGCATCGATGCGGCGTTTTTTTTTACTGCGCGTGACTAATCACGACTAGATGTGCAGCTCCTGCAGCTTTTCAGCCGGCAGCTTCAGATCTTCGTTACGGTTCACGCCGATATCCTGCGCCAGCACGTTGCGCGCGATCTGCTGCGCTTCGTCGAGCGAATGCAGCTTGTAGCTGCCGCACTGGTATTCATTCAGCTCAGGGATCTGATTCTGATCCTTCACCTTCAGAACGTCTTCCATTGCCCCTTTCCATGCGCTGGCGACGCGCTGCTCGTCCGGCGTGCCGATCAGGCTCATGTAGAAACCGGTGCGGCATCCCATTGGAGAGATATCCACGATTTCTACGCCGTCGCCGTTGAGATGATTACGCATAAAGCCCGCGAAAAGATGCTCGAGCGTATGGATACCGCGCTCGGTCAGGATCTCTTTGTTGGGACGGCAGAAACGCAGGTCAAAAACGGTGATGGTATCGCCATGGGGAGTTTTCATGGTCTTCGCAACACGCACTGCGGGCGCGGCCATAATGGTATGGTCAACGGTAAAACTGTCCAGTAGTGGCATACGTCACCTCCTGTTTTGAAATTTTTTTATAAACGATGAAACTTTTCTGTTCGCCCAGCGTCTGAATATATGAAAGACGCGCATTTGTTATCATCATCCCTGACAACAGAGATGTTAATTTGGCCACATTGATGTGGCCTTTTTCTTTTCTAGCCTTCGCGACTGGCGAGGTAAGCCTCAAAATCGAGCGTATCGCCCTCTTCCAGCTTTTTCTGTGCCGCAACCGACTCCAGCGCCTGACGCGTAAAATCTTCTTCGCTAATCACTTCCAGCGGCTCTTCGCACAGCATATGACGATACTGTTCCGCCAGCGCGATGCCGGTATCGGTTACGCCGCTCTCTTTGATCGCCTGCAGAATGCGCGCCGAATAGGTTAGCTCAGGATCGTCAAAGGACGCTACCAGTTGATCGCACACCTGTTGATATTGCGTGCTGCCCTGATTACTGTCGAGCACTTCCGCCACGCGATGGAGATCGGCGAACAGCGCTTTGCCCACTTCCACCAGCGAATGTTCAGTCTCGCTGCAGCCGACCGAAATTTTCTGGTTCGGCTTGCGCCCTTCCAGCACCACGCGATTCCAGTTTTTACGCGTGCACAGCAGCTCATCGGCGCTCATTTCAGGCGCGTCGGCCAGCGTGCACCAGATCAGGAAGAGATCGAGGAAACGCACCTGGTTAGCGTCGACGCCGATTGCGGAGAACGGGTTAATGTCGAGCGAGCGCACTTCGATATACTCGATGCCGCCGCGCAGCAGCGCATCGGAAGGCGCTTCGCCGGAGCGCGTTACGCGCTTCGGACGGATCGGCGCGTAAAGCTCGTTCTCAATTTGCAGTACGTTGGTATTAAGCTGCAGCCAGTTGCCGTCCGCATCTTTCGTGCCCATCGCGGCATACTCTTCAGACGGCGTTTTAATGGCGGCTTTTAACGCCTTAACGTATCCCTCAAGGGAATTGAAGGTAATGCCGAGACCGCTCTGCGACTTGTTGGTGTAGCCGAGATCGCTCAAACGCAGCGAGGTCGCATAGGGCAGCCACAGCGAATCTTTGCCGTCGGTTTCAAACGGCAGTTTGCTCTCGCGTCCCTGCAGGAAGCTGGAGCTAATCGCCGGCGAGGCGCCGAAGAGATAAGGGATTACCCAGCCGTAACGGTAGTAGTTGCGGATAAGACGCAGATAGCCGGCGGAGATGGTCTCTTTGCCGCTTTCGGCATCTTTAACGTCCGCCCACTCTTGCCAGAAGCTCAGCGGCAGCGAGAAGTTATAGTGAATGCCGGAGATGGTCTGCATCAGCGCGCCGTAGCGATTTTTCAGCCCCTGACGATAGAGCGTCTTCATACGGCCAATATTAGAACTGCCGTACTGCGCCAGCTCAATGCGATCGGCATCGTCGATCAAACAAGGCATGCTGAAAGGCCACATGCGCTCTTCAGCCAGCTCGCGCGCCACATGGCGATGGATATCGCGCAGAAACGCCAGCATATGGTCGATGTTTTGATCCACCGGCGTGATGAACTCCAGCAGCGTTTCCGCGAAGTCGGTAGTAATCCAGTCATGCTTCAGCGCCGATCCCAGCGAGTCGGGATGGCCGCTTTCCGCCAGGTGACCATCAGGTTTTACGCGCAGCGTTTCGCGCTCAATGCCGCGGCCAATACCTTTCAAGGCATTGGGATGCGCCTCCAGCCAGGAGAGCGCTTTAGATACGTCCGGGATCACATTAACCTCCCGCTGGGACAGTAATTTATTTTTGTTCAGCATAATGTTAACCCTAGCCTCGAATCTGTGCGAATCAATGCCACCATTGCAAGCCCTGTAAGGTGGCGGTCGCGATAACGATATAACGCAGCGTTTTCCCGATGGCGAGAAACAGCAGGACCGGAAGCCAGGCAAAGCGCATCCAGCCTGCCAGCACGCAGAGCAGGTCGCCGATTACCGGCAGCCAGCTCAGCAATAGTGCTGCAGGTCCCAGTCGGTGCAACCACGTTATTGCTGTGTCATGCCATCGCCCCTGCCGTTTCAACGGCAGTAAGCGACCAAGAAAAATATTGGTTATGCCGCCCAGCGTATTTCCCACTGATGCAGCGACAATCAATCCATAAACGGAAGCCTTTTTGGCCACCAGTAACGCAATCAGCAGCGCCTCAGAGCTCCCCGGTAACAGGGTGGCGCTGAGAAAGCTGCTGCCAAACAGAGAAGCAAGCGCCAGAACGTCACTCACAGCAAGCGCACGTCAACCACATCCATACCGGCCGCTTTCGCCGCCTGCACGCCAAAATCGGCGTCTTCAAACACTACACAGCGTGCGGGCTCGACGCCCATCAGCGCAGCGCAGCGTAAAAACGTATCGGGTTCAGGTTTGTGACGCTCGACGTCGTCGGCGCCTACCACCGCAGTGAAGAGCTCGCGAACGCCCAGTTGGTTGAGCAGCGCGTCCGCCATGCTGTGTTCGCTTCCTGTGCCGACCGCCATCGGACGGCGACCGTGATAAGCTTTCACTACATCCATCAGCGGAAGCGGTCGCACGTTTTCCAGCAGCATGGCCTTAACCGCCGCCGTTTTTTCGGCGGCCAGCTGGTACGGATCGTGAGAGGAGCGGTTTTGTTCGATAATAAATTGCGCAAGTCGCCAGCTGGGCGCGCCGTTGAAACCGACCATTTGCGATTCGTCTAACGTCAGTCCATATCGTCCCAGTACCTGATGCCACGCTTTTCGATGTGTCGGCTCGGTATCGAGAATCGTGCCGTCCATATCGAAAATCAGTGCGTCATATTGATCGTACATCGTCACTCCGGACATTCAACAAATGAGCCATTACTTTAGCCTAATGCGTCCAGGTTGTCGCCAGGGGACATGAACAGCAAATGCTTTGAAAGCATTAGCAATTTTTCTTTTCAGAAAAAGGTGATCGCGCGATGCCGGAGATAATTGCCGGAAATTTCAGTGGGTTTGAGTTTTGTTACAAGCGTGAATGGTAAGTAAGGAAGGAGAATAAAGCGTATTAAAAAGGTTAGACGGAAGCTGAGGCCGCTGTCATAGCGTAAGGTATGCCTGGAAGCATTAACCGGCTTGCGCCTCGCCCAGCGGGCCGTTGCTAACGCCACCTTCTTTTCCCTCGTCCTGCCTGCCATTGAGTCTGGCCATGTCAGTCCGGGGCGTAATGCCTGTCTCATGAAGGATGGTGCATCCGGGAGGATTCGAACCTCCGACCGCTCGGTTCGTAGCCGAGTACTCTATCCAGCTGAGCTACGGATGCATCGGGAAAGCATTTTGCAGGGGATAAATCAGATAAGCAGGAAGTGCCGGCAATTACGCGTCTCGCTTGAGACAGCTTGCCCATATTCAGAGATATGGTGCATCCGGGAGGATTCGAACCTCCGACCGCTCGGTTCGTAGCCGAGTACTCTATCCAGCTGAGCTACGGATGCAT
>NZ_MLJJ01000051.1 GCF_002095575.1 Pantoea septica | reverse complement strand
GTGCGCCTGTATGGCGCTGTTGATTATCGGCAGTTGCTCAATTCTGCTGTCAAACCTGCCATGGGCACCGCTGGCAAACATTATGCAGCCCGCCGCGCCGCTGTTTAACACAATTTTCAACGTCACCACCGGCATTATGGGATTGCTGACGGCGGCCAGTGTCGCCTATTACGGCGCCCAGGAGTACAGGCAGGATGTTTTTGTCTCGATAGCCACCTCGGTAAGCCTGTTTACGCTCAGCCAGTACCAGTTTACTGCGGGCGGCGGTTATCAGCTCAACGTTGAAGGGCTGGGCACCTCAGGGCTTATCAGCGCCATTCTGATCGGCTTTATCACCCTCAAGACGCTGGCGCTGTTTAAGGCCAAAAAAATTACCATCCGCATGCCGAAAGGTGTGCCCGATGCGGTGAGTGAGTCGTTTACCTCGCTGCTGCCCGCGCTATTCCTGCTGATTATTTTCAGCATTCTGGTGGTGGTTTTTCACTTTAATATTAACGTGGTTATTGCCCGCATCATGTCGCCTGTCACCTACGTACTCAATTCCGCTCCGGGTTATGCGCTCTACCATATGCTATGCGCGCTAGTTTTCTTCTGCGGCATCAATTCGCAGGTGGTGATTGGCGTGGCGATGCCGTTTCTGATGCAGAACGGCGCAATGAATGAGAAAGCGTTTCAGGCCGGAGAGCAGGTTATGTTCGCCGCCACCAATGCCACCGATGCAATGATTTGGGCAGGCGGAACCGGCGCCACGCTGGGGCTGGTAATACTGATGTCGCTGAAGGCAAAAAGTCAGTACTTCAAAAAGCTCGGTAGAATGTCGCTGGCACCGGGGGTGTTTAATATTAACGAACCGTTAATCTTCGGTACGCCAGTATGCTTCAACCCCCTCTTTATTATGCCGTTTATTTTGACTCCGGGCCTGCTCGCTGCGGCCACCTACCTGATGATGCAATATGGCATTATCGCCATGCCGCACGTCGCCAATTTACCCTGGACCACACCTTCGTTTCTTATCGGTTTCCTTATGACCGGCGGTAGCCTCTCCACGACGCTATGGTCGTTTATGATCACTATTATCTCGATGCTTATTTACTTTCCTTTCTTCTGCATAGCGGATAAACAGCTCTATGAGAAAGAGTTGCAGGAAGCCCAGACCCAGGAGATGGCTTAATGGAACATTTGATTAAACACGCTTTTCCGGCAGATTTTCTGTGGGGCGCGGCGACGGCGGCCTACCAGGTCGAAGGAGCGGCGGCGGAAGATGGCAAAGGCGTGTCGGTGCAGGATGCTAAAAACTTCAGCAACGCTTTTCACGATACGACCGTCACTTCCGATCACTATCATCGCTTCCGGGAAGATATCGCCCTGATGAAATCACTGGGGCTAAAATCCTACCGCTTTTCAATCGCCTGGACGCGTATCTATCCCGATGGCGTGACGCTCAATCCGCAAGGGGTTGCGTTCTATAACCAGCTGATTGACGAGCTGACTAAAAACGGTATTGAACCGCTGGTGACGCTATACCATTTCGATCATCCTCAGGTTTTGCAGGCGGAATTTGGCGGCTGGTACAGCGAGAAGATGATTGATTACTTTTTGCGGTTTTCGGAAACCTGCTTCCGTGAGTTTGGCGATCGGGTGCGCTGGTTTATGACCATCTGCGAATCGAATAACGTTGTGCTCTATCCTGATCTGATTGGCGGCGTGCCGCCGGGCGTCGACGTGGAGGCGTGGCGTTTTCAGGTCAGCCGGGTGATGGCCCTGGGCAACGCCCGCGTTATCAGCTGCTGTAGGAGGCTGCTGCCTGAGACCAAAATCGGCCCCTGCATTGGCTATGCGATTGCTTATCCGGCCACCTGCGCGCCCCAGGATGTGATGGCGGCGCTCAACGAAGATGAGTTTCGTACTTTCTACCCGCTCGATCTGCTCTGCCTGGGGCGGCAGAATCCGCTGGTGGTGAATTTTTTCGCGCAGCGCGGCCTGGATATCCGGCTGCCGCAGGCGGAGCTGGACGAGATTAAAGCGGCTACGCCCGACTTTATTGCTTTTAACTACTATCAGAGTGACGTCGCCCGCGCCTGTCCCGCTGGAGAGACAGAAGCTCAGCCAGGCTTCAACCCTGACGGCAAAAAGGGCGGTTTTGTCTATCCGCGCTTCCCCGGTCTGTACGCGGGCGACAGCAATCCTTACCTGGAGCGCAGTGACTGGGACTGGGAAATTGATCCGATCGGACTGCGCATTGCCTGTCGCAAGCTGTTCGACCGCTATCAGCTTCCGCTGATGATCACCGAAAATGGCCTGGGTGCCAGAGACTCGCTGGTAAACGGCGAAGTGAGCGATGTCTATCGGATCGACTATTTGCAAAAGCATATTGCGCAGATGCGGCTAGCTATCGGTGATGGAGTTCCGCTGCTGGGCTATTACCCCTGGTCATTTATCGATCTAATGAGCACCACTAACGGTTACAACAAACGATACGGTTTCATCTACGTCGACCGGGAGGATAACGATACAAAAAACCTGACGCGTTACCGAAAAGCCAGTTTCTACTGGTATCAGAATGTGATTGCCAGCAACGGCGAAACCCTTGATTAAGCGAAGGAGAATGAATATGAAACATATCCTTTTAATGTGCTCGGCGGGAATGTCGACCAGCATAATGGTAAAAAATATGCGCGAAGCGGCGGCGAAAATAGATGCTGACGTTGAGATTCACGCGATTGCAGAACAGTCCCTAAACGAGCACCTGGCTGGTACCGATATTATTCTGCTGGGGCCGCAGATTCGTTTTTTGCTGGATAAAATCACCGCTTTAGCAAACGGTATTCCGGTGCGGGTCATTGACACGATGGATTACGGTACTATGAACGGTGATAAAATTCTTCGTCAGGCGCTGGATATTATTGAGGTGAAATAATGGATGCCGAGCAAATCTGCTTTGAAATGATCTGCCACGTAGGTGAAGCGCGATCTTCATTTATCGAGGCTATTCAGCAGGCGAGACAAAAAGCATTTTCGCGAGCCAGAGAACTTATTGATAGCGGAATAGATAGTTATAACCGCGGGCATGCGGTTCACGCCCGCTTAATTCAGGCGGAAATGGAGCAGCAGAATACCCCACTCTCCTTAATTCTCATCCACGCAGAAGATCAGATGATGAGCGCCGAGAATTTCAAAATCCTGAGTGAGGAGTTTCTCAGTTTATATACGGTTCTCCATGACAAGTAATGATCTTTTGAACAAGTTAACTATCAGCGCAATGACCACAGACGCATTACTCTTTAGGGGCTGTCGAGTTAGCTATTCGACAATAGTTGTTACAAGCAATAGTCAGATTCTCGCCAGCGGCATGGGCGGCCGGAAGCAATATAGCCTCTTCGGGGTGGGATTGTCACAGCCTGATGAAGGGGCGCCGCGTTAAATGAGCGTGTGCCGCCACTTGAAACCGGTATCGCTTAGTGGTGCATAAGACCGGACAGCGTCGTTACAACTTGCTGCGCTTCGTCTGGTCCTGGATTGTGCTAGCGGTGATCCTGACCGATGCTGTGTAGCTGGGCGGTCATCTGTAGCTGCAAGACCTGCTGTACCAGCAACTGCCTGAGCAGCTCTGATGCGAGGACGAACACTGCCAGGGCTGCCGTCTTATCGCGGTGTTATGGCTGAGCTGGGGATTTTTCGCATGGCTGGTCGAAGGAAAATTTGTCCTGGCACTACCTGTACTGTTACTTTCCGCTTTCTTTATCCGTTGGCGTTGCCGTCAGAAACGGCTGGCACAACAGCTCGATGACGCCAGCCACTTTCCGCCGAAAAGCCATAACGGACCGGTGGTTCTGGTATGTGGTGAGGTGAATGATGCCATGTTTGCGGGAGGCTCGTGCCGGGGCACGGCGCAGGGCTTTGTCCATAAAGCGGCTGAGGAGGAATCAAGAGCTATCCTGGCGCTTCATGTGGCGGGGACCTCAGTCAGTTGTACCGGGCAGAGCAGCTGCTTAGTGGTTTGGGTGGGGTACTGTAGCGTCTGGAACTTAAGCATCTAAGTCAGCTCTATACCGGGGCAGAACATAACATAAAAAAATGCTGGTGACGTTCACGTCACCAGCACGGAAGGTCGTCGTCTGGTTAAGCGCCAGAAAAGGCGCGCTTAGCGATGCGCCAGCTCTGCGTGCTCGTCGCTCTCCAGCACCGCTTTGTCGGTCGTGCCGAGCCAGCGGCTGGTGAGGGAGCCGGCGGTCATCGAGCCATTGACGTTGAGCGCGGTACGGCCCATATCGATCAGCGGTTCGATAGAGATCAGCAGCGCGACCAGCGTCACCGGCAGACCCATCGCCGGCAGCACGATCAGCGCGGCGAAGGTCGCGCCGCCGCCTACGCCCGCCACGCCTGCCGAGCTCAGCGTAACGATGCCCACCAGCGTGGCGATCCAGACCGGATCGAACGGATTAATGCCGACGGTCGGCGCAACCATCACTGCCAGCATGGTCGGGTAAAGGCCTGCGCAGCCGTTCTGGCCGATTGTCGCGCCGAAAGAGGCGGAGAAGCTGGCGATCGATTCCGGTACGCCCAGGCGACGCGTCTGAGTCTCCACGTTAAGCGGAATGCTCGCGGCGCTGGAGCGGCTGGTGAAGGCGAAGGTGATCACCGGCCAGACCTTGCGGAAGAAGCGCAGCGGGTTGATGCCGTTGACCGACAGCAGCAGCGCATGCACGCCGAACATCATTGCCAGACCCAGGTAGGAGGCGACGACGAAGCCGCCCAGCTTGATAATGTCCTGCAGGTTGGAACCGGCGACCACCTTAGTCATCAGCGCCAGCACGCCGTAGGGCGTCAGCTTCATGATCAGACGCACCAGCTTCATCACCCAGGACTGCAAGGTATCGATCGCCACCAGCACGCGCTGGCCTTTGGCTTCGTCATCTTTCAGCAGCTGCAGCGCGGCCACGCCGAGGAAGGCGGCGAAGATCACCACGCTGATGATCGAGGTCGGGCTGGCGCCGGTCAGATCGGCGAACGGATTTTTCGGCACGAAAGAGAGCAGCAGCTGCGGTACGGTGAGGTCCGCCACTTTGCCCGCGTAGTTGCTCTGGATCGCGGCAAGACGCGCGCTCTCCTGCGCCCCCTGGACCAGCCCCTCGGCGCTGAGGTGGAACAGGCCGGTGACCAGCACGCCGACCAGCGCGGAGATGGCGGTGGTAAACAGCAGCACGCCAATGGTGAGCAGGCTGATTTTGCCCAGCGACGAGGCGTTATGCAGACGCGCGACGGCGCTGAGGATCGAGGCGAACACCAGCGGCATCACGATCATCTGCAGCAGCTGCACGTAGCCATTGCCCACAATATTGAACCAGCTAATAGAGGTTTTCAGCACCTCACTCTGCGCACCGTAAATGGTTTGCAGCGCCAGGCCGAACAGCACGCCGATCACCAGACCGACCAGCACCTTTTTCGACAGGCTCCAGCTATCGCGGCCGAGGCGCGACAGCAGCAGCAGCAGCGCGACGAAGGCTGCGAGATTAAGAATCAGAGGTAGATCCATGTTGGCTCCCGAAAGACACGTCCGGCGACAGTTTCTGCGCCGGAACGCCAGATATTGTGACGCACGAATTAAGTGGCGGTATGTTACCAGCTCACTCGGGCGCCGACTTATATCCAAATGGAATGCCTTATAACCAGATAGCGTTTTCTGCTGGTTTAATGCGCTTTTTGAGTGGAAATCAGGCGGGAGACGCCATTTTGTAGCGTATCAAACAGCTGCGTCGGCCAGCCGTTCGCACCAAAAGAGGGCGCGCCTGGCGGAAACCAGAGCGCGTAGCCTACCAGCGCGAGGCAGAGCGTGCGCTCCAGCTGATTGCCTTTCTGGCTTCTGAGGATCGGCAGACGAAAGCGCCAGCGGCACGGCCACAGCAGCGGCACGCCGGCGGGCGTCAGCATATCGGCAACGATATGGCTGAGATAGCCCAGCGTCATGCCCTGCAGTACGTCTGCGGGCAGTAGCCAGTCATCAGGCACGTTTATCTGAAACAGCCACAGGCTGGCGGCCACCGCCAGCAGGCTATGGGTAAAGCCGCGATGGCCAAAAGCGCGGGCGATAGGGTACGACAGCCATTTTAGCCGCTGGCCAAGCAGGGACTTGGGGTGATCAATATCGGGCAGCAGACAGGTGAGCAGCGAGGCGGAAATCAGGTGCCACCAGTCGGCCTGCGCCAGCACGGGCGTTAGCTCCGCGCGCTTGGCGAAAATAGCGGTGGCAATTGCGAAAATTACGTGGCCTTCGCCCGTCATGATAAAACCTGGATGCAAACTGTCGATGCATCCAGTATAGGGATTTATCCAGTAAATGAGAAGTTGTGACGCTGTAACGAAGCGTGAATTTTTTAGCGAAACGGCGGCATCGGACCGCCGTTTCGTCCGGTTTGTCAGCAGCAGGCCGTTGGGCTGCGCCTTATCTCCAGCGAGACGCTAGCGTGCCAGCCAGCCGCCGTCGACCGCCAGCGTGTAACCGTTGACATAGTCAGAGGCTGAAGAAGCGAGGAAAACCACCGGGCCCATCATATCTTCCGGCACGCCCCAGCGCGCGGCGGGGATGCGTCCGAGGATCTCTGCGCTGCGGCCTTCGTCGCTGCGCAGCTGTTCGGTATTGTTGGTCGCCATATAGCCCGGCGCGATGGCGTTGACGTTAATGCCGTGTTTCGCCCATTCGTTTGCCATCAGCCGCGTCAGGCCCATCACCGCGCTTTTCGATGCCGTGTAGGAGGGGACGCGAATGCCGCCCTGGAAAGAGAGCATCGAGGCGATGTTGATGATTTTGCCGCCCTGGCCCTGGGCGATAAACTGGCGCGCCACCTGCTGCGACAGAAAGAAAACGCTTTTGCTGTTGATGTTCATAACATCGTCCCAGTCCTGTTCGCTGAAGTTCAGGGCGTCTTCACGGCGGATAATCCCGGCGTTGTTGACCAGGATGTCGATTCTGCCTGCGGCGGCCACGGCTTTCTCCACGACGCCCGGCACCTGCTCGGTGCGGATAAGATCCGCCTGCAGCGACCAGAAGCGGCGGCCCAACGCTTCGACGCGCTGCTGCGTTTCCACGGAATCGTCGCGGTTAACGCCGATGATATCGCAGCCGGCCTGCGCCAGTCCCAGCGCCATGCCCTGGCCGAGCCCGGTGTTGCAGCCGGTGACCAGCGCGATTTTACCTTCCAGATTAAATGCGTTGAGTATCATGAGAGCGCCTCCTTTGTTAGCGCAGATCGCGGATGTTGACATGATCCATGTCGTCGAATACCTGATTCTCGCCGACCATGCCCCAGATAAAGGTGTAGCGTTCGGTGCCGACGCCGGCATGAATCGACCAGCTGGGCGAGATAACCGCCTGTTCGTTATGCACCAGCAGATGACGCGTCTCCTGCGGCTGGCCCATCATATGAAACACCGCGCTGTCCGGGTTCATATCGAAGTAGAAGTAAACCTCCATCCGGCGTTCGTGGGTGTGACACGGCATGGTGTTCCACAGGTTGCCTTCGTCCAGGCGGGTCAGGCCCATGGTGAGCTGACAGGTCGGCAGCACGTCCGGCACCAGATATTTATTGATGGTGCGGCGGTTTGAGGTTGCCGCATCGCCCAACGTGGTGCGAACGGCGTCCTCTTTGCCAATCTTTTTATCGGGGAAGCGGCTGTGCGCGGGCGCGCTGTTGAAATAGAACTTCGCCGGACGTGAGGCGTCGTTGCTGCGAAAGCTCAGCGTCTGGGCGCCTTTGCCGACGTAGAGCGCCTCTTCCGTCCCGATCTCCCAGACCTTGCCGCCCACCTCGATAGTGCCCGGCCCGCCGATATTGATAACGCCCAGCTCGCGGCGCTCCAGGAAGAAGCTGACGCCCAGCTGCTTGCCCATCTCGTTGCCGAAGGTCACGCCGTCGGCGACCGGCATCACGCCGCCGATAATAATGCGGTCGATATGGCTGTAGGTGAGCGTATAGCGGTCGGCTTCGAAGATCTTCTCAATCAGAAATTCGCGGCGCAGCGCGGCGGTGTCGAGCTGACGGGCATGCTCGCTGTGAATGCTTTGACGAACGTCCATTCTGGTCCCCTCTGGCGAAACAGGTGCATAGGCCCCGCAGGGCGTCTGAGGGCATCTTAGGGGGAGTGGAGGATCAATTCAATAAAAATGAAACGCTGTTTTATTTGTTTGAGAGGGGGATCATGCCGCAAAGAAAAACCCGCCGGCGGCGGGCGGGTTCGAATAAGCGGCGCGTTCGCACCGGCGCGCGCCGTTTAGCGTGCGGAATCGCCCAGCAGATGCGCTGCGGTTAGCTGAGTCAGGTCATCCAGCTTGACGTTGGCCAGCGACCAGCGCGGATCCGCGCGCAGCGCCGCGGGCGGCACCACCACAGAGCGCATGCGCGCCGCTTTGGTGGCGATCATGCCGTTAACCGAATCTTCCAGCGTCACGCAGTTGAGCGGATCGACGTCCAGCTGCGCGGCGGCGTCGAGATAGACCTGCGGATGCGGTTTGCTGTAGGGCAGCGCCTCGGCGGAGACCAGCACGTCGAAATAGTCGCGCAGGTCAAATAGCGCCAGCACGCGCTCCAGCATCATCAGCGGCGAGGCGGAGACCAGGCCGGTTTTCAGCCCGCGCTGCCGACAGAGCTGCAGCGCCTGTTTCACCCCAGGCAGCAGCGGCCGCTGCTCCTCAATAAGCGCCAGCGCGCGGGCGATAATGCGTGCCGTGACCGTCTGCTGATCCGGGCCTGACCAGGGCAGGGTTTCATACCACATGCGCACAACTTGATCGATGCGCAGACCCAGCGTGTCCGGCAGCTCGCTGCGGCGGGACAGGTCGACGTTGAGCGTGGCGAAAATATCCAGTTCTGCCTGATCCCACAGCGGTTCGGAGTCGATAATCAGGCCATCCATATCAAACAGGGCGGCATAAACGGGGCGGGTATAACTCATCGGCTGGCTCCTTGTAGAATTTGCGCTACCTTATCATGGGCCGGCGCGCGTCGCGAAAGTGGCGCAGGCGGCGCTTTTTACGGGAAATAATAACCACAGGCAGGTAGACTGGCTGCAAACGGGATTCAGGTACAGGAGATACCATGACTTATCAACAAGCTGGCCGCATTGCCATGCTTAAGCGAGTGGCTGGCTGGGCGATTTTTTTGCTCGCGCTGCTGTCGACCGTGATTTCAGTGCTGGGCTTTATGTTCAGGCACAGCGAAAAACAACCGGGCATCGACGCCGTGATGCTCGATTTTGTCCATGTCATCGTCGATATGATCCGCTTCAATACGCCGTTCCTCGGCTTCTTCTGGCGTAACTCGCCGGTGCCGGAGTTTCACGGTCAGATGAATATCGGCTTCTGGATTATCTATATTCTGATTTTTGTGGGTCTGGCGCTGGAAGCGTCCGGTTCGCGTATGGCGCGTCAGGCGCGCCATATTAAAGAGGGCATCGAGGATCAGCTGATTCTTGAGCAGGCGCGCGGCAGCGACGCCCGCACGCGCCAGCAGCTGGAAGAGAAAATCCGCGTGCCGCACCACACAATTTTCCTGCAAATCTTTCCACTCTACATCCTGCCGGTGGTGATCACCGTCGCCGGTTACTTCGTGCTGTCGCTGCTCGGCTTTCTTTAACGCGTCAGGCCGGTCTGGCCTGTCGCTGCGCCAGCGCGTCTTCTTCCAGCAGACGCGCGACGGCGAAGCGCGCCTCGCTCAGCCAGCTGCCGCCGAAGACGTTGGCGCGGTTAAGCAGGTAGTAGAGCTGATAGACCGGCTGCCGCTGCGAGAAGCCGTCCGGCAGCGGCCAGACCGACTGGTAGCCCTCATATATCTGACGCGGCAGATCGGGAAACCAGCCGAGCATCGCCAGGTCGCATTCGCGGTCGCCCCAGTAACAGGCGGGATCGAACAGCCAGGGACCGCTGGCGCTGCCGGCGCAGTTGGCTGGCCAGAGGTCGCCATGCAGCAGGGAAGGCTGCGGCTGGTGCGTGGCCAGCGCGCGCTGCACGCAGTTGACGATCTCTTCCATATTGCCGTAGGCGATGCCTTTCTCTTCCGCCAGCTGCAGCTGCCAGCCGATGCGCTGCTCCGCAAAGAAAACCGACCAGCGGCGCAGCCAGCTGTTGGGCTGGGGCGTCGTGGTGATGTTGTTGTCGAAGTCGAGGCCGAACTGCGCCTGTTCGCTCCACTGATGCAGGCGCGCCAGCTGCTGGCCCAGCTGGAAGGCGTTCTCCGCGTCCAGCGGCTGCGGCGCAATATACTCCAGCAGCAAAAAGCTCTGATCGCGATGGTGGCCGACGCCGTAGACCGCCGGCACGCGCACGCTTTGGGTGCGCGCCAGCAGCGCCAGCTGATCGGCTTCCCAGGTGAAAAGGGTGAGCATCTCGCGGCTGTTGCTCTTCATAAAAACGTCATGCTCGCCATAGCGCAGTCGCCAGGCGGGATGAACGTCGCCGCCGGGAAGCTCGTGGCGTTCGGTAATTTCGGCATGGCCAAACTGTTCGCTTAACAGACGACTAATAGCGTTCCACATTGGGCGATCCTCTTTTAACCTGTCAGGCTGCGGTGTCAGTCAGCGTTGTCTGCGACACAAAAACGATTATATCGCGTGAATATTGCTGAAAACCCGCGCTTGCGCACAGCTTACCGGAACGGAGAGCAAGCGCGGCTACAGCGTCGTATCGCGTAAAAACGCCTCGAGCGTGGTTACGGCGACGTCGGGTTTCTGATGCAGCGCGCTTTCGCCTACGGCAGCGGCCTGGCGCTGCAGGTCCTCCTGCGGCAGGGCGCTGACCAGGCCGAAGCTATTGGTGCCCAGCTCGTGCGGGTGGCCCCGATCATCGTTGAGCGCGGTACTAAAGCCGGCGGCGATCATCGCGCTGTTAAGCGCCTGAATATCACCAAGGCCCGATTCCTGATAGTGAAATGTGACAATGTAACGCTTAAGATCGTCGCTCATGTTTCACCTCTGTGCGGCATGACTGTGCTCAGCGTAGACCATGGTGAAAAAATGCGCGAATAATGAACAGGATAAAGCGGTTATTCAGGGCAGAGATAAAGTAAACCAGCGTAAAGCCGCCGACGGGCAGTGCAGAAAAATCTTGTAGCAACTCAGCTGTTTTCCAGTCAGCACCCCTCTATAATGCGCGCCGGTAATGAGAAAAATCCCAATAATCAAGCGGGATAGCGCGTGTGAAGCCTGTTCCGGCCGGGTTAATATTTATTTACAATACTTACCGTAAATTGCATTGATTGGCCGGTAAAACTCTTCACACTCACTGTTTTTTAAACTGTCGTACGGGTCACAATAAATGAAAGTGCTTCACAAGCTCTCAGCCGTTCTTTTGCTTTCCGCCGGCGCGTTTTGCCACCAGGCATTGGCGGACAACACCGTTTTTACCGCGATGGACGATCCTTCAACGGCGAAAAAGCCGTTCGACGGCAGCGCCTCCGCAGGCTATCTGGCGCAGACCGGCAACACCACCAGCTCCTCGCTGACTGCGCAGACCAACATGACGTGGTATCAGAGCTCTATGGCTTACAGCCTGTGGGGCAATGCGGCGAACACCTCGTCCAACGACGAGCGCTCTTCTGAAACCTACAGCATCGGCGGCCGTTCGCGCTATAACCTCAACAGCTTCGACTACCTGTTTGGTCAGGCGAGCTGGCTGAGCGACCGCTTTAACGGCTACGACTCGCGCGATGTGCTGACCGCCGGTTACGGTCGTCAGATCCTGAGCGGGCCGATTCATTCGCTGCGCGCGGAATTTGGTCCGGGCGTGCGCTATGACGATTTCCACGACGGCGGCAGCGAAACCAAAGCGCTGGGCTACGGCGCGCTGAGCTATCAGTGGCAGCTGACCGACAACACCAAGTTCATTCAGGGCGTATCCGTGCTGAGCAGCTTTGGCGAAGACACCACCGTCAACTCGGAGACGGGCCTGCAGGTCGGCATCAACGATCACTTCGCGCTGAAGCTGGCGTATAACGTGACCTGGAACAACAACCCGCCCGAGTCCGCGCCCGATCGCACCGACACCAAAACCAGCATCATGCTGACCTACGCGATGTAATTCACGGCGTCATCGCTTCCTGACCGCAGCCCGTCTGCGGTTTTTTTTCGTCTGTTCCTCGACTTAGCGGCGACAGGGCGGGTTTTGCTCACCGCTCAAAGCTGTTATCATCAGCGGCGCACTACCATTCCCGGCGTCATTCCGACAATGTGGGTCTGACATCGCGCCGGGCAATCAATTCTACTCAATGTTGTATGTAAGCTTTCGTGTGGCTTACCACTGCAATTAAGGATATTAAATGCCTGTAATTACTCTTCCTGATGGCAGCCAGCGCAGCTATGACCGCGCGGTAAGCGTGATGGATATCGCGCTGGACATCGGTCCTGGCCTGGCGAAAGCCTGTATTGCCGGACGCGTTAATGGGCAGCTGGTGGATGCGGTCGATCCCATCACCGAAGATGCCTCCGTCGCCATCATTACCGCTAAAGATGAAGCGGGCCTGGAAATTATTCGCCACTCCTGTGCGCATCTGCTGGGACACGCGATTAAACAGCTGTGGCCCAATACGAAAATGGCGATCGGTCCGGTTATCGACAACGGCTTCTACTATGACGTCGATCTCGATCATACCCTGACGCAGGAAGATATCGACGCGCTGGAAAAACGCATGCACCAGCTGGCCGAAACCAACTACGACGTGGTGAAAAAAGTCGTCAGCTGGCAGCAGGCGCGCGACGTATTCGCCGAGCGCGGCGAGAGCTACAAAATCACTATTCTGGATGAGAACATCAGCCATGACGATCGTCCTGGCCTCTATCATCACGAAGAATATGTCGACATGTGCCGCGGTCCGCACGTGCCGAATATGCGTTTCTGCCACCACTTCAAGCTGCAGAAAATCGCGGGCGCCTACTGGCGCGGCGACAGCAGCAATAAAATGCTGCAGCGTATCTACGGCACCGCCTGGGCGGATAAGAAGCAGCTCAACGCCTATCTGCAGCGTCTGGAAGAGGCGGCGAAGCGCGACCATCGCAAGATCGGCAAGCAGCTCGACCTCTATCATATGCAGGAAGAGGCGCCGGGCATGGTTTTCTGGCATAATGACGGCTGGACCATCTTCCGCGAGCTGGAAGTGTTCGTGCGCAGCAAGCTGAAAGAGTACCAGTACCAGGAAGTGAAAGGTCCCTTTATGATGGACCGTGTGCTGTGGGAAAAAACCGGCCACTGGGAAAACTACAAAGAGGCGATGTTTACTACCTCTTCAGAAAACCGCGAATATTGCATCAAGCCGATGAACTGTCCCGGCCATGTGCAGATTTTCAATCAGGGACTGAAATCCTACCGCGATCTGCCGCTGCGCATGGCGGAGTTCGGTAGCTGTCACCGCAACGAGCCGTCAGGCGCGCTGCATGGCCTGATGCGCGTTCGCGGCTTTACGCAGGACGATGCCCACGTCTTCTGTACCGAAGATCAGGTACGCGACGAAGTGAACAGCTGTATTCGCATGGTCTATGACATGTACAGCACCTTCGGCTTCGAAAAGATCGTGGTGAAGCTCTCCACGCGTCCTGAGAAGCGCATCGGCACCGATGAAATGTGGGACCGCGCTGAAGAAGATTTAGCCGCCGCGCTGAATGAAAATGAAATTCCGTTTGAATTCCAGCCCGGAGAAGGTGCATTCTACGGCCCGAAAATTGAATTTACATTATATGACTGTCTCGATCGCGCCTGGCAGTGCGGTACAGTTCAGCTAGACTTTTCCCTGCCAAAACGTCTGGACGCCACTTATGTGGGCGAAAACAACGACCGTCAGACGCCGGTAATGATTCATCGCGCGATTCTTGGCTCGATGGAGCGCTTTATCGGCATTCTGACCGAAGAATTCGCTGGGTTCTTCCCGACGTGGCTGGCGCCGATGCAGGCGGTGGTAATGAATATCACCGACGCGCAGGCAGAATATGTCGACATGTTGACACGCAAATTGCAGAATGCTGGCATTCGTGTGAAAGCAGACTTGAGAAACGAGAAGATAGGCTTTAAAATCCGCGAGCACACATTGCGTCGCGTCCCTTACATGCTGGTTTGCGGTGACAAAGAGGTGGAAGCAGGCAAAGTAGCCGTTCGCACCCGCCGCGGTAAAGACCTCGGGACGATGGATATCGATGTGTTTGTTGAGAAGCTGCAACAAGAGATTCGCAGCCGCAATCTTCACCAATTAGAGGAATAAGGTTATTAAAGGCGGAAAACGAGTACAACCGACGCGTCCGAATCGAATCAACGGTGAAATCCGTGCCACTGAAGTACGCTTGACTGGCGTGGATGGCGAACAGATTGGTATTGTCAGCCTTCGCGAAGCTATTGAAAAAGCTGAAGAAGCGGGTGTTGATTTAGTAGAAATCAGCCCCAACGCCGAACCGCCGGTGTGCCGTATTATGGATTACGGCAAGTTCCTTTATGAAAAAAGCAAATCTTCTAAGGAACAGAAGAAGAAGCAAAAAGTTATCCAGGTTAAGGAAATCAAATTCCGTCCTGGTACCGATGAAGGCGACTATCAGGTAAAACTCCGCAGCCTGATTCGTTTTCTGGAAGAAGGCGATAAAGCCAAAATCACGCTGCGTTTCCGCGGTCGTGAGATGGCGCACCAACAGATCGGTATTGAAGTGCTTAACCGCGTCAAAGAAGATCTGACAGAACTGGCAGTGGTCGAATCCTTCCCATCGAAGATCGAAGGCCGCCAGATGATAATGGTGCTCGCTCCCAAGAAGAAACAGTAGGCTTTCAAGTAGCAACGACCGCGCAGCGTTCGCGCTGTGCGGCTCTTTGTTCGCCTGTCTGATTCGTTTTATTAACAATGCGAAGTGGATATTTTTAAAATGCCAAAGATTAAAACTGTACGTGGCGCCGCTAAGCGCTTCAAGAAGACCGCTTCTGGCGGCTTCAAGCGTAAGCACGCAAACCTGCGTCATATTCTGACTAAAAAATCAACTAAGCGTAAACGTCACCTGCGCCCGAAAGGCATGGTGTCTAAAGGCGATCTGGGTCTGGTTGTTGCCTGCCTGCCGTACGCATAAGTTAACTTTTTTATAAATCTGCCTCGACGACTCTGCATAACGGCCCTTGGCCGGCAGGGGATAAAGGCATCACAGAATATTGATACAGGAGAGCTCACATGGCTCGCGTTAAACGTGGTGTAATTGCTCGCGCACGTCACAAGAAAATCTTAAAACAAGCTAAAGGCTACTATGGTGCACGTTCACGTGTATACCGCGTTGCCTTCCAGGCTGTTATCAAAGCTGGTCAGTACGCTTACCGTGACCGTCGTCAACGTAAGCGTCAGTTCCGTCAACTGTGGATTGCGCGTATCAACGCTGCAGCGCGTCAGAACGGCATTTCTTACAGCCGTTTCATCAATGGCCTGAAAAAAGCGTCCATTGAAATTGACCGTAAAATCCTGGCTGACATCGCTGTATTCGACAAAGTGGCGTTCACCGCACTGGTCGAAAAAGCAAAATCAGCTCTGGCGTAAGTCAGATGAAAAAGGGAGCTTGCTCCCTTTTTTATTGCCTGTAACCCAAGCAAAAGATTGACATTTTCACCGCAGGGCTTTTCAATAGTGCCCTCAGAGTCACAGCAAGGTAACGCAAGCATGAATGCTGCTATTTTCCGTTTCTTTTTTTACTTTAGCACCTGACACTCAGGGGCTTTTGCGCATAGAAAAGAAACGAAAAATCGCGCCGAAAGCCTCCCTCGTGGAGGCTTTCGTGTTTCTGGCGAAGCATGACGGCAACGTCCCAACGAGAACTGACCAGCCCGCCTGGAAGAAGAGGAAACCATGTCCCAACTCGCAGAACTGGTGGCCCGCGCCACAGCCGCTATCGACGAGGCGACGGATATCGCCACCCTTGACGCGGTGCGCGTCGAATATACCGGTAAAAAAGGCCACCTGACGCAGCTGATGACGACGCTGCGCGAGCTGCCGCCGGAAGAGCGTCCGGCTGCGGGCGCGGTAATCAACGACGCCAAGCAGCAGGTGCAGGAGCGCCTCAACGCGCGCAAAGAGACGCTGGAGTCCGCCGCGCTCAACGCCCGTCTGGCCGCCGAGACCATCGACGTCTCGCTGCCGGGACGCCGCACGGAAAACGGCGGTCTGCATCCGGTCACGCGCACCATCGATCGCATCGAAACCTTCTTCGGCGAGCTGGGTTTCGCGGTGGTGACCGGCCCGGAAATCGAGGATGACTACCATAACTTCGACGCGCTGAATATCCCGGGCCACCACCCGGCGCGCGCCGATCACGACACCTTCTGGTTCGACGCCACGCGCCTGCTGCGCACCCAGACCTCCGGTGTGCAGATCCGCACCATGAAAAATCAGCAGCCGCCGATTCGCATCATCGCGCCGGGCCGCGTCTACCGCAACGACTACGACCAGACGCATACCCCGATGTTCCACCAGATGGAAGGGCTGATCGTCGACAAAAACATCAGCTTCACCAATCTGAAAGGCACGCTGCACGACTTCCTGCGCAACTTCTTTGAGGAAGATTTGCAGATCCGCTTCCGTCCTTCCTATTTCCCGTTCACCGAGCCCTCGGCGGAAGTCGACGTCATGGGCAAAAACGGCAAATGGCTGGAAGTGCTGGGCTGCGGCATGGTGCATCCGAACGTATTACGCAACGTCGGCATCGATCCGGAAATCTACTCCGGCTTCGCCTTCGGCATGGGCATGGAGCGTCTCACCATGCTGCGCTACGGCGTCACCGACTTGCGCGCCTTCTTCGAAAATGACTTACGTTTCCTCAAACAATTTAAATAAGGGCAGGTTATCCAATGAAATTCAGTGAACTCTGGTTACGCGAATGGGTAAACCCGGCTCTGGACAGCGCTGCCCTTTCTGAACAGATCACCATGGCCGGTCTGGAAGTGGACGGCGTGGAGCCGGTTGCCGGCGCGTTTCACGGCGTGGTGGTCGGCGAAGTCGTCGAGTGCGGCCAGCACCCGAACGCCGACAAGCTGCGCGTCACCAAGGTCAACGTCGGCGGCGATCGTCTGCTGGATATCGTCTGCGGCGCGCCGAACTGCCGTCAGGGCTTAAAGGTGGCGGTCGCTACCGTGGGCGCGGTACTGCCGGGCGATTTTAAAATTAAGGCGGCGAAGCTGCGCGGCGAGCCGTCCGAAGGCATGCTCTGCTCATTCTCCGAGCTGGGAATTTCCGACGATCACAACGGCATTATCGAACTGCCGGGCGATGCGCCTGTCGGCACGGATATCCGCGACTATCTGAAGCTCGACGACAACACCATTGAGATCAGCGTTACGCCGAACCGCGCCGACTGCCTCGGCATGATCGGCATTGCGCGCGACGTGGCGGTGCTGAACGGCCTGCCGCTCACTGCGCCGGCAATCGAGCCGGTGGTCGCCGCCATCCCTGATACCTTCCCGATCCGCGTCGACGCCACTGACGCCTGCCCACGCTACCTCGGTCGCGTGGTGAAAGGCATCAACGTGAAAGCCGCAACCCCGCTCTGGATGCGTGAAAAGCTGCGCCGCTGCGGCATTCGCTCTATCGATCCGGTGGTGGATATCACCAACTACGTGCTGCTTGAGCTGGGCCAG
Source organism: Pantoea septica (assembly GCF_002095575.1). GTDB lineage: Bacteria > Pseudomonadota > Gammaproteobacteria > Enterobacterales > Enterobacteriaceae > Pantoea > Pantoea septica. The sequence goes on along the minus strand of NZ_MLJJ01000051.1, from coordinate 3,650 downwards.
CCGATGCACGCCTTCGACCTTGACCGCATCGACGGCGGCATCGTGGTGCGCATGGCGGAAGAGGGCGAAACCCTGACGCTGCTCGACGGCAGCGAAGCGAAGCTCAACAGCGACACGCTGGTGATCGCCGACCACCATAAAGCGCTGGCGATGGGCGGCATCTTCGGCGGCGAGCATTCCGGCGTCAATGAAGAGACGCAGAACATTCTGTTCGAGTGCGCCTGGTTCGATCCGCTGGCCATCGTCGGTCGCGCGCGCCGTCACGGCCTGCACACCGACGCCTCGCACCGCTACGAGCGCGGCGTCGACCCGACGATGCAGTATCAGGCTATCGAGCGCGCGACCCAGCTGCTTCTGGAAATTTGCGGCGGCGAGGCGGGTCCGGTTATCGACCAGACGCACGAGGCAGCGCTGCCGCAGCGCGCCACTATCACGCTGCGCCGCGAGAAGCTGGACCGCCTGATTGGCCACGCTGTCGCCGACGAGCAGGTGACCGACATCCTGACGCGTCTCGGCTGCGAGGTGACGACAGGTCAGGGCGAGTGGAAAGCGGTCGCGCCAGGCTGGCGCTTCGACATGGCGATCGAAGAGGACCTGATTGAAGAGGTCGCGCGCGTCTACGGCTATAACAATATCCCGGACGTGCCGGTGCAGGCGGCTCTGGTCATGACGCAGCACCGCGAGGCGGATCTGTCGCTGAAGCGTGCCAAAACCCTGCTGGTGGATAAAGGCTATCAGGAAGCGATCACCTACAGCTTCGTCGACCCGAAAATCCAGCAGCTGCTGCACCCGGGCGAAGAGGCGCTGATCCTGCCAAGCCCTATCTCCAGCGATATGTCCGCGATGCGCCTGTCGCTGTGGACCGGCCTGTTGAGCGCCGTGGTCTACAACCAGAACCGCCAGCAGGGCCGCGTGCGCCTGTTTGAGAGCGGTTTGCGCTTTGTCCCTGATACCCAGGCGAATTTAGGCATCCGTCAGGATCTTATGCTGGCGGGCGTGCTGAGCGGCAATCGCAATGAAGAGCACTGGGATCTGGCGCGTCAGGCGGTTGACTTCTATGATTTGAAAGGCGATTTAGAATCGCTGCTCGATTTAACCGGCAAGCTGGACGACATTCGCTTCCGTGCGGAAGCGAATCCGGCGCTGCATCCGGGGCAGAGCGCGGCGATTTATTTGCATGAAGAACGAATCGGATTTATCGGGGTGGTTCATCCTGAGCTGGAACGTAAGCTGGATCTCAACGGCCGCACCTTAGTCTTTGAACTGCTTTGGAATAAGGTCGCAGACCGCGTCCTGCCTGAAGCGCGCGAGATTTCACGCTTCCCGGCGAACCGTCGCGATATCGCTGTGGTCGTGGCTGAAAACGTCCCCGCAGCAGATATCATCGCCGAGTGTAAGAAAGTTGGCGTAAATCAGGTAGTTGGCGTAAACTTGTTTGACGTGTACCGCGGTAAGGGTGTTGAAGAGGGTTTCAAGAGCCTCGCCATCAGCCTGATTTTGCAGGATACCAGCCGGACACTCGAAGAAGAGGAGATTGCCGCGACCGTTGGCAAATGCGTTGCGGCATTAAAAGAGCGATTCCAGGCAACCTTGAGGGATTGAACCTATGGCGCTTACAAAAGCTGAAATGTCAGAGTACCTGTTTGAGAAGCTTGGGCTGAGCAAACGCGACGCAAAAGAGCTGGTGGAGCTGTTTTTTGAAGAGGTTCGCCGCGCTCTGGAGAATGGTGAACAGGTAAAACTGTCTGGGTTTGGTAATTTCGACCTGCGCGATAAAAATCAGCGTCCAGGCAGGAATCCAAAAACGGGGGAAGATATTCCAATTACCGCGCGCCGCGTGGTAACGTTCCGCCCGGGTCAGAAGCTGAAAAGCCGCGTCGAAAACGCTTCCCCGAAAGATAACGACTGACCGATTTCAGTGTTCTAAAAAGGCCGCTTACGCGGCCTTTTTCATTTCCGCGCCGCGCGCATTCTCCTCTTTCTGCCGCATCTCTTCATACTGTCAGCATTCTGTAAGCATACGGGAAATTAGCTGAAAATCCGCCTGCGCCGATAGTGACGCGCGAGGCGCTTTTGCTATAACTGCGGCGAGAGACAACAAGAGAACGCCCTGATGAAAAAAACCGCACTGCTTTTAAGCCTCCTGCTGGGGATGCCGCTGCTGGCGAGCGCCAATGCGCCGCACCATGACAATCCGCCGCGCGTCAGCGCCCATATCGGCGATCGCGACCATCGCGGTTACTTCTGGGACGGCTACGACTGGCGCTCGGCGAAATGGTGGCAGACGCACCACGGCCGCAGCGTCGGGCTAAAAGGGCCGCACGGCTACTGGAACGGCAACGGCTGGCAGGCGCAGCGCCCCGATCGCGGCAGGCCGGTAGCGAAACGCGATAATCCGTCACGCGGCGATCGTCAGCCGCACGGCGAGCCGCTGCCGCCGCGCCCGGAGCACGGCTAAACCTCAGGGCGGCGCCCGACGGCGCCGTCGACGCCAGCCTTTCTTTTTCCGCCAATCTCTCTACAATCAAATCTCTGTTTTCTCAACGAAACCTCAACTATGTCCCTGCTGGATCGGCTTGCTTATCAGGCGGATCGCCGCAGCCGTCGCGCGCTCACGGCGCTGTGTCTTCTTCTGCTGGCGTTAATGGCGCTGAGCCTGTGCGCAGGTGATAGCTGGATCGCGCCAGCTCAGTGGCTGAGCGACAGCGGCCAGCTGTTCGTCTGGCAGCTGCGCCTGCCGCGCACCCTGGCGGTGGTGCTGGTCGGCGCGGCGCTGGCGGTGTGCGGCGTGGTAATGCAGGCGCTGTTTGCCAACCCGCTGGCGGAGCCGGGCCTGCTCGGCGTCTCTAACGGCGCCGGCATCGGGCTGGTGCTGGGCGTGCTGTTCGGCAGCGGCTCGCTCTGGAGCCTGAGCCTGGCGGCGATGGCGGGCGCGCTGCTTATTACCCTGATCCTGCTGCATTTCGCGCACCGGCAGCTCTCCGTCACGCGGCTGCTGCTGACCGGCGTGGCGCTCGGCATTATCTGCAGCGCCATCATGACCTGGGCGGTCTACTTCAGCACCAGCCTCGACCTGCGCCAGCTGATGTACTGGATGATGGGCGGTTTCAGCGGCATCGACTGGCGCTACGGCTGGATGATGCTGGCGCTGCTGCCGGTTACCGCTGGGCTGATCGCCACCGCGCGGGTGCTCAATCTGTTGGCGCTCGGCGAAACCTCGGCGCAGCAGCTGGGCCTGTCGCTTTTTTTCTGGCGTAATGCGCTGGTGCTGGCGATGGGCTGGCTGGTGGGCGTCAGCGTCGCCATGGCGGGCGCGATCGGTTTTGTCGGCCTGGTGATCCCGCATCTGCTGCGGCTCAGCGGCATCAGCGATCATCGCTATCTGCTGCCGACCTCGGCGCTGGCGGGCGCGGGCGTGCTGCTCGCCGCCGACATTATCGCGCGCCTGGCGCTGACCTCGGCGGAGCTGCCGATCGGCGTGGTGACCGCCACGCTCGGCGCGCCGCTGTTTATCGCGCTGTTAGTCAAATCTTCGCGCTAGCCTCGGCTGGCTTTCTGCATCCTCTACAGGAGACTTTCATGAGCCTTTATCAAACTGAAGTAACGACCATCGACGGCGAAAAAACCACGCTGGAGAAGTGGCAGGGCAA
>NZ_MLJJ01000050.1 GCF_002095575.1 Pantoea septica | reverse complement strand
AATCAGCGCCGAGACGGTGGTGATAGCCACATACTCGCCGACGAAGAACAGGCCGAACTTCATACCGGCATATTCGATGTGATAGCCGTCCGCCAGCTCCTGCTCCGCTTCCGGCTGATCGAACGGATGACGGTGACACACCGCCACGCCCGCGATGCAGAAGGTCAGGAAGCCGAAGAACTGCGGGATGATGTTCCACAGATGCGCCTGGCTCTCGACGATAGCGGTCATATTGAATGAGCCCGCCTGCGCCACCACGCCCATCAGCGAGAGGCCGAGAAACACTTCGTAGCTCAGCGTCTGCGCGGAAGCGCGCATCGCGCCCAGCAGCGAGTATTTGTTGTTGCTCGACCAGCCGGCGAACAGCACCGCGTACACCGCCAGACCCGCCATCATCAGGAAGAAGAGCAGCCCGATGTTGAGGTCGGTCACCATCCAGCTCGGCGACACCGGCACGATGGCGAACGCAAGCAGCAGGGAAACAAACGCGATCACCGGCGCCAGGGTAAAGATAAAGCGGTCGGTAAAAGGCGGAACCCAGTCCTCTTTAAAGAACATTTTGATCATATCCGCGGCGAGCTGCAGCGAACCGCCCCAGCCCACGCGGTTCGGCCCGTAGCGGTTCTGCCACAGACCGAGCAGGCGGCGTTCGGCGAAACTCATAAAGGCGCCGCACGCCACCACGACCAGCAGAATGACGATCGCTTTGACCACGGTCAGAATGATGTCGATAACGTCCGGTGTTAACCAGCTCATTGCGCCGCCTCCTGCAGTTTGTCAATGTGCGCGCCCGCCAGGAACGGCGGCACGCCCGGCATACCCAGCGGCAGGCCAATCTGACCCGGCTGCAGCGCGCTGGAAATGCGCACCGGCAGACGCAAGGTTTCGCCCGAACAGGTGAACTCCACGGCCGCGCCTGCGTTCACGCCCAGCTTCGCCGCGTCCTGCGGGTTAATCACCAGCATCGGCTGCGGCATACGTTTCTGGAAGACCGGTGAACGCTGAGACATTTCCTCGCTGCCGAACAGCTGGTAGCAAGGCGCCACGCGCCACTGCTCGCCGCCGACGAACGCGGTCGGAACCTCAGTGAACCACGGCAGCGACGCGTCGCCCGCCTCGAACAGACGCACGCCGGGATCGCCGTTGCGCAGCTTGCCGCCCACTTCGGCCTGGAACTTGTTCCACGCCTGCGGGGAGTTCCAGCCTGGCGCCCAGGCGAACGGAATTTGCGAACGCGGCGCGCTCGGCTGGTTGTTGCCTTCCATCGAGAAGGCGAACATGCTGTCCCGATCCTGCGGCTGACGCGGCTCGTGCACGCTGATATTAGCGCGCGCGGCGGTACGTCCGCTGGAGCGGTTCGGCGAGCGTGCCAGTTTCTGTCCGCGAATGCGGAAGCTGGCGTCCGGCGCGGCCTCTTTAATGCCTTTCAGCTGCGGCAGCTTCGCCACGACGGCGTCGATAACGTGATCGAGCTGGGTCCAGTCGGGATGACGGCTTTCCAGCGTGCTGTGCAGCGAGTGCAGCCAGCGCCAGCTCTCCAGCATCACGATGCTGTTGTCGTAGTAGGCGGGATCGTAAACCTGGAAGAAGCGCTGCGCGCGGCCTTCATGGTTGATCGAGGTGCCGTCGCTTTCGGCGAAGCTGGCGGTAGAGAGCACCAGGCCCGCTTTCTCCAGCGTCGCGGTGCGCTGATGGTCAACCACAATCACGTTGCTGGCGTTAGCCAGCGCCGCATCCACCAGCGCCTTCGGCGCGTGACGGTAGAGATCGTTCTCCAGCACCACTACGGTATCCGCTTCGCCGCTGCGCAGCTGTTCCAGCGCGCTGTCGAGCGTGTTGCCGCCCATCAGGCCCAGCCCCATGCTGTTCGCCGCGCCAGCCAGCAGCGTAATGCCGACCTCCGCGCCGCGCGCCTTCAGGGCTTTGGCGACGTTCGCCGCCGCTTCGATCATCGCCGTGCTGCCCGAATGGGTGCCGGAAATAATCAGCGGTTTCCTCGCGCCCGCCAGCGCCTGCACCACGACGTCCAGCTTGCCGTTCAGGCTGCTGTCGAAGTCGCTTACCGCAGGCGCGCTTTCATCCAGCGCGCTGGCGATGGCGAAGCCGAGACGCGCCTGATCTTCCACCGGCGCGCGGTAGCTCCACGCGGCGATATCATCAAGGCGGGTTTCGTCGACGTTGGTCACGAACAGCGGATGCTTCGCGTGCTGACCGATATTCATAATCGCGGCGATCTGCCAGTCGGCCACTTTCTGGGCCGCGGCCATTTCGCGCGCTTTGCCTTTCACCGCCTGACGCACCGAAAGCGCCACGCGCGCGCCGACCTGGGTGAGATCTTCGCCCAGCACCAGCACCGCGTCGTAGCTTTCCATTTCGCGCAGCGACGGCGTATAGATGCCGCTTTCGCGCAGCACTTTCAGCATCAGCTCGAGGCGCGCCTGCTCGCCCGCCGGCATGCCGGTCGAGAAGTTTTCCGCGCCTACCAGCTCGCGCAGCGCGAAGTTGCTCTCAACGCTGGCGCGCGGAGAGCCGATGCCGATCGCGCGCTTCGCCTGACGCAAAACGTCGGCCGCCGCGTTGACCGCCTGCTCCGCATTCAGCTGGACCCAGTCGTTGCCGCGCAGCAGCGCGGGGTGACGCGGACGATCCTCGCGGTTAACGTAGCCGTAGCCGAAACGGCCGCGGTCGCAAAGGAAGTAGTGGTTAACCGTGCCGTTATAGCGGTTTTCGATACGGCGCAGCTCGCCGTAGCGCTCGCCTGGGCTGGTGTTGCAGCCGACGCTGCACTGCTGACAGATGCTCGGCGCGAACTGCATATCCCATTTACGGTTATAGCGTTCGGAGTGGGTTTTGTCGGTGAAGACGCCGGTCGGGCAGATTTCCACCAGATTGCCGGAGAATTCGCTCTCCAGCGTGCCCTCTTCCGGACGGCCGAAGTAGACGTTGTCGTGCGCGCCGTAGACGCCCAGATCTTTGCCGTCGGCGTAATCTTTGTAATAGCGCACGCAGCGGTAGCAGGCGATACAGCGGTTCATCTCGTGAGAGATAAACGGGCCGAGATCCTGATTCTGGTGGGTGCGTTTCGTAAAGCGGTAGCGGCGGAAGCTATGGCCGGTCATCACCGTCATATCCTGCAGGTGACAGTTGCCGCCCTCTTCGCACACCGGACAGTCGTGCGGGTGGTTGGTCATCAGCCACTCCACCACGCTTTCGCGAAATTCTTTCGCTTCGCCGTCGTCAATGGAGATAAAGGTGCCGTCGGAGGCCGGCGTCATGCAGGACATGACGAGACGGCCGCGGGTATCCTCGGCGTTCTGGAATTGCTTCACCGCGCACTGGCGGCAAGCCCCAACGCTTCCCAGCGCCGGATGCCAGCAAAAATAAGGAATATCAAGGCCCAGAGAGAGACACGCCTGCAGCAGGTTGTCCGCCCCGTTCACATCATATTCTTTACCGTCTACATGAATTGTAGCCATAGTGAACATGCTTCCGTAAGGCTCGTCAGAGACGAGCGTTAATCATATTCTCGCCCCGGTTGTGGGGCTGCGGCGCAGAGCCGGTTCCGTGTGCTGCGGCGAATTACCAGCGTGCTTTCAGCAGGTTAGGCTGAATACCGCCAATCGCGCGCGTATTGCCAAAGACCTGTGGCGCCATGCCGGCTTCAAACTCTTCACGGAAATATTTAATCGCGCTCTGCAGCGGTTCCACCGCGCCAGGCGCGTGGGCGCAAAAGGTTTTGCCCGGGCCGAGCTGGCGGCAAAGCTGCAGCAGGGTTTCGATATCGCCCGGCTGACCTTTGCCCTGCTCAAGCGCGCGCAGGATCTTCACGCTCCACGGCAGGCCGTCGCGGCATGGCGTACACCAGCCGCAGGATTCGCGCGCGAAGAACTCTTCCAGGTTGCGCACCAGCGACACCATATTGATCTCATGGTCGACCGCCATCGCCAGCGCCGTGCCGAGACGACTGCCCGCTTTACCGATACTGGCGAACTCCATCGGCAGATCGAGGTGCTGCTCGGTGAGGAAGTCGGTGCCCGCGCCGCCCGGCTGCCAGGCTTTAAAGCGCAAACCGTCGCGCATCCCGCCGGCGTAATCTTCCAGAATCTCGCGCGCGGTAATGCCGAACGGCAGCTCCCACACGCCTGGATTTTTCACGCGGCCGGAGAAGCCCATCATCTTGGTGCCGGCATCTTCGCTTTTCGACAGGCCTTTGTACCACTCGACGCCGTTGGCCAGGATCGCCGGCACGTTAGAGAGCGTCTCCACGTTGTTGACGCAGGTAGGCTTGCCCCACACGCCCGCGCTCGCCGGGAATGGCGGTTTGGAGCGTGGGTTAGCGCGACGTCCTTCCAGCGAGTTGATCAGCGCCGTCTCTTCGCCGCAGATATAACGGCCCGCGCCGGTGTGCACGATCAGCTCGAAGTCGAAGCCGGTGCCGAGAATGTTCTTGCCGAGGAAGCCCGCTTCCGTCGCTTCAGCGATGGCGCGCCGCAGGTTTACCGCCGCCTCGATATATTCGCCGCGCAGGAAGATATAGCCGCGATAGGCCTTCAGGGCGAAGGCGCTGATCAGCATCCCCTCCACCAGCTGATGCGGCATCTGCTCCATCAGCAGGCGGTCTTTATAGGTGCCCGGCTCCATCTCATCGGCGTTGCACAGCAGGTAGCGGATGTTCATGGATTCATCTTTCGGCATCAGGCTCCACTTCAGACCGGTGGAGAAGCCTGCGCCGCCGCGCCCTTTCAGGCCGGAATCTTTCACTGCCGCGACAATTTCGTCCGGCGCCATGCCGTTCAGCGCTTTTTCCGCGCCGGCATAGCCGTTTTTGCTGCGGTATTCTTCGAACCAGACCGGCTGCTTGTCATCGCGCATGCGCCAGGTCAGCGGGTGCGTTTCCGCAGTACGAATGATCTGTTTGATGGTCATTGATACTGCTCCAGTAGCGAGGCGATGCCTTCCGGCGTCAGATGAACGTGCGTGTCTTCATCCACCATCATGGTCGGGCCTTTGTCGCAGTTGCCCAGGCAGCAGGTCGGCAGCAGCGTAAAGCGGCCGTCCGCGGTGGTCTGGCCGGGCTTGATGTTCAGATTCTGCTCCAGCGCCGCCTGAATGCCCTGATAGCCGGTGATGTGGCACACTACGCTGTCGCAATAGCGGATAACGTGACGACCGACCGGCTGGCGGAAAATCTGGCTGTAGAAGGTGGCGACGCCTTCGACGTCGCTGGCCGGGATGCCCAGCACCTCGGCGATGGCGTTGATCGCGCCGTCCGGCACCCAGCCGCGCTGTTTCTGCACGATCTTCAGCGCTTCAATCGACGCCGCGCGCGCATCTTCATAGTGGTGTTTCTCGTGCTCGATGGCGTGATGCTCTTCCGCGCTCAGCACAAAGACCTCGTTCGGGTCGATCGTATGAATGGCAATTTTTTGATCGTGCATAATTAGCGGTCCACGTCTGACATAACAAAATCGATACTACCGAGGTAAACGATCAGGTCGGATACCAGGCTGCCGCGGATCACCGACGGGATCTGCTGCAGGTGCGGGAAGCTCGGCGTACGCACGCGGGTGCGGTAGCTCATGGTGCTGCCGTCGCTGGTCAGGTAGTAGCTATTGATTCCTTTGGTCGCCTCGATCATCTGGAATGATTCGTTGGCTGGCATTACCGGGCCCCATGAAACCTGCAGGAAGTGCGTGATCAGCGTTTCGATATGCTGCAGCGTACGCTCTTTCGGCGGCGGCGTGGTCAGCGGGTGATCCGCCTTGAACGGCCCTTCCGGCATATTGTTCAGGCACTGCTCGAGAATGCGCAGCGACTGCCACATCTCTTCCATCTTCAGCTGTACGCGCGTGTAGGCGTCGCTAATGCCCGCCCCGACAGGGATCTCGAAGTCAAAATTCTCATAGCCTGAGTAAGGACGCCATTTGCGCACGTCGAAATCCAGTCCGGTAGCGCGCAGCGCGGCGCCGGTGGTGCCCCAGGCCAGCGCCTCGTCCATATTGTAGGCGGCGACGCCTTTGGAACGGCCGACCAGCACGCTGCTGCGCAGCGCCGCCTTGTCATACTCTTTCAGACGCTTCGGCATCCAGTCGAGGAAGTCGCGCAGCAGGCGCTCCCAGCCCTTCGGCAGATCGTGCGCCACGCCGCCGATGCGGAACCAGGCCGGGTGCATGCGGAAGCCGGTGATGGCTTCAACCACGTCATAAATCTTCTGGCGATCGGTAAAGGCGAAGAACACCGGCGTCATCGCGCCGACGTCCTGAATAAAAGTCGAGATATAGAGCAGATGGCTGTTGATGCGGAACAGCTCGGAGAGCATCACGCGGATCACGTTGACGCGATCCGGCACCACGATGCCAGCCAGCTTCTCTACCGCCAGCACGTAAGGCATTTCGTTGACGCAGCCGCCGAGGTACTCCACGCGGTCGGTATAGGGAATGTAGCTGTGCCAGGACTGTCGCTCACCCATCTTCTCCGCGCCGCGATGGTGATAGCCGATATCGGGTACGCAGTCGACAATCTCTTCGCCGTCCAGCTGCAGAATAATGCGGAAGGCGCCGTGCGCCGACGGGTGGTTCGGGCCCAGGTTGAGGAACATGAAGTCCTCGCTGGTGGTGCTGCGCTTCATGCCCCAGTCTTCAGGCTTGAAGGTCAGCGCCTCCATCTCCAGATCTTCTTTCTGTTTAGTCAGCGTGAAGGGATCGAACTCTGTCGCGCGCGCCGGGTAATCTTTACGCAGCGGATGGCCTTCCCAGGTCTGCGGCATCATGATGCGCGTCAGGTGCGGGTGGCCGTCGAAGGTCACGCCGAACATCTCCCAGGTTTCACGCTCGTACCAGTTGGCGTTCGGGAAGATTTTCGTCAGCGTCGGCAGGTGCAGATCGTTCTCCAACAGCGCCACCTTGAGCATGATGTCGCGGTTACGCTCGATCGACAGAAAATGATAGAAAACGGAAAAATCCGCGGCGGGCAGACCGGCGCGGTGGGTACGCAAACGCTCATCCATGCCATGCAGGTCATAGAGCATGATATACGGCTTAGGCAGCTTGCGCAGGAAGGTCACGATCTCCAGCAGCTGCTCGCGCTTCACCCAGACCACGGGAATGCCCGTGCGGGTTGGCTGAACGGTAAAGGCATCCGGCCCAAAACGGTTACGCAGCTCGCCGATCACCGGGTCGTCCAGGTGATCCCGGGTTTGCCATGCAGGCTGAGCGAGATCGTGCGTGGTTAAATCTGTCATACGTTACTCACCATTCCGGCCTGTCGCCAGGCACTCAAAAGAAGGCGTCAGGATGGGGCCGCGCATTAAATTGTGATGTTTTGCCGCGGGCGTGGAATCCATCCATGTACGGTGTTCTTACACTTCGTCAGGCGTGCGTAGATTGGTGACGGCGATGCGCTCGCCGCGTTTTCTCTCACGTTCCGACTGCATATTGGCGCGATAAACGCCCTGATCGCCGACGACCCACGACAGCGGGCGACGCTCTTTGCCGATCGACTCGCGCAGCAGCAGCAGCGCCTGCATATAGGCTTCAGGACGCGGCGGACAGCCGGGAATATAGACGTCGACCGGCAGGAACTTGTCCACGCCCTGCACCACAGAGTAGATATCGTACATGCCGCCGGAGTTAGCGCAGGCGCCCATCGAGATCACCCACTTCGGCTCCAGCATCTGGTCATAGAGACGCTGAATTACCGGCGCCATTTTGGTGAAAGGCGTACCGGCGATCACCATAAAGTCCGCCTGACGCGGCGAGGCGCGCATAACTTCCGCGCCGAAACGCGCGACGTCGTGCACGGCGGTAAAGGAGGTGGTCATCTCTACGTAGCAGCAGGACAAACCAAAGTTATAGGGCCACAAAGAGTTCTTACGGCCCCAGTTCACCATGTCATGCAGGGCATGCTCGAGCTTGCCCATGTAGACGCTGCGATGAACGTGCTGCTCAAGGGGATCGGCAACGATCTCCTGTTTTTGCAGAGGATAACGGTCGTTCTCACCACCGTTGGGGTCTATGCGGGTGAGCGTATAGTCCATCAGATTGCCTCGCTTTTACTGCTTATGAGGGTTGGTGTGACCGATCGGGCTGGATTTGACCACCACGCGACGACGTGCAGGCGCCCAGTCCAGCGCGCCGATACGCACCAGATAGACCAGCCCCGCCAGGAGCACCAAAATGAAAATTGCGGCTTCGACAAAGCCGACCCAGCCGCTTTCGCGGATTGAGGTCGCCCATGCGTATAAAAAGAGCGCTTCGACGTCAAAGATGACGAAGAACATTGCGACGAGGTAGAACTTCGCCGAGAGGCGGATATGGGTGTCGCCCACAGATTCGATACCGGATTCGAACGGCGTCTCTTTATGACGCGCGCGGGCGCGGCCGCCTAAGAGCCATCCTCCGGTAAGCATAAAGGCGCAAAGGCCGAAAGCGATAATGACAAATATGATAAACGCCCAGTGATGAGCGACGACTTCGGTGGCTGTTGACATACTCTTTGCTTACTCATCAAAAGTGGCGATGGCATCCTGCGCGGGTCACTTGCAGCAAACGCACCACATCGATTCAAGGGAAGGAAAAAAACCTTATAAATTATGCTGTCATTATCAATTAGGCAGCAATTTTATGGGGTCTTTTACTCCTTTCTATAACCTTTTGTCAACTTTGACAAAAGTCTCCAAACATTATTTTACACGCGCATCAAAATTTTAACATATGATGCGCGCGTTGCCAGCTAAATCGCTTCAGTCTGTATGGTCTTTTAGAATGTAGCGTGAATTCAAATGCATGGATCGTGCATTTATCCAACGTATTCTGGCAGGCTTTAGCGCTTTTTCCTTCCCCTTGTCAGGGGTATTTTTTTGATCCAGAACACAAAACTGGCCTTTTTGTCCTTTTTTTCAGCAAATGTTGCCTAAATACGGAACAGAGTTTTCACATCTTCAGACAAAGAATTTCATCTTTGGCTTGTTCGAAATAGCGTTTTAGTTTGTTAAGGCAGGAAAGGCGCTTCAGGGCGGGAATAGCGAGGCAACGGCCTTTTAGGCGGATAAAAAAAGCTCTTCGATGCAAAAGCATAACAAAGAGCTTTTTTATTACAGTTTTAACAACTGTCAGGCGAAGCGAACAGGAACGGACAATGGTCTCTGCCGGTTACTCTTCATCATCCAGCAACAGCGTCCCATCCGGGTTGGCGCTCAGATTGTAGGGATCGTTGGTGGACTGCATGGCGTTGAAAATCGCCAGTGCCAGTTCGTTATCGCTGTCTGGATTGCGGCACAGCAGATACTGCGTATCCGGCAATACCGGCAGCCCTTCCGCCGCGCCCATTACGCGCAGTTCCGGACTCATCATCTCCACCGGACGCGCCGTCACGCCAAGACCCGCCTTCACCGCGGCGCGCACCGCAGCCAGCGTAGAGGCGACGTAGGAGATACGCCACGGGATGCCCGCTTCGTTGAGGTGATCGATCGCCATATCGCGGTACGGGCTAGGTTCGTCCAGCAGCACCAGAGGAATCGCTTCGCCGCGCTGAAAGATATAATCCGCCGCGCAGTACCACAGCGTCGGCGAGGTACGCAGCACCTGATGGGTAAAGCTGCCCGGGCTTGAGGTGGTCACGACCAGATCGACTTCGCCCTGGTTCAGCATCTCCATCATAAAGGGATTGCGTTTCACGCGGACGTCGATCGCCAGCTTGGGATAGACCGAGGTCACGCGGTTAAGCAGGAACGGCAGGATGGTGTCTGAGGTATCATCTGAGGCGCCGATAGTCAGCACGCCCTGAATGTTGCTGTACATCAGCGATGTACAGGCCTCGTCGTTGAAACGCAGGATTTTCCTGGCGTAGCCTAAAAGCTGAATACCGTGCTCAGTTAATAATTTATTACGTCCATGTCTGGCAAACAGCTCTTTACCTACCAATTGCTCCAGACGCTGCATCTGCTGGCTGACGGCCGACTGGGTTCGGCATACAGCGGCAGCGGCCGCCGCAAACGTGTTCAGGTCCGCAACGGCAACAAACGTTCTCAGCAGATCGAGGTCGAGATTGAGTATCGGACGATTTGCATTAGTCATGTTTTCTTCACTTATAAGATTTTTAAAAAACTACTACCCTGGTGTTATTACGCTACTTATCAAAGAGATAAGTGGTAATTATGCTCATTGCCGGTCCTGTGTGAGACCGTCAAAGAAATTCGTGTCAGACGTATACCGACAAACGCGCATCCCGAAACAGCGGGAAAACAGCGTTGAGTAGACAGAAACAACTTCTGGACCGACAGCGCGGGAGCGCAATTGCAGGAAGCTGCGTTGGTGTCTAGGGTTCCGTACCTAAAGCGGACGGAAAAAGCCAGCTACGGGATTATGAATTGCGTAGCAGCTAAATGCGACAAATAATAAATTATACTTAATCATTTTTAACTTCAAAATGGAAATGATTTTGTGAAAAGCATCGTAATTTTTGACCAGATCGCATTTCAGACCCATCCTGGCACACCGCCGCGCAATTTTTAACCGCCCGGTTTCTGAAAGTCCAGATAAAGTGAGAAGATACGCCTGGAATACCTTTTATCAGATATGAACTGGCCCTTACGCACAGGGAACTTTTCCGGCTATTTAAGGAGGCCAGACTGCCCCGGCGAGCGCAATCGCTTGCGGGCTGGCTTATACAATTCTCTCCCCCGCTGATTTTTTAAACATTCATATAAAACCGCTTAACTATTTCCTTATTCACCTACCTGTATTTCTGCTCATCTTTCAGCCAGAAACTTCTCATTCGCTTCTTTGGCCGACGGATAATACGGTTTACACTCAAAAAGGCGTATTACAGCGAAAAATATCGTTCATGAGCTAAAAATCAGTTTTTGTAACCAGCTAATTGCAAAGAAATTATGCTTTACGCCACCGCTGCGGCAAAAAGATGGCAAAGACGCCAAAACCTGCCGCTGCCCTTCTTTTGTCGCATTGAGGAGAGTACATTGTGCTGGTTTGATTTCTGCGGCAGTAAAAGGATTCTGCCCATAGAGGCGATTAAAAATGACTTTTCAAATTGATAAATCTGGCAAGCTGGAAAACGTCTGTTACGACATTCGCGGGCCGGTACTTAAAGAGGCTAAACGTCTCGAAGAAGAAGGCAACAAAGTTCTCAAGCTCAATATCGGCAATCCCGCGCCTTTCGGTTTCGAAGCGCCGGATGAAATTCTGGTCGATGTCATCCGCAACCTGCCGAGCGCGCAGGGCTACTGCGACTCCAAAGGGCTTTACTCGGCGCGTAAAGCTATTATGCAGCACTACCAGGCGCGCGATATCCGCGACGTCACGGTTGAAGATATCTATATCGGCAACGGCGTTTCCGAGCTGATCGTGCAGGCGATGCAGGCGTTGCTGAACAGCGGCGACGAGATGCTGGTGCCCGCGCCCGACTATCCGCTCTGGACGGCGGCAGTGTCGCTTTCCAGCGGCAAAGCGGTGCACTATTTGTGCGATGAATCGTCTGACTGGTTCCCCGATCTCGACGATATTCGCAGCAAAATCACCCCGCGCACCCGCGGCATCGTGATCATCAACCCAAACAACCCCACCGGCGCGGTTTACAGCAAAGCGCTGCTGCTGGAGATCGTTGAGATCGCGCGTCAGCATAATCTGATCATTTTCGCCGACGAAATCTACGACAAGATCCTTTACGACGCCTCGCAGCACCATTCGATCGCCGCGCTGGCGCCCGATCTGCTGACCGTGACCTTTAACGGCCTCTCGAAAACTTACCGCGTGGCGGGTTTCCGTCAGGGCTGGATGGTGCTTAACGGGCCGAAGAAACACGCGAAAGGCTATATCGAAGGGCTTGAGATGCTGGCCTCGATGCGCCTGTGCGCCAACGTGCCGGCGCAGCATGCGATCCAGACCGCGCTAGGCGGCTATCAAAGTATCAGCGAATTTATCGCGCCAGGCGGCCGACTCTATGAGCAGCGCCAGCGCGCCTGGGAGCTGATCAACGATATTCCCGGCGTCAGCTGCGTGAAGCCGAACGGCGCGCTCTATATGTTCCCGCGTATCGATGCGAAAAAGTTCAACATTCACGACGACCAGAAAATGGTGCTGGACTTCCTGCTGCAGGAAAAGGTGCTGCTGGTGCAGGGCTCCGCCTTTAACTGGCCATGGCCTGACCATGTACGTATCGTTACCCTGCCGCGCGTCGACGATCTGGAAATGGCGATCGGCAAGTTCGACCGTTTCCTGCAAGGCTATCGCCAGTAAAACCTGCCGCGTATACTGACAGCATTTGGGGAAGCGCGACGCTTCCCCCGTTGCTGACAGGATAACGCATGACCCGAAGCCACTTTTTCGCCCATCTCTCCCGTCTTAAACTGATCAACCGCTGGCCGCTAATGCGCAACGTGCGTACCGAAAATGTCTCGGAGCACAGCCTGCAGGTCGCGATGGTGGCGCATGCGCTCGCCGTGATTAAAAACAAAAAATTCAGCGGCACGCTCAACGCCGATCGCATCGCGATGCTGGCGCTCTATCACGACGCCAGCGAAGTGCTCACCGGCGATCTGCCGACGCCGGTGAAGTATTACAACGCGCAAATCGCCCATGAGTATAAAAAGATCGAGAAAATCGCCCAGCAGAAGCTGATCGAGATGCTGCCGGAAGAGCTGCAGGAAGTTTACCGTCCGCTGCTTGACGAGCATCAGCACAGCGAAGAGGAGCAGTCGGTAGTGAAGCAGGCGGACGCGCTCTGCGCCTACCTGAAATGTCTTGAAGAGTTGTCCGCAGGCAATAACGAGTTTCTGCTGGCCAAGGCGCGCCTGGAGAAAACGCTGCAGCAGCGCCGCACGCCGGAAATGGACTATTTCGTCGAGGTATTTATTCCCAGCTTCAGCCTGTCGCTGGATGAGATTTCGCAGGAGTCGCCGCTGTAACGCGGCGGCGTTTCACGCCGCCGGTGTCGCTCACTCTTCCCGCTGCAGAGAAAAGCCGCCTTCAGCCTGCGGCGTAACCCGCAGCGACGCCAGCGAGCGAAGCTGCATCAGGGTTTCCCCCAGGCGCGGCGTATCGGCGGGCGCGTTGAGCGCGATTACCGCGCAGCGGGCATCAAGTCCAGAGAGAATGCCGGCAGGCGCGTCCTCCACCACCACGCACTTTTCCGCCGCCAGCCCCAGTTTTTCCGCGCCCAGCAGATAGGGATCTGGCGCGGGCTTGCCCTTCTCCACCTGTTCGGCGGTGATAAACACCGACGGCAGCGGCAGTCCGGCGGCCTTATGGCGCGCATGCGCCACCGGCACCGAGCCGGAGGTCACGATAGTCCAGGGGATCTGCAGCGCATTTAAGCGCATCAACAGCGCGTGCGCGCCCGGCAGCGCCCGCACGCCGTCGGTATCCTGCGCTTCGTTTTGCTCCAGCGCGCTAAACTCCGCCTGAATCGCCGCTTCCGGCTGGCCCGCCATAAAATGGCGCAGCGAGGCGATCGCCTGCTTGCCGTGAATAAAACTCAGGATCTCTTCGGCTGCAATGCCGTGCCGCGCGCCCCAGTTGCTCCACGCACGCTCTACCGCAGGCAGCGAATCCACCAGCGTGCCATCCAGATCAAATAAAAAACCGCTATAGGTCACAAGACGCTCCCGTCAGGCGTTAATAATCTGCGCGATTTCCGTCGCGCTCAGATGATATTGACGCGGACAAGTGTGCCACACCGCCAGCATACGTCGATACTTTTCCCACATCGGCGTCTGCGCATTGAAGCCGTGGGTGCCGGAATCGAAGTGGGTATAGCGCCCTTCGGTGTTGACCATAAAGCGCACGTAGCCGAGGTAGCGCGCCTCCGTGGCGGCATCAAAGCCGAGAAAAGCGAGACGGCGTTCGTCCAGCGAGGCTTTATCGCCAAGATTCGACCAGGAGACGTGCAGCGCATGATGCATCTCCATAATGTCGATAATGGTGCGGCAGGTCTCTTCCGTCAGTTCGCCGAATTCTTTATCCAGCTCGCGCATCTGTAGCCCATAGCCGCGCTCGATAATAGTCTGATAGCGGCGATAGCGCTCGGCGTTGTCCGGCTCCAGCATGGCCATCATTTTGTACTGGTTAGAGAGAATCAGACGCTGCGCGTGAGTCATTTCCATCGTAGGCTCCTGGGCCGACAGGCCGCTCAAGTATTAGACGGAAAATAGTGGCATAAGGCGAGCGATGCAGGTATGCCCGCATCACTTTTCTTTGATTTAGACCCGGCTGAGCGACAAATTCTCTCTGCGGGAAAAAGGCGGACGATCAAAGATCGTCGAGGAAGGTGCGATCCAGCTGCTTAAATGCCCGCTTTAACAGGTCGGCCAGCGCCTGATAGGTCGGCTTGCCCTCGACCGGCGCTATCGCCTGACCCGCTTCTTCAAGGCGAGCGCGCACTTCATGGAACCAGTGCAGCAGCGTAGGCGGCAGCGGCGTTACCGAGCGTTTGCCCAGCCACCACAGCCCCTGCATCGGCAGACTGCAGGCGAAGAGCGCGGTAGCGACGGCCGGGCCCAGCTGCCCGCCGAGCGCGATCTGCCAGCTCAGCGTAAACACCGCCAGCGGCGGCATAAAGCGGATGGCGAAACGGGTCACGCTCGAGACGCGGTTTTCAGGAAAGATCGGCGCGAGGCGTTTGTCATTCGGCCAGGTCTTCATATAGTGCTGGCCGTTTTGAAAAATACGGAACCAGCCAGTATTGCCAGAATCATTCGCCATGGCGGACCTCAACTAAAACTGCAAAAAATAAAATTATTTTATAGCTACACAACTTTACGTGACATCCTTCAAAATTTTTTGTCTTTAAAGGGCAGTCTCGCTATTCTGACCCCGCCTCAATAACCTACTGGAAGCGGGTAAAAACGTAAATCACAAACGTAGCGGCCAGCTTTCGCTAAGCGAATTTCAAAAAATTGCGTAAAATTACCGAAATTTTTTTGCGGAGAAGCAACATTTTGACTAGCGCAACAGGGTTATGATTAAGCTCCCCGCATTCATGGGCTACGCTGATAGTCTGATTGCCTTTTTTTTAGCCACTTTTAACAAATAGGTACTTCCATGTCGAGTAAGTTAGTACTGGTTCTGAACTGCGGCAGCTCTTCACTGAAGTTCGCCATCCTGAATGCCGCCAGCGGAGAGGAATACCTGTCCGGCCTGGCTGAATGCTTCCATCTTCCGGAAGCGCGCATTAAGTGGAAGCTGGACGGAGAAAAACACGAAGCCCCTCTAGGCGCCGGCGCCGCACACAGCGAAGCCCTGAATTTCATTGTTAAAACTATTCTGGCACAAAAACCAGAGCTGTCGGCACAAATTGCTGCAATTGGTCATCGCATCGTGCATGGCGGCGAGCAGCTGACGGAATCGGTCATTATTACCGACGCCGTGGTGCAGGGCATCAAAGACAACGCCTCTTTCGCGCCGCTGCATAACCCGGCGCATCTGATCGGCATTGAAGAGGCGATGAAAAACTTCCCGCACCTCTCCGACAAGAATGTGGCGGTTTTCGACACCGCTTTCCATCAGACTATGCCGGAAGAGTCCTATCTCTACGCCCTGCCCTACCGCCTTTATAAAGAGCACGGCGTCCGCCGCTACGGCGCGCACGGCACCAGCCACTACTATGTCACGCACGAAGCGGCGAAATTCCTGAACAAACCGGTCGACGAACTCAACATCATTACCTGCCACCTCGGCAACGGCGCCTCGGTGGCGGCGGTGCGTAACGGCAAATGCGTCGATACTTCAATGGGTCTGACGCCGCTGGAAGGTCTGGTGATGGGTACCCGCAGCGGCGACATCGATCCGGCGATCGTCTTCTATCTGCACGATACCCTGGGCATGAGCGTCGACGCCATCAACAAGCTGCTGACTAAAGAGTCCGGCCTGCTGGGGCTGACTGAGGTCACCAGCGACTGCCGCTACGTCGAAGACAACTACGAAACCAAAGAGGACGCTAAGCGCGCCATGGATGTTTTCTGCCATCGTCTGGCAAAATACATCGGTAGCTACAGCGCTATGATGGAAGGCCGTCTGGACGCGGTGATCTTTACCGGCGGCATCGGCGAAAATGCGGCGATGGTCCGTGAGCTGTCGCTGAAAAAGCTGGGCCTGCTCGGCTTTGAGGTCGATCATGAACGCAACCTGGCGGCGCGCTTCGGCAAATCCGGCTTTATTAATAAAGAAGGCACCCGCCCGGCGATTGTCATCCCCACTAATGAAGAGCTGGTGATCGCCCAGGATGCGGCGCGTCTTACCGCCTGATGTTTCCTTCACCGTCAGCTTCGGCTGACGGCGTTGTTTTTGACACTACCTAAAGCGAGGTTCAAACGTGTCACGTACAATCATGCTTATTCCTACCGGCACCAGCGTCGGCCTGACCAGCGTCAGCCTCGGCGTTATTCGTGCCATGGAGCGTAAAGGCGTTCGTCTGAGCGTCTTCAAACCTATCGCGCAGCCGCGCGCTGGCGGCGATAAGCCCGACCAGACCACGATGATCATCCGCAAGAACTCGTCGATTCCCGCCGCCGACCCGCTCAAGATGTCACGCGTGGAGTCGCTGCTGGGCGCTAACCAGCAGGACGTGCTGATGGAAGAGATCATCGCGCGCTACCACGAAAACACCAAAGATGCGGAAGTCGTGCTGGTTGAAGGCCTGGTGCCGACGCGTAAGCATCAGTTCGCCAACGCGCTCAACTATGAGATCGCCAGGACGCTTAACGCCGAGATCGTGTTTGTTATGGCGCTGGGCAACGACTCTCCCGCCCAGCTGAAAGAGCGTATTGAACTGACGCAAAGCAGCTTCGGCGGCAGCAAGAATAAAAATATCACCGGCGTTATCATCAACAAGCTGAACGCCCCGGTGGATGAACAGGGCCGCACGCGTCCGGATCTGTCGGAAATTTTCGACGACTCCACCAAAGCGAGCGTCGCCAACATCGATCCGAAACAGCTGTTCGCCGACAGCCCCCTGCCGGTGCTGGGCTGCGTGCCCTGGAGCTTCGATCTGATCGCCACGCGCGCCATCGATATGTGCCGCCACCTCAATGCCGAAGTGATCAACGAAGGCGAGATCGCCACGCGCCGCGTCAAGTCTGTAACTTTCTGCGCGCGCAGCCTGCCGCATATGCTGGAGCATTTCCGTCCCGGCTCGCTGCTGGTGACCTCGGCGGACCGTCCCGACGTGCTGGTGGCCGCCTGTCTCGCCGCAATGAACGGCGTAGAGATTGGTGCCATCCTGCTGACCGGCGGCTACGAGATCGACAGCCGCATCGCGAAGCTGTGCGAGCGCGCCTTCCAGACCGGCCTGCCGGTATTTATGGTGAAAACCAACACCTGGCAAACGTCGCTCAGCCTGCAGAGCTTCAATCTGGAAGTGCCGAGCGACGATACTCAGCGCGTGGAAAAAGTGCAGGAGTATGTCGCCAACTATATCAACGCCGACTGGATCGAATCGCTGACCGCAACCTCCGAGCGCAGCCGTCGCCTGTCGCCGCCGGCCTTCCGCTATCAGCTTACCGAGCTGGCGCGCAAAGCGGGCAAACGCATCGTGCTGCCGGAAGGCGATGAGCCGCGCACCGTCAAGGCGGCCGCCATCTGCGCCGATCGCGGCATCGCGACCTGCGTGCTGCTGGGCAACCCGGATGAGATCCAGCGCGTCGCCGCCGCACAGGGCGTCGAACTGGGCAAAGGCATCGAAATTGTCGATCCCGAAGTGGTTCGCAACAACTATGTGCCGCGTCTGGTCGAGCTGCGTAAGAACAAAGGCATGACCGAAGTGGTGGCGCAGGAGCAGCTGGAAGACAACGTGGTGCTCGGCACCATGATGCTGGAGAGCGGCGAAGTGGACGGCCTGGTGTCAGGCGCCGTACACACCACCGCCAATACCATTCGTCCGCCGCTGCAGCTGATCAAGACCGCGCCGAATAGCTCGCTGGTCTCCTCGGTGTTCTTTATGCTGCTGCCGGAGCAGGTGCTGGTGTATGGCGACTGCGCCATCAACCCGGATCCGACCGCGGAACAGCTGGCGGAAATCGCCATTCAATCTGCCGACTCCGCCCATGCGTTCGGCATCGAACCGCGCGTGGCGATGATCTCCTATTCGACCGGCACCTCCGGCGCGGGTAGCGACGTGGAAAAAGTGCGCGAAGCGACGCGTATCGCGCAGGAGAAACGTCCAGATCTGGTGATCGACGGTCCGCTGCAGTATGACGCGGCGATTATGGAAGACGTGGCCAAATCCAAAGCGCCGAACTCGGCGGTCGCAGGTCGCGCCACGGTGTTTATCTTCCCGGATCTCAACACCGGCAACACCACCTACAAAGCGGTGCAGCGCTCGGCGGATCTGATCTCTATCGGTCCAATGCTGCAGGGTATGCGCAAGCCGGTTAACGATCTGTCGCGCGGCGCGCTGGTCGACGATATCGTCTACACCATCGCCCTGACCGCGATTCAGTCGCAGCAGGCGGAAGGCTAAGCCTTCTGGGTTCACATCGTGACGAACAAGAGCATGCCCACGCATGCTCTTTTTTTACCGCATCGCCTGGTGCCGAATCTTGCTCGCTACGCCACGTTCGGAGACAACCACGGACGCGAATATACTGACGTTGCTGCGGTATCGCGGTGCATCCTGGCGGAGCATTACCACAGCCCGCACAATGTCCCGGTGAAGTAAAGCGTCCGCCGCAGGGAAGCGGCGGCCGAGGCCACACGGGCGTGTTCACGCCGACTTTAGGTAACCGGCCGTTGCCCGCATCTGAACAGCACAAGCATCATAAGCCGCAAAAAAAACGCCCTGCCGGGCGTTTTTTTAACCAACTATTTTACGCGTCGCCGTTGCGCGTCAGCCACAGCGACAGCGCCTTTAGCGAGTCATCGGTAAACTCGTCGCAGCGCGCGGTAATCTCATCGGGGGTCATCCAGAACACCTCGTCCACCTCCTCTTCCTGCATGGCGAACGGGCCGTGATAAACACAGCTGAACAATCCGCCCCAGACGCGGACATGCTCATCTTCGAAGTAGAACTTGCCGTGCTCGGCGAAAGGCACATCGGCGATGCCCAACTCCTCTTCAGCCTCGCGGCGCGCCGACTCCAGCAGATCTTCGCCGCTCTGCACCACGCCGCCCGCAGTGGCGTCCAGCATGCCGGGCATGAAGTCTTTGGTCTCGGTGCGGCGCTGCACCAGAATCTTGCCTGCGCCGTCATGCACCACGATATAGGTGGCGCGATGGCGCATACGCTGCGCACGCATCTGGGCGCGCGTCGCCTGCGCGATCACTTCATTCTCTTCATTAACGATATCGACCCACTCGATACCGTCGCCCGCGGTTTGCTCCACCATCCGGTAACCCTTTTCTGTTCTGGCGTGCCGTGCGACACGCGCCTGATTGCCACGTCGTTTTTATAGTGTGCTGTAAGGTAATCACTTCCGCTCGCCTGAGCAAGCGGCGCAATCTATCGCTGTTTGCCGCTTTCCGCCAGCCAGAGCTGCACCGAGGCGCGCTGCCACTGAAATTCAGCATATTCCCTGAGCTTATCCGGCAGCGCGTCGCCGTGCAGCGCCAGACGATTCAGCATCACCGCTAAATCCGTATCGGCAACGGACCACTCGCCGAAGAGATTCTGCTGCTTGTCCGGCAGCAAGCGCAGGCTCGCCGCAATCAGCTTCTCCGCCGCCTGCGCCGCCGCCGCGCTCAACGGCGGAAAACGCTCGCCGGCGAATAACACCTCCGTTGGCCGCTCCTGGCGGAGGGTTAAAAAGTCGCTGCGCAGCCACGCCTGCACTTCACGCGCCCGCGCGCGCTTTTCGCGATCGCGCGGATAGAGGCGATCGAATTCAGGCGCGGGAAAACGCTCTTCCAGATATTCAGCGATAGCAGAGGATTCGCTCAGCACAAACTCGTCGATCTGTAGCGTCGGCACGCGGCAGGTGAGCGACAGCGCGCGATAGTCGCTATGGAACTGCTGATTGTGCGCAAGATCGACGCGTCTCAGCGAGAAGGGAATCCCCTTCTCGGTAAGCGCGACGTAAACCGACATGGCGTAAGGACTAAAAAACAGTGAATCAGACCACAGGGTGATGGAGGGGTAATTCATCTGTTACCTCAACTGACTTATCCGGGTAGCCTGATATTTACCCATTTTCTTTCCGCAAAGCAATGTCCTGCTGGTCCGATCTTGTTAAAGCGCGACGCAGTCCGGCAGCGTGCGGCCGCGCTTCTTCTATGCTGAAACAGTGCGTATCAGAAAAATGATAAGGAGACGCGAGATGCATGTACTTATGACCGGCGGAACCGGGCTTATCGGCCGCCATCTTATTCCTCGCCTGCTGACGCTGGGGCATCAGGTCAGCGTCGTCACGCGCGATGTCGCCGCCGCGCGCGAAAAGCTCGACGCGCGCGTCGCGATCTGGTCTGGCCTGGCGCAGCAGCAAAACCTCGACGGGGTTGACGCGGTCATCAACCTCGCCGGCGAACCCATCGCCGACAAGCGCTGGACCGAACAGCAGAAGCAGCGGCTGTGCGAAAGCCGCTGGCAAATTACCGAACGCATCGCCTCGCTGATCAATGCCAGCCACACCCCGCCCCGCGTGCTGCTCTCCGGGTCGGCGACCGGCTATTACGGCGATACCGGCGAGCTGGTGATGACGGAGGATGATCAGGGTCAGGAGGAGTTTACCCACAGCCTCTGCGCGCGCTGGGAGCAGCTGGCGCTGAGCGCCCAGAGCGAGCGCACTCGCGTCTGCCTGCTGCGTACCGGCGTGGTGCTGGCCAGCGAAGGCGGCGCGTTAAGCAAAATGAAGCTGCCGTTCAAGCTCGGCGTCGGCGGTCCTATCGGCAGCGGCAAGCAGTATCTGCCGTGGATCCATATTGACGATATGGTCAACGCCATTCTCTGGCTGCTGGATCGCGACGACCTGAGCGGCCCGTTCAATATGGTGGCGCCCTACGCGGTGCGCAATGAACAGTTCGCCGCCACGCTCGGCCATGTGATGCATCGCCCGGCCTTTATGCGCACGCCCGCCAGCGCCATCAAAATGATGATGGGCGAATCGGCGGTGCTGGTGCTGGGCGGGCAGCATGTGCTGCCGAAGCGGCTGGAAGCCTCCGGCTTCGGCTTTCGCTGGTACGATCTGCAGGAGGCCCTGCAGGATGTCGTGGGCTAACGCGCGCTTTCATTCAAGCAACGGCAGGCAGCAGGATTAACGTTTTCTGGCGGCATACCCAACCGACCGCACCCGTTTGCGTTGAGGAAATCAAAGGCGAAATAAAAGCGGGAATAACGCTACGTCCGTACCAACAGCGGCCGCTGTCGGTACGGCTGTCTTAGCCTCAATTTCAACTGCGCTGTTGCGCAATTGACGATTTCACCGCCGATGCTTGCCGCGTGTGCCCTGGCTGCGGCACGCGGATGATAAAGGTCAGCACGCCAGCGAACAGGTAAAGCGCAGTGTAGGCCCATACCACGCCAACAATATCGAAGAACGGCAGCAGCAGCGAGGCAATCGCCGGCGCGACAAAGTTACTCAGCCCGGCTGACAGATTGTAGATCGACACCGCCGCGCCTTTATGATGCGGTTCCAGCGTCGGGAACACCGCCGTCATCGGCACAAAAGCGGCAACAAAGATCCCCAGCATCACGGCCGGAATCAGCGCCACCCAGAAGTTATGCCCGGCATACAGCGGCAGGTAGTAAAATGCCAGGCTGGAGATCGCCATACCGAGGCAGCCGAACCAGCGCACCTGCCGGATCCAGCCCAGCTTCTCGCCGGTAATGCCCCAGAAAATATTGGTAAAGATGGTGACAAAGAAGAACACTGCCCAAATCTGCAGCCATTCGGAGATGGTAAAGCCCAGCCGATCGACAAACAGAAGCGGCATAATGATGGCAAAACCAAACAACGACAGCGTATTGATGATGCGGATCAGGCAGGCGTAAAATACATGCTGATTGGTGAACAGGATAGTCACGGCGCGCGACATCTCGGTCATTTTATCGCGCAGCGGCAGATTAACGCGTGAACGGTCAACCGGGACGTTGCGCAGGCTGAAGTACGCCAGCACACCGCCGCAGGCGACCCAGACAATAGCCAGCCACAGGGTGCCGGTTTCGCCCAGCATCGGAATGGTCAGACTCGGCAGGTAGCTGCCTACTACGCCAATCCCCACGGAATACATCGCCCAGAACCAGCCGGTAGCGGCGGCCAGCTTGTCACGCGGCAGCACCTGCACCAGCATCATCATGAACGAATAGATAAAAAGCGGATAGGCCAGGCCGCGAATGCCGTAGAACAGCACCATCAGCGGATAGTTACGCAGCCCGAGCCCCAGCGACATAAACAGCGCATGCATGACGATCCACAGCATAAAGCCAATCATCATGGCGCGCTGCGGCGTAATCAGCTCCGCCACCACGCCAGAGGCCCACGCGGCCAGCGCGGCGGCGAGGCCATAAAAAGTAAATACCACTGCCGACTGGGCCGGTGAAAAGCCCATGTCAGTGATGTGGCGCGACAAAAACGCCATTTCGAAGCCGTCGCCCGCCATAAAAATTGCGATAGCCAGGAACCCCCAGAACATCTTTTTCGGTAAGCCAAACCAGTATTCATTCGATTGCATGACAATCTTCCTTCCGTTCGCTAATCCGATCAGGCAGGCAGCAATGCGCGCGCCTGCTGTTGTTGTACATAGAGTTCACGGAACAGGCACAGACGCTGCTGCAGCACGGCCCCCCGCGCCGCATCGGGCTGATAGCGCGCCTGCACCGACGGTTTCAGGCACACTTCTGCCTCGCGGCCGCCATCCGCTAACCACGCCAGCCGCGCCGCGCCCAGCGCGCCCGAGGCGCTGGCCGCATGGGTTACTATGGGCAGTTGCAGCACGTCGGCAATCAGCTGCGCCCATAGCGTGCTGCGCGCCCCGCCGCCGGTCAGGCTGCACTGCTGAATCTGCTGCTGCGTATCGCCCAGCACTGCCAGACCATCCGCAAGACCAAAGGCTACGCCCTCGATCACCGCGTAACCGAGCAGCGCACGTGGCGTTTCGTGGCGTAAATGAAAAAATGTACCGGTCGCGTGCGGATCGTTGTGCGGCGTGCGTTCGCCGGAAAGATAAGGCAGAAATAGCGGCGCCTGACGCAGCTGTTCCGCGCTGAGCTGCGCCATTTCGTCCATCAGCTGGCTTTCCGTGACCGAAAGCAGATTACACAGCCAGCGCAGGCAGCTGGCGGCGCTGAGCATCACGCTCATCTGGTGCCAGCGTCCCGGCAACGCGTGGCAGAATGCGTGCACGCCGGATTGCGGATCGGCGCGCAGCCGATCGTTAACCACAAAGATCACGCCAGAGGTGCCGAGAGAGATAAAGGCATCGCCCGCGTTGACCGCGCCGACGCCTACCGCCGACGCCGCATTATCGCCGCCGCCGCCAGCGAGGCGCACCGTGGGCGCTAAGCCCCATTCGCTGGCCAGATCGGCGCGCAGCGTGGCGCTGACCGCACTGCCTTCAACCAGTTCGGGCATCTGCGCGCGCGTCAGCCCGCTGATCGCCAGCAGTTCGTCGGACCAGTCGCGCTTCGCCACATCCAGCCACAGCGTACCAGCGGCATCTGACGGCTCGCTGACAAAGCGCCCGGTAAGTCGCCAGCGCAGGTAATCCTTCGGCAGCAACACCTTATCGATGCGGCGAAAGATTTCCGGTTCATGTTCAGCCACCCAGCGCAGTTTCGGCGCGGTGAAGCCGGGCATGATCAGGTTGGCGGCGATCTGCATCATCTGCGGATATTGCTGGCGCAGCGCATCACACTGCGCCGCGCTGCGCGTATCGTTCCACAAAATGCACGGTCGCAGCACCACGCCGGCCGCATCCAGCAGCACC
>NZ_MLJJ01000049.1 GCF_002095575.1 Pantoea septica | reverse complement strand
CTCAGTTGGTTAGTAGCACCACCTTGACATGGTGGGGGTCGGTGGTTCGAGTCCACTCGGACGCACCAAATTTCTGAATGCGCTCTTAGCTCAGTTGGTTAGAGCACCACCTTGACATGGTGGGGGTCGATGGTTCGAGTCCATTAGAGCGCACCAATCTTGCTGTTTTCCTCCCTTGCGCAACATCGTTTTTATTGATCTCCGTCGTTTCCTTCTCCGCTTTTTAATTGGTTTTCGGACACTTAGCGTCTATAATATCCGGCGTTGTTCCACTTGAAAGGTTTCAGCGCGGCGTGCCTATGGCGATAACTCACACTCTTTGCGCAACACGCTATTGTCGGTTTCCAGACGTAACCGCACAACTTCCCTGCACGCTCAGCCTGCGTCACCTATTCTTACGTTGTACTGTCCGTTTCGTTATCAACCAGAATTCTCATTTCGATGCGTTGTCATCGAATCCCAACCTTTATCATCCATCACAACTTACAGATAACCTGTCATGAAAAAGACCAAGATCGTTTGTACTATCGGCCCGAAAACCGAATCTGAAGAGATGCTGACCCAGCTGCTTGAAGCCGGCATGAACGTTATGCGCCTTAACTTCTCGCATGGCGATTACGCCGAGCACGGTCAGCGCATCGCCAACATGCGCGCGGTGATGCAGAAAACCGGCCGTCAGGCCGCTATTCTGCTCGATACTAAAGGTCCGGAAATCCGCACCATGAAACTGGAAGGCGGTAATGACGTTTCCCTGAAGGCGGGACAGACCTTTACCTTTACCACCGACCAGAGCGTGATCGGCAACAGCGAGCGCGTCGCCGTCACCTACGCCGGCTTCACTGAAGATCTGAAAATCGGCAACACCGTACTGGTAGACGATGGTTTGATCGGCATGGAAGTAAAAGAAGTGACGGAAAACACCGTGGTGTGTACCGTGCTGAACAACGGCGACCTCGGCGAGAACAAAGGCGTTAACCTGCCGGGCGTCTCTATCCAGCTGCCTGCGCTGGCGGAAAAAGACAAGCGCGACCTGATTTTCGGCTGCGAGCAAGGCGTCGACTTCGTAGCGGCCTCTTTTATTCGCAAACGCTCCGACGTGCTGGAGATCCGTGAGCATCTGAAAGCCCACGGCGGCGAACATATTCAGATCATCTCCAAGATCGAAAACCAGGAAGGCCTGAACAACTTCGACGAAATCCTCGACGCCTCTGACGGCATCATGGTGGCGCGCGGCGACCTGGGTGTAGAGATCCCGGTAGAAGAAGTGATCTTCGCGCAGAAGATGATGATCAAGAAGTGTAACAAGGCGCGCAAGGTCGTCATCACCGCAACCCAGATGCTCGACTCCATGATCAAGAACCCGCGCCCTACTCGCGCGGAAGCGGGCGACGTGGCCAACGCCATCCTCGACGGCACCGATGCGGTTATGCTCTCCGGCGAGAGCGCCAAGGGCAAATACCCGCTGGAGTCAGTGACCATCATGGCCACCATCTGCGAGCGTACCGACCGCGTGATGAAGTCGCGCATCGACGCGCTGGAAGACTCCCGTAAGCTGCGCATCACCGAAGCGGTCTGCCGCGGCGCGGTGGAAACCGCCGAGAAACTGGAAGCACCGCTGATCGTGGTCGCCACCGAAGGCGGCAAATCCGCTAAATCGGTGCGCAAATACTTCCCGGACGCCACTATCCTCGCGCTGACCACCAATGAGACCACCGCGCGCCAGCTGATCCTGAGCAAAGGCATCGAAACGCGCCTGGTAAACGAGATCGCCTCTACCGATGATTTCTATCGCATCGGTAAAGAAGCGGCGCTGGAAAGCGGCTACGCGCAAAAAGGCGACGTGGTTGTGATGGTATCGGGCGCATTAGTACCAAGCGGTACCACAAATACGGCCTCAGTACACGTCATTTAATTCGTTTGAGCATTTATTTAAAAGCGCCTTTAGGGGCGCTTTTTTTATTCCATCACTAATACAAAATCGGGAAATTTCCAATCGATAATAACTATTCAATATCCTCCAGAATTAAGGTTAATCCGATTAAATCTCTCTGTTTTCGCTAAATATTTTTATCATATGCGGCAAGGCGCTGCTTCTTTGAGCGAACGATCAAGTTTAAGCATCTTCTCATCAAAAATTTATTCTCAACTTAAAAAGCTTTGTGTAATACTTGTAACGCTACATGGAGATTAACTCAATCTAGAGGGTATAAATAATGAATCGTACTAAACTGGTACTGGGCGCGGTAATCCTGGGTTCAACTCTGCTGGCTGGTTGCTCAAGCAACGCTAAAATCGACCAGCTGTCTTCAGACGTTCAGACTCTGAACGCTAAAGTTGACCAGCTGAGCAACGACGTGAACGCAATCCGTTCTGACGTGCAGGCTGCTAAAGATGACGCAGCTCGTGCTAACCAGCGTCTGGACAACCAGGCTCACTCTTACCGTAAGTAAGAGTTCTGGTATTAAAAATGGCGCCCATGTGGCGCCATTTTTTTTGCCTGTGTTTCGCCGCCAGTAACGGCGGCGATTGTCGGGTTCAGGGTGTGGTCTGCCCGCTCTGCGCCTGTTCTGACGCCGCCTCAGACGGCTCTGTCACCGCCTCCCCGCTTGATACCAGTACCGGCATGCCGGAACGACGCTCCAGCGCCGCTTTGATCAGCGCGCTGTCGCTCTGCGGACTCTTGATAAACTTCTTCAGCGCCGGGCTGAGCGCTATCGGCATCGTCTGCGGATCGTCTTTATCGCTGTGCGATAGCGGCTGATGCACTTCAACATAGCGCTTTCCGTCTGGCTCGACGGCATATTTTACCGGCTGGTTAATCACCTGCACCCGCGTCCCCTTCGGCACGCTGTTGAACAGCGCTTCGATATCCTGCGGACGCAGGCGTATGCAACCGGAGCTGACGCGCATGCCGATGCCGAAATCGGCGTTGGTGCCGTGGATCAGATAGTTGCCGCTGCCGCGTGCCAGACGCAGCGCAAACAGCCCCATCGGGTTTTCCGGACCGGCAGGCACTACCGCCGGCAGCGTAATGCCATCTTTAGCGTAGCGCTTGCGGATATTGACGGTTGGCGTCCAGGTCGGATTGGGTATCTTCTGGCTGATGCTGGTCACCATCACCGGCGTCGCGGCGCCGAGCTGGCCGATGCCGATGGGATAGACGATGACCTTGTCTTCGTCTTTGGGGTAATAATAGAGGCGCAGCTCGGCCAGGTTAACCACTATTCCCTCGCGCGGCGTATCCGGCAGCAACATCTGCTGCGGCACCACTAACTGCGTGCCCGCCTTGGGCAGCCAGGGATCGGTGCCCGGATTGGCCTCCAGCATGCTCAGCAGCCCAATCTGGTATTTCGCCGCAATAGCTTCAAGAGGACGTTTGTCGTCGGGAACCGTGGTTAACTGATTTTCGCCGATAAGGCGGCTGTCGCCGGCAGGAAGCGGGTATTCCGTGGAGAAAGCCGGCGCGGCAAGTCCAACGCTTAGCAGCAGCGCACCGGCGAAACGTAAGGCTGATTTCATGCAATCTTCTCTTTCAGATAAAAAAACAGACGCCTTTTGGCGTCTGCTAGTTTAACTCAGAGGAGATTTTGAGCGTTATGGCGAATTGCCCGAATCATCGCTTCAAGGCCCTGCGAACGCGACGGCGTCAGATGCTGGGTTAACGCCAGCTCGGCGAACCAGTGCCGCACGTCCAGCGCGACGATATCAGCTGCCGTCAGGTTTTGATACAGGCTAAATACTACTGCAATCAACCCCTTAACAATAGCGGCGTCGCTGTCCCCTTCAAACGCCAGGGTGCCGTCGCTCTGCGGCGTCATCTTAATCCAGACCTGGCTCTGACAGCCGGAGATAACGTTTTCCGGCTGATGCAGGCTTTCAGATGATTCTGGAAGTTTTGCGCCCAGCTCGATGATGTAGAGGTACTTCTCTTCCCAGTTGGCGCAACGGTTAAAGTTGCGCACCAGTTTCTCTTTATCTGGCAACGTGGCCATGACTGACTCCTGAACTCTGCTCAACCGCCCAGCAAACGATGAATACGGGTCAAGCCCGCCGCCAGACGATCGGCCTCTTCTTCGCTGTTGTAGAAGGCGAACGAGGCGCGGCACATGGCCGGCACGGCGAAATGGCGCATCAGCGGCATTGCGCAGTGGTGGCCGGTGCGGATAGCGATACCGTATTGATCAAGGAAGCTGCCGACGTCGTAGGCGTGATGCTTGCCCAGATTAAAAGCGATGACGCCTGCGCGATCCTGCGGGCCGTAAATCACCAGATCGGGCACAGAGGCGAGCTTGTCGAGCGCGTAGCGCATCAGCGCCTGTTCACGCTGCTGAATCGCCTCAAGGCCGATCTCTTCTACATAGCGCAGCGCCGCGCCGAAGCCGATAATGCCGCCGGTATTAGGCGTGCCCGCTTCGAAACGCCAGGGCGCTTTGTTCCAGGTGGTGCCGACAGGCAGCACTACCTGGTCGATCATCGAGCCGCCGCCTTCCCAGGGCGGCATCTCGTCGAGCAGCGCTTTGCGACCGTAGAGAATGCCGACGCCGTTAGGGCCGTAAATTTTGTGGCTGGAGAAGACGTAAAAATCGCAGTCGATCTGCTGCACGTCGACCTTGCCATGCATTACCGCCTGCGCGCCGTCCACCAGCGTCACCAGCCCGGCAGCTTTCGCCTGCGCTACCAGCGCCTTAACCGGGTTAACGGTGCCGAGCACGTTGGAGACGTGCGTCACCGCCAGCAGGCGCGTACGGCTGTCAATCAGCCCCGCCAGGGCGTCGATCGCCAGCTCGCCGCTGCTGTTCAGCGGCAGCACGCGGATCTCTGCGCCGGTGCGCTGCGCCACCATCTGCCACGGCACGATATTGGCGTGGTGCTCCATCTCGGTGATGATCAGGTTATCGCCGGCCTGCAGCTGGCTTGCGCCCCAGCAGTTCGCCACCAGGTTGATCCCCTCGGTGGTGCCTTTGACAAACACGATCTCTTCCGGCGAAGAGGCGTTAAGAAAACGCGCCGCCTGCAGGCGAACGTTTTCCATATCGGTAGTGGCCTGCGCGCTCAGGCTGTGAATGCCGCGGTGCACCGCCGCATAGCCATACTGGTAAAAATGGCTTTCGGCGTTAATCACCGCCAGCGGACGCTGGGCGCTGGCCGCGCTGTCAAGGTAGGCCAGCGGATGACCGTTGACCTCACGCTTCAGGATCGGGAAGTCGGCCCTGATACGTTCGAGATCGAAGTTCATCATGAGGCATCTCCAGGGAAACGCGCCGCGATGCGTTGCAGAACCGCCTGACGCAGCGTCTCATCATCCAGCGCTTCGGTCAGCTCGGCCGCAAAAGCGTGAATAATCATCTGCTGCGCCGCGTCTTCTGCGATGCCGCGCGAGCGCAGGTAGAACATCTGCTCATCATCAATGCGGCCGATGGTCGCGCCGTGGCTGCACTTCACGTCGTCAGCGTAGATTTCCAGCTGCGGCTTGGTGTCCACTTCCGCCAGACGACCCAGCAACAGATTGTTGTTGGTCATCTGCCCGTCGGTTTTCAGCGCGTGCTGCGCCACTTTGATGTGGCCGTTAAACACCGCGCGGCCTTTGTCGCGCGAGATGGTTTTATGCAGCTGACGGCTCAGGCAGTAGCCTTTGTTATGCTCCAGATAGCTGCGGGTATCCGCCACTTCCGAATTCATCGGCAGCACCAGGCTGTTCAGCGACAGCTGGGTGTTTTCGCCGTTGAGCTGCACGCTGGTGTTGTGACGAGAGAGGCCCGCGCCCAGCAGGAAGCTGGTGCTGCTCACCTGCGCATCGCGGCCGATAACGATATCGTTATGGGCGAAGTGGTAGCTGCTGCTCTCTTCAAACGCCAGCTTGATATGTTTCAGCTGGGCATTGTCGCCGACCGCGAAGGTAAAGCGCGCGCCGGTAAAGTGCTGCGCCCCGTCCAGGGTGACGTAATGCTCAATAACCTGCGCCTGCGCGCTCTCTTCCAGCTCGAAATGGTGGCGATGATGCACGGTGTTGAGCGCATCAGCCTGGCCGCTGGTGATATGCAGCAGATAGAGCGGGCGTGCCGCCGCCTTGCCGCGCGCCAGGCGAATCGAGGTGACCTCTTCCGCCAGGCTTTCGGTCAGATGCAGAAACACTTCCGGCTGCACCGGTGCCGGCAGCGGCCGGCGCTCGGCGGCGCGGCTATGCTGAACGGCGAAGAGTTCGGTATCGGCCGCGCTCAGCGACGGCTGAAACTGACCGTCAACGAACACCAGACGGATCGCGTCCAGCGGCAGCGCCAGCGCGTCGACCTGCGCCTGGCTCAGGCTTTTCGCCTGCGGCAGCGCGAACTGGTGGGCCAGAAGCCCATCCAGCGCGGTGTATTTCCAGTTTTCATGCTTACGCGTCGGCAGCCCGACGCGCATCAGCTGTTGCCAGTGCTGCTGAGCCTGCAGCGAGCGAAACTCGCCGCGCGATTCAAACAGATGGTGCCACTGCTGCAGGGCGTTATCACTCTTCGTCGGTAAGCCAGCCATAGCCTTGCTCCTCCAGCTGTTTCACCAGCGTAAAGTCGCCCGATTTGACGATCTTACCTTTGTACAGCACGTGCACGAAGTCTGGCTTGATGTAGTCCAGAATACGCTGATAGTGGGTCACGATGATAAAGGCGCGCTTTTCGTCACGCAGGCTGTTGACGCCTTCCGCGACGATCTTCAGCGCATCGATATCCAGACCGGAATCGGTTTCATCAAGGATGCACAGCTCCGGCTCCAGCGCCGCCATCTGCAGGATGTCGTTGCGTTTCTTTTCGCCACCCGAGAAGCCGACGTTGACCGAACGGGTCAGCAGGTCTTCGGGCATCTTCAGCAGGTGTATCTTGTCTTCGATAAAGTCCTGGAAGTCGAATCGATCCAGCTCTTCTTTGCCGCGATATTTACGCACCGCGTTGACTGCGGTCTGCAGGAAGAACTGGTTGCTGACGCCCGGGATTTCGACCGGATACTGAAACGCCATAAAGATGCCTTCGCCCGCGCGGTCTTCCGGGTCGAGCTCCAGCAGATCTTTGCCTTTGAAGCTCACGGAACCGCCGGTGATTTCGTAATCTTCACGGCCAGCCAGCGTTGCAGAGAGCGTGCTTTTGCCTGAGCCGTTCGGGCCCATAATGGCGTGCACTTCGCCCGGTTTCACTTCGAGGTTAAGACCGCGCAGAATCTCTTTGTCTTCAACGCTAACCTGTAAATCTTTAATGCTTAACATACTTATTCCTTCACATTGCTTCCGGCAACGCGTGTGACGGCATCAGCCCACACTGTGCTCAAGGCTGATGGCTAACAGTTTTTGCGCTTCCACGGCGAATTCCAGTGGCAGCTCAGAGAAAACGTCTTTACAGAAGCCGTTGACGATCATGGAGATCGCATCTTCTTCGCTGATACCGCGCTGGAGGCAGTAGAACAGCTGATCTTCGCCGATGCGCGAGGTGGTCGCCTCATGCTCCAGCTGAGCGGTGTTGTTGCGGGTCTCGACATACGGGAAGGTATGCGCGCCGCAATCGGGGCCGATCAGCATCGAGTCGCACTGGGTAAAGTTACGCGCGTTGGTCGCGGTCGGCATGATTTTCACCAGGCCGCGATAGGTATTCTGGCTCTTGCCGGCAGAGATACCTTTGGAGATGATGGTCGATTTGGTGTTTTTACCAATGTGGATCATCTTGGTGCCGGTATCCGCCTGCTGACGGCCGCTGGTCAGCGCCACCGAGTAGAACTCGCCGATGGAGTTATCGCCGCGCAGGATACAGCTCGGGTATTTCCAGGTAATGGCGGAGCCGGTCTCGGACTGCGTCCAGGACATTTTGCTGTTCTCGCCTTCGCACAGCGCGCGCTTGGTGACGAAGTTCAGAATGCCGCCTTCGCCTTCGCCGCCCGGGAACCAGTTCTGCACGGTGGAGTACTTCACTTCCGCATTTTTATGAATAATGACTTCCACCACCGCCGCGTGCAGCTGATAGGTGTCGCGCACCGGCGCGGAACAGCCTTCGATGTAGCTGACGTAGCTGTCTTCGTCGGCAATCAGGATGGTACGTTCGAACTGACCGGTTTTCGCCGCGTTGATGCGAAAATAGGTCGACAGCTCCATTGGGCAGCGTACCCCTTTCGGGATATAAACGAAGGTGCCGTCGGAGGCGACCGCGGAGTTCAGCGCCGCAAAGAAGTTGTCGTTAGCCGGCACCACGGTGCCGAGATACTTCTGCACCAGCTCTGGGTGTTCCTGAATCGCTTCGCCGAACGAGCAAAAAATGATGCCCTGCTCCGCCAGCTTGCCGCGATAGGTGGTGGCAACGGAAACGGAGTCGAAAATCGCATCGACCGCCACTTCACGGCCTTCGCGCACCGGCACGCCCAGCTGATCGAACGCCTTCTCAACTTCCTGCGTCAGGTAGGTGTTGGTCTCTTCGATGCCCGAAGACTGCAGCGCGCCCGGTTCGGAGGCGCAGCTGTCGTCGCAGTTACCGCATGACGGCGCCGAATAATAGCTGTAATCCTGATAATCCAGTTTGTCGTAATGCGCTTTCAGCCAGTGCGGCTCTTCCATTTCGAGCCAGGCGCGAAAGGCTTTAAGACGAAACTCCAGCATCCACTCTGGCTCGTTACGTTTAGCCGAGATCGCGCGCACCACATCTTCGTTGATGCCGTGCGCCATTTCGTCGGTTTGCAACTGGGTAAAGAAGCCCTCTTTGTAGTTGAGCTTGCCTTCCCACATTTGTACATCGTCAGATGTTTCGCTGTGTCGTGACATATTTCACTTACTCGACGCCAAAGCTTTCACCGCACCCGCAGGCGTGTTGAGCTTTAGGGTTATTGAATTTAAAAATCTGATTCAGGCCTTCGCGGACATAATCCACTTCCGTACCGTCGATAAACGGCATTGCCTGAAGCGGCACGTAGAGCGTTGCGCCGTTATGGGTAAACTGCAGATCGTCGTCGGCAGGCTCTTTCACCAAATCCATGACGTAACCGAAACCGGCACAGCCGGATTGTTTCACGCCGAGATGCAGACCTTTTACTTCAGGATCTTGCGCCACCAGGCTAAGAATTTGCTTTGCGGCGGAATCAGTCAGCGTGACCCCTTTCCAGACGAAATCATCAGGAGAGAACGTTGCTGCATTTACAGATGCCATGTTGTTACCTCGTAAG
Source organism: Pantoea septica (assembly GCF_002095575.1). Taxonomy (GTDB): domain Bacteria; phylum Pseudomonadota; class Gammaproteobacteria; order Enterobacterales; family Enterobacteriaceae; genus Pantoea; species Pantoea septica. The sequence goes on along the minus strand of NZ_MLJJ01000049.1, from coordinate 14,846 downwards.
TCCGGACCTTTTCAGGCTATCCCCCTATGGTAAGGATCTGGGCGATCACTTCAACCTCTTGTTTTGCAGGGATAATCATCTTGTGCTCTTTTTAATCGCTGCTTTATTAAGCATAGCTGCTTCGCAGACCTTTGCGGCGAGAGCGCGCGCGCCAAAATCAGCAGCCTAACCTGTTAAAAATACGTAAAATTTTTTTCAGCTAGTTATTAATAATTTCTTATTGATAGGTTACGCCTTTATCAGGCGCGCAGAAATTGTTCTTGCCGATTTTATTAACAGGCTAAGTAAATCGTGAAAATTTTCGCGCTGCGCAATTGCAATCCACACCCAGTTGAATATGATAATTATTATCATTCAATCTTCGAGGTGGCGCCATGACGCTCTCCGTCTCTGCCTGGCTGCAGTGCAAAATCGACGACTACAAGTTTTCCGTACGCGATATCACCGTTGATTTCTATCTGGCAGAGGCAAAGCTTAACCGGGCCGACTGTTCGATTCATCAGCTGCGCCAGTTCAACGACACCTGTCTGGATATGGCCGAAATCTGCCAGATCAACGGAGACGATCAAAGTTATCTGCACGCCATGGGCAAACTTCACCACCGGCTGGTGCAGGAGATGGGCAACAGCGAGCGCGACAGGCTGTTCCGCATCCAGGCCTGGCAACTGGCGCGCCTCTCCCTTACTCGCCTGTGCCATCAGCTGGCGCTGGTCGGAGAGTGGGACAAAGCCACCGCGCTGCAGAGCGACTTCGTGCGTCACGCGGGCTGGATATTCTAATCCAGCCGCGTCGTGACGTCGCGCACAATTTCGTTACACTAACGCCAGCAGCGCCTGCAGCGGATGCCGCATGCCGTTGCCTTCCAGTCTCTTAACCTGGCTGCGGCAGGAAAAGCCGGTCGCCAGGCAGCGCTGGCGTGGCAGTTTCTGCAGCTGCGGATGCCACGACAGCCCATAAATCCCCAGCGAGTTGTCGAGATTCTTGCTCTCATGGCCGTAGGTGCCCGCCATGCCGCAGCAGCCGACATTTATATTCTCCAGCCGCGCGCCGAAGCGCGCAAAAATCTCCTGCCACTGGTTCGGCGTGTTGGGCAACGCCGTCACTTCGGTGCAGTGCGCAAACAGGTACCAGCTTTCGCCGCTGCCTGGCACGGCTTCACGCGCGCTGACCACCTCGCGCAGCCACTCATGCACCAGCTGAACGTGAAAGTCGCCGCGCTTGTCGCCGAGCGTCTGCTTATATTCATCGCGATAGCAGAGCACCGTCGCCGGATCGACGCCGACCATCGGCATGCCGAGCTTCGCCACCCGATTAAGAAAGTCAGCGGTTTTGCCGGCGGTGCGCGCAAAGCGCTGCAGAAAGCCTTTAACGTGCTGCGCCTTGCCGTTCGGCATAAAGGGCAGCAGCACCGGCCGCAGGCCCAGCTTTTCGATCAGGCGAATGAAGTCGGCGATCAGCTGCGCCTCATAGAAGCTGGTAAAGGGATCCTGCACCACCAGCACCGTTTCGGCGCGCTGCGCCGGGCTCAGCGCCTCGAGTTTCTCCAGCGTCATGCCCATCGCCGGATGGCCGCTCAGCTCCTGCTTTAGCGAAGGCGACGACAGCAGCGGCAGATCGACCATGCCGATATGGGTTTTGCTTAGCTCGCGCATCCAGGGCTGACGCAGAAAGAAGTTGAACGCCTTCGGCGCTTTCGCCATCAGCGGCGCGTAGCTCTCGACCGCCGCCACCAGATGGTCGCTTACCGGGCGCAGGTAGCGCGTATGGTAGAGCTGCAAAAAGCGGGCGCGAAAATCGGGCACGTCGATTTTGATCGGGCACTGGGTCGAGCAGGCTTTACAGGCGAGACAGCCCGACATCGCCTCATGCACCTCATGGGAGAAGTCATATTCGCCCTTGCTGGCGTGCCAGCTGTTGCGCACGCGGCCGATCAGGGCGCGCAGCGACAGGCTGTTTTCCGGCAGCTGCTTTTCAAGCTGCTGAGGATCGACGCCCTGCTCCGCCAGCAGGCGCAGCCATTCGCGCGTCAGGGTGGCGCGACCTTTCGGCGAATGGATGCGGTTGCGGGTAATTTTCATGGAGGGACACATCGGGCTGCGCGCATCGAAATTGAAGCAGAGCCCGTTGCCGTTGCACTCCATCGCGCCGCGCCACTCGCCGCGCACCGTCAGCGGGATTTGGCGGTCATAGCTGCCGCGCTTCGTCGCGTCGACCTGCATCATCGGCTCGTTGCTGTCGATGGGAGTACAGATCTTGCCGGGATTCATCCGGTTATCGGGATCGAACGCCGCCTTGATGCGGCGCAGCTCGTTAAACAGCGTTTCGCCGAAGAACGCCGGGCTGTACTGCGCGCGGAATCCTTTGCCGTGTTCGCCCCAGAGCAGCCCGCCGTAGCGCGCGGTCAGCGCCACCACCTCATCCGACAGGGTTTTCATCAGCATCTCCTGCTGCGGATCGCACATGTCCAGCGCCGGACGCACGTGCAGCACGCCCGCGTCGACATGGCCGAACATGCCGTAGCTCAGGCCGTGGCTGTCGAGCAGCGCGCGAAACTCGACGATATAGTCGGCAAGGTGCTCCGGCGGCACGGCGGTATCCTCGACAAAGGGGATCGGCTTGGCGCGCCCTTTGGCGTTGCCCAGCAGGCCTACCGCTTTTTTCCGCATGTTGTAGATGCGCTCGATGCCGTCGAGATCCTCGCAGAGCTGATAGCCGATCACGCCGCCCTGTCGCTGCGCCATCAGGCTCTCCAGCCGCGCGCAGAGCGAAGCGACCTGCTGCTCGATTAGCGCGCCGTCGTCCCCGGCGAATTCGACGATATTGAGGCCGAGCATCTCTTTGTCCGGCACGTCGGTAATCAGCTCGCGCACCGAGTGCCAGACGATATCTTCCCGCGCCAGGTTAAGGACTTTGGAATCTACCGTTTCTACCGACAGCGCCTTCGCCTCGACCATAAAGGGCGCGTTGCGCAGCGCAGAGTCGAAAGAGTCATATTTGATGTTCACCAGCCTGCGCACTTTGGGGATGGGCGTAATGTCGAGCCGCGCTTCGGTGATAAAGGCCAGCGTCCCCTCCGCACCGCACAGCAGGCGGGTCAAATCGAAGGTCTGCATATCGTCGCTGAAGACGTGACGCAAATCGTAGCCGGTGAGGAAGCGGTTCAGCTTCGGAAATTTTTCCAGGATCAGCGCGCGCTGCTCGCGGCATCGCGTCAGCACCTGCTGATAGATGCGCCCTTCCGGCGTCGCGGTCTGCGCCAGCGTCTCCGCCAGCGCGGCGGCCATCGGCCGGGTATCGAGAATATCGCCGCCGAGCAGCACCGCGCGCAGCCCCAGCACATGATCGGAGGTTTTACCGTAGACCAGCGAGCCCTGGCCCGAGGCGTCGGTATTGATCATCCCGCCTAGCGTCGCGCGGTTGCTGGTGGAGAGCTCCGGCGAGAAGAAAAAGCCGTAGGGCTTAAGCCAGGCGTTAAGCTGATCCTTGACCACGCCCGCCTCGACGCGCACCCAGCCCTGCTCAAGATTAATCTCCAGGATGCGGTTCATATGGCGCGACATGTCCACCACGATGCCCTGATTCAGCGACTGGCCGTTGGTGCCGGTTCCGCCGCCGCGCGGCGTGAAAATCAGCTCGTTAAAGCGCGTCTCGCCCGCCAGGCGCGCAATCAGCGCGACGTCGGCGGTGGAGCGCGGAAAGAGCACCGCGTCCGGCAGCAGCTGATAGATGCTGTTGTCGGTGGACATCAACAGACGGTCGGCGTAGCTGGTGGCGGTATCGCCAGTGAAGCCCTGCGCCTTTAGCGCGTCGAGGAATGTCAGCACCCGTTGAACGAGGCCGGGCGCCTGAGAAATCTGTGGGATCATTATTGGGAGACCAGATGTTGTAAACGTTTGCGTTGCTTGTTTTGTCTGAACGTTCCGTTTTAACACATTTTTTTCACGCCCGCTGTTTTTTCAGGACAGGGAAAAACCGCTTCTTTCGCCTCTGTTTAAAGGGGCCAAAATAGCTCATCATTAACTCGGGCCTGATTGCCCCCAATGAAGGATTATTTGAGGTCGTTGTTCCTTATGAAAAACCTGCACCGCACCACGGATATGCCGCAGAGGCTCTTTACGCTGCTCTTTATCCTGCTGATGATCGTCGCCTGCATCTGGATAGTGCAGCCTTTTATACTGGGTTTCGCCTGGGCGAGCATGGTGGTAATCGCCACCTGGCCGCTGATGCTCCGCGTGCAGCGCCTGCTGTGGAACCGGCGTTCGCTGGCGGTGATTGTCATGACTCTGCTGCTGTTGCTGCTGTTTATCATTCCCATCGCGCTGCTGGTCAACAGCCTCATCGACAATAGCGCGCCCGTTATCGCCTGGGCGACGCAGGGTCATATGGAGATGCCATCGCTGCTGTGGCTGAATGATATTCCGGCCATCGGCGAGAAACTCTTCTCCAGCTACCATAAACTGGTGGCGGGCGGCGGCTCCGCCATTATGGCGAAACTGCAGCCTTACGTGGGTCGCACCACCGGCTTCTTTGTCGCCCAGGCGGGCCACTTCGGTCGGCTGATGATTCATCTCGGCGTGATGCTGCTGTTCAGCGCCCTGCTGTTCTGGCGCGGCGAACAGGCGGCACAGGGCATCCGCCATTTCGCCTTTCGCATGGCGGGCCGTCGCGGCGACGCCACGGTGCTGCTGGCTGGTCAGGCGATCCGCGCCGTGGCGCTCGGCGTGGTGGTGACCGCGCTGGTGCAGGGCGTGCTGGGCGGCATTGGTCTGGCGCTTTCCGGCATCCCCTACGCCACGCTGCTGACCGTCCTGATGATCCTCTGCTGTCTGGTGCAGATTGGGCCGCTTATCGTGCTGGTGCCCGCCATTATCTGGCTCTACTGGAGCGGCGACACCACCTGGGGAACGGTGTTGCTGATCTGGAGCTGCGTGGTCGGCACGCTGGACAACGTGCTGCGCCCGATGCTGATCCGCATGGGCGCCGATTTGCCGATGATCCTGATCCTCTCTGGCGTTATCGGCGGGCTGGTCGCCTTCGGCCTGATTGGTCTGTTTATCGGTCCCGTTGTGCTGGCGGTCTCTTACCGACTGGTCTCCGTCTGGATGCATGAGGCCCCGCCGCCGCCAGAAGGCGATCTCGCCAGCGTGGTCGACATTCTGTCCGACCACGACGAAGAACATCTGCCTTCCTGAAACCGGGCTCAGGGCGGTTAACCGCCCTGACTCATTTGCGTGACGTTAATATTTTTTTTCATTAGCGGTTTTTAAGAAAAAACGCAGTTTTCGGCCATGAGGCCGCATATCAGCGGCGAATAGTTTATTTTTCGCACTGGTTTACCCCGATATTGCGGCTAAACAGGTGATAAAAGTTTACTGGCTTTAAACTAATAAGAGGATTCTTAAAGACTCAGAACCGCGCGATGAATAACATGATTCCTAAGTTTGAAATCAACCTACTGATTTTTAAACAACCTTTTTCCCCTGAGTAAAGTGAAGAATTGCTGTGTGTAGTCTTTGCCCATCCCCTGTGATGGGCTTTTTTTTGGCCTGAAGAAAGTAAAAAGGCCAGCAAAGCTGACCTTTTAGCGACAATTTACCTACATAATCATGCTCTTTTGCTTAATTCAGCCAGCGAGAGCCAGGTTTCTACCACGGTGTCTGGATTGAGCGACAGGCTGTCGATACCCTCCTCCATTAGCCAGGCCGCAAAGTCCTGATGATCGGACGGCCCCTGGCCGCAGATGCCGACATATTTGCCCTGCTTTTTCGCCGCCTGAATCGCCATCGACAGCAGCGCTTTCACCGCCTCGTTGCGCTCGTCGAACAGCGCCGACACCACGCCTGAATCGCGATCCAGCCCCAGCGCCAGCTGCGTCATATCGTTCGAGCCGATTGAGAAACCGTCGAAATGCTCGAGGAACTGCTCGGCCAGCAGGGCGTTAGAGGGGATTTCGCACATCATGATGATTTTCAGGCCGTTCTCGCCGCGCTTCAGGCCCTGGCGGCCCAGCTCTTCAACCACCGCCTGCGCCTGCGCCACGGTGCGCACAAAGGGCACCATGATTTCGACGTTGGTCAGGCCCATGTCGTTGCGCACGCGCTTCACCGCTTCGCACTCCAGCGCGAAACAGTCGCGGAAGCTGTCCGCCACATAGCGTCCGGCGCCGCGAAAGCCCAGCATCGGGTTCTCCTCTTCCGGCTCGTAGCGCTCACCGCCTACCAGATTAGCGTATTCGTTCGATTTGAAGTCCGACAGGCGCACAATCACCCGCTTCGGCGCGAAGGCGGCGCCGAGCGTGGCGATCCCTTCCGTCAGGCGCGCGATATAGAACTCGACCGGGCTGTCGAAGCCTTTCATCATGCCGCGGATCTGCTGCTGCAGTTCCGGGGTCTGCTGGTCAAACTCCAGCAGCGCTTTCGGGTGCACGCCAATCATGCGATTGATGATGAACTCCAGGCGCGCCAGGCCGACGCCTTCGTTCGGCAGGCAGGCAAAATCGAATGCGCGGTCAGGGTTGCCGACGTTCATCATGATCTTCAGCGGCAGCGCCGGCATCTCGTCTACCTGCGAGCTGGTGACTTCGAAATCGATCAGATCGCTATAGACATAGCCTGTGTCGCCCTCGGCGCAGGAGACGGTGACTTTGTTGCCATCCTGCAAGCGATCGGTAGCGTCGCCGCAGCCCACCACTGCCGGGATGCCTAACTCGCGCGCGATAATCGCCGCGTGACAGGTGCGTCCGCCGCGGTTAGTGACGATCGCCGAGGCTTTCTTCATGATCGGCTCCCAGTCGGGGTCGGTCATATCGGTGACCAGCACGTCGCCTTTTTCAATGCGGTTCATTTCGCTGATGTCGTGGATCACTTTGACTTCGCCCGCGCCGATGCGATGGCCGATGGCGCGGCCTTCCACCACCACGCTGCCCGTGCCCTGCAGGTTGTAACGCTCCATCACCTGGCCATTGGAGCGCACGGTTTCCGGTCGCGCCTGCACGATAAAGAGTTTGCCGGTGTGGCCATCTTTGGCCCATTCAATATCCATCGGACGCTTGTAGTGCTGCTCGATCAGCACCGCCTGACGCGCCAGGGCCTGCACTTCCTCATCGGTAAGCGAGAAACGGTCGCGTTCGCTTTCCGGCACGTCTTCGATGCGCACCTGCTCGCCGTGCGACTGCGAATCGGCGTAGACCATACGCACCTTTTTCGAACCCATGTTGCGGCGCACGATCGCTGGGCGATCGGCGGCCAGGGTCGGCTTGTGCACGTAAAACTCGTCGGGATTGACCGCGCCCTGCACCACCATTTCGCCAAGGCCGAAGGCGGAAGTGATAAAGACCACCTGATCGAAGCCCGATTCGGTATCGATGGTGAACATCACGCCCGAAGAGGCGAGATCGGAGCGCACCATACGCTGAACGCCCGCCGATAGCGCGACGCCGCGATGGTCGTAGCCCTGATGCACGCGATAGGAGATGGCGCGATCGTTAAACAGCGAGGCGTAAACGTGCTTCACGGCGACGATCACCGCGTCATAGCCCTGCACGTTAAGGAAGGTTTCCTGCTGTCCGGCGAAGGACGCATCCGGCATATCTTCCGCCGTGGCGGATGAGCGTACGGCGAACGATGCCTCGGCATCGTCTGCGGAGAGTTGCTCGTAAGCCTCGCGAATAGCCGCTTCCAGTTCGGGCTGGAACGGGGTATCCACGACCCACTGACGGATCTGCTTGCCGGCTTTCGCCAGCTCGTCGATATCGTCGATATCGGTTTTGTCCAGTAAATCGTAAATGCGCTGGTTGAGGCCGCTCTGATCGAGGAACTGATTAAATGCGTAAGATGTGGTCGCATATCCGTTGGGCACGGAAACGCCCAGCGACGACAAATTCGTAATCATTTCACCCAGAGAGGCGTTTTTGCCTCCCACGCGATCGACATCATGCATGCCAAGCTGGTTATACCAGAGCACTAACGGCTGTTCGCCTGTAATGGACATCGAGATTATCCTTTTAAGAATGAATGGGCACATGAAAAATTTAGCTATTCGCAAAATTAGCCTGGCACAACGCGCAATTAATGACTAAGTGTTGAATCGTTAAAGCGCGCAAGATTTAGCACTTTAGGAATTATTCCGATAATTACGCCACGTTGCGCAAATGCGCTATTTTTCGCTAAGGCTATGATGTTGCTTGTTTTCGCTATTTTTCATCAGCTTATCCGCTATTTTTGTTGCGCAACAGCCTGCCGCGTTATTTCCCGACAGCGAACAGCAATGGCGAGTAAAGCGAAGTTAAAACGTCATTTCATTATTTAGCGGCGTCGGTTTTCGCCGCCGCAGGCGAGAAAAAACGAAAAGTTCACAAAATTTAAACATGGATTTTTTATTTTGTTCTGAGCGCTAATTAAAGCTGCTAACCTGACGCTATCTCTCTACGCATAAGGTAAAGGCCATGAGCAGCGAAAGAAGCGTTTTCTATATTTCCGACGGCACCGCGATTACCGCCGAGGTGCTGGGCCACGCGGTGCTGTCGCAGTTTCCGGTGGGCTTCAATAGCCTGACGCTGCCCTTTGTCGAGAACGTGCAGCGCGCTCAGGCGGTGAAGGCGCAGATCAACGCGCTCTATCAGAAAAGCGGCGTGCGCCCGCTGGTGTTTTTCTCAATCGTCACGCCGGAGGTCCGCGACATCATTACGCAGAGCGAGGGCTTCTGTCAGGATATCGTGCAGGCGCTGGTGGCGCCGTTGCAGGAGGAGCTGGGCATGGCGCCCGCCCCGGTGGCGCACCGCACCCACGGTCTCGACGCCAGCAATCTCGGCAAGTACGACGCGCGCATCGCCGCCATTGACTATACCCTGGCGCACGACGACGGCATCTCGCTGCGCGGGCTGGAAGATGCGCAGGTGATCCTGCTGGGCGTATCGCGCTGCGGCAAAACGCCGACCAGCCTCTATCTGGCGATGCAGTTCGGCATCCGCGCCGCCAACTATCCTTTTATCGCCGACGATATGGATAACCTAAAGCTGCCCGCCGCCCTGCGCCCGTTTCAGAACAAGCTGTTCGGCCTGACCATCGATCCCGAGCGGCTTGCCGCCATTCGCCAGGAGCGGGCGGAAAATACCCGCTACGCCTCCATGCGCCAGTGTCGGCTGGAAGTTGGCGAGGTCGAAGCGCTGTTTCGCACCCATCAGATCCGCTACCTGAACAGCACCAACTATTCGGTCGAAGAGATCGCCACCAAAATTCTCGACATTATGGGCCTCACGCGCCGCATGTACTGAGGGAGCGGCGGCGGCGATTTTGTAAAGCGCCGCTGCCGTCGAGCAAAATATCATTTCAGTTTAAAGGCTTGCATTCGCAGGCTAATAATTTATTGTGATCATCATCACTTCCCGGTATGTCACCGCTGCGAAGAAATAGCTTTCGAGATGCTCATGAACAAAACTGATGAACTGCGTACTGCACGCATCGGCAGCCTGATTACGCCTGCCGCGTTAGCCGCTGAACACCCTCTCTCCGCCGACGTGGCGGATAATGTCACCCGTGCGCGCCAGCGCATCGCCCGCATTCTCACCGGCGACGATCCGCGCCTGCTGGTGATTATCGGCCCCTGCTCGCTGCACGACCCGCGCGCGGCGCTCGACTACGCCCAGCGGCTGAATGCGCTGCGCGAGCGCTACGCCGACCGGCTGGAAATCGTGATGCGCACCTATTTCGAAAAACCGCGCACCGTGGTGGGCTGGAAAGGCCTGATCTCCGATCCCGATCTGGACGGCAGCTTCAACGTTAACCGCGGCATCGGCCTGGCGCGTCAGATCCTGCTGGATATCAATCGCCTGGGTTTGCCTACCGCGACGGAATTTCTCGATATGGTCACCGGCCAGTTTATCGCCGATTTAATTAGCTGGGGCGCGATTGGCGCGCGCACTACCGAGAGCCAGATCCACCGCGAGATGGCCTCCGCGCTCTCCTGCCCGGTGGGTTTCAAGAACGGCACCGACGGCAACGTGCGCATCGCGGTGGACGCGATTCGCGCCTCGCGCGCCAGCCATATGTTTTTGTCGCCCGATAAAGATGGCCAGATGACGATCTACCAGACCAGCGGCAATCCGCACGGCCATGTGATCCTGCGCGGCGGCAAAGCGCCTAACTATCACGCCGACGACGTGGCCGCCGCGGCCGCCAGCCTGCGCGAGTTTAGCCTGCCGGAACAGCTGGTGATCGATTTCAGCCACGGCAATTGCCTGAAGCAGCATCGTCGTCAGAAAGAGGTGGCGGCCGAGGTGGCGCAGCAGATCCGCGCCGGCTCGCGCGCGGTCGCGGGCGTAATGATCGAAAGCTTTATCGAAGAGGGAAATCAGAAGGTGGTCGCGGGCGAGCCGCTGGTTTACGGCCAGTCGATTACCGATCCCTGCCTCGGCTGGCAGGACAGCGAAACGGTGCTGTCGCTGCTGGCCGAGGCGGTGAACAGCCGCTTCTGAGCCGTTAGCTGGAGCAGCTGACCTCCAGCGATTTTCCCCAGTCCGGCGGCCGCTGACGATACTCAGCGGCCGTTTCGTCGCTGAAAGGCTGCTGCAGCGCCTGATGCAGCCGCGCCAGCGCCCCGCTCTCGCCTTTTTCCGCCTCGTCGATCGCCTGCTGCGCCAGATAGTTGCGCAGCACCAGCGCCGGGTTAGCGGCTTTCATCTGCCGCTGTCGCGCCTCGTCGTCTACCCCTTCCTGCAGCAAACGCGCGCGATAGCGCTGATACCAGCGGTCAAAGGCGTCGCGATCCATAAATTCGTCGCGCAGCGGCGAGCGCGCTTCCTGCTGCTGCGTTTCGCTCAGCAGGCGGAACGTCAGGGTGTAGTCGCTGCGCTCCTGGGTCATCAGCGACAGCAGTTCCACCAGCAGGTCGTTGTCGCCGCCGTCGGCCTGGCTAAAGCCCAGTTTCGCCCGCATACGCTCGCCCCAGACGCGCATCAGCTCCGGCTCATAGCGGCTCAGCGCCTGCTTGAGCTGGTCGACGCTCAGCAGGCCGGAAAGCGCATGCGCCAGCCGGTTAAGGTTCCACAGGCCGATCATCGGCTGATTTTCGAAGCTGTAGCGCCCCTGATAATCGCTGTGGTTGCAGATAAAGCCGGGCTGGTAGTCGTCGAGGAAACCGTACGGGCCGTAGTCGATGGTCAACCCCAGCAGCGACATGTTATCGGTGTTCATCACGCCGTGCGCAAAGCCCACGCTCTGCCACTGGGCGATCAGGCGCGCCGTGCGCTCGACGACGTCGGTAAACCACAAAAGGTATTTATCCGCTTCCTCGACCAGATGCGGCCAGTGGTGGCGCAGCGCATAGTCCGCCAGCTGCTCGACTTTATCCTGCTGCTGGCTGTAGAAGAAGTGTTCGAAATGGCCGAAGCGCAGATGGCTTTCCGCAATGCGCATCAGCGTCGCGCCGCGCTCGGGCGACTCGCGATAGACCGGCTCGTCGCTGATGGCGATAGCGAGCGCGCGTGTGGTGGGAATGCCCAGATGGTGCAGCGCTTCCGAGGCGAGAAATTCGCGCACCGTAGAGCGAATCACCGCGCGCCCGTCGCCCATGCGCGAATAAGGTGTCAGCCCTGCGCCTTTCAGGTGCCAGTCGACCTTGCCGCCCGCGTCGAGGCGCTGCTCACCCAACAGAATGCCGCGCCCGTCACCAAGCTGACCGGCCCAGACGCCGAACTGGTGGCCGCTATAAACCTGCGCCAGCGGCTCCATGCCCGGCAGCAGCGCGGCGCCGTGCCAGACGCCATGGCCTTCGCCGGCGAAAAGCGCCGCATCGACGCCCAGCGTCTGCGCCAGTGGCGCATTGTGGTAAAACAGGCGTCCGCCCTTGAGCGGCGTCGGCGCCTGAGCGGTATAGAAATCCGGCAGCTCGCGCTGCCAGCTGTTATCAAACAACATAGACTCTCCCGAGCGGCAGCCCGGCGAAACCAGAGCCGCCGTCGCTGTGAATAACCGGATATCGGGCCGTCCCGCGGCAGACGCGGCCGCGCGAGACACCGCAAGTATAGTGGCGGGGAATCAAATACGACAGGCGGACTTAGTCAGGGGCGCGGCATTCTCTGGCGATCAGCCGCGACAGCGACTCAGCCTTTACCGGCGGGAAAAGCGCGCCCTGCAGCACGGCATGCTGCAGCGTGGCGGTTTTATCGAGCAGCGCGCTGTCATCGATGCCGCAAATAATCATCAGCTGCGTATGGCTGCGAAAGTTATCGACGATACTCTGAATAAAGGGCTGGAATGAGGCGCGTTTCGCCAGCGACTGAATAAATTGCTTATCCAGTTTGATGCAGTCGAACAGATTATCGTAGACTGCGTGGGTCGACGACTTACCCGCACCAAAATGGGATAATGATAAACGGAACTGTTGTTTTAGCGCAGAAATAAGAGGGTCATTAATTCCGTTTAAAAGCTGCGGAAACGTTTCGCTGAGGTCGAGCAATAAAAAAGGAAGCTGTTTAATTTTACGTATCAGCAATTCACTCGCCAGCAGCGTGCGCGCCAGATTTTCATCAATACGCATTAATGCCAGGACATGATGTTTATCAAAAAAGTCGCGGTATTGTTCCAGCAAGCCAATTTGTCGCTGCAGCAGGCGCAGCCTCTGCGTCTCATCGAGCTGCGGCAACAGCAAGTCCTGCGGTAGGGTGACAGGCGCAGTATCGTGGACGAACTGGTTAACCAACTCGACAGCCGCCAGCTGCCCGCTAATTGTGCAGGCAGGATAAAACCAAATTTCCGACTGATAGTCGGCAGATAAATGAACTTTCATTTTTACAGCCAGATTAAGTGGCGACTGGCGCATCGTATATCATCGAAATCGGGCAGGCAATAGTACCAAACGCGGGAAGAGATGGACATCTTTGCCGTTAAATTTCGCTTTGCCCGCTGCGCCAGATCCCTAAGCCAAATAACGATAGCGTATAATAGCCTTTACCAGAAAATTAACTCTCTGCCCTATTGATATAATTATTTCCCGGCAGCGTAAAGTGCCATTTTAAATAAGAGTTATAAAACACCTCATTTGTTGCCGCTATTTTCTCTGCTATTCCGACGGGCGCTGCTGGGGGCGATGATTAATTTGCCTTAAATACGCCGCGCCTGCCAGAAGGCTTTGCGCCAGTAGACATTGTCGAGCGAAGAGCGAATCACGCCCTGGCTGGTAGAGGCGTGAATAAAGGCGTTGTCGCTGTCGTAGATGCCGACGTGCAGGCCGTTCTCGCCGCGGCCGGTTTTAAAAAAGACCAGATCGCCCGGCTGCAGCTCATCCTTGCTGATGCGCGTACCGATATCGCTCTGCGCCCGCGTGCTGCGCGGCAGCTGCAGATCGAACCTGTCGCGCATGGTGAGATAGACAAACCCTGAACAGTCGACGCCGCCGCGGCTCATGCCGCCGTAGCGATAAGGGGTGCCGCGCCACTGCCCCAGCTGCTCGTTGAGTTGCGCCACCACCATAATGGAATCCGACAGCCGGCCGTTTACCGGCGGCGCGCGGTGGCCGCTGCATCCCGCCAGTATCAGCACCAGTAAAATCACGCCCATCCGCATTTGCGCATATCTCCTTTAATCGCAACGGCCTCACTCTAGCGTCAGGCACGCAGCCTGGCAAGACGCGACGTTCAGGGTTGTATGGTCAGCAGCGGCTGGCCGTCCAGCTCCAGCTGGCGGAACGGAATCGCGTAGAGGTCGCTGAGGCGCTCGGGCGTAAGAATCGATGCGGCCGCGCCCTGCGCTACCACGCGGCCCTGCGACATCAGCCAGACGCTGTCGGCATGGCGCAGCGTATGGTTAAGATCGTGGCTGCTGGCGATAACGCAGACACCGGCGCGCCGCAGCCCGACGATCAGGGTATGCACGGCGTTTTGCTGGGCGATATCCAGCCCGGTCATCGGTTCGTCCAGCAGCAGCACCCGGCCTTGCGGATTGAGGGCGGGATCGATCTGGGCGAACGCCGCCGCCAGCCTGACGCGCTGCCACTCGCCGCCCGACAGCTGCGTCAGCGGCCGCGCCAGCTTGTCCTGAAGCCGCAGCGTCTCCAGCAGCCCGATCAGCGCCCCGTCTGCCCGCGCGTCGCTCAGGTGCAGACGAAGATAGTGGTAGACCGGCATAAAGCCGGGCGCTATCTGCTGCGGCAGCCATGCGCGCACCCGCGCCAGCGCCGCTCCGCGCCATTCGCGCAGCGGGCGCTGCAGCAGTTGAATCTCCCCTTCGCCCGGCAGCATGCCGGCCATCAGCGCCAGCAGACTGCTTTTGCCCGCGCCGTTAGGCCCGACCAAATGCAGCAGCGTGCCGGCGCCCACTTCGGCGGAACAAGGCGCCAGCCGTCCAGGAACGGCGGCGTCCTTAAGGCTCAGAACCATTTACTGCGCCAGCGCCTGCTGAATGCTTTGCTGGATAACGGCGTCGTCCGGCGTCATATCCGGCGCGAAACGCTGCACCACGTTGCCCTCGCGGTTAATCAGGAACTTTTCAAAATTCCACAGGATATCGCCGGGCGATTTCGGCGCGCGGCCTTTGCTCGCCATGCGCTCGTAGAAGCCGCTGCCTTCCGGACGCACCGCATCCGGCTGCGCCGCTACCAGCTGCGTATAGAGCGGGTGGCGCGCCGGGCCGTTGACGTCGCCTTTGGCCAGCATGGGAAAGGTGACGCCGTAGGTGGTGCTGCAGAAAGTTTTGATCTCGTCGTTGCTGCCCGGCTCCTGCTCGAGGAACTGGTTGCAGGGAAAACCGATCACGCTGAAGCCCTGCGCCTGATACTGCTGCTGTAGCGCCTCCAGCTGCTCGTACTGTGGCGTAAGGCCGCACTTCGACGCCACGTTAACCACCAGCAGCACC
>NZ_MLJJ01000048.1 GCF_002095575.1 Pantoea septica | reverse complement strand
GTTGGGACCATTACCCGCTTCGGCTTAACATTTATCGCGGGCAGGCATGGTACAAAGCGACAAATTAATTGCGCTAGATATTGTAAAATTTGCGTTAAAAACTGGTCTGATGAGATTGCATAGTTTAGGGTTCAGGTATGGACTAGCCGATAGTAGAGGTCGTTTTGCTTAGAGTCGATTTTAATACTGAATTTTATGCTTTTCAGATACGGCAGCTGGCTGCCAGGTATCAATGTGGGGAAGGCCTCAAAGACATAGAAAAACTGGTAGACAGCGTTATTATATCTATGGAAGAAAAACTTAAACGCGATTATGTCAATCGTTTTCACTTAGAAATTTGGTCACAACTCTTTGAAAACCTCAATGCCTATATAAATAAGTTTTCTGACCCTGCCTGGATGATGGTTATTGCCTATGCCAAGCGGCAAGTGAGGCGTAAAAAAGGTGCAGCAAAAGCTAAGTTTAAATATGACCAACTAAAACATTATTAAACTATAAGGTTTGAATGGTATTTAGGATTGAAAAGGCTTTACGGTTTGAAACTTATTAGATGAGAGGTGTGTTATTGAAATGTTGAATAGATATTTATTTTTTATTTAAATAAAAAAGATAGTATGGCATGCCTGCTGCCTTGAAAGTTCCATGAATACAACTTTTTGAAATTCCTTTTGAACAAGCGCATAGCAATGGCTTAACCAAGCATTGCAAAGAATTCATAGTGCGCCTTATGGTAAAAATCATGCCTATAGGCGATTTAATAGCTTGTTTCTCGTAACTGAAAAGTAGATCATGTATTGACGTTCAGACAAAAACAGTAGGATCTATGCTGATAAGCACTGAAAATTCTCGCAGCACTACAGCGGATACCCAACTCGCATGTACTCTTGCTGCGGTGGCTGGTGCACTTAATACGGCGGCGTTTGAAATTGTAGGTTTCTTTTCTGCCAATATGACAGGAAATATTTCGTCACTTTCGGATTATCTGGCTAAGGCAAACCTTCATCCTGCAGTTTTTTTGTGTCTATTGTATTCATTTTCATTGCTGGCTCCTCATTCTCAACAGTCATTATAAATGCAGGGCGCAGGAGAAATATAAGTGTGATCTACGCATTTAATATATTGGTTGAAGGGGTAGGTCTTGTATTCTTGGGTATTGTAGAAACATGGTTGACATCGTTGTCGCCCGGCGCACCATTAATACTATGTTTGAGTTTTTTAATGGGTATGCAAAATGCTGTTGTGACAAGAATTTCAAATGCACGAGTAAGAACGACCCATGTTTCAGGTACATCCACCGATATCGGTATTGAACTGGCAATGCTATTTGACGTACTGAGGCGGAAAGGATCTCCCAAAGATGCGCCTGTCTATATTGAGCGTCTGAAACTTCATT
Organism: Pantoea septica; assembly: GCF_002095575.1. GTDB lineage: Bacteria > Pseudomonadota > Gammaproteobacteria > Enterobacterales > Enterobacteriaceae > Pantoea > Pantoea septica. Next base: position 23,330 of record NZ_MLJJ01000048.1, on the reverse strand, counting down.
CCTTAACGCTCCTGTCTTTCCTGTTAGGCGGAGTAGCTGGTATATGGCTTTATCATCTTTTAAGTTATTCATTTATAATTCTGATTGGTCTTATGCTCATTATTCTGGCATTGCATACCATTACCCGGAAGTACAAATGTCTATAAGATAGGAAGTAGTTTCCCTTGTTGGTCTTTTTAGCAAGCTGGCGGGTTACGCCATGGATCTGACCCATCTCTATAACTACTAAATCTGGCGAGACCCATGAAGTGTTGATGAACCGTCCACAACCAAGGGTGGTGAATGCCACCATTGACATTGTTCAGGAAGATGGCGCATAGGTTTACCATGCGCCAGATGACATGCTTAAGATGGTGTATGTGCCGGAATTAACCGATCAAGATGCGTAGCGACCATCACAGGGGGCATTTACGAGTGCGCCCGAGGATGAAAAAGACGGGCCATCCATGGACCAATGTCGTGGGAGGAGTTCGTTTTGTTATGAGCGCAAAAAAATGTAGCCAACGGCAGAAACTCTCAAGCGTCAGCGATTAATTTCTAAATCGTCTTAAGTAAGATGGCTGTTAGCTAAGAAAACATTATTGATAGGCAGAAGGCATTAAAGCAATTGGTGAAATATTAGCACCGTTTTTTTATTTAGTTCTAGATTTGATCCGAACAAAAATTAAAACGAGACAAATTATGCCAAAGTTTTATTACATTGAGCAACTAAACGAGCATAAAACAAAGATTCATGTTCATTCCGAAGAGTGCGTTTCGCTTCCCTTGAGAGGACGCCGACAATTCTTAGGGACGTTTTATCATGAGCGGGACGCAGTAAAAGTATCCCGAATGTGGCAACCTGGTGCTAACCCATGTCCTCAGTGCTTTGATAACCCCAAAAAGTATAAAAGAGTAATCTAACCGCCTCCGGGCGGTTTTTTATTGGAGCCGGTATGCCATCAGCAATTCCTCGCGCATGCCGAAAGCTCGGATACGGTGAGACGACGACTGACCGTTCAGCCTATTGCGATGACCATCGCAACGAAGGATGGCACATCAGCGAGGCCAGAACAGGCATCAGCGCGGCTACGGAAGCAAGTAGGATGTAATACGCGCGCATTTTAAAGCGTGATCGCAACATCTGCCAGGAGTGCCAGAGGAACGGGAAGCCGATCCCGGCATCAATGGTTGACCACATCACCCCGAAAGCACATAGCGGTACGGATGAAGACAATAATCTCCAGGCGCTGTGCTGGCCATGCCATAAACGGAAAACCGCAACGGAGAGATTGAAGTAGTGTAGGGTTCAACCCACTACAGCAAAGTATCGCTGTATCTGGCATGGATAGTAACCTCTTCCTGAAAGAAGGCGAGGGTGCTTACGTGATGAATGAAAACGGCAAGGCTATCTCTTATTATGAACATCGTCAGTATCAAAAGGGATGATTTTTTACGCTTAACTCACATAACTGGTAAAGGATGGTCGCCTTAATTTTTCTCTATCTACAATTAAGTTGTCCCGTGGAAAAGGCGGAGGCAGATATGTCAGAACGTCCTGATCCAGATTATGTAGAGCCATTACCTGATGATGCTGAAAGCCCAGCTTATCAGGATGATGAAGAGGAAGATGATGAGTATGAGGGCAATATTAAAAACCCATTCAATGATGATAAAGACTTCCCTAATCCTGCCAAAGACATCTGATAACCGCCTCCGGGCGGTTATTTATTGGAGCCAGTATGTCAGACACCTATCGCATCACCGTGACCACCAAATCTGGCGAAACGCATGTTGGCCTGATGAACCGGTCACAGCCTGAAGTCGTAAACGGCTTCATCGGTATAGCTCAGGAAGATGGCGCGTGGGTATATCTGGCACCTGACGACGTGCTGAAGATAGAGTATGTGCCAGAGCCGAGCAATTTATGAAGAGGCGTATAGCGCTAAACCCTGAAGTACAAAACTGATGGACAGGCACATCATGCCTAATCGCTGCATTCTGACGATGTGTTTATTATCTTTGGCTATCTGCGCGACAATTTCTTCATAGTTATCCGGAGCAAACATGCCTCCGGGGTAAGGCTTGAGCACATGCCCGTTCAAAAACATCAGTAACGAACCGGCCAGACCAAAGATGATTGCAATTGCGTTGATTGTTGTCGGGGTCATATGTTTGCCTCACGCATGAAAGTCTAATTTTAAGGTTAATTTTATGGCGACCAAATCAAAATCTGGCCGCCCTTCTGATTACCTACCAGAGGTGGCTGCTGACATCTGTTCACTGCTTGCCGATGGTGAAAGCCTGCGCAAAGTTTGTGAGCTCCCCGGCATGCCCGGCAAGGCGACCGTCTTCCGCTGGCTGGCTCAACACGAAGAATTTCGAGACCAATATGCGAAAGCTACCGAGACCCGCGCCGACGCCATTTTCGAGGAGATTTTCGACATAGCCGACAGCGTTGCAGAAGAGGCCACCGCGGTAGGTAAGGCCCGCCTGCGCATCGACACTCGCAAATGGGCGCTGGCTCGGATGAAACCGAAAAAGTACGGCGACAAAGTCAGCCAGGAAATCGACCACTAATCATCTGATGGCAGCATGGCAACCAAGCCGACAACTATTCAGCTTCTCCCGGTTGAGCCAAAAGCATGAGTGAATCAGTTCAACTGCCGATTCCCGCAAAGCTCGCTCAACTATTCACCGCTATCAACAAACGCTACCGCTGTTCACACGGTGGCCGCGGCAGCGCCAAGACTCGCACCTTTGCCTTATGACAGCAGTAAAGGCATATCAGGCGATGATGAACGGCGATATCCGACCTGCAGTGAGTGGTGGAGTAAAGCAGATACGGGGTTGCAGGCACGAGTCGTCGATCAGGTCGACCCGGGATTATGGACAAGTTTATCTGCTGCAGTGTCCATTATCGGCGGTAATAATGCTGACTATAAGGAGGCTATTATCCGCCGGCTGGTCAGTCCGGAGAGTCTGACTGTATCGCAAGGAGGTCATGTGTACGCCGGCTACGGAGGAAATGCAGATTTCACGCTTGATAACTCGGTCGCCCGGGTTGCCGCAATTGGCTGCGCCGCATTAGGCAGCCTGGCAGCGTTTCCGGCATTTGATGCCATGCGTCAGGCGTTACCTATGGTTAAGGCCGTTCTGCTGATGGCTATAGTGGTAATTTTGCCGCTTATCCTGGCGTTTTCCGCCTACGAAATTAAAACGGTTATTAAGCTCACGTTTGTCTTGTTCGCGCTGAACTTCCTGACGTTCTGGTGGGAACTGGCGCGCTGGCTGGACAGCTGGCTGTTGACCGCGCTTTACAGCTCTTATACGCACAGCAGCTTTAACATGGCTGGCTTCCAGAACAGTTCGGATGATCTGATCATGAATTTTGTCATGGCGACAATGTTCCTTGTGCTTCCGGCAGTATGGATGGGGGCACTCACTTGGGCTGGAGTACGTATAGGCGGGACTCTAGATGGGGCATTTAAAAGCGGAACGTCCCAAGTCCAACAAGCAGGAAGTAGTGCTGTAGAAACCGCGAAGAAAGCAGCGAGGCTGTGATTCTGTATGTTAGTAGGGGAATATTCCCCTACTAAACATCCTCCTCATCGCGATCAACTCTTGCCGAGGTGACAGTAATGTTTTGTGGCACGCTATACATACCACAACCATCATTACCATCTCGATAGTGATGACCACTTTGTTCTTCTGTTACATCACGATCCAAAACACTGGTGACTGCCAGGTTACTGAGCATATAAAGGAAAATTGCTCCAAGAAGCAAAAAGGTTCCAATGAAAAATCCACACAGTAATGCGACAGCTAGAATTGCAAAACTAGTGACTGGAACCGGCAATCGCCCTACGAACGCGGGTAATCCATGCCTTATGGCCCAGGCTACACAAGTACTATTAGCTACCTTCGCGCTTTTGGATATTTTGAGCCAAAATCCAGCTGCACGAGCTCCTCTTTTGAAAGCTGAATTTTCCATAAATTATCCTTTTACATTATATGCATGAGTAGCTTTTTGAGACGAGCGCATCGATTAACTGGCCATGCTGCTAGCAAATAAAAGCGAGTTTGAAGGTAATAAAATAAATACGCTGACCTTAAATCACATTTGGCTATGCAGGTCATAATAAAATTTTCCCGAATGGTCGGGCGGGGTGGGTGCAGAACAGCACTATAGAAAGAAGATGTAACGCGCTACCCGGCATAACAGATGATATCACTGGGCATAAAAGACAGTGTTATTCGTAGAAAGGGTAGATAGGTGGAAGATAGCTCTGAATCTAAAATAGCTGTTGTTGGCAGCATATTAGTTACATCATTCATAAACACTTCCATATACCCCCACCCGAGCCGGACCTGAAACACCATGCCCCTCTCCGGCAAAACTCCGGAGCCAGACCTGAAGCCCGGTTGCCCCCCCTGACCAGCCCCGGTCGCCCGACCCGAAGGGTCGGAACTGCAGTGACTGATAAATGGGTGTTGTAACTATAACTTTTGAGTTGCTGTGAGTGGTGCCGCGGATTCTTTCTTTCGTCTACGACTGTCTGGCTTCTGTGCGCCTGAAAGGCCGCTGCTTCAACGGCGTCTGGCAGGGTTGAATAGCATATCTCATGGCAGTATTGCGCGGTCACACGCACAGCCTGATAGCTAACCCACCCCGGGATTTTACACAGGCGAAATACAGACATGAAAATTTAAGATTCGGGCTGGTGATGTTGCTTATGGTGGCCAGGGTGGTAATCCGCACCATACACCTGCGGGCGTCTGGCCAGATATATTCCAGCCTGACCAAACGTTTTTGCCTTTCCGAGCTAATTCACAAATTCGCTCAGTCAGAGATATTGAGGAGTATGTGTAGCAATCCCATTATGCCGTGAGCATAGAAATAAATTTCAATCAGCGTCGTGAGTGATTTATGCCAGTGCAGCACATCATGGGTCAGAGAGGCGCCGGGCGAAAGTATATTACTCAGTAAAAACCATATACCCCCCGTAAGTGACACAGCCAGTAAGGACAAAACGCCCAGCCCCTGAATGGCTGAAGCAATTCCTCCGCTCTGAGCATCCGGAAGGCTGAATTTGCGCAATATCTTTATATCTCTCACAAACCCGCTGAAGTCCAGTTTCATCCATGCAAAATACCAGGCGAAGCCCCGTTGCGAGAGCATCCACCCAGCCAGAAACAGGCCGCTCGCGATCAGGGCAAATCCGGAAAGAATATGAAACCAGGTGATAACCGTCTCCAGGCCGCCAGAACCGATGGCTTTACGCCGGGTCCAGTTTGAATTGATGATCTGTGACAGCACCAGCAAGCCCGTTGTGATGTGCATACCTTTAAAAAAGGGCGCATCTTTATGCGGAAAGTGACTGAACAAAGAGGTTCGCATGGCAGATAACCCGTCAGAAAAGTTATCGTGATTTTACTGTGGGCAGCATTAGTAAAACCTTAACCCTTCAGTCACAAATTACCCTGGGTACAGGCATTTTTAAAGCCGGGTCCTGCCATTGCATATCTGAGATACCTCCGCAGTGAGGCGTGACTTACCAGCCAGTAAAGGCAATGCACAGATAACCAAATCGTATTACCGGCAGGCCCATAAATTTGTCATCATTAAAGTCCACAATAGGTGGCTGTAACAGAAAGTACGCGTTGCATACGAGATTTTGGCCGCTTTGCCATCACGCCCGAATAAAAACCGGGCTTTTTCTCGTTTGCTCATCCTTTCTATTGTCGTCACTGTCATTCTGGCCGCTACTTACTACACTCATCTCTGTCGTTGAGCCTGTATTTTCAAAAATATAATTCATATGAGGCGCTTTTATGAAACAACCTGCACACCGGGGCGGTACTGGAAATTTTGCTAACAACCCGGAAAGGGCGCGTGAGGCTGGCAGGGCAGGAGGCAGCGCAAGCGGTGGAAATTTTCGAAATGATCCGGCACGCGCCGTTGAAGCTGGCCGAAAAGGTGGAAAAGCCAGCCGGCGGCCATCCGCTAAGGAAGACTGAAAGTCACCTTCCTGGTGATTAAAGTCGGAAGAGTGTGGGCCGCGATTTGCCGCTTCGCATGTCTTTCATCATCTCTGAACTATTATTAATCAGCTAACGGTATCTGCCCGTGATAGCTAACAATCTCTCATTGGTTCCATTTTGGCCTTCGTCAGCCCTCCCGGAGACTCGCAAGCTCCGGGTTTTTTGTTTTTACTGCTGGCTGCGGTGGCTTGATTTGCAGGCGGGATGATGGAAAGGGGAATTAGGGCTACGTCCGTTCATCTTACCTGCTAGGGGAAGCGCAGAAGGAAAACTGATAACGGCGTTTTAATGAGCCTACCCTTGTATTCATGTATCACCCGCTGGCGCCCGTCACGAAGACGGACGTCGACGATGGTCGTGACTGATGATTCCGACGCGCTGCAGGATGAGGCAAATCGATTACCGCGCAGCTCTGCAATTTCCGCCCCTGTGAGTTTTAACAGCATCTGAATCCGTAGTTTCCTGAAACATTACCCGATGACACTGAGAGTAGCTGAAATTTAAGGTTTAACGTCAGCCGGAATCGGTATGGTTTAAGGGCCTGGGTTTGTACATTTCAGGCACCTTCCGGAAAACAGCAGGCATCACTGCCCGCTGCCAGTACTGTTACCCTCAGAGCTTCGGATAGCTGACCGAAGTGATGGCAATATGATCGAGGATTTTGCTTAATGCCTGCTCGGCGCTTTTCGTCGGACACAGCGCCCCCACTTCCGTGATGCGGCAGTCTGACTGGCGCCACTCTTCCCGCAACAGCGGGTTCGCCTTCGCTGATTAAACCGCCTCAGCGGAAGGGTTTGCCAGACGTTTTTTTACATTCTGCTGACAGCAGTTTCATTCGGTATACTGCTGTCAGGCAAATACTTTTCAGAACAGGCCACACCAGCTGAGTCCGCCAGAATGATCTGGCCGTTTTTTTACCAAATCGGCGCGTTTTTTCTGCGCAGGCGAGCTCCAGCTCAATGCGAAGCTGATCGTATTCCCGCCTTGCTTCGCTGAGGCGTCTGAAGTGGAGAAGCTCTGATGCCTCCGCCACTTTTTTATCCGTGAGAGAACGAAATATAACGCCGGTTTCATGCAGATAGCACTCCAGCCTATCAATCTGAGCATCAAGCTCAGTGCGAGTGAGTTTTGCTTTAGTGCGTGCCATGAAATTCCCCACCCCGTAAATTATTGATATGGAAAACTTTAATAATAACCACAATATCGAATGCTGCCACCGGACAAGAGCTGCATCCATCAGCAAAACAACAGCTCTTGCAGTGTGCATGCTATGCAGACAGAAATTGACCAGGCATTTTCAGAGCTATGCGCCCCTCTGGCATGAGCTTCGCTCGCCAGAATAACAGTTGCTTGACTCACTTTATCAGGTCAGCCTCTGTGAGCTGTGGATACAAGTCTGGCAGATTAGACTGATAACATTGAATTATTTCTGTAAAAGATGAAATTCTGGCACAATTTGGTTACGATCCTTTCTACATGACCCCATCTCAGATGGCTTTTAAAAATTTCATAAGCTCTAAAACGAATTAGCAGGTTTCAATTTGGCATCCTCTGACGTCTACGTTGACCACCTTGCCTGGTGCGGACTGATTGCTCTGCACATAGCGCGAAAGGCCGGAATGGTAAATTCCCCCGCACAGGAGAACCTCTTTTTTCTGTGCCGGTGGCTGGCCACCGCTGAAAAGAAGCGGCTGTTTCGCCGTGAACTGGCTAATGATATCCGGTGGTTGCTGAAAGAAGACAGAGAAAAGGGGCTGCGGGCAGATTTACCCGGAAAACTTGAGTACCTCTGGCGCGCCAGCAGTGGCGATCTGCTGGAACAGAATGACCTGTTCAGGCTGCAGCACGTTATGCACGCGATTACTCTGACAGGCATTAGCTACGGCGTGCTCAACGAAACCGAGTGGGAAGGGCGTCATGCGGTAAAACTGAGTCCAAATGTACCTGGGCTGTTTATCAGAAAAAGCGATCTGGATACGGGTTTTGGGGAGGATGGACGCCAGGTCAAAACACTGGCCGTGCGGATAACCGCTGATATTCCAGCAGTTGATGCACTCCTTGCACGAGCAGGATGGCAACGCGAATCAGACGCTACTGTACCCCTTCTTCATCAACTGCGCGCATGCTGAAGGAAACATAAATCAGTTATCGGTGAGGAATTCCGGTAAGAATCTCGTCTGACAGTCCAGTCAGCTCTTTAATGGCCTGAAGGGAGTAACCGCTTTTAAGCATCTTGCCTGCGATTTCAAGCCTTTCTTCAAATTTGCCCTTCTCGCGTCCTCTCATTTCTCCGAGATGGCGGCCAATTTCGATGCCTTTCTGCTCCAGCTGCTGCGCAATAGTAACCATAAGACACCTGTGGCTGTAGCGAGCTATCAAGGACTGACTGTCAGTGACGAATTTTGGCTAATTCTTCCTCGGAAAGGCCGGTCATATCTTTAACTAAGTTAAGAGCCATGCCGTTTTTGAGGAGTTTCTCAGCAATATCGATTCTACTTTTGAGCTCTCCCAGTTGCATACCTTTTTCGATGCCCTTCTGCTCACCCAACTGAATGCCTTTTTCAATACCTTTCTGTTCGAGCTGCTGTGCGATTGTCATCAGAGCCTCCTCATGCTGCGGCACTCTCTGCGCCAGATTACGTACAAAGGCTTCAGCGTCATCGGTTTCGCCTGCCTGTACAAGATAGTTTATCAGCGATACGAGTTGCTGTCCCGTCAGATGTCCGGTCAGCAGCGTGGCGGCAAGCCGATCGATAAGATCCGATAAATCCCTCCGATGAATATGTTTCTGCAGCAGGGTCAGAGCCGCCATGCTGCGATGGGTCATTATATCGTCGTCTGGGATAACTGTAACGTCGACCAGGGGAAACGCGGAGCCGTACAGTCTGGCTGCCATGTCCGGATCGCTGAACTCCTGCAGCCAGTCCGTAGAATAAGGGTAAGGGCTGCGTCGACCGGTATAGAATAAAACCGGGACAACAAGCGGCAGCTTCTTATTGCCCGCATCAAGATGGCGCTGCATGGCTGCTATGGCGTAACGCATCAGGCGAAAGGCCATGTGCCGATCGGGGGTAGACTGATGTTCAATAAGAACGTGAATGTAACCGTCACCCTCCGTCGTCCTGACGCTGTAGAGTACGTCACTGTAATAGGCACGAAGATCTTCTTCCACAAAACTGCCCGACTCAAGTCTGAGTGTGCTGAGATCGCATATCGCGCGGAACTCTGCGGGCACGTGGAGTTGGATAAAGTCGCGCGCGGTATCTGGGTGGGTCAGGAACGCCTTGAAAGCCGCATCGTGCGGTACCGGCGTTGTTTTTTTACTCATCGTTCTGTTTTCCCGTCACTCGTTCGTGCTTACCTGCAGAGCTTATTAATCTTCAGAGAGTACCGCGCCTGACCCGCTGCATATCTGCGTTATCAACGCTGGCGCGTGTGAAATTCTGCATTAAGCCAGTAGGCAAATGTCGTGATCCTGCTGGCGAATGCCATTATGTCGCCACGGGGACGGTAACTGATGCTCAGCAGATAGTCCATCTCCTCGGTCAGAGCCGGATACCTGTCATTAAATTTTTCACCCAGCTCCTTCAGGGAAACCGGCCAGTCATGATCGTTCTCTTCTCTCAGTATATTTGTCGAACGAATCGCCTTACGTGCAGCCGCCCGCTGCAGGCCATGACGCTGCGCTGGTTCCAGTGTGGGTTTCATCAGGGCCACGTAGCCATTCAGTACGGTGAGAAAATCTCCGTTAACGGCAACGGCGATGTCTCGGGAAGGCCTGAAAGGTTCAAAGCGAGTCCGCAGATCTTCACCGTACACGCACACGCAGTGGTGCTTCAGCCAGTAGCCCCATAGATTTACGCTATCCGACAGCATCACGTCTTCAAGCACGCCCGGATCGATGTCAATTTTACTGACAACCGGATAATCCTGTTCAAGTTCGGACCTGATGGTATCTGTCTGTGCAACTTCGTCTGCATCCGGTTCACGGCGGTATATGACGGTAAGGTCGAGGTCGGACAGCGTTTCGACCGCAGAGCCGTCGACAAGGCTCCCGTAAACATAAACGCTGTGTATCAGGTCTGGCAACGCCGCGTTCAGTCTCTGAATCACATCGCTGACCAGCGGAGAAAAGGCTGGCTGAAATCCGCTGAAATCAGGCTGGGAGATGAATCCGTTTTTATCGACCGCCATTACGTTCTCCGTTATGTCATGTTATCGTCTGCCATCTTTATCTATCCGGCCGCGCCTTACGGCCATTCTACCAGTAGCGCAGAGACATTCCTGCTCATAAGCGCAGCGTTCAGCTCATGCAACTTTTCAGTATAAAGAGGCCTGCCATCAGATTCCTTCAGTCCCATCAATTCACCAGCTTTAATGGGTCCATGGCACAGCCTGCACTGGAACGCGTTTTACCCTGAAAACCTGTGCGCTCAGTCTACGGCGGATGAATATGAAACCGTTCTGACGGGTATTGGTGTTAGCTGACAGGAAAAAATTTTAAATGGTGCCCCTTATTAAAGAACCCTTTAATAAGATTTGGCAGAATTAAAAATTCTTTTAATAACGTTGTTCTCAGTGAAAGGATTTTTCTGAAGTGTGCTTCCGGTCAGATCATCAGAACCACCAGTTATGATACGACGGTCAGTGCATTTCTGCCGGCGCCCTTACCTCCTGCCTCTCCGGAACTGGACCCGGCGTCTTTTAATGAGCTGAATGAAAAGGCAGAAAAATCACTGGCCAGACTGTCTGGCATGTCAGGACTGGTATCTTCAAGTGAATGGCTGGTCTACAGCGGAATTCGAAAGGAAGCACTGCTAACCTCGCAACTGGAAGGCACACAGGCAACTCTGACAGGTATCTTCGACAAAGAGGCAGGACTTTCCGTCACGAATGTTGATGATGTTGAAGAGGTCACTAACTACCTGCGGGCCTATAAGTTCGTACATGATGAGATGAACTCTCCCTCTCGCCTGCCGGTTTGCGTTCGCCTGCTGAAAAATGCGCACCAGGTGCTTTTATCCGGTGCCAGTGGTGCGGCGAAACAGCCTGGGGAAGTAAGAACCACGCAGAACTGGATTGGCGGAACGAGACCGGGAAATGCCTCTTATGCACCTCCGCCGCCAGACGAAGTGGGGAGCCTGCTGTCTGACCTCGAAAAGTTCATTCACGCACCGGACCATACTCTGCCGCCGCTTGTCAGGATTGCGCTCGTACACGCTCAGTTTGAAACTATTCACCCGTTCCTTGACGGTAACGGACGAATAGGGCGTCTCCTGATAGCCATGTTGCTGGAAGAATGGAAGCTACTGAATGAACCTCTGCTGTATGTCTTTGGCTACCTTAAGCAGCACCCGAGATACTACTATCAGTGTCTTACGGATATCAGGACGAACGGAAACTGGGAGCAGTGGATTGCCTTCTTCCTAGAAGCAGTCACTTATTCAGCCGAGGAGGCGCAACAGGGCATAATCAGAATAGCGACCCTCTTTGCGGATGACAGAAAGCGTATGCTTTCCCTGAAGTCGACATCTGTGCAAAGCATCCGCCTGTACGAGTTCTTACCGACAATGCCAAAGCTGACCGTTGAGTTGCTGGATGGGACTTACCCGACAGCAAACACGGCAGTGAAAAGACCTGAAGAGGGAGGGGTACTGGTTGAAACGTCCGGCAGATCCCGTCACCGGAGTTACGAATACCGACGGTATGTAGAACTTCTCCGGGAATAATCGCACTCAGCCAGGTTATTGATTAAGCAGGATCGGGTGTATCAGCTGTCCTCTTCCATCAGCCCGATCATGGCCCCTTTATGTGCCTCAACCATTCTGATGTACCGCATTACCGTCTGGGTCTGCGTCCAGGTGCCCTCCTGCATGATTTGTGCGATCGATATACCCTTTCTGGCCATATCCTGCGCGGCACCAACGCGCGCGCTGTGGCCACTCCAGCTGGAATATCGTCCTTTATTAGTTTTCACACGGGGGGCATCGCCTGCCTGCCGTCTGGCGCGGCGCCAGATATCTTCCAGACAGGGCGCACTCATGGGCGCCGTCGTGAAAGTGGTGATTTTGTTTGACCGGTGAACGGGACAAAACAGGATGGCGTCGGGTTCGTCTGCCAGACCCGACGCGGATATCCACTCCATCAGCCGCTCAGAAGATCGCGCGCTGAGCGCCTTCACGATACCGCCTGACTGAAGGATGGTTTTGGTCCAGCCCACGTCGAGGATGATTCGCCCGTCGGCCGCGCGCGTGATATCGCGTACGCGAAGGCGGGATAACTCACTCATACGCAGCAATGTGCTGTACGCCACGTGCATGAAAGCCAGATCCCGCAGATGCTGGAGCCGGGGAGAGTGCTTCCAGAGTTTATCGAGGCGGTTCAGATCAGGCCGGCAGAAAGGGACCGCCTGCCCAATACGCTCGCCGGAGACGACGGCCGTACGGTTTATTTTCTTTTTAGCACGCACAACGTCAGGAGATACGGTCGGTGGGACCAGTCCGGCGTTACGGTGTAACATTGACATGAGCGCCGCATGCACCGAAATGGTCGAGGTTGAGCGGCCAGTGGCCTGCAGGTGAAACAGGTAGTCCTGCATGTCTTCAGGCAGCATGGGCAAAAAAGAGCGATGGTTTTCCTGCGACCAGCGCCAGCAGATCCGCATCACGCTGAGCAGCTGGCGCCACGTGTTGGGTGAAAAGGCCTCGCGGTGCCTGACGAACGCGGTCAGCTTTGCTGTAAGATCGTCACCGGCGGCACCGCTGAGGGCCACACCGGTAAAACCGGAGAATTCGTTCATGTTTGTTCAGTTTTTGTCCGTTTATCAGACCGCAGCGCTACGTGAATTCTGAGGAAAGAGCAGGGCAGATGACCGTCAGATTTTACGTAGCGCTGCCGGAGTTTTAACCGCCTGCGCTGAGTCCCCGATCGGCAGGACAACCTTGAGGACTCACCGTTGCGTATAAATGGCTATAAAGGCCAGGATCCGGCCTGGATCCTTATGATACAGGGATTCCTAGCTTTTGTCTGGCCTTATATAAAACTTATTATATAAGGTTAGTATTATAGGATGAGCTTATGATCTGTAGGTGAGTGAGAGCAAATCCCAGTTCATAAAACGCCAACAACATAAAGTTAGTCTTATTTAAAATTATCCGGTAATGGTAGGTGTTGGCGAGGGGGATAGGCAGATAAAAAAATAGTTACATAATCAAGAGAAATACGCCTGGAATGGAGGTCTTGATGAGAGTGGGGATTACCTTCTTTAATTAAGCATAAATTTATGGAGTTAGGAAAATCAGAGTGTAAATAAAACATTAGTGGGGCTTTGTTGAATAAATCGAACTTTTGCTGAATGGAAGGATCAGATCACGCATCCTCCCGACAACACAGACCGTTCCGTGGCAAAGCAAAAGTTCAAAATCACCAACTGACCCACCTACAACAAAGCCCTCATCAACCGTGGTCCCTCACTTTCTGGCTGGATGATGAGGTCATTAAGGCCTGGTACGAATCTGCGACACCTTCATCACGAGGAAGACCTCAGCGTTATTCTGACCTTGCTATCACCACTGTCCTGGTCCTCAAACGCGTATTCCGGCTGACCCTGCGGGCTGCGCAGGGTTTTATTGATTCCATTTTTGCCCTGATGGATGTTCCGTTGCGCTGCCCGGATTACACCAGCGTCAGCAAGCGGGCAAAGTCGGTTAATGTCAGTTTCAAAGCGCCTACACGGGGCGAAATCGCGCATCTGGTGATTGATTCGACCGGGCTGAAGGTCTTTGGTGAAGGCGAACGGAAAGTCAAAAAACACGGCAAAGAACGCCGTCGAATCTGGCGGAAGTTGCATCTGTCCGTTGACAGCAAAACACATGAAATCATTTGTGCGGACCTGTCGCTGAACAATGTAACGGACTCAGAAGCCTTCCCGGGCCTTATCCGGCAGCCATACCGAAAAATCAGGTCAGCGGCAGCAGACGGAGCTTACGACACCCGGCTATGCCATGATGAACTGCGGCGCAAGAAAATCAATGCGCTCATCCCGCCCCGAAAAGGTGCGGGTTACTGGCCTGGAGAGTGCGCAGACCGTAACCGTGCTGTTGCGAATCAGCGGCTGAGCGGGAGTAATGCGTGGTGGAGATGGACAACAGATTACAACCGTCGCTCGATAGCGTAAACGGCGATGTACCGGGTAAAACCGCTGTCCGGAGGTTCACTGACGCTGCGTGACTACGATGGTCAGGTTGAAGAGGCCATGGCCATAGTGCGAGCGCTGAACAAAATGACGAAGGCAGGTATGCCGGAAAGGGTGCGTATTGCCTGAATATGCGGTCATCTACAGGGACGCTCGCCCGGAATCTGATTTATTCAACAAAGTCCCAATTGTGGTGCAAATGTTAAGTGTTTATCCCTGTAATGGGGCATGTCATGCTTGCATTTTATCAACAATTGATTTCTTTGAGGATTTTTTACAAAGAACCTCTCTGTTAAAACCAGCCGAGAAAAAATAACCACTGTAACTTCAATTCGTTATATTTTGCCGCGAGATAGTGGCATGTCTAATGCATGTTGTATATGCAGGTCTGTACATTAAATCTTTCTTACAGCTTATACTTTATGAGAAAAATCCAACAACCAAAGTAAAGGGGCGTTATTACGATGAGCACCTTCAGTCACAGAATTAAACATGATGGCTCTGACTTAGTGGTGGTTTATAACCAGAACCCGGGAATGCCGAGTACTTCAGGCGGAGGAAAAAATACATCACGACCGAAGATGATACTACGTCATGCTTAATTAATATCTGAAAGTAGTTAATTTCTGAGGTATTCGAATCAATGATATGAAATTTATCCCATGAGGAGTAGTGGCGTATGTCGTCATAACACGTTTATCGACAGGGCAACGGCACCCGAATTTATCGGGGCACTGCAAAAAAACGGGTATTAAAGACTGAATCGCAGAAAGGCAGAGGTTAAAGCCTTCATGTTGATGACAGCAGGCGGCCTATAGCAGAACGAGGAAATGTAGCTAGCAGGCAACGTACCGTTCAGATTATATGCTTGTAATATTCAAAGGGTTCATCTATGAAACATTCCGCTAGCACTGTAAAGCACACGGTTATAGAAAGACGGTCAATCGATTTTGTTCCTGATAATGAGCGCTTCGGCAGCGCTATGGGACAGTTTACATTATGGCTAGGGGTTAACCTTAATATTACCGCTATTGTGACCGGCGCGTTGGCCGTTGTATTAGGCGGCGATGTTTTCTGGTCATTAATCGGTTTATTTATAGGTCAGATATTAGGCAGCATCATAATGGGGCTACAGGCCATACAAGGGCCAGCTACAGGACTGCCCCAAATGATTCGAAGCCGTATGCAATTTGGTGTTTATGGCGCGGTCATTCCTCTTTTACTGGTAAGTTTTTTATATATAGGGTTCTCTGCTGGAGGCACCTTGCTGGCAGGACAGGCTGTGGCAAAAATTTTGAATGCCGCAGAATGGCAGGGTATCGTTTTATTCGGTGTCATCACGATCTTGGTTGCCAGCTTAGGCTACCGCGCCATACATTCTTTAGCACGGATCGCGAGTGTGGTCGGCATCATTGCATTTTTTTATATGTTCTTTGCATTATTAGCTGGCCATAATATTAGCAGTCTTCTAGAACATAGAAAGTTTATTCCTAACCAGTTTATCCTTTCCATTTCACTGGCGGCGGCCTGGCAAATTGCTTATGGCCCCTATGTCGGAGATTATTCACGTTACCTCCCTACGGATACATCAAAACTGAAAGTGTTCTTTGCCGCCGCCTCTGGAACAACGCTGGGTTCTCAGGCAGCCATGACATTTGGCGTTTTTTCCGCCGCTATTGCCGGAGTGGCATTTACCGGACATGAAGTAGAATTCGTAGTAAATCTGGGGTCATCCGGTCTCGTCGCATCTGTGCTTTACTTTGTCGTTGGCTTCGGCAAGATAACCATGATGACATTGAATGCGTATAGCAGTTATATGTCGAGTGCGACGCTGGTGAATGGTTTCAGAGGAAAAGCAACCGTGTCTGTCGGTCATCGATTTATTTATGTATCAGCCATGATTTTGTTAGCTGTCTCCATTGCGTTATGGGGCTCGGGAAGCTTCATTCACGCTTTTTCTTCTTTTTTATTATTTCTACTGACCTTTATTTCTCCTTGGAGTGCAATTTGTCTGGCTGACTGGCAGTGGGGGCATCGTTCTAAATGCGACCTGCAAGCATTAAACGATCCACAAGGAATATATGGCCGCTGGAACTGGAGTGTAATTTCTATTTATTTCATTGGCTTATTAATTGAGCTTCCTTTTGTTTCCAGCAGTATTTACACTGGTCCGATTGCAGGCTTGTTAGATGGCGCAGATATCTCTTGGTTAGTTGGCCTGATTGGCACCGGCATAGTGTATTACATTTATAGCAGAAAAATGCCCCCCGCTTCTATGGAAATACAGGGCTACTGATTAACGGCAACAATAATAACCCCAAGTAAAGGATCCATACATGAAATATATTGTTGATCTATTTTCCGAAAAAACGTCGCTTAATACTCCATACCGTTTACTGCGTAATTATGCAGAAAAATGGCCTGATAAAGAAGCGCTGGTGTTTGATGCTGGTAATAAACGAATGACCTTCAGAGGCTGGCTTGATAGTGTCGACAAGTTGGCGTTAGAGCTAAGTCGTCGTGGTGTAAAAGCGGGTGACCCGGTGGCTCTGTTGGCAGAAAATCGCATTGAGTGGCCAGTTGCCCAGATTGCAATTTCGGCCGTAGGTGCGATACTGGTGCCTGTTAATACTCATTTCCGTGATAATGATTTACGCCACGTTCTCGATCACAGCCAGGTGGTTGCCATCTTGCTGTCCGAACGTTTTCGCTCCAGCGAATATTTAACCATGGTACGAGCGATTCATCCTCAACTCCCTAGCCTAAGAGACATTATTAACTTCGATGATAAGGAATATGAAGCGGTAATGCGCCAACCCGTTTTGGCTGAACTGACGGAGTGGGTATGGTCCCCCAGAGAGTTGGCTAGTATCCAATATACTTCTGGTACTACTGGACGGCCTAAAGGCGCAGAACTCTGTATGGAAGGGATAATGATGAATGCCTGGGGCACCGTGCAGCGGCTGGAGGTGACGGAGATGGATCGCTGGACATCCATTATTCCGCTCTTCCACTGTGCAGGTTGCATCATGAATATTCTGGCTTGCCTGACTGCTGGTGCGACATATTTGGGTATGCGCGCTTTCGATGCCGGACAAATGCTGTCGCTGATAGAACGGGAGCGCTGTACAGTTCTGACGGGAGTCCCCACGTCCTACTTAGCGATGTTAGAGCATCCGGACAGACCATATTTCGATCTCTCGTCTTTGCGTACCGGTACCTGCGGTGGTGCGGACTGCGATCCGAGACTTCTGGAACAGTGCGCGCGGGCGTTTCCTATTAATGGGTTGGTGCAGGTTTACGGGCAGACGGAAGCCAGCACATTGATAGCGTTAGATTACTGGCAAAGTCCCCAGCGCTTTACCACCGCTGGCTTGCCCCTACATGGAGTTGAAGTGCAGGTCTGCGATCCGAATACCGGAGTGGTACTCCCCCCCGGGGAAATCGGCCAGCTACAGGTTCGTGGGCCAATGGTCATGTTGGGGTATCATCGAGATGCGGAGGAAACGGCTCGCTGCATCGATCCTCAAGGCTGGATGAATACCGGCGATCTCGGTCGGCTAAACACCGATGGTAGGATCGAACTGGTAGGAGGACGCCTGCGCGATATGATCATTCGCGGTGGTGAAAATATCTATCCTGTAGAGATAGAAAATCTGCTGCGTGAGCATCCGTCGATCACTGAAGTTGCAGTCTTCGCTCTACCCGATAAATTTTACGGCGAGGTGGTAGCCGCCGCTATTGAGTCCACCCAGCCGTTATCCAAAGATGAAATAAGAAAAGCCTGTGTTGGAAAAATAGCTGGTTTTAAACATCCTGCACGGGTCTTTACCATCGTAGAATGGCCGATGACGTCAAGCGGGAAGATCCTCAAGCGCATGTTGAAAACCGCAGCCCTTGATGGGCAGCTGAAGGAGCTTTTATGAAAATGAGTGTGACAGGCTATCCACATACATGCGTCTTCACGCCTGGGCCGCAGCAAACAGCAGCTGCAATTGGCAACGCGGGTGTGAAAGTGGTGTCGACACCAGCGTTGATCGCTCTATTGGAGGAGACCAGTGCCGATGCTGTAGCAAAAGACTTACCGTCCGGCTGGGTGAGCGTGGGAACCCATGTCGAGGTACATCATCATAAACCCGCTTGGCCTTATAAGGAGGTTCGCTGTACAGCGACGTTAATTAGCGCAGACGAGAAAAGGTTGCAGTTTTTCGTACAGGCGCATCAAGCGGGAGCATTGATCATGAGCGGTAAGCATGAACGTGCTATAGCGCCGCTCAGCCGTTTTGAACGTGCTGATGGTAAACTGCCAGAGGGAGCTCCGCTGGAGTTTTTCTTTGATTTTCACAGCCCATGGTGCTACCTCGCCTTCCCCCGTCTAAGAGAAATTGCCGCTGCGTACGGAAGAATGATAGTACTACGTCCCTTCCATCTGGCTAATTTGATTGACCGCATAGGTGGACGTAGACCGTTGGATGCCTCGCCAGCATTTGTAAACTGGTTCAAACAAGATATGCAGGACTGGGCGCGCATTCGCCGGCTGCCACTGAGTTATCATCCTCAGTTCCCATTGCGGCCCTCACGTGCGCTGCGGGCAACCCTGTATGCAGTTGAAGAGGGGCAGGGAGAAGCATTCGCCTTCAAGGTGATGCAGGCGTATTGGTCACAAAGTCTGGATATTAGCGATGTTGCCATCTTAGGCGACTTAGCCAGTTCAGTAGGGCTGGATAAGAATGCGTGCATCTCATCCATCGGCGATGAAGCCCGGAAGCTAGCCATAGTCTCGAACACTGAAGAAGCTATCGCTCGCGGAGTATTTGGTGCGCCAACAGTGTTTGCCGATGGCAAACTGTTCTGGGGAAATGACCGCCTTGATATGATGGACACTTGGCTGGCATCTGCGGGAGAGCGCTGCTGAGCTACGGAGGTGCGGACGATTTCCTGGACCTTCAGGAGATAATTCATGCACTCATATGAAGATCGTATCCGGGCTGTGGAGCTTTATTTCAGATATGGAAAAAGGCTGACAGTTGTTGTCAGGGAGTTGGGCTATCCTTCCGTTAAACAGCTTGGGCGGTGGGTTCGGATTTTTGAGGAATACGGCGACTTACCTAGGGAATTAAAACCCAGAAAACGCTATTCACACGCGCAGAAAGTCGCTGCGGTTGAGCATTACCTTACGCATGGCGGTTGCCTGGCCTATACGCGCCGCGCTTTTGGCTATCCCAGCAACGAAGTGCTCAAGAGCTGGATCGAAGAGATTTATCCGGGACGGCGGCCCCTGATTATTCGCTCCAACACACATAAATGCTTCAGCCAGGAAGAAAGAACTCAGGCTGCCCGTGAGCTCTGCACCCGCCGTGGAACAGCCCTTAAAGTTGCACAAAAGATAGGTATCAGCGTTCCGGTCCTGTACAAATGGAAGAAAGACCTGATCGACGATGAGGCTTATCAATCCATGCGTAAACGAAAACCAGCTCCTCCGGATAAGCAGCAGGATGCACTGCACGATGAAATAATGCAGCTGAAACAGCAGGTTCATCAGCTACAACTTGAACGTGATATCCTGACAAAAGCGAATGAACTGATAAAAAAAGACATGGGCATCAGCGTCCTGACCCTGAAGAACAGGGAAAAAACCCAACTCGTTGATGCCCTTAAGGAAAGCTATCCAGTTGCTGAACTGCTCAGTGCTCTGCAGCTCGCACGAAGTTGCTATTTTTATCACAAAGCGGACCTTCGTCTGCATGACAAGTACGCGGAAATACGCATAACCCTGGCAAAGATCTTTGAGGGAAATTACCGATGCTATGGTTACCGGCGTCTCCACGCGATGCTCCATAAAAACAACACGTACATCTCAGAAAAGGTTGTCCGCAGGCTTATGGCTGAAGAACAGCTGATAGTTAAGCGTGCAGGGCGTCGCCGTTTCAGCGCTTACTGCGGAGAAATCGGCCAGGCACCTGAAAATCTTGTCGCCAGAAACTTTCGCTCATGCAGGCCAAATGAGAAGTGGCTGACAGATATAACCGAGTTCCAGCTTCCGGCCGGCAAGGTTTATCTGTCGCCAGTCATCGACTGTTTTGATGGCAAAGTGGTGAGCTGGACCATAGGAACACGGCCAGATGCAAAACTGGTGAATGCCATGCTGGATGATGCGATCGATACGCTCAGAGAACATGAAAGGCCGGTGATACACAGCGACAGAGGCAGCCATTGTCGTTGGCCGGGATGGCTGGATCGTATCAACGCATCGGGTCTTATAAGGTCCATGTCGCGCAAAGGTTGCTCGTCGGATAATGCGGCGTGTGAAGGCTTCTTCGGGCGGGTCAAAAATGAAATGTACTATGGCAGAAACTGGGCGGGCACAACGCTGGAAGATTTTATGTGCTTCCTGGACAGGTACATACGCTGGTATAACGAGAATCGGGTGATGCTGCCAACTTACTGATTTAGTGTATGATGGTGTTTTTGAGGTGCTCCAGTGGCTTCTGTTTATATCAGCTGTCCCTCCTGTTCAGCTACTGGCGGGGTGGTGCGTAACGGTAAAAGTACTGCCGGACATCAGCGCTATCTCTGCTCTCACTGCCGTAAAACATGGCAGTTACAGTTCACATACACCGCCTCTCAACCCGGTAAGCACCAGAAAATCATTGATATGGCCATGAATGGCGTTGGATGCCGGGCAACCGCCCGCATTATGGGCGTTGGCCTCAACACGATATATCAAGCATTTCAATATCGCAGCTGATGCTGTGCTCGGCGCAAAATTCCAGAACTTCCTGGGTTTCCGCAATGCCACCGATCAGAGAGCCCGCCAGTACGCGGCGATTCATAACCAGGTTGCCCGCATGGAGTGCAGGTTCAATCGGCTCGATCAGCCCCACTTAATTGTAGGTCATAATAAATTACACGCAAGCGCATCGGTATAAAGTGAGCCATGTTAAAAATTTATGCTACATTTAAAATGCTCTTATCTTGCGTGGAAAAAATAAGCGCAACGAGATTTAAAAGCAGCATGATTATTTTTAATCGTTTCAATCCAGAGGGGTAATTATGAGAGCAATCATCTATAACGGCCCGTTCAACGTAACGGTAAAAAATGTTCCTGACGCAAAAATTGAGCGCCCCGGTGACGCGCTTATCCGCATTACTACCACGAATATCTGTGGTTCGGATCTGCACATGTACGAAGGCCGCACCAGTTTTGAAGAAGGGCGCATTTTCGGCCATGAAAACATGGGAGAGGTCGTTGAAGTCGGCAAAGGCGTTGAGCGTGTCAAGGTGGGAGACCGCGTCTGTATGCCGTTTAACATCGGCTGCGGCTTCTGTGAAAATTGCGAAAAAGGCTTGACCGGTTTTTGCCTGACGGCTAATCCGGGAAGCGCTGGCGCCGCCTATGGTTTTGCTGAAATGGGCCCATGGGACGGCGGGCAGGCAGAACTGCTGCGGGTCCCCTTTGCCGATTTCAATTGTCTGGTGCTGCCGGAGGATGCCTCAGAAAAAGAGGATGATTATGTGATGCTCTCTGACATCTTTCCGACAGGCTGGCACGCGACCGAACTGGCGGGATTGCGAGCGGGCGAAAGCGTCGCTATTTATGGGGCGGGTCCGGTTGGGTTGATGGCGGCTCACTCAGCGCTGATAAAAGGCGCATCGCAGGTGTTTGTTGTGGATACCCACAGTGACCGTCTTGCCCTCGCCGAGCAACTTGGTGCAACACCCGTTCATGCTGCCGGAGATGAGGCCGTACAGAAAATACTGGATCTGACCGACGGCAGGGGCACCGACTGCGGGTGTGAATGCGTGGGATACCAGTGCTGTAATAAGCATGGTCATGAAGATAACAGTGCAACCATGAACAGCCTTGTCGCGTCAACTAAAGCCACGGGCGGAATCGGCGTGGTTGGCGTATTTGTCCCGCAGGATCCCTCTGCTGCAACCGATCTGGCTAAAGAAGGCAAGATGCCTTTCGATTTTGGCAGTTTCTGGTTCAAGGGCCAGTCAATCCGCACCGGACAGGCAAACGTGAAGGCCTACAACCGACAGCTTGCACGACTGATTCACCATGGCAAAGCCAGCCCTGGCCAGATTATTTCGCATCGTCTGAGCCTGGACGAAGCGCCTGAAGGCTATAAAAATTTCGACAGCCGTACCCCCGGCTGGACGAAAGTGGTCCTCAAACCCTGAAGGCGTGGACAGCTCTTACAGAAAGCCTTGTGCCGATTGCTCAGGGCTTAACCGGTTGGCTCACCCACGTTTAGTCTTTTTAATAGGCTGCGCTCCTCAACGCTGCTTCGCTTGAATATCAACCCGGTTTTGTTGAATAAATCGAACTTTTGCTGAGCTGAAGGAGCAGATCACGCATCTTCCCGACAACGCAGACCGTTCCGTGGCAAAGCAAAAGTTCGATTTATTCAACAAAGCCATTCAGAGTAGATGATGAAGTTCATTACAGATCAGCGATCTGAAATAGACTTCACTAAGTACGAACTGGCTTACGCCATTTCATTTCAGTAAATTACATCAACGACTGAACGAAATTTACCTCGATGCCCATGTTATTTTTTTCAATTTCAAGGACAAGCGCCTGGAAATGAATGGTTTTCTCATGCTGGTTCAGAGCATCAACCGATGTCCACTCTTCAACAAAAGTTACGCTTTTCTCACCGAGAAAAGCATCATAACGAACACACCCATTTTCTAATCGACTTTTATTTATCAGTTCTTTCAAAACTGGTTCAATACTTTTGATAGCTTTAGGGTCAGCAGTTAATGACGCGATGATGTAAACACTCATAATAACCTCTGTTATGAAGTAAATTTTAACCTGCAGAAACCATGCAGGAAACCAAAAATTGAATCGCCACAGATAATCTAGACACTTCCGAGCCGCTGATAATATTGGTTTTCGTATTCAGTTGGTAGCATATGATCACTCGAACCATGCCGACGCTTACTGTTATAAAACATTTCTATGTAATCAAAAATATCACCGCGGGCTTCTTCTCGCGTTCCGTAGATCTTTTTCTTTATCCGTTCACGTTTCAGTAGCTGGAAAAAACTTTCTGCGACTGCGTTGTCATGACAGTTACCGCGACGGCTCATACTGCCC
>NZ_MLJJ01000047.1 GCF_002095575.1 Pantoea septica | reverse complement strand
CGCCGACGCCGACGCCGACCGAAACGCCGACGCCGACGCCGACCGAAACGCCGACGCCGACGCCAACCGAAACGCCGACGCCAACGAAAGAGCCAAATCCAACCATTTACCCGGATCCTTAAGGGAAATGATTGAACCAGACGGCGAAATTTTCGCCGTCGCCTTTTATTCTGTTGAGGAGTGATAAAAATGCAAAATGCAGCACGCGTAGGCGATGCAACCGCTCATGGGGGCGTACTTTGTTCTGGTTCCGGTGATGTTTATATCAATGGTAGTAACGCTGCGATAGCGGGTGGCAGTGTCGCACCCTGCGCCATTGGACATGGTGCTGCGCCAATGGTAACGGGATCGGGAACGGTATTCATTAATGGTTCACCAGCAGCGCGCTTGGGTGATATTACTGGCTGTGGCGCAGTGGTTGTAACCGGCTCCGGTGATGTTTATATAGGTGGATAAAACGTGATCGTTCAGTTTGAATGGCCTGTGTCACGTCAGCCGCTCAAAATCAGTAAAAAACGGACGATAGATAATGCCCTGACATTAGATATCGTTAGCGGTGCAATTGATGCGCATGATGCCCACCTGGGCCATGACAGCATCGTTTTTTACTGGCATAGGTCCCGACTCGTTATGGTTAATCTGTGCGTGAGTGCGATTTGCCTGATGGATGGCGCTGAAGTCGCGTATGGCCACGCTTGTTCTTTGCAGGAAGCGACTTCATTACAGGCTGGGCATTTTAAGCTACTTATCACAAACAAGGATGAAGGCGGTGAAGAGGCGCTTTCGTTAAATCAACTGCTCTGTTTATATAGGGACAGCCAGACAAGTAGCCGGTTACTCAATGTTGAGGAAATTCTTCCAAAAGGCGGAAACTATATTAACGATCTCCGCTATTTTAATGATGTGATTCTGGCGCAGGAGCAAGGCGATGACGTTTTAAAAACACTGGAGCTGGAATATAAACGCTTCCTTATCTGGCAAGAACTGGATGACGGAGGATACAGCGACTCTACCCATCATGAAAATCGTATATTAAAAACGGATCACCGTTTTGATAGTAGTAGAGAGATATTTAAAGACAAATCTCTTACAGAGTGTATTATCGCTACTGAATTTTTGATGGAAAAAGTATGGGCTGACCTGGAAAGAAGTGAAGAATGGTATGAACTCTTTATGGAAGAAGAGAAAGTCGATTTGCTACATGCCCTTTCTCCCGAACACATCGTTGCGAAAAATAAAGATAAAGTACCGGAGCTGGTTTTCCAGGACTTCTATAAAGTGGGTCTGGATTCTTTTTATTAAAATAAGGATTGGAAATGCAGGAGTTTAATTCTCTTACTGATGCGCTTAAAAATTCAACGCTAAGTGAGCTTCTAAAAAAAACGCTGGGTCAGGTGAAAAATCATCCGCAGGATATCAGGACCAGAGAGCTTCTTTTTAAGTTGTACTGCCTTGAGGGTGCGTGGAATAAAGCACTTGTCCAGCTTCAGACGCTGGTGCTTATGGATGAAGAACGTAAAAAACAAACTGAACTTTATAAAAATCTGGTTTTTAGCGAAGTTCAGCGTCTGCAGATTTTAACCGGAGAGCGCCAGCCTGTATCTCTTAAAGGTGACTTACCCGCGTGGGCTATTAAACTGCATGAGGCTAATAACGATCACTATCAGGGAAGGAGTGAACAGTCTGCGGCGCGTCGTGACGAGGCGTTCGAAATGGCACCCGAAAGCGCGGGAAGTAGTGGGACGCTAGGAGACTTCTCATGGATAGCCGATAGCGACAGTCGGCTTGGGCCGATCTGTGAATTCATTTGCGCTGGAGGCTACCGATGGCTGCCTTTTTCCGCCATTCATAAACTAAGCGTTTTAAAACCTGAAAAGCTTCTGGATCTTCTCTGGCTGCCAGCCACCATTACTACGGAAGGTGAGCAGTTTCACGGTTATATCCCTGCGCGATATCCCCTGAATAAAGACGATTCACAGGAGATCAAGTTGGGGGCTAAAACAGAGTGGTTACAGCTATCTGACTCGCTTTCTGTCGGTTGCGGTAGAAAAGTCATCATTACGGATACCAGTGAGCTATCAATTATGGAGATTGATGATGTTGTTTTCGAGTAATGCCTCAGAAATTACGCGCCTGTATCCTCCGACTCTGCTTGACCGACTCCAGGATGAAGAACCAAGGAGTCCTCACGATCGCGCTGTGGCGGTGGATGCCAAAAAAATGCGCAGTATTGTTCAGAAAGATATTATTGATTTAATTAATCATACTAATATTAATGAGGTATTGGACAAGGAGCATCATAGGCAGGTCCTGACTTCAGTGCTGAATTATGGGATCTCTGGCCTGATAGGTGCTCAGGAGAATCATCGTAGCTGGAATCTTATCGAAAATAAATTACGTGAAACGATACTCTGTTATGAGCCAAGAATTATACCCGAATCATTAGTGGTTTGCTCTCTACAAGAAAACGATGTATTTACTAAACACGCGATATTGCATTTTGAAATCAGAGGATTGATACATTGGTTTCCCAGGCCCATCGATTTATGCATGACTGGCCGATATGATTTTGAGGCTGAAAAGGTGGATCTGAAATTAGAATAAGAAGATCAGGTTTGTTAAAGAACTGGCTTTTTATTAACTTGTATTTAACTTGGGTTCTTTTTTTGGAGGGGCGGTCAGAACTATTTTCAGACTGCCCCTCTTAATTTATTCCAATTTGAGAATTCCATGAGCGCGTTCTTGTGTTTCATTTTGATATTATATCTTGTTTTTATGGTTTTTATGGTTTTTATGGTTTTAATTTCTGCATTTTTTATTTTTTTAGTATTTTGTTTTTTTTGTTGTCTGCAGGTTCTGCAGTAGGGGGTACTAATGATAATTTCCATAGCGCCTTAATTCTTGTAATGTTGTGACCGTATTCTTTATAAAGGTAGGAAAGCGAGTTGTCGCAAAGGATGCGGCTCCCCTTACAGATGCTTTAATACATTAATCTTTACGCATGCTTGAGCAGATAGTTTCTGCCCATATAGCGTGGGCTGTTCAGACCGATAGAATCGCCGCACTCAAACCCAGCAGAGAACGGCAGTACTTACTACACATGGGTGAGAATTATGCTAAAAGTATTGTTAGTAGATTATAATTTCTATCACAGAAAAGGGCTGAGCACATTGATATCAAATCATGTTGGTGAAAACCAAAAGCTCTGCTTTTTAATACCTTCTGAAGAAAACAACGAGGATGATGCTGACATTATCTTCAGAAACGACATGGCAACAATTCATATTGTTAATAAAAATAGCACTTGCGGTGCAAATGATAAAAATAACCAACACTATGAGAAAATAACTATCCATGTTCCTTTTTTAACTAAAAAGCACTCTGTAAGTGATATTTCAATAAAAATAGAAAAAATACTTGCCATTGCGAATTTAGACTATCACTTGCTGGCTAATAACAGAGAGGAGGTTTACTGGCGGTTTGGGCTAAAAGAATATGCCCAGCTTTCAGATACTGAAAACGATGTAATGATTTTGGTTGGCAGGGGGTATAACAGTGCTGATATATCAAAAATATTGAATCGTTCACCCAAAACCATTAGTACGCATTTTCGCAATGCCAGCCGCAAGATGGGAGCCGCAAATCGGGCGGAGTTCTGCCGCTATGCTTCCTACATTGCCAACTGTCAGCGAGATAATGGAATTACACTTTGTCTTTAGCGAAGTGACTTTTTTAGCGGAGTAACTTTTAAGGAATCTGTTATGGATAACAGTAGTCAAGGATGTTTAAATAAACCTTTTCGTTTTAATAGATGGTATGCAGGCGTCCTGTTACAGGCCCCGTTATATATCTTCCCTGCGTACTTTTCTTCGGCTGCCCACGCGCTGGGAGATGAAAGCTTTACCATTAACGGATCGCAAGCTGACTTTCAGAATGCCAGTTACGTTAACCGGGAAAACTACTCTTTTATTTTCAATGCTAAAAAAAATGGCATTATCAATGCTGAAAATATTTATATGAATAGTACCGGTAACGGTGGGGGGGCATCTGGATTGAAAATAGTCAGCTTAACGCTCGCCAGCTAAAAATTGATGTCAGCGGCCGTTTTGGCACCGGCGTTAAGATATCGGGCAACAGTAAGGCCGATATCAGTGGGCTTTCTATTAATAGCAAAGGTAACGCATGGGGGCTGTGGGTTTCAGGCAACGCCAGCAATATAGATAGTGATCTTGCCATAGCCGAAATCCATGATGGAACCATTTCTATTGATTCCCAGACTGCCGCCATCTGGGCCCGTTTAAGCGAACTTACACTCCATAATGTAACGGCTAGTTCAACGGGCGATAAGACTTATGCGCTGCAGCTTGATAATAAAGCCAGGGCTACAGTCACAGGTGGCAAGTTTAGTACCTCTGGGAACTATAGTGATGCGATCTGGATATCGTCGCAAGACTCATCCCTGACGATGGATAACGCTATCGTTTCTACCCAGGGCTTTCGTTCTTACGGAGTTAACGCACAAATTGGCCCCGCAACCCTTACGAGAAGTCTGATTGAGACCCTGGGTGATAATTCCTATGGGATCTACACTGAAAGCCGGATCAAGGGAGAGGATCTAACGGTTTCAACGTCGGGTAATAATGCGATTGGCCTGTTTACGGCGTTAGGGGGGACAGGCGAACTTAGCCATAGCACCATTACCACACATGGCGTATTTGCGGGTGGAATGGTGGCCTATCCTGGCTCAAGCATTACTGCTAACGACGTCAAAATAGGCACCTCTGGAGAGGCTGGACATGGCCTGATGAGCCGACTTGGCACGCTTAATATTAGTAATAGCCAAATTTCCACCGCCGGTAAGGGGGCAAGCGGACTCTATGTTTTCGGCGGCGACGCAGTGGGGTATACCAATCAGGTATTGCTTAACAATGTCTCGCTTTCCTCTGCGCGTGCCCAGGCGATCCGGGTGTCATCTGCCTCGCTAGCGCTGGAAGTAGAGGATTCAACGCTGAAGGGGGGGAGTGGCCAGCTGATGACAGTAGCAGAGGACAAGAGATGGCCTTCTGCGGATCGGAATGTTTCCTTAAATGCGGTAAACAGCGTGCTGGAAGGTGACGTGATAGTTTCCGACCCTCAAAGTCGCGTCCTGGTAAACCTCCGTTCCGCCTCAAATCTTACCGGAGGAGTGACCAACGCGACAAAAATGACGCTTGATAAGAGCAGCCGCTGGAGTCTCAGCAGCAGCTCAAGTGTAGGCGAGTTGATTAACTCTGGGACTATCCAGTTTTCCAGCCTCAACAGATATGACACGTTAAACGTAACTGGAAATTATGCTGGTGATGGTGGCCTGCTGGTGATGAACAGCTTGTTGAACGATGATGCCTCACCGGCGAATAAACTGATTATTGGCGGCGATGTGCTTGCAGGGACAACGCGTATCTCGGTCAATAACCTTGGTGGGCATGGCGCACAAACGGTTGAAGGAATTGAGCTTGTATCGGTTGGCGGCACCTCTTTTGGCGACTTTACCAAATCAGAACGTATCGTGGCAGGCGCTTATGACTATGATGTCATTAAAAAGGGCCAAAGCTGGTATCTGACTAGCGAACCCACACAGCTACCGCCTCCTGAACCGATACCGCAGCCGTTACCTGAACCGATACCGCAGCCGTTACCTGAACCGATGCCGCAGCCGGTTCCTGAACCGATGCCACCAAAGCCGCAGAAAAAAACGCCTGTAGTGCGCCCGGAAGGTGGCAGTTATACGGCAAACCTGGCTGCATCAAACACCCTCTTTATGATGACGCTACACGATCGCATGGGCGAGCCGCAGTTTGTTGATGTCGGGTTAAATCAGCCAGAAGTGACCAGTTTATGGCTGCGTCAGGTTGGCGGCCATAACCGTTGGAAAGATGGCAGCGGGCAGCTGGCAACCCAAAGCAACCGCTACGTCACGCTCCTTGGGGGGGATGTCGCCCGCTGGGGGGATGAGAGTAAAAACCGTTGGCACCTGGGCTTTATGGCGGGTTATGCCGCGAATGACAGCACCACGGTGAATCGTAACAGTGGCTACAACTCAAAAGGCTCGGTGAAAGGCTACAGTGTGGGCAGCTATGCCACCTGGTACGCTAACAAAGAAGCCGGGACGGGTGCATGGCTGGATAGCTGGCTGCAATATAGCTGGTTTAATAATTATGTCAGCGGTCAGATGCTGACCACGGAAAGCTACAAATCGCACGGTTTTACCGCTTCGCTAGAGAGTGGTTATACGTGGAAAACGGGGCAATTCCTGGGCAGCCAGGGCACGCTTAACGAATGGTTTATTCAGCCGCAGGCACAGGTCGTCTTTATGGGCGTGCGCGCAGATAATCATCAGGAAGCCAACGGTACCCGCATTCAGGGAGAAGGAGAGGGGAACTGGATGACACGGGTGGGCGTAAAAACCTGGATTAAAAGCCACCATGCGCGCGATGACGGCAAGCAACGCGAGTTTCAACCCTATGTCACCCTCAGCTGGCTGCATAACACGCGCCGCTTCGCCACCAAAATGGATGACGTCCGGGTGAGCCAAGCTGGCACCGCTAATGTGGGCGAAATTAAACTTGGCGTAGAAGGACAGATTGAACCGCGGCTCAATATGTGGGGAAATGTTGGCGTCCAGGCAGGCGACCGCGGATATAGCGATACGATGGCACAGGTTGGGGTTAAATATCACTTCTGACAGGGTGCGACAGACTGGCGCGCTAAGCGCCAGTCTGTTTTATGCATGCCTTACTTTTCCTGCATCGCAACACCGCCAGTAAAAGCGCGTGCCGCATCCGCTTCGCGCTCATGACGCGCCAGAAAACGATAGCATCCGCCACCCAGCGCTGCGCCAATGAACCAGCTAAAGCTGGCGACCCCATGCAGCGACGGCACAAAGCTGATAATCAGGCCGATAACCACCGACGGCAGCAGCGCGGCGATCGCTTTCGGGTTAAAGCCGCCGCGATACCAGTAGCGGCCCTGCGGCGTCGCGTCGAACAGATCGTCGACGGAGATGCGGCTGCGTTTGATTAGATAGAAATCCGCCAGCAGGATGCCAAACAGCGGCCCGATAAAGGCGCCCAACACGTCGAGCGTATAGTGGATCAGCTCGGGCGACTGAAACAGGTTCCATGGCGTCAACAGCACCGAACCAACGGCGGCAATCATACCGCCGGTGCGGAAGCTGATTTTCTGGGGCGAGCAGTTAGAGAAATCGAACGCCGGCGAGACGAAGTTCGCCACGATATTAATGCCGATGGTGGCGGTGATCATGGTCAGCAACCCGATAGCGACCGCGACATCGTTGCCTACCATACTGACGGTTTCGATCGGATCGGTAATCATCTTGCCGAACAGCGACTGCGTGCCAGAGACGATCACCACCGTGACCACCGAGAAGAGCAAAAAGTTAAAGGGCAGCCCCCAGCGGTTGCCACGGCGAATCTCGCCCATGCTTTTGCCGTAGCGCGAGAAGTCACCGAAGTTGAGCAGCGGCCCGGAAAAATAGGAAACCACCAGCGCGGTGGCGGTGATCATCTGCCAGCTCTGTTCGCCTGCGCTCAGCGACTTGCTCGCCAGAGTAAAAGAGATGCCGTCGAAACCGGTCTTGTATACAATCCAGCCCGCCAGCGTCACCATCACCACATAGACGGCGGGACCCGCAACGTCGATAAAGCGCTTAATAGCGCTCATGCCATGCCAGAACACCATTGCCTGTAACAGCCACATCACGCCGAAGCAACACCAGCCGAGCAGCGACAGGCCCAGCCAGCTGGCGTGGGTCATCGATGCCAGCGTCGGAAAGAATTTCAGCAGTACCAGCATCAGCGCATTAGCGGCCAGCCAGGTCTGAATGCCATACCAGGCGAAGGCGATCAGCCCGCGGATCACCGCCGGAATATTGGCGCCGAAGACGCCGAACGCCTGGCGACAGATCACTGCATAGGGCACGCCTGCCATCTGGCTTGGCTTCGCCACCAGATTAGCGCAGAGCTGCACGATGCAGATCCCCGCCAGCAGGCAAATCAGCACCTGCCAGCTCGCCAGCCCAAGGGTGAAAAAGCTGGCCGCGACCACATAGCCCCCCATACTGTGCACATCCGACATCCAGAAAGAGAAGATGTTGTACCACGTCCAGTTCTGCTGGCGCGTCGGCGCCAGATCCTCATTGGTCAGGCGGGGACTGTAGCGCGCGCGGGCTTCAGCGGCCGACGCGGAAACATGTTTTTGAGGGTTTGGCATGAAACCTGCTCCTTATCACGAGGGTTAACGGTCATAGCAACGTAAAAAGCTGTTGCAGGATCCAGGCCAGAATTGAAATCTTGTATACAAAAAAAAGTGTTCGCGTATACGATGGTGGCACACAGCCTGTAAAGGGAGTCCGGTATGAGAAGTGAGACAGGCCAGGCGCTGGCCGCCGATCTCGGGGATAAAGACGAACCTATCTACCAGGCGTTGATGAACGCCATAGTGGAGCATCAGCTGCCGCCAGGCAGCAAACTGCCGGAAGAGGCGCTGGCTGAGGTGTTCGGCGTCAGCCGCACCGGCATTCGCAAAGTCCTGCAGCGCCTCGCCGCGGTGCAAATGGTGACGCTGTTGCCCAGACGCGGTGCACAGGTGGCCACGCCCGGCGTTGAGGAAGCGCGCGATATTTTCCGCACCCGAGCGCTGATCGAGTGCGCCAATCTGCCCGCCGTGCTGGCGCATCTGCAGCCGCCGCATCTGGCGGGACTCGCACGGCGCATCGCCCAGGAGCAGCAGGCGCACGACGCGCGCGACGGCGCGGCGGCGATCCGTCTCTCCGCTGCTTTCCATATCGAACTGCAGGCGATCGCGGGCAATCAGGTGCTGACCGAGCTGGTCACGCGCCTGACACAGCGCTCCTCGCTGGTGATCGCCGCCTGGGGCGCGCCCTGGCAGCAGGGCTGCCGCTGCGACGACCACGACCGGCTGGTGGCCCACCTGCGCGCGGGCGACCTCGCCGCGCTGACCCAGGCGCTGCAGCACCACTTCGACCATATCGTCTCCAGCCTGCACTTCGAACGCAGCGGCGAAACGCTGCCCGACTTCTCACGGTTATTTGCCCGTCATAAAGAGGTGACATCATGACCCTGATCCAGGTGATCAATCCAAACACCAGCCTGGCGATGACGGAAACCATCGGCGCAGCGGCGCGTGCGGTGGCCGCGCCAGGCACCGAGATTATCGCCGTGTCGCCCTCACAGGGCGTACCCTCGATTGAAGGCCACTTCGACGAGGCGATCGCAGCGATCGGCGTGCTGGAGCAGGTCAGGCGCGGCAAAGCGCAGGGCGTCAGCGGCCATGTTATCGCCTGCTTCGGCGATCCCGGACTGCTGGCGGCGCGCGAGCTGGCCAGCGGACCGGTCATCGGCATCGCCGAAGCGGCGATGCACGCCGCGACGCTGGTGGCGACGCGCTTTTCCATCGTCACCACGCTGCCGCGCACGCTGATCATCGCGCGCCATCTGCTGCAGCAGTACGGTTTCACCCATCACTGCGCCGCGCTGCACGCCATCGATCTGCCGGTGCTGGCGCTGGAGGATGGCTCGGGGCTGGCGCAGGAGAAGGTACGCCAGCAGTGCCTGCAGGCGAAGCAACAGGATGGCAGCGGCGCTATCGTGCTGGGCTGCGGCGGAATGGCGACGCTGGCGCGCGAGCTGACGCACGAGCTGGGGATGCCGGTTATCGACGGCGTCAGCGCGGCGGTAAAAATGGTGGAGGCGCTGGTCGCGCTTGGCTTAGGCACCAGCAAGCATGGCGATCTCGACTGGCCGATCGCCAAACCTCTCTCAGGCGCGTTTCAGCATCTAAACTAACGAAACCTTGCCGCAATTAAACAGGAATTAATCAATGGATAGTGCAGAGAAGAAAGAGTACAGCTTCAACAAAAACTATCCGCGCGACCTTATCGGCTATGGCGCCACCCCGCCGCACGCCGCCTGGCCGAACAAGGCGCGCGTGGCGGTACAGTTTGTGCTCAACTATGAAGAGGGCGCAGAGAACAACGTGCTGCACGGCGATGCCGGATCCGAGCAGTTCCTCTCCGACATCATCGGGGCGGCCAGCTATCCCGATCGCCATATGTCGATGGATTCGCTCTACGAATATGGCTCGCGCGCCGGCTTCTGGCGCATCCACCGCGAATTTCAGAAACGCGGCCTGCCGCTGACGGTGTTTGGCGTCGCGATGGCGCTGGCGCGTCATCCGGAGATCGTCGAGGCGATCAAACAGGCCGACTACGACGTAGTAAGCCACGGCTGGCGCTGGATCCACTACCAGTCAATGGACGCCAAAACTGAACGCCAGCATATGCAGCAGGCGGTCGACGTGCTGACCGATCTGTTCGGCAAAGCGCCCACCGGCTGGTACACCGGCCGCGACAGCCCCAACACGCGGCGGCTGGTGGTCGAGCAGGGCGGCTTTAGCTACGACAGCGACTATTACGGCGACGACCTGCCGTTCTGGACGCAGGTCACCTGTCAGGACGGCACCGTAAAGCCGCATCTGGTGATCCCCTATACGCTGGAGTGCAACGATATGCGCTTCGCCACGCCGCAGGGATTTAATACCGCCGAGCAGTTTTTCACCTACCTGCGCGACACCTTTGACGTGCTCTATGAAGAGGGCGAAACCCAGCCGAAAATGATGTCGGTCGGCATGCACTGCCGCCTGCTGGGGCGGCCAGGGAAATTCAAAGCGCTGCAAAACTTCCTCGACCATATCCAGCAGCATAATGACGTCTGGATCTGTACCCGCCAGCAGATCGCCGATCACTGGGCCGCGGTGCATCCTGCGCCGCAACCCTGAGGATAACCCGGCGCGGCTGCGCAAACAGCCGCGCTTTCCAGTCGTCAATGTTAAAAAGATGTAACGGTTTATTAAGCAGCAATATTAATGCATCTCCTCAACCGTTAGCGATTCGTGCGCGCCCGGAAGCCGATTCTGACGCCTTTTTTTAACCATGGTTAAATGAAATAAAAATATTCCCACCGAGAAATTGATTAATAAACTTAAGGTTACTCGCAGCTCAGCGGACTGTTACATCTTGCCTGCCGCCGGCGGTTCGCTTTGCGCGTATAGATATTCCGGATTAACCACGGAATAAGGAACCGTTTAGATGAGCAAGCTTTCCCGAAGGAACTTTATGGCGTTCGCCGCAGGCGGCACGGTAGCTCTGGCGGCAGGCCAGGTCCACGCCCATGACGCCATCGCCTCCTGGCCCGCAGGCACGCCGCGCGATCCCGGCCCGCACGATCCTGCGCGTGAGGCGCAAAACCCTGATATCGTCAATCCGCCCGCCACCGACAGCGGCACGCTGCCCAACCTGCGCTTCTCTTTCAGCGACGCGCACGTGCGCAAAGGCAGCGGCGGCTGGACGCGGCAGGTGACGCAGCGCGAGCTGGGCATCTCCACCACCATCGCCGGGGTCGATATGCGCCTCAATGCGGGCGGCATCCGCGAACTGCACTGGCACAAAGAGGGCGAGTGGGCCTACATGACCTTCGGCAAGGCGCTCGTGACCGCCTTCGATACCGACGGCGGCTGGTTCGTCGACGATATCGGCGTCGGCGATCTCTGGTATTTTCCGCCGGGCATACCGCACTCGATTCAGGGGCTGGGGCCAGACGGCTGTGAGTTTCTGCTGGCGTTTGACGACGGCGGCTTCGATGAAGACAGCACCTTTCTGTTATCAGACTGGTTCAAACATATTCCGCCCGAAATTCTGGCGAAAAATTTCAGCGTGCCGGTCTCCTCCTTTGCAAAACTCCCTTCGCCGGACGACGAGTATATTTTTGCCGGCAAGGTGCCAGGCAGTCTGGCCGCGGACGCCATCAAGGGCGCGCCGAAATCAAAACGCGTCTTCACTCATCATATGCTGGCGCAGGCGCCGATCGTCGCGCCGGGCGGCACGGTGCGCATCACCGACTCCTCGACCTTTCCGGTATCGAAAACCATCGCGGCCGCGCTGGTGGAGATTGCGCCGGGCGGCATGCGCGAACTGCACTGGCATCCCAACAACGATGAGTGGCAATACTACCTGGAAGGCGAGGGGCGCATGGGCGTATTCGCCTCATCCGGTCAGGCGAGAACCTTTGATTCCCGGGCGGGAGACGTCGGCTATGTCCCCTTCGCCATGGGGCACTATATCGAGAACACCGGTACCGGGCCGCTGCGGTTTCTGGAGCTGTTCAAAAGCGATTACTACGCCGATATCTCCCTTAATCAGTGGCTCGCCAGCACGCCGCGCGAGCTGGTGGCGCAGCATCTGCAGCTCGACGATGCGTTCCTCTCGGCGCTGTCGCTGAAGAAGAATCCTGTCGTCAAATAGCCTTTCGGGCTGGCGCGTCGCCGGCCCTGGGCACAATTCCGAATCCTGACCGCCCGACCAACCCTGCGGTTGTTACCGCCAAATCGATCGGCGACAATCGCCGCTTCCATAATTTTTTCTGATGAATAAGCGTTGTGAACATGAATGAATCGCGTCAGGCGAAGGGGAGAGGCACGCTGCGCACTTTTCTTGCCCGCTTCTGGCCGCATCCGCTGCCGGTGGCCAAAAAAGAGATCGTTATCGCCAGCGTCGGCGCCGGGCTTGGCCTGACCATCACCAGCCTGATCGGCCACTGGATGTTGGGGCAGGTTAATTTGTGGTTTGTCGCGCCGATGGGCGCGTCCGCCGTGCTGCTGTTCGGCATCCCGAACAGCCCGCTGGCACAGCCCTGGTCGATTGTCGGCGGCAACATGGTGGCGGCGGCGATTGGCGTGACCGCGGCCATGACGATTCCTTATGCGCCGCTGGCGTGCGGCGTCGCCGCCTGCCTGGCGATCGCCGTCATGTTTCAGCTGCGCTGCCTGCATCCGCCCAGCGGCGCGGTAGCGCTGACCGCCATTCTTGGCGGCGGCCACGTCCACCAGCTGGGCTACCACTATATTCTGACGCCCATCCTGCTTAACTCACTCTGTCTGGCGCTGCTGGCGATCCTCTTCAATAACCTGGCGGGTCGCCGCTATCCGCATCCGCTGGCCGCCGCCGAAGCGAAACCCGCGCCGGTAGCGCTGGACGTGCCGATCACCCGCGACGATCTGCATCAGGCGCTGGAAAGCGGCGAGCTGCTGGATATCGATGAAGACGACCTCCAGCAGCTGCTGCAGCGCGCCGAGGCGATTGCGGTGCAGCGCCAGGCGCGCGCCCGCTAATCTCAGCTTTCGCTCATCAGGCTCACCTGCGCGGCGACGATGCGCCAGCCTTCCGGCAGCCTGACCCAGCTCTGCTGCTGACGGCCGATTTTCAGCGAGCCTTCGCGCGTGAACTCGGTGCTGCACACCGCATAGGCGTCGCCGAAGGTGGTAATGACGCTGTTGCGCAGGGTGCGCGCCAGCCCGGCGGCGGGACGCTGGGCGCGAAAAGCGCGGATCTGCTCGATGCCGTAAAGATTCTCGCCAGCGCCGAGGCGCACGGTGCGTTCATCGTGCCAGAAGAGCGCGTCGAGCGTCGCGATATCGTTGCTCACCAGCGCCTGCTCGTAGCGATAAAAGGCGGCGGTTACCTCTGCTACAACGTGCGGTAAATTAATCTCTCTGGTTTGCATCAGGTTTATCCATAGTGGTGGGCGCAAGGGTAATGCCCTGCTGCTCAAGGGCAAAGGCGACGCGCAGCGCGGCAGCTTCGTTAAAGGGCGCGGCGATCAGCTGGAGCCCGATCGGCAGACCGCTTTTCGTCGCCAGCGGCACGCTGCACACCGGCAAACCCAGGAAGGAGATCGGCTGCGTCAGCATGCCCATACTGGCGCGTGACGGCAGGTCGGCGCCGTTAACGCGGATGCTTTCCTGGCCGATCGGCGGGGCGACGCAGGGCGTGGCGGGCGCGATCAGCACGTCGAAGCGTTCGAACAGCGGCAGCACCTGCTGCTGGAAATGGCGGCGGAAGCGCTGCGCCTGCACGTACCAGGCGGCGGGCAGCATCGCGCCCGCCAGCAGCCGTTCGCGCGAGGCGGGTTCGAAACGTTCCGGCGAGGCGCGCAGCGCGGGCAGATAGTGGTTGCCGCCCTCGCAGGCGGTCAGGATAAAGGCCGCCGAGCGCGCCAGCTCCGCCTCCGGCAGCGTGACCTCATCATGGATAGCCAGCGCCCGCGCGGCGCGCGCCAGCGCATCCCGCGCGTCGTCATCGCACCAGGTCGAGAAGAAGCCGCCCAGCACTGCGCAGCGCTGACCGCTCTCCTCTAGCCCCACCTGCGCCGGATCGGCGGGCCGGTTTGCCTGAAACGCGTCCTGAGGGTCGTGGCCCTGGAGCATGTCATAGACCAGCGCCAGATCTTCGACGCGGCGCGCGAAGGGGCCGATATGATCGAGGCTGGCGACAAAGGGATGGCTGCCGCTGCGCGACAGGCGGCCGAAGGTGGGCTTCAGGCCGAAGATGCCGCACAGCGACGCGGGCACGCGGATCGAACCGTTAGTGTCGGTACCGAGCGAGAAGTGCGCCAGTCCGGCCGCGACCGCCGCCGCGGAGCCGCCCGACGAGCCGCCCGCCACGCGCGTCAGATCGTGCGGATTGCGCGTCGCGCCGAAGTGGCTGTTCTCGGTGGTGAAGCCGTAGGCGTAAGCGTCCATATTCAGCATGCCGGAGAGCAGCGCGCCGGCGCGGCTGAGGCGGCTCACCGCCCAGGCGTCCTGCGTCGCCGCCGGCCGATCCTGAAACAGGGCGGCGCCCGCCAGCGTGGTGTGGCCCGCCACGTCGAACAGGTTTTTCACCGCGTAGGGCACGCCTGCCAGCGGCGGCAGATCGTCGCCGCGGCGTCGCTGCGCGTCGACGGCGTCAGCCTCGCGCAGCATGCGTTCGTCGGTTACGTTGGTCCAGGCGTTAAGTGCCCGGTGGCGTTCAATTCCCCGCAGGGTCTGCTGCGCGACCTCGCGCGCGCTGAGATCGCCGCGCTGGATCGCCTGCTGCAGCGACCGGAGAGATAATTCGCTCAGGTTCATGGATGGAACACTCCCGCCACTTCGAGCCGGTCGTCGAGAGGAAACGCCATCAGCGGCGCCGCCAGCGCGGCGATGCGTTCAAGCTGAATCACCAGTTCGGCACGGCGCGGGTCGTCCAGCTCCAGCGCCAGCAGCTGCTCCATCAGCGCCAGATAGCGCCCCCAGTCTGTTATCTGATTCATCTTTTCTCTCCTGTCAGAATCCGCTCGCGCTGCCGTTGCTGCGCGGATCGCATGCGCCTTCCAGCATGCCGTTGATATGGCGCACGATGGCGCCTGCGTGACCGACCGCCTCGCTGAAGTCGGGCAGCAGCTCGACCTCGTGCCCCAGCTGGCGCAGCCTGGCGACGCTCTCCGGCGCAAAGCGGCCCTCGAGCTTGAGCGAGTCGGAAGACTGGCCCCAGGTGCGGCCCAGCAGCCAGCGGGGGGCGCTCACCGCCTGCTGCAGCGGCATGCCCTGGATCACATGGCGGGTAAAGATCGCCGCCTGGGTTTGCGGCTGGCCGTCGCCGCCCATTGCGCCGTAGACCAGCGTGCGGCCATCTTTCAGGCGCGCGGCGGCGGGATTAAGGGTATGGAACGGCTGTTTGCCCGGCGCCAGCGCCAGCAGATGATCCGCGTCGAGGCTGAAAGCCGCGCCGCGGTTCTGCCAGGTGATGCCGGTGCCGGGGATCACCACGCCGCTGCCGAACTCGTGATAGATGCTCTGAATAAAGGAGACGGCGAGGCCGCTGCTGTCTATCACCCCCATCCACACCGTGTCGCCGGGACCGCGCCCGGCGCCCCAGGGCGCCGCCTGCGTCTCGCTAATCTGGCTCGCCAGCGTAGCGAAGTGATCCTGGGTCAGCAGCGACTGCGCCTCGCAGGTCATATGGCGCGGATCGGTAAGGTGGGCGTCGCGCAGCGCAAAGGCCTTTTTGGTCGCTTCCACAATGCGGTGCACCGTCTGCGCCTCGTCAGCCTGCGCCATCGCCAGCCGGTCGGTAACGCCGAGGATCGCCAGCGACACCAGCCCCTGCGTCGGCGGCGCGAGATTCCACAGGTCGCCTTCGCTGTGCGCCACATGCAGCGGCACGCAGCGACGCGCGCGCTGCTGCTGCAGATCCGCCAGCGTCACCGGCATGCCGAGCGCTGACATTTCACGCGCCAGATGATGCGCCAGCTCGCCGCGATAGAAGCTGTCGAGACCCTGTTCGCTCAGCAGGCTAAGCGTCTGCGCCAGCGCCGGCTGGGTAAAGCGGCTGCCCTCGCGCGGCGCTTCGCCGTCCGGCATAAACGTCGCGGCGAATCCCGGCTGATGCGCCAGTTCATGCTGTTTCGCGGCGGTGGCGGCCGCCTGCGAGGCGGTAACCGGAATGCCGTCGGCGGCGTAGCGGATAGCGTCGCGCAGCAGGCGCGGCAGCGGCAGTGCGGCGCCGCCCTGCTCGGCGGAGAGCGCCAGCGCCTCCTGCCAGCCGCTCACCGTTCCGGCCACCGTTAGCGCGGCGGCGGGACCGCGATGCGGAATCGCGCTCTGGCCGCGGTAGAAATCGCGATGCGCTAGCGCGCCTGCCGCGCCGCTGGCGTCGATAGCCACAGGATCGCCGTTCGGGGGCAGCACCAGCCAGAAGCCGTCGCCGCCGAGGCCGTTCATATGGGGATAGACCACGGCGATGGTGGCAGCGGCAGCGACCATCGCTTCAATAGCGTTGCCGCCGTCGCGCAGGACCGCCAGCGCGCTCTCGCTCGCCAGGTGGTGCGGCGCGACCGCCATGCCCAGCGGAGCCATATTGCTCTGAATCATAGTGAGGGTTCTTATTGGGTAACAGAGCGGGGATCCAAGCAAGAGCCGTTCCAGTTTTTTGCTGTGGCGCACGACGGCGGTAACCTGGATCGAATTATGCTAGCTTCTGCTGAAACGAAAGTTACAGGACGACGCATGAAACAGCTTGATGAACGACTAAGAAGCCACTATCCGCAGCTCTCGCCGCAGGAGCAGCGTATTGCGGATTTCGTCTTTGACCACTTCGACGATTTAATCAGCTATAACAGCGCCGAGCTGGCGAGACTCAGCGGCGTGTCAAAGGCCACGGTCAGCCGCCTGTTTCGGCGGCTGGGCTACGACAAATATAAAGATATGCGCGACGAGCTGCGCATTCTACGCCAGAGCGGCATGCCGCTGACCGACAACCGCGACGCGGTGCAGGGCAATACGCTGCTGGCGCGCCACTATAAGCAGGAGATGGCGAACCTGACGCAGTGGGTGAACGCGCTCGACGCGCAGCAGTTCGGCGAGGCGGTACAGCAGATGACCCGGGCGAAGCGTATTTTCGTCATCGGCATGCGCAACTCCTGGCCGCTGGCGCTGCATCTGCGCCAGCAGCTGCTGCAGGCGCGCGCCGACGTGATGGTGCTGCCGCAGC
The DNA here is from genome assembly GCF_002095575.1 of Pantoea septica. Classification (GTDB taxonomy): domain Bacteria; phylum Pseudomonadota; class Gammaproteobacteria; order Enterobacterales; family Enterobacteriaceae; genus Pantoea; species Pantoea septica. The sequence goes on along the minus strand of NZ_MLJJ01000047.1, from coordinate 9,238 downwards.
CAGGCCAGACGCTGGCGGAAGAGGTCGTCGATATCACGCCTGAGGATATGGTGGTGGTGATGGCGTTTCGCCGTCGCCCGCGGCTGATCCGCCCGCTGATGCAGCAGCTCCAGCAGCGGGATATTCCGCTGCTGGCGCTGTGCGAGCCGCAGGCGCAGTCGATGAGCGGCCTGGCGCGCTGGCAGCTCTGCGCGCCGCTCGACAGCGTATCGGCCTTCGACAGCTACGCCTCGGCGATGAGCCTGATCAATTTGCTGACCAACGCGTTGCTGCATGAAATGCTGACGCAAGGACGCCAGCGTATTCACCAGATCGCCGACCTTTATCAGCAGCTGGACGAGCTGGAGCACCGTTAAAGAGCACCTTTTTGGTGCTTTGCCTCATTTTGATCCTCTGATATCAGGCGGCGGAAGGCCGCCTTTTTTCCCTAAAATTAGCGTTTATGCCGCTTAATCCGCCACGCCAGTGGTTGGCACATTAGTTGCAAATCACATTTACAAGAATCTTTTGTTTCAGGTCAACTTACCGGGGTGCATAATGAAAAAAGCGTTAATGGCGGTGGCAGCGGCGGCGTTACTGATGGTTCAGACCGGCAGCGCGCTGGCGGATCAGCTACAGGATATCGAGAAGCGCGGCGTGCTGCGCGTGGCGGTACCGCAGGATTTCCCGCCGTTCGGATCGGTCGGCACGGATCTGCAGCCGCAGGGCTACGACATCGACACGGCGAAATACCTCGCGAAACAGATGAAACTTAAGTTGCAGCTGGTGCCGGTCACCAGCGCCAACCGCGTGCCCTATCTGCAAACCGATAAGGTTGATCTGGTGATCTCCAGCATGGGGAAAAACCCTGAGCGTGAAAAAGTGATCGACTTCAGCCGCGCCTATGCGCCGTTCTTTCTCGGCGTTTTCGGCCCGAAAGGCGAGGCGCTGAAAGACGCGGCGGCGTTGAGCGGCAAGAGCATCGGCGTCACGCGCGGCGCGGTGGAGGATATGGTGCTGAGCAGCCTCGCGCCGAAAGAGGCGCAGGTGAAGCGCTATGAAGACAACAACACCACGCTGTCGGCTTACCTCTCCGGCCAGGTGCAGTATGTGGCGACTGGCAACCTGGTCGTGGCGGCGATCGCGCGGCAGAACCCGCAAAAAGCGCCGGTCGCGCAGTTTATGCTGAAGGATTCGCCCTGCTTTATCGGCCTGAAAAAAGATGAGCCGGCGCTGAAGGCAAAAGTGGACGCGCTGATCGAGCAGGGCATCAAAGACGGCACGCTCAACAAACTGTCGGAAGAGTGGCTGAAAGCGCCGCTGCCCGCCAGCCTCGGCGCATAAGGGCGCGCTATGCTCGGGCAACTTAATTTCCCTGCGCTCTGGCCCTACTGGCCGGAGCTGCTCGCCGGGCTGTGGGTCACGATTCAGCTGACGGTGATGGCCACCGTCGGCGGCGTCGGGCTGGGGATCCTCGGCGCGGCGCTGCGCAGCGGCAAAGCGAGCTGGGCCAGCCGTCTCTGGGGCCTTTACGTTGAGATCATCCGCAACACGCCGTTTGTGGTGCAGCTCTTTTTTATCGTGTTCGGCCTGCCTAACCTGGGGCTGAAGCTGACGGCGGGCGAGGCGGCGCTGCTGGCGATGCTGATTAACCTTGGCGCCTACAGCACCGAAATTATCCGCGCCGGCATTCAGGTGACGCCGAAAGGGCAGTGGGAAGCGGGACGCGTGCTGGGCCTGACGCGCGCGCAAACCTTTCTGCGCGTGGTGCTGCCGCCGTCGCTGCAGCGTATCTATCCGGCGCTGGTCAGCCAGTGCATTATCGTCATGCTCGGCTCGTCGGTGGTGTCGCAGGTCTCCTATGAAGAGCTGACCTTCGCCGCCAACCTGATCCAGTCGCGCACTTTTTTAAGCTTCGAGGTCTACCTGGTGACCACGCTGATCTATCTGCTGTTGTCGATCGCCATGCGCCAGGTGCTGCTGGCGCTGGGCCGTAAATGGTTAGGAGCGCAGGCATGATGACGACCTTTACCGACTGGGACATTCTGCGCAACCTGCTGCTGGCGGCGCGCTGGACCCTGCTGCTGTCGCTGACCGCCTTTGTCGGCGGCACGCTGGTGACGCTGCCGCTGCTCTTTTTGCGTCTGCTGCAGCGCAAGTGGCTGACGCGGCTGATCCGCTGCTACACCGAGCTGTTCCAGGGCACGCCGCTGCTGATGCAGCTTTTTCTTGCCTTCTTCGGCGTCGGGCTGTTCGGCATTGACGTCGCGCCCTGGACGGCGGCCTCGCTCGCGCTGACCTTCTATACCAGCGCCTTCCTGCTTGATATCTGGTTCGGCAGCATTCGGGCGCTGCCGAAAGGGCAGTGGGAAGCGTCGCGCTGTCTCGGCCTCAGCTTCGGCCAGACGCTGTGGCAGGTAATCGCGCCGCAGGCGATCCGCATCGCCATCGCGCCAACGGTCGGCTTCGCCGTGCAGGTGATCAAGGGTACCGCGCTCGCCTCGATTATCGGCTTTATCGAACTCACCAAAGCCGGGACCATTTTGAACAACGTGACTTATCAGCCTTTTAAGGTGTTTGGCCTGGTCGCGCTGGGCTATTTCCTGATGTGTTATCCGCTGTCCCGCTACAGCCAGTATCTGGAGAAAAAATTCCATGCCGCTCATCACCATTAATCAGGTGCAGAAGTACTACGGCGACAACCACGTGTTGAAAGGCGTCGATCTCGATATCGAAATGGGCGAAGTGATCTCCATTATCGGCCGCAGCGGATCGGGCAAAAGCACGCTGCTGCGCTGCATGAACGGCCTGGAAGGCTATCAGGAAGGGAGCATCAAGCTGGGCGGCATGACCATTACCGACCGCGATACTCAGGCGCGCGACATCAGCCGCTCGGTGGGCATGGTGTTCCAGAACTTCAATCTTTTTCCGCATATGACCGCGCTGGAAAACGTCATGCTGGCGCCGCGCCGCGTGCTGAAAAAAAGCGAGGCGGAGTGCCGCGCGCTGGCCACCCGCATGCTGGAGAAAGTCGGTCTCGGCGAGCGCCTCAACTACTCGCCGGCCAACCTCTCCGGCGGCCAGCAGCAGCGCGTCGCCATCGCCCGCGCGCTGGCGATGAACCCGAAGGTACTGCTGTGCGACGAGATCACCTCGGCGCTCGATCCTGAGCTGGTGGGCGAGGTGCTGAAAGTGCTGGAGCAGCTCGCCGCCGAAGGCATGACGCTGATCCTGGTCACCCATGAAATGAACTTCGCCCGCGACGTCGGCGATCGCGTGGTCTTTATGCATCAGGGGCGCGTCTGGGAGCAGGGCAGCAGCAAAACCCTGTTCGCCGCGCCGCAGACGCCGGAGCTGAAGCAGTTCATCTCCTCGGTGCGACTCTAATTTAGTAAGGAAATCAACATGGAAAACCGCTATCCGCAAATCAATCCGCCGCAGCGCCTGCTAATGGGCCCTGGCCCGATCAACGCCGATCCGCGCGTGCTGCGCGCCATGTCGACCCAGCTGATCGGTCAGTACGATCCGGCGATGACCCACTATATGAACGAGGTGATGGAACTCTACCGCGGCGTATTTCGCACCGAAAACCGCTGGACGCTGCTGATCGACGGCACTTCGCGCGCCGGGATCGAGGCGATCCTGCTGTCGGCGATCCGCCCTGGCGATCGGGTGCTGGTGCCGGTATTCGGCCGCTTCGGCCATCTGCTGTGCGAGATCGCCCGCCGCTGTCGTGCCGAGGTGCACACCATCGAGGTGCCCTGGGGCGAGGTGTTTACGCCGGATCGGGTTGAGGACGCCATTAAGCGCGTGAAGCCGCGCCTGCTGCTGACGGTGCAGGGCGATACCTCGACCACCATGCTGCAGCCGCTGGCGGAGCTGGGCGCCATCTGCAAAAAGTACGGCGTGCTTTTCTATACCGACGCTACCGCGTCGCTCGGCGGCAACGCGCTGGAAACCGACGCCTGGGGGCTGGATGCCGTCTCGGCCGGGATGCAGAAATGCCTTGGCGGCCCCTCCGGCACCTCGCCGATCACCTTAAGCGCGCAGATGGAAGAGGCGATCCGCCGCCGCAAATGCGTCGAAGAGGGGATCCGCACCGCCGCGCATCAGGACGGCGATGAAGAGATGATCTACTCGAACTACTTCGATCTCGGCATGATCATGGATTACTGGGGGCCGGAGCGCCTCAACCACCATACCGAAGCGACCACGGCGCTGTTCGGCGCGCGCGAATGCGCGCGGCTGATCCTGCAGGAAGGGCTGGACGAAGGCATCGCGCGTCACAAGCTGCACGGCGACGCGCTGCTGAAAGGCATTCAGGGCATGGGGCTGGAAACCTTCGGCGATCTGAAGCACAAGATGAACAACGTGCTCGGCGTGGTCATTCCGCAGGGGGTTAACGGCGACCAGGTGCGCCAGCTGATGCTGGAGGATTTCGGCATCGAGATCGGCACTTCATTCGGGCCGTTGCACGGCAAGGTATGGCGCATCGGCACCATGGGCTTCAACGCGCGCAAAGATTGCGTGATGACCACGCTGGCGGCGCTGGAGGCGGTGCTGGCGCACGTCGGCTTCCGCGCGACCCAGGGCGCGGCGATGCAGGCGGCGTGGGACCACTACGGGAGCCGCGCATGATGATGAACGCCGCTGAGGCGCAGCTGGCCGCCGAACGCGTCATGGCGCGCTGCGACATGCTGGCGGCGATCAGCGAATCGCCCGATCAGCTGACGCGCGTCTACCTTTCGCCGGAGCATCTGCGCGCCAACGCGCAGGTCGGCGAGTGGATGGCGCAGGCGGGCATGCGCGTCTGGCAGGACGAAGTCGGCAATATCTGCGGCCGCTACGAAGGGAAGAGCGACGGCGCGCCCGCGCTGCTGCTCGGCTCTCATCTTGATACGGTGCGCAACGCTGGCCGCTATGACGGCATGCTGGGCGTGCTGACCGCCATTGAGACCGTGCAGTGGCTGCATCAGCAGCGGCAGCGCCTGCCGCTGGCGATTGAGATAGTCGGCTTCGGCGATGAAGAGGGTACGCGCTTCGGCATTACGCTACTCGGCAGCCGCGGCGTCGCCGGCAGCTGGCCGGAGAGCTGGAGCACGCATCCAGACGGCAACGGCATTACCGTCGCCCAGGCGATGGCGGATGTGGGGCTGGACGCCGAGGCGATTCCGCGCGCCGCCCGCGATCTGAAGGATATCGTCGCCTATCTTGAACTGCATATCGAACAGGGGCCCTGCCTGGAGCAGGAGGGAGTGGCGCTGGGCGTGGTCACCGCCATCAATGGCGCACGCCGCCTTAACTGCCGCTTTACCGGCGAGGCGGGCCACGCGGGCACGGTGCCGATGACCCACCGCAAAGACGCGCTGGCGGCAGCCGCAGAGTGGATGGTGTTTATCGAGGCGATCACCCGCGAGCAGGATCCGCAGCTGGTGGCGACGGTCGGCACCCTGAGCTGCGCGCCCGGCGCGGTCAACGTTATTCCCGGCGAGGTCACGCTGTCGCTGGACGTGCGCGGCCCGCAGGATCTGCCGCTGGAACGGCTGCTGTCGAGCCTGCTGACTCAGGCCGAGGCGATCGCGCTGCGGCGCGGGCTGCGCTTCGAAGCGGAGGAGTATTACCGCATCAGCGCCACCGCCTGCGACAGCGCGCTGCAGCAGGCGCTGAGCAGCGCAGTCGAAACGGTGCAGGGCCGCACCCTGGCGCTGCCGAGCGGCGCGGGCCATGACGCCATCGCCATCGCCGAGCGCTGGCCGGTCGGCATGCTCTTCGTGCGCAATGAACGCGGCCTCAGCCACCATCCGGCGGAAGCGGTAATGAGCGATGACGTGGCGCTGGCGGTGCGCGCTTATCTTCAGGCGGTGTGCCAGCTGGCGCAGCGAGGCGCGGCATGAAGCTGACGACCTTCAACGCGCTGTCGGAGACGGCGGCGCAGGCCGCGCTTGCCCACTGCGTGGCGATCCCGCGCTGGCGGCAGGCGCTGGCTGCCGCGCGGCCATTCCCCTCTGCCGCAGCATTGCTGGCAGAGGCGGAGCGGCTGGCGCAGATGTGGAACAGCGACGATCTTGAACAGGCGCTGACCGCGCATCCGCGCATCGGCGAACGCGCCGGCGGCGCCGATAAAGAGGCGGCGCTGTCGCGTCAGGAGCAGGCCGCGATGAGCGACGCCGATGCGGCGCTGAAGCGGGCGATGCAGGCGGGCAATCAGGCCTATGAAGCGCGCTTTGGCCGCGTCTTTTTAATCCGCGCCAAAGGGCGCAGCGGCGAAGAGATGCTGGCGCAGCTTCAGCGCCGCCTGACAAATGACGAACCCACCGAAGCGCGCGAAGCGCTGGAGCAGCTGCGGGAGATCACCCTGTTGCGTCTGAAGGAGAGCCTGACATGAGCACCATCACCACCCATATTCTCGACACGGCGCTGGGCAAACCGGCGGTCGGCGTCGCTATCTCCCTCGAGCAGAATAGTCCCGAGGGCTGGTTGCCCGTGGCCGACGGCGAGACGGACAGCGATGGACGCATCGGCGACTTGACGCCGGAGCCGCTGACGCCGGGCCACTATCGCCTGACCGCCGAGATTGGCGACTATTTTGCGGCAGATGGACGCGATGCGCTCTACGTTTCCGCGCAGATCGATTTCGTTATCGCCGAGGCGGGCAGCCATTTCCACCTGCCTTTTTTGATTTCCCCCTGGTCGTGGTCTACCTATCGCGGCAGCTAATTTTGAAAGTCTACGACTATCAAAACCGTTGGCTTAGCCAAATGGTGTTTACACAAGCGTAACGCTATCGTAGCCGGGTAACCAAAAGCCAACGGAGCCGATAATGAGCACGCCCGAAGATAAAAATAACGCCGCAGGTAAATGCCCTTTTCCTCACGGAGCATCGCAAGAGAAAAACCAGAATGAAAACGGCGCCGACGCCGGTAAATGCCCGTTCAACCACGGCGCCTCTGAAGAGAAAAGCGTGCTGGCGCGCGGCGCCGGCAGCGGCACCACCAACCGCGACTGGTGGCCCAACATGCTGCGCGTCGACCTGCTAAATCAGCACTCCAGCCGTTCCAATCCCCTTAGCGCCGATTTCAACTACCGCGAAGAGTTCAGCAAGCTCGACTATTCGGCGCTGAAAGCGGATATCCGCGCGCTGCTCACCGATTCGCAATCCTGGTGGCCAGCCGACTGGGGCAGCTATATCGGCCTGTTTATCCGTATGGCGTGGCACAGCGCGGGTACTTACCGCACCATCGACGGCCGCGGCGGCTCCGGACGCGGTCAGCAGCGTTTCGCGCCGCTCAACTCATGGCCGGACAACGTCAGCCTAGACAAAGCGCGCCGCCTGCTGTGGCCGGTGAAACAGAAATATGGCCAGAAAATTTCCTGGGCCGACCTCTATATCCTGGCGGGCAACGTCTCGCTGGAGAACGCCGGCTTCCGTACCTTCGGCTTCGGCGCCGGACGTGAAGACGTGTGGGAGCCGGATATGGATGTGGACTGGGGCAACGAAACCGAGTGGCTGGCGCACCGCCATCCGGAAAGCCTCGCCAACGCGCCGCTCGGCGCGACGGAAATGGGTCTGATCTACGTTAACCCGGAAGGCCCGGAAGCGAGCGGCAACCCCGCCTCAGCCGCGCCGGCGATTCGCGCCACTTTCGGCAATATGGGCATGAACGACGAAGAGATCGTGGCGTTGATCGCCGGCGGCCATACGCTGGGCAAAACGCACGGCGCGGGCGCCGCCAGCCACCTCGACGTTGATCCGGAAGCTTCGCCAATTGAAGCCCAGGGTTTCGGCTGGCGCAGCAGCTACGGCAGCGGCGCGGGCGCAGACGCCATTACCTCCGGTCTGGAGGTGGTCTGGACGCAAACCCCGACCCAGTGGAGCAACTACTTCTTCGAGAACCTGTTCAAATATGAGTGGGTGCAGACGAAGAGCCCGGCGGGCGCCATCCAGTTTGAAGCCAGCAATGCCGACGCGATTATTCCCGATCCTTTCGATCCGGAGAAAAAGCGCAAGCCGACCATGCTGGTCACCGACCTGACGCTGCGCTTCGATCCCGAGTTCGAAAAAATTTCGCGCCGCTTCCTTAACGATCCGCAGGCGTTTAACGAAGCCTTTGCGCGTGCGTGGTTCAAGCTGACCCACCGCGATATGGGGCCGAAAGCGCGCTACCTTGGTCCGGAAGTGCCGAAAGAAGATCTGCTGTGGCAGGATCCTTTACCGGCGGCGATCCATCAGCCGGACGCCAGCGATATCAGCGAGCTGAAAGCGAAGATTGCGGCTTCCGGCCTGAGCGTGAGCCAGCTGGTTTCCGCTGCCTGGGCATCTGCTTCGACCTTCCGCGGCGGCGACAAGCGCGGCGGGGCGAACGGCGCGCGTCTGGCGCTGGCGCCGCAGAACCAGTGGGCGGTTAACGCCAGCGTGATCCGCGACGTGCTGCCGGTATTGCAGGAGATCCAGCAGGCTTCGGGCAAAGCGTCGCTGGCAGACGTTATCGTGCTGGCGGGCAACGTCGGTATCGAAATGGCCGCGGCGGCGGCGGGCGTAGCGGTGCAGGTGCCCTTTACGGCGGGGCGCGTCGACGCGCGTCAGGACCAGACCGATATCGAATCCTTTGACCTTCTGCAGCCGCTGGCCGACGGTTTTCGCAACTATCGCCGCGTGCAGGGCGGGTCGTCGACCGAAACGCTGCTGCTGGATAAAGCGCAGCAGCTCACGCTAAGCGCGCCGGAGCTGACGGTGCTGCTGGGGGGCCTGCGCGTGTTAGGCACCAACTTCGACGGCAGCGATCGTGGCCTCTTTACCGATCGCCCAGGCGTGCTGAGCACCGACTTCTTCGTTAATCTGCTGGACATGCGCACCGCATGGCGCGCTATCGATGAGAGCGAGGAGCTGTTCGAAGGACGCGACCGTCAAAGCGGGGAAGTGAAATATCATGCGACCCGCGCCGATCTGGTGTTTGGCTCTAACGCCATCCTGCGTGCGCTGGCGGAAGTCTACGCCAGCAGCGATGCGCACCAGAAGTTCGTCACCGACTTCGTGGCCGTCTGGACTAAAGTGATGAATCTGGACCGCTTCGATCTGTAATGGTTGATAATTTAAACTAAAAAACCGCAGCCTAAAGCTGCGGTTTTTTTTATGCCTGGGTGTACAAGTATTATAGATTTAGCGAAATCCGTAACCTTCAGTATGATGCGTAGGGCAACCGTAATATATTGAACAATCTTTTTTTAATAGAAGATTCTGATAACTTATTCCTGGTGCGGG
>NZ_MLJJ01000046.1 GCF_002095575.1 Pantoea septica | reverse complement strand
GGCCTGGAGCGCGCTGCGCGGCGATACGGTGGCGATGGTGATGCAGGACCCGAAATATGCGCTTAACCCGACGCGCACCATCGGCTGGCAGGTGGAGGAGCCGCTGCTGCTGCACCGCCGCCTGAGCCGCAGCGAGCGTAAAGAGAAAGTGTGCGAGATGCTTGACGCCGTGGGCCTGCCGCAGCCGCGCCAGCTGATGCAGCGCTATCCGCACCAGCTCTCCGGCGGCATGGGCCAGCGCGTCATGCTGGCGATCGCGTTGATTACCGATCCCGCCTTTTTGATCGCCGACGAGCCGACATCGGCGCTCGATCACGCCATGCGCGATCAGGTGCTGGCGCTGATCCGTCGCCTGGTCGAGGCGCGCAACATGGGTCTGCTGCTGATCAGCCACGATCTGCAGCAGGTCTCCGAACACTGCGAGCGCGTGATGGTGATGTATAAAGGCCGCGTGCTCGATACGCTGCCCGCCGCCGATCTGCCGCGCGCCACCCATCCCTATACGCGCACGCTCTGGTCGTGCCGTCCGAGCAAAGCGACCCACGGCCAGCCGCTGCCGGTGCTGGATCGCGCCGCGCTGGAGGCGAAGCATGATTAATCTTCAACGGCTGAGCGTCGCGCACAAGCAGGGCTATGAGCTGCGCACCGTGGTGCACGAAGTCGATCTGCAGGTCAACGCCGGCGAGTGCTTCGGCCTGGTGGGCCCTTCCGGCTGCGGCAAGTCGTCGCTGCTGTGGGTGATGGCGGGGCTGAATCCGCACTGGCAGGGAAAAATGGCGCTGGCGGGCAGCGACGTCACGCCGGGCAAGCCCTTTACCGGCCAGCTGCGCCGCGACGTGCAGATGGTGTTTCAGGATCCCTACGCCTCGCTGCATCCGCGCCACCGCCTGCGCCGCACCCTGGCGGAGCCGCTGAAGCTGCTGCGCCGCGACAGCATCGACGACCGCATCGATCAGGGCTTTCGCCACGTCGGGCTCGATCCGGCGCTGGCGGAGCGCTATCCGCATCAGCTCTCCGGCGGCCAGCGCCAGCGCGTGGCGATCGTACGCGCGCTGCTGCTGGAGCCGAAGATCCTGCTGCTGGACGAGCCGACCTCGGCGCTGGATATGTCGGTGCAGGCGGAGATCCTTAACCTGCTGAACGATCTCAAGCGCGACGACGGTTTGACCATGGTGCTGGTCAGCCACGATCCCGACGTGATCGACCATATGTGCGACCGCGCCGCGCGCATGGCGCAGGGGCGCATCGTCGAGCAGATCGGCGCATGAAGGGTCGCGCGAGTTGGCGCGCCTTGTGCGCTATACTCGCGCGAAATCTGTCTGCAAAGAGGTGACCATGACGGTTAAGCTACGCCCGCTGGAGCGGGAAGATCTGCACTTCGTTCATCAGCTGGATAACAACGCCAGCGTCATGCGCTACTGGTTCGAAGAGCCCTATGAGGCCTTTGTCGAACTCTCCGATCTCTATAACAAGCACATCCACGACCAGAGCGAACGCCGCTTCGTCGTGGAGCACGACGGCCAGAAAGCCGGGCTGGTGGAGCTGGTGGAGATTAACCACGTGCATCGCCGCGCCGAGTTTCAGATCATTATCGATCCGGCGCATCAGGGCAAAGGGCTGGCGAGCCAGGCGGCGAAGCTGGCGATGGAGTACGGTTTTTCAGTGCTGAATCTCTACAAGCTCTATCTGATCGTCGATCAGGAGAATGAGAAGGCGATTCACATCTACAGCAAGCTGGGATTTGAGACGGAAGGGGTGCTGAAGCACGAGTTCTTTATCAACGGCGAGTATCGCAACACCATCCGCATGTGCATTTTCCAGCATCAGTTCCTGGAAAGGTTCCGCTCGGGCGGCGCGATGGTGAAACCCACCGCGCAGTAGTCGCCGCTAGCCGCGCGCGCCGACCGGATTAAGGAAGGGCCGCGGATGTTCCGGCTGGAGGTTGTACATTCCGCCGTTAAAGGGATCGACCAGCAGCCAGCCGGGAAAACCGCCCAGCGGAATATTGCCCAGCAGATACCAGAGATTCGCTTTGCCTTCGATCGGCAGCGTCACCGGCACGTAGCCCGGACTCTCCAGCATCACCTGATAGTGCTTCTTGCCGAAATAGCGGCCGGTCGACTTCGCCAGCTCGACGGTTTGCGGCGTATAGCCCTCCGCCACGGAACGTCCATCCTCATCCTGTACGGTAAAGCGCGCGCCCTGCGGCAGCGAGTCGATACGCACCGCCTGAGTCGACGAGCCGACAATCGAGGCGCAGCCGCTAAGCAGCAGCGCGGCGGCAAGGATAAGAAGTCGCTGTTTCATGAAGGGATCCGCTTAAGAGTCAGAAAGGGCAGTGTAAACCGCCCCTGCGTGGTTAATCGCCCTATCATCGCCTGTTTTCTGCGCTTTATTGCGGTTGACAGCCGTGCGCAATCGCCGCGATATCCTGCGGCGTGGTGCGGCAGCAGCCGCCGATTAGCCGTGCGCCGGCGGCGCGCCATTCGGGCAGCTTGTCGCGCAGCGTGCAGCCCGACGGCGCGGAGTGCCAGGTTTTGCTGATGGCGTCGTACTGTTCGCCGGAGTTGGGATAGACCACCAGCGGCTTGCTGGTCAGCGTCTGCAGCTGCTGGAGCGCCGGCGTCGCCTGCTCCAGCGCGACGCAGTTGATGCCCAGCGCGACGATTTGCGGCTGCGCCTGCAGGAAAGCCGCCACCTCGCGCAGCGGCGTGCCGTCGCTGATGTGCGCCGCGTCGCGCAGCGTAAAGGAGAACCAGGCCTGCGCCTCGGGAAACTCCGCCAGCAGCGCGGTCAGCGCCCGCGCTTCGGCAAATGAGGGCAGCGTTTCGCACGCCAGCAGATCGGCGCCCGCCGCCAGCAGCGCCTGCACGCGCGGACGGTGAAACGCCTTCATCTCTTCCTCCGGCAGCGCGTAGTCGCCGCGATATTCCGCGCCGTTGGCGAGAAAGGCGCCGTACGGCCCTACCGAGCCTGCCACCAGGAGCGCGGCCTGATTGCCGCTTGCGGCGCGGTAGTCGTCGCGCGCGCGCCGCGCCAGCTCAACGCTGCGGGCAATGAGCTGCAGCGACTGCGCCTCATCCAGCCCGCGCGCGGCGAAGCCCTGCGGCGTCGCCTGATAACTGGCGGTGATGGCGACGCGCGCCCCGGCGGCGAAATAGTCGTAGTGCACCTGATAGATCAGCTCAGGATTTTCCATCAGCACCTTCGCGGACCAGAGGGCGTCCGCCAGGTTGCAGCCGCGCGCCTCGAGTTCGGTCGCCAGCGCGCCGTCCAGAATCAGCATGTCGCTTTCAGCCAGCGCCTGCGCCACGAAATTATGCTGCATCTTTGGCCTCCTCAGCCTGGGATTTTCTATGGGTGACAGCGTAAACCGCATAGCAGAGCAGCACAAAGGGAATGCCGCACCAGAGCGCAATGCGCTGCGAAGGATCGAACGCCAGTCCGACGCACGCCAGCAGACAGAGGGCAAAACCCAGTATCGGCGTCAGCGGATAGAAGGGCGCGCGGTAGAGCAGCTCGCTCAGCGCCCTGCCCTGCGCCAGATGACGGCGGCGGAACATATAGTGCGACGCGCAGATGCTGAGCCAGACGGCAACCACTGCAAAGCCGGAGATGGCCGACAGCGCGACGAACACCGTGTCCGGCGCGATAACGCTGGAGAGCAGCGCCAGCACGCCGCCCAGCATGCTGACGGTGATCGCCAGCTGCGGCACGCCGCGTTTATTGACGCGGGCGAAGCAGCGCGGCAGCGTCTTTTCGTTCGCCAGCGACCAGAGCATGCGTCCCGAGGCGTAGAGCCCGGAGTTCGCCGCCGACAGGATCGCCGTAAGAATAACGAAGTTAACGATATCGGCCGCGTAAGGAATGCCGATCTTTTCAAACACCACCACAAAGGGGCTTTTGACGATGCCCGCCTGATCCATCGGGATCAGCGCCGCCAGCACCAGCACCGTGCCGACGAAGAAGATGATCAGCCGCGCCACGGTAGTGCGGATCGCCAGCGGCAGCACCTTCTGCGGGTTTTGGGTTTTGCCTGCGGCGATGCCGATCAGCTCGGTGCCAGAAAAGGCGAAGTTAACCGCCACCATGGTCATGATAATCGGCAGCACGCCGTGCGGCAGCCAGCCGTGCTGGGTGAGATTGCCCAGTCCCGGCGCGGCGCTGCCGTCTTTCATCGGGATAAAGCCGAACATCGCCGCCGCGCCCAGCACGATAAAGGCGATGATGGTGACCACCTTGATCAGCGAGAACCAGAACTCCCCTTCGGCGAAGAAGCGCGTGGAGATGATATTCAACAGGTAGATGGCAACGCAGAACAGCAGACACCAGATCCATATCGGCACCTGTGGAAACCAGTACTGCATGCAGAAGCCCGCGGCGGTAAAGCTGGAGCCGAGCGCCACCGTCCAGGTGAGCCAGTAGAGCCAGGCGACGGTGTAGCCGGTGGCTGGGCTGAGGTAGCGCGCGGCGTAGACGTGAAATGCGCCGGTTTCCGGCATCGCTACCGACAGCTCGCCGAGGCAGACCATCACCAGCCAGACCACCAGCGCGCCGATCAGGTAGGCGAGCAGCGTGCCCGCCGCGCCGGTTGTGGAAATAATATAGCCGGTATTGAAAAATAGCCCGGTGCCGATAACGCCGCCCAGCGACAGCATCACCAGATGGCGCGTTTTCATCGTGCGCCTGAATTGTTCCCGTGACGGGTTTTCCTGCTCGCTCATCTTCTCATCCATATGGACGTCTAAACATCTATATGGCAGATTTATACGCGTCGCCGCCGGGAATTGCAACGTGATAAAAGATAAGGTTTTGCTAAAAAAAGCGCCGTGCCCCGTGCTGACGGGGCTGGCCGCCGTCAGCCGAAGACGCTTTGCAGGTAGCGCTCCAGCGCAATGCGTGAGCTGAATCCGTGGGGAATGCCGTAGTGCTCCTGCGACTCGCCCGCCAGGTAGAGCGGAAACCGCGTGTAGTGATCGCAGGTCTTCATCTCTGACGCCGGTTCGGCGAACGGCTGACTCTTCTCTTTTAGCGTGGGGTGGATCACCAGCGCCGTGCGTCCCATACGGGCTTCGCGGTTAACATAGACATAGCTGTCGCCACGGCGATAGCCGTAAGCTTTGGGCGTGACCTCGTCTACTTCGAATCCCGCCTTCTCCAGAACGCGCGCTACCTCATCGGGTCGTAAATACATGCTCTCTCCTCTCTTCTTTCAAGCCTCGCAACCTTACAACAGCACGCCGCCGTGCGGCTTTCGGAATTTCCCTAAACCCCGGATGTGCCGATGCGTTTATCTGCGCATCGTCTACACTCAGTATTACGTTTAAAATCAAAGGGAGCGAAAAAATGTTTAATCGAACCACTAAAAACGATGACATTGATGTTAACCAGGATGTGAACGATCTCGCTGATTCGCTGGAAGCGCTGCTGAAATCTTACGGCAGCGAAGCAAAAGATGAGGTGGACTCTGCGCGCAGTCAGGCGCAGGCGCTGCTGAAGCAGACGCGCGCGAAACTGAACGGCGGTCATAATCGCGTATCGCAGGCGGCACGCGATGCGAGCTACCAGGTTGACGCCTACGTGCACGACAAACCCTGGCACGGCGTGGGCATCGGCGCCGCGGTCGGTCTGGTGTTAGGCGCGCTGCTGGTCGGCCGCCGCTAATCTCGTCAGGATCCTCAAGGCCTCGCGCAAGCGGGGCTTTTTTTCGCCCTTTTCCTGCCCCGGCGTCTTTACAAAATTCTTTCCCCTGCCCCGATCCCCATGCCGCCTGGCGTTAGCCGTTTTTTGCCGACGCTTTGCCGAAAACCCTATATATAGCGTGCTTGAATTTTTATAACGCTATATCTAGTATTCCCTCTATCATCACGACACAAGATGCGAGCCGCGACGCCGTCCAGAAAAAGGAGCATCGTCTGCGGCTTATCCCACCTGGCCCATGAATTAAGGGAAATACGAATCATGCGCATTATTATTTACACCAAAGATAACTGTGTCCAGTGCAGCGCGACCAAAAATGCCATGGATCGTCACGGCATCGCCTATCAGCTGATCAATCTCGACGCGCAGCCTGAAGCCGCCGACAGCTTAAAAGCGCTCGGCTATCGCCAGGTGCCGGTGGTGATGGCGGACAACGACCACTGGAGCGGCTTCCGTCCAGACAAAATCGCTGCTCTGCGCCAGCCTGCGGCGGTGGAAGAGTAGCGCCATGTTTCCACTGGTCTACTTCTCCAGCCAGTCGGAAAATACCCATCGGTTTATTACCCGTCTGGGTCTGCCGGCGCGGCGCATTCCGCTCGATCTGGCCGCGCGGCTGCAGCAGCGTCAACCCTATATTCTGGTGGTGCCCAGCTATGGCGGCGGCGGCAGTCGCGGCGCGGTGCCCAGACAGGTTATTCACTTTCTTAATGATGAATCGAACCGGCGCGGCATTCGCGGCGTGATCGCCGCGGGCAACCGCAATTTCGGCGAGGCTTTCTGCCTGGCGGGCGACATCATCGCGCAAAAATGCCAGGTTCCCGTGCTCTACCGCTTTGAGCTAATGGGAACGCCGGACGACATCGCCACGGTTAAAGCGGGAGTAATCCAATTTTGGCAACAACAGACACCCTCAATGGCGTAGCGCTCGACTATCACGCGCTGAACGCCATGCTCAACCTCTACGATGCCGATGGCCGCATCCAGTTCGACAAAGATCGCGAAGCGACGCGCCAGTTCTTTCTGCAGCACGTCGCGCCGAATACGCTCGCTTTCGCCAGCGCGGCGGAGCGCCTGCGCTATCTGGTCGACGAAGGCTATTACGAAGCGGCGGTGCTGAACCAGTACGACTTCGACTTTCTCTGCCGCTTTCATGACGAGGCGGCGGCCTGGGGCTTTGAGTTCAAAACCTTTCTCGGCGCGTGGAAGTTCTACACCAGCTATACGCTAAAAAGCTTCGACGGCAAACGCTATCTGGAGAGCTTCGAACAGCGCGCCTGCATGGTGGCGCTGACGCTGGCGCAGGGCAGCGAGACGCTGGCGCGATCGCTGCTGGAGGAGATGCTGAGCGGCCGCTTTCAGCCTGCGACCCCGACCTTCCTGAACTGCGGCAAGCAGCAGCGCGGCGAGCTGGTCTCCTGTTTCCTGCTGCGCATCGAAGACAATATGGAGTCGATCGGCCGCGCGGTGAATTCCGCGCTGCAGCTCTCCAAGCGCGGCGGCGGCGTGGCGTTTCTGCTCTCTAACCTGCGCGAAAACGGCGCGCCGATCAAACGCATCGAGAACCAGTCGTCGGGCGTGATTCCGGTGATGAAGATGCTGGAGGACGCCTTCTCCTACGCCAACCAGCTTGGCGCGCGTCAGGGCGCGGGCGCGGTCTGGCTCAACGCGCACCATCCCGATATTCTGCGCTTTCTCGATACCAAGCGGGAAAACGCCGACGAGAAAATCCGCATCAAGACGCTGTCGCTCGGCGTGGTCATCCCCGATATTACCTTCCAGCTGGCGAAAGAGAACCGCCAGATGGCGCTCTTTTCTCCCTATGACGTCGAGCGCATTTACGGTCAGGCGTTCGGCGACATCAGCATCAGCGAAAAGTATGAGGAGATGGTGGCGGACGACCGCATCCGTAAGCGCTGGATCCAGCCGCGCGACTTCTTCCAGACGCTGGCGGAGATCCAGTTCGAGTCCGGCTATCCCTACATCATGTATGAGGACAGCGTGAACCGCAGCAACCCGATCGCCGGTCGCATCAATATGAGCAACCTCTGCTCGGAGATTTTGCAGGTCAACAGCGCCAGCGAGTTCAACGATGACCTCAGCTATCGCCGCGTCGGCAAAGATATCTCCTGCAACCTCGGCTCGCTGAATATCGCGCACGCCATGGATTCGGGCGATCTGGCCAATACCGTGGCAATAGCGGTGCGCGCGCTGACGGCGGTCTCCGATATGAGCCATATCGGCTCGGTGCCGTCGGTGGCCGAAGGCAACCAGCGCTCGCACGCCATCGGGCTGGGCCAGATGAACCTGCACGGCTATCTGGCGCGGGAAGGGATCGCCTACGGGTCGCCGGAGGCGCTCGATTTTACCAATCTCTATTTCTACTGCGTCACCTGGCACGCGCTGCGCACCTCGAATCAGCTGGCGCGCGAGCGCGGACAGCGTTTCGACGGCTTCGAGCGCTCGGCCTACGCCAGCGGCGCTTACTTCGACAAATATGTCGAACGCGACTGGCTGCCGCGCACCGAGCGCGTGGCGCGGCTGTTCGCCGAGGCGGGAATTGCGCTGCCGACGCGCGCCGACTGGCAGGCGCTGCGCGAAGCGGTGATGGCGCACGGGTTATATAACCAGAACCTGCAGGCGATTCCGCCGACCGGCTCTATCTCCTATATCAATCACGCCACCTCGAGCATCCACCCGATCGTGTCGCGCATTGAGATTCGCAAAGAGGGCAAAACCGGACGCGTTTACTATCCCGCGCCCTTCCTTACCAACGAAAATCTCGAGCTCTATCAGGATGCGTACCAGATCGGGCCTGAAGCGATTATCGACACCTATGCCGAAGCGACGCAGCATGTCGATCAGGGCCTGTCGCTGACGCTCTTTTTCCGCGACGACGTCACCACCCGCGACATCAACAAAGCGCAGATTTACGCCTGGAAGAAAGGCATCAAAACGCTTTACTACATTCGACTGCGCCAGATGGCGCTACAGGGCACGGAGGTGCAGGGCTGCGTTTCCTGCGCCCTGTGATGGAAACTATGCGACTACAACAGATTCAGGCGATTAACTGGAACCGTCTTCAGGACGAGAAAGATCTCGAGGTGTGGAACCGTCTCACCAGCAACTTCTGGCTGCCGGAAAAGGTGCCGCTGTCGAACGATCTGTCCGCCTGGCAGACGCTGGACAGCCAGCAGCAGCAGCTCACCATCCGGGTCTTTACCGGGCTGACGCTGCTCGACACCATTCAAAACGTGATCGGCGCGCCGGGCCTGATGCCGGACGCGCTGACGCCGCACGAAGAGGCGGTGCTTTCCAATATCAGCTTTATGGAGGCGGTGCACGCGCGCTCCTACAGCTCGATCTTTTCCACGCTCTGCAACACCAGCGACGTCGACGCCGCCTATCGGTGGAGTGAAGAGAACGAGGCGCTGCAGAACAAGGCGCGCATTATTCTGCAGCACTACCGCGCCGACGATCCGCTGAAGAAAAAGATCGCCAGCGTATTTCTCGAGTCATTTCTCTTTTACTCCGGCTTCTGGCTGCCGATGTACTGGTCAAGCCGCGGCAAGCTGACCAATACCGCCGATCTTATTCGGCTGATCATCCGCGACGAAGCGGTGCACGGCTACTACATCGGCTATAAATATCAGCAGGCGCTGGAGAACGTTGACGACGCGCGCAAAGAGGCGCTGCAGCAGTTCGCCTACGATCTGCTGCTGGCGCTGTATGACAACGAAGTTGCCTATACCGAAGCGCTCTACGCCGACGTCGGCTGGGCGGAAGAGGTGAAGACCTTTCTGCACTATAACGCCAACAAGGCGCTAATGAATCTGGGCTATGAGGCGCTGTTTCCGGCTGAACTCACCGCGGTGAATCCGGCGATTCTTGCCGCCCTTTCGCCCAACGCCGATGAAAATCACGATTTCTTCTCCGGTTCAGGCTCCTCCTATGTGATGGGCAAAGCGGTAGAAACGGAAGACGAAGACTGGGACTTTTAATCGACCCGCGTCGGGCCCGTCGCGGCCCGACAATATTATTTTTTCCCGCCCCGCTGACCTCCGATTATTTCGCAAAAGCGCCATTTTTATTTCGCCATCATTTCTCTTTAAAGAGACGTTAATTGCCTCTTTCAGGCATGTTCTTTTCTGGCAATTTTGCCGCTGACGACGCCAAATCGCCATAAATCGGGATCGCGCCGGTAAAAAAATTATTCTGCCCTCATCCCTTGTGAGCACTGGAAATTCTTCCTTTCATGCCGCTTCATTCCCAGTGAATATTGCCATTCAGGGTTGTCAGATAGTGTCAGTATGTTACGGTATGCCCCGCGTAAATTTGACCAGGAAAGCTGAACTTCAAAATAATTTAACCAGGATTTTAACACTGCATGGCAATTAAACTTGAAGTAAAAAATCTTTATAAAATATTTGGGGACAATCCCGACCGCGCGTTTAAATATATTGAGAAAGGGGAAAGCAAAGAGACAATACTGGCGAAAACCGGTTTGTCGCTGGGCGTCAAGAACGCCAGTCTGGCCATTGAAGAAGGCGAGATATTCGTCATCATGGGACTTTCCGGCTCTGGAAAATCCACCATGGTTCGCCTTCTCAATCGTCTGATCGAGCCCACACGGGGCCAGGTAATTATTGACGGCGTCGATATTGCCAAAATATCCGACAGCGAACTGCGCGAGGTGCGCAGAAATAAGATCAGTATGGTCTTTCAGTCATTTGCGCTGATGCCGCATATGAACGTGCTAAATAATACCGCCTTCGGCATGGAATTAGCCGGCGTGCCGCTGGCGGAACGTCAGGAAAAAGCGCTGGACGCGCTGCGTCAGGTCGGGCTGGAGAATTATGCCCATGCCTGGCCCGACGAACTTTCCGGCGGCATGCGTCAGCGCGTTGGATTAGCGCGCGCGCTGGCGATCAATCCCGATATTTTACTGATGGACGAAGCCTTTTCCGCGCTCGATCCGCTGATCCGCACCGAAATGCAGGACGAGCTGGTTAAGCTGCAGGCGAAGCATCAGCGCACCATTATTTTTATTTCCCACGATCTCGACGAAGCGATGCGCATCGGCGACCGCATCGCCATCATGCAGGGCGGCGAAGTGGTGCAGGTCGGCACACCGGACGAAATTTTGAATAATCCGGCCAACGACTATGTGCGCACCTTCTTCCGCGGCGTCGATATCAGCCACGTCTTCAGCGCTAAGGATATCGCCCGTCGCAGCGCGGGATCGCTGATCCGCAAAGCGCCCGGCTTCGGCCCGCGCTCCGCTATCAAGCTGCTGCAGGATGAGGATCGCGAATTCGGCTATGTGCTGGAGAAGCAGAAATTTATCGGCGTGGTCTCGACCGACTCGCTGAAAGCGGCACTGGCGGCGGGGGAAGGGCTGGATAGCGCCCTGCTTGAGGCGCCGACCGCCGTTTCCTCCGATACCTCGCTGAACGATCTGCTCGGCCACGTCGCCCACGCGCCCTGTGCCGTGCCGGTGGTGGGCGAAGAGAATCAGTACGTCGGCATCATTTCCAAAGGCATGTTGTTACGCGCTTTAGATCGTGAGGGAGCTTCGTCATGAGTCAACAGAACAGTAATCCGTGGGAAAGCGCGAGCGCCGCACCTCAAGCCGACGCCGCCGCGCAGGCGAGCAGCGATCCCTGGTCCGGCGCGGGGGATGCCGCCGCGCCAGCCAGCCAGGGCGCTGACGCCTGGGGCACGCCCGACGGCGGTGCCGCCCATAACGCTGCCGCCAGCGGCAGCGACTGGCTGAGCAGCGCGCCTGCGCCGCAGCCGGATCATTTTAATGCGCTCGATCCCTTTCATAAGACGCTGATCCCACTCGATCGCTGGGTGACTGAAGGCATCGACTGGGTGGTGAATCACTTCCGTCCGCTGTTTCAGGGCGTGCGCGTGCCGGTGGACTATATCCTGAGCGCCTTTCAGCAGCTGCTGCAGAGCCTGCCCGCGCCGGTAGCGATTGTGGCGTTCGCCCTGATCGCCTGGCAGATCGCCAGCCCGGCGATGGGCGTCGCGACGCTAATTTCGCTGGTGCTGATCGGCGCGATCGGCGCGTGGTCGCAGGCGATGGTGACGCTGGCGCTGGTGCTGACCGCGCTGCTGTTCTGCATCGTCATCGGGCTGCCGCTCGGCATCTGGCTGGCGCGCAGCGAGCGTGCGAGCCGTATCATCCGGCCGCTGCTGGACGCGATGCAGACCACGCCGGCGTTTGTTTATCTGGTGCCGATCGTCATGCTGTTCGGTATCGGCAACGTGCCCGGCGTGGTGGTGACCATTATTTTTGCCCTGCCGCCGATGGTGCGCCTGACGATCCTCGGCATCAAGCAGGTGCCAGCCGATCTCATCGAAGCCAGCGAGTCCTTCGGCGCCAGCCCGCGTCAGATGCTGTTTAAAGTGCAGCTGCCGCTGGCGATGCCGACCATTATGGCAGGCGTCAACCAGACGCTGATGCTGGCGCTGTCGATGGTGGTAATCGCCTCGATGATCGCGGTTGGCGGGCTCGGCCAGATGGTGCTGCGCGGCATCGGCCGTCTCGATATGGGGCTGGCCACCGTGGGCGGCGTCGGCATCGTGATCCTCGCTATTATCCTTGACCGTCTCACTCAGTCCATGGGCCGCGACGGCCGCAGCCGCGGCAGCCGCCACTGGAGCCATACCGGCCCGGTTGGCCTGCTGACGCGCCCTTTCCGCAAAGCCTGATTTTTTCGGGCGGCCCGTCGCGGCCGCCCGCCTCGCAACGCCGACAATAAGGAATAACTATGCGCAAGACCGCACCTCTCCTCGCCGCCGTGCTGACCACGTTCGCCCTTTCCCAGGCCTACGCCGCCGATCTGCCGGGCAAAGGCGTAACCGTTAAGCCCGCGCAGAGCACCATCGCCGAAGAGGGCTTCCAGACGCTGCTGGTGAGCCGCGCGCTGGAAAAGCTGGGCTATACCGTCGAAAAGCCGAGCGAAATTGACTACAACGTCGCCTACACCTCCCTCGCCGCCGGCGACCTGACCTTTATCGCCACCAACTGGCAGCCGCTGCATGACGATATGTACAACGCCGCAGGCGGCGACAAGAAGTTTTATCGCGCAGGCACTTACGTCTCCGGCGCGGCGCAGGGCTACCTGATCGACAAGAAGACTGCCGAGCAGTACCACATCACCAATATCGCGCAGCTGAAAGATCCGAAAATCGCGCAGCTGTTCGACAGCAACGGCGACGGCAAAGCGGATATGACCGGCTGTACGCCCGGCTGGGGCTGCGAAGCGGTCATCAATCATCAGAACGCCGCGTTCGGCCTGAGCGATACCGTGACCGCCAATATGGGCAACTACTCGGCGATGGTTGCCGATACCCTGGCGCGCTTTAAGCAGGGCAAGCCGATCCTTTACTATACCTGGACGCCCTACTGGCTGAGCGACGTGCTGAAGCCAGGGCGCGACGTGGTGTGGCTGCAGGTGCCGTTCTCGTCGCTGCCGGGCGCGCAGAGCAAGGTCGATACCAAACTGCCGAACGGCGCCAACTACGGTTTCCCGGTCAATACCATGCATATCGTGGCTAACAAAGCCTGGGCGGAGAAAAACCCGGCCGCGGCGGCGCTGTTTGCCGAGATGAAGCTGCCGATTACCGATATCAATGCGGAAAATGCGGCGATGCATGCCGGTCAGGCGTCTGAAGCGGATATCAACCGCCACGTCGACGGCTGGATCAACGCTCACCAGCAGCAGTTCGATCGCTGGATTCAGGACGCGCTCGCGGCCGCCAAATAGATTACAACACACTCCAGGGGCGGTATGCTCTGCCCCTTCGTCTTCCATACCCTGCCTTTCCGCTGAACCGACTGGTACGTCCTGTCAAATTACACACCGGTGAAATAGTTTTTTGGGTTACTATTACCCGATTATGATAATCAATCGTTGCGCTCCTGATAAATGAATGCTCATCGCCATACGCTGACGCCTGCGCTGGTGTTGCTGATGTCTGTCGCCACCGGTCTCTCTGTGGCCAGCAACTACTATGTGCAGCCGCTGCTCAATACCGTCGCCCACAACTTCAACCTCTCCGTCAGCATGGCGGGCTTTATCGTCACCACGGCGCAGCTTGGCTACGCCTGCGGTCTGCTGCTGCTGGTGCCGCTTGGCGATATGCTTGAGCGTCGCGCCCTGATTGTCGGCATGAGCCTGCTGGCGGCGGGCGGCATGGCGATGACCGCCACCTCCTCCTCTTTTACGCTGCTGCTGCTGGGCACGGTGCTGACCGGCCTGTTCTCGGTGGTGGCGCAGATCCTGGTGCCGCTCGCCGCGACGCTGGCGCCGCCGGAAAAACGCGGCAAAATCGTCGGCACGGTTATGAGCGGTCTGCTGCTCGGCATTCTTCTGGCGAGGACCGTTGCGGGCGCGCTGGCCCAACTGGGCGGCTGGCGCACCGTTTACTGGACCGCCAGCGTCCTGATGGTGCTGATGGCGCTGGCGCTGTGGCGTTTTCTCCCGCAGGTTAAGCCCACGGTATCGCTGAACTATCCGCAGCTGCTGAAATCGATTTTCCAGCTCTACAGGACAAATCGCGTGATTCGCACCCGCGCCTGGACCGGCTGTCTCTCTTTCGCCAACTTTAGCGTGCTCTGGACATCAATGGCGTTTCTGCTCGCCTCGCCGCCTTACGGGTACTCTGAAGGAGAAATCGGCCTGCTGGGGCTGGTCGGCGCGGCGGGCGCGCTGGCGGCGCGTCAGGCCGGATCGCTGGCGGATAAAGGCAAAGCCAGGCTAACCACAACGCTGGGCCTGCTGATTATGCTCGCCTCATGGGGGATGACCGCGCTGGGCGCGCACTCACTGGCAGCGCTGATTGCCGGCATTCTGCTGCTCGACCTGGCGGTTCAGGGGGTGCATATCACCAATCAGAGCGTGATCTATAGTCAGATGCCCGAGGCGCGCAATCGCCTTACCGCTGGCTATATGACCAGCTATTTTATCGGCGGCGCGTTTGGTTCGGTGCTCTCCGCCAACGCCTTTCACTTTGCCGGGTGGTACGGCGTATGCGCCGCTGGCGTGGTAATGACGCTGCTCAACCTGCTGATTTGGTGGCGCGGTTACCGCTTCGAAACCCACTTAAGTAAGTAAATAAACTACCAAACATGTGATTGAGTCTGGTCACGAATGGTTAGTTTTGTTATTGTTAGCAACAAACCTATTCACACAAGTTATTTTTTCTTGCGAAATCATTTAGCAAACAAAAAGTTTCTTCCCGTTTAGATATCGTGCCCTGCGGCGATAAGCAGCAGTGGACGAGGGTTTCGTGCCCAGGGTCAGGGAGCGGCCTGGAACCACCTGATGACGACAGTGTGATCTTATGAACAATTGCGCGGAGTAAAAATGACTACGCTTAATCTGTCACCATCGTTACTATATTAGTTGCAACTAGTGAGGTTTTTTTATAATGGAAAGTTCGTTTACTCCCATTGAACAGATGCTTAACATCCGCGCAAACCGCCACAAAGATTTCCCGCTGCACGAAATCATTCTGACGCGTTTGTGCATGCACATGCAGGGAAAGCTGCTGGAAAATCGCAATAAGATGTTAAAGGCGCAGGGAATTAACGAAACCTTATTCATGGCGTTGATTACGCTGGATGCGCAGGAAAACCAGAGCATTCAGCCCTCCGAGCTGAGCGCCGCGCTGGGTTCTTCGCGCACCAACGCCACGCGCATCGCCGATGAGCTGGAGAAGCGCGGCTGGATCGAGCGTCGCGAGAGCGATAACGATCGTCGCTGCCTCCATTTGCATCTTACCGAAAAAGGGAATGAGTTCCTGCGTCAGCTGCTGCCGCCTCAGCATCAGAGCCTGCAATATCTCTGGTCTTCGCTGTCGAACGACGAGAAGTCGCAGCTGGAAGGCATCACGCGTAAATTGCTCAATCGTCTCGATAAAATGGACGAAGACCAGGTCATCGCCTCCCTCTCTCGCTAATAGCAAGAACTGCGACACAATCACCTGTCGAAACCGTTATTTTAATCCCCTTTTATCCGGCCAGCGCCTTGTCGCTGGCTTTTTTCGACTCGGGCTCCGTGAAAAGGGACAATCGCGCCCCGGCATATGAATCAGTTGGAGACAGAGATGAGTGCAACAGCGGAGGCGCAAAGCCCGCAAAAGCCAGCCCAAAAAAAGAAGACGCGTAAAAAAGTGCTGATTCTGCTGGCGCTGCTTTTTGTGCTGGCTGGCATCGCCTGGGGCGTTTACTGGTTCCTGGTGCTGCGCCATTTTCAGGAAACAGACGACGCTTACGTGGCCGGAAATCAGGTGCAGGTCATGGCGCAGGTGTCGGGCAGCGTTAACAAGGTCTGGTTCGACGATACCGATTTCGTGAAGAAAGGCGACGTGCTGGTTTCGCTGGATAAAACCGACGCCGAGCAGGCGTTTGAAAAAGCGCAGACCGCGCTGGCCACCAGCGTGCGTCAGACCCATCAGCTGATGATCAACGCGAAGCAGTATCAGGCGAGCATCGCGCTGCAGCAAACCGCGCTGGCGCAGGCGGAAGCGGATCTGAAACGCCGCGAGCCGCTGGGGGCGTCTAACCTGATCGGCCGTGAAGAGCTGCAGCACTCGCGCGACGCGGTCGCTACCGCGAAAGCGCAGCTCGACGTGGCGGTGCAGCAGTACAACGCTAACCAGGCGATGATCCTCAATACCTCGCTGGAAGAGCAGCCGGCGGTAAAACAGGCCGCCGCGGAACTGCGCGACGCCTGGCTGGCGCTGCAGCGTACCGATATTCGCAGCCCGATGGATGGCTATGTGTCGCGCCGCAGCGTGCAGGTCGGCTCGCAAATCAGCACCAGCACGCCGCTGATGGCGGTGGTGCCCGCCACCAATCTGTGGATCGACGCTAACTTTAAAGAGACGCAGCTGGCCGGCGTGCGCATCGGACAGGAGGCGACGGTGGTGGCCGATATTTATGGCGACGACGTGGTCTATCACGGCAAAGTGGTCGGTCTGGATATGGGCACCGGCAGCGCCTTCTCGCTGCTGCCTGCGCAGAACGCCACCGGCAACTGGATCAAAGTGGTTCAGCGTCTGCCGGTGCGTATCGAGCTTAATCAGGACGATATCGCGAAGCATCCGCTGCGTATTGGTCTGTCGACGCTGGTGAAAGTCGACACCACCAATAAAGACGGCAGCGCCCTCGCCACCAGCGTTCGTCAGCAGGCCGCCTACAGCAGCAATGCGCTGGCGATCGACCTGGCGCCGGTGAACCAGCTGATCACTGATATCGTTCGCGCCAACGCCGGATGATTACGCGGAGGCTGTCATGGCACAAAAACCGCTAGAAGGCGCGCCGCTGGTCCTGATGACCATCGCGCTGTCGTTGGCGACCTTTATGCAGGTGCTGGATTCGACCATCGCTAACGTGGCGATCCCGACCATCGCAGGCAATCTGGGCGCCTCCAACTCGCAGGGCACATGGGTCATTACCTCGTTTGGGGTGGCGAACGCCATCTCCATTCCGATTACTGGCTGGCTGGCGAAGCGCGTCGGCGAAGTAAAACTCTTTACCTGGGCGACGATTTTGTTCGCCCTCGCCTCCTGGGCGTGCGGCATGTCGGAAAGCCTGGAGATGCTGATTTTCTTCCGCATCCTGCAGGGTATCGTGGCCGGTCCCCTGATCCCGCTGTCGCAGAGCCTGCTGCTCAGCAACTATCCACCCGCTAAACGCAGCATCGCCCTCTCGCTGTGGGCGATGACGGTGATCGTCGCGCCTATCTGCGGGCCGATTCTCGGCGGCTGGATCAGCGATAACTACCACTGGGGCTGGATCTTCTTTATCAACGTGCCGATCGGTGCGGTGGTGGTGATGTTAACGCTGCAGACGCTGCGCGGCCGCGAAACCCGCACCGAGGTTCGTCCTATCGACGTGGTGGGTCTGGTGCTGCTGGTGGTGGGCATCGGCTGCCTGCAGGTGATGCTGGACCGCGGTAAGGAGCTTGACTGGTTTAACTCCACCGAGATTGTCGTGCTGACGGTGGTCGCCGTGGTGTCGCTGGCGGTGCTGCTGGTGTGGGAACTGACCGACGATCACCCGATTGTCGATCTGGCGCTGTTCAAGTCGCGCAACTTCACCATCGGCTGCCTCTCCATTAGCCTGGCCTATATGCTTTACTTCGGCTCGATTGTGCTGCTGCCGCAATTGTTGCAGGAGGTATACGGCTACACGGCGACCTGGGCCGGTCTGGCGTCCGCGCCGGTAGGGATTATTCCGGTGATCCTGTCGCCGATTATCGGCCGCTTCGCCCACAAGCTGGATATGCGTCGGCTGGTGACCTTCAGCTTTATCATGTACGCCGTCTGCTTCTACTGGCGCGCCTATACCTTCGAACCCTCGATGGACTTTGGCGCGTCGGCATGGCCGCAGTTTATCCAGGGCTTTGCGGTCGCCTGTTTCTTTATGCCGCTCACCACCATTACCCTTTCGGGACTGGCGCCCGAGCGGCTGGCCGCAGCGTCGAGCCTGTCGAACTTCGTGCGTACGCTGGCGGGCTCGATCGGCACCTCGATTACCACCACTATGTGGACTAACCGGGAATCGATGCACCACAGCACCTTTACCGAGTCGATTACCCCCTACAATCCTAATGCGCAGCAGATGTATACGCAGCTGGAAGGTATGGGAATGAGCCATCAGCAGGCATCGGCCTATATCGCGCAGCAGATCACCAACCAGGGGTTAATTATCTCCGCCAACGAGATCTTCTGGGCGTCGGCCGGGGTGTTTTTGATTCTGCTGGTGCTGATCTGGTTTGCCCGCCCGCCGTTTGGTTCCGGCAGCGGCGGCGGCGGCGCGCACTGATTAAGACGTCGGTAAACAGCGCTGACATGAAAAAGTGGGTGGTATAGGCAGAAGCGCAAAGCCTTACAAGGACAGAAACAAAAACGGGCCTTTCGGCCCGTTTTTTTATGCGTTCTGGCGCCACCATTCGGCCAGCAGAATGCCAGTGGCCACCGAGACGTTAAGACTCTCGACATTGCCGGTGCCGCCGATCGACAGGCTGATATCACCCTGCTGGAACGCGCTGTCGGACAGGCCTTCGCTCTCCTGCCCCAGCACCAGCACCATCTTCGCCGGCAGCTCGGCTTTCGCCAGCGGCGTGCCTTCATGGCTGGAGGTGGTGACAATGGTATAGCCCGCCTTGCGGAACGCTTCCAGACCGGCGGCAAAGCTTTCGCCGCTGATCGCCTGAACGTGTTCAGCGCCGCCTTCAGCAGTACGCACCGCCGCGCCCGACTCTAGCAGCGAGGCGTCATTCACCAGCAAACCTTTTACGCCGAAATGCGCGCAGCTGCGCATAATGCCGCCCAGGTTGTGCGGGTTGCTGACATCTTCCAGCGCCAGCACGCAATCTTTCTCACCGGCCTGGCTCAGCCACTCGCTGACCGCCATGCCCATGCGTTTTTTGATAATAAAGCAGACGCCGCCGTGGTGTTCGGTGCCGGAGGCCTTCGCCAGTTCGGCATCCTCAACGACGTGATAGGCTTTGCGGTTCGCCGCCAGCCAGCGCAGCGCGTCGCGGAAACGCGGCGTTACGCTCTGCACGAACCAGGCGCGCACGATCGCTTCGGGGCGGCTCTGGAACAGCGCCTGACAGGCGTTTTCGCCGTAGACGCGCGTCTCTTCCTGACGCTGACGACGGATCATCTCCGGATCGATAGCGACTTTGCCGCCCTGCTCCGGCTGTTTCTCTTCTACGGACGCGCGCTCGCTCGGCGGACGCGACACGGTACGCCAGGGCGAGAAGGCTTCGTCGCTGCGAGGACGGCTACTGCCTTCATCGCTGCGAGGACGACGGCTGCCTTCATCACGGCGAGGACCACGGCTGCCTTCATCGCTGCGCGGCTTGCGGCTGCCGCCCTCTTCGCTGCGGCGGCCTGGGCCAGAGGAACGACGAGAATCTTCCTGACGGGCTGGGCGGCCACCCCCTTTACCGGTACGCGGGTTCGGCGCGCGTGAGCCTGACTCGCCCTCATCTCGCACGTACATCACTTTTACCTTGCCACTTTTGCCTTTAAATTCGTCGTTCATCTGTTCCTCCTGCATTGAGAGCGCGCAGATTACCTGATGTATTAGCGCTTAGCTATCAACTATTGAACCTATTGGACAATCCAGTTTGAGGGCGGTTCGCAACCTTCTCATAATGGACAATATTTACAAGACTGGCACCTGCAAACCCTTTGAGGTAACTATGAATACGGTATGTGCTTCCTGTCAGGCAACCAATCGCGTTCCTCCCGAGCGCGTTGCCGATGGAGCGAAATGCGGCCGCTGCGGCAGCAATCTGTTTAATGGCGAAGTCGCTAACGCGACCGCCGATACGCTCGATAAATATCTGCAGGACGATCTGCCGGTAGTGGTCGATTTCTGGGCGCCCTGGTGCGGCCCCTGCGTTAACTTCGCGCCGGTGTTTAAAGAAGTAGCGCAGGAGCGAAGCGGCCAGGTGCGTTTCATCAAGGTGAACACCGAAGCGGAACCCACGCTGAGCGCGCGTTTTCGCATCCGCAGCATTCCGACTATTATGATCTTTAAGAAGGGCGAGATGGTGGACATGCTGAACGGCGCGATGCCTAAGGCTCCCTTTAACGAATGGCTGGATGAATCGCTGTAAGCCTCTTCGGACTTTTCTCCCCATTCTCAGGCCAGCCGCGCTGGCCTTTTTCTTTTTGCACGCGCTTCGATTACACTAGCGTTTTACTTTTCTCCCTGAGCCATGACTGATAACGCCGTTCTCCGCCTGCGTGCGCAACGCCTTGCTCGCGCCACTCGCCCTTTTCTCGCCCGAGGCAACCGCGTCGTGCGCTGCCAGCGCTGTTTGCTGCCGCAGAAAAACTGCCTGTGCGCCACTATTGAGCCGCAAAGCGCGCGCAGCCGCTTTTGCCTGGTGATGTTCGATACCGAGCCGATGAAGCCCAGCAACACCGGGCGGCTGATTGCCGATATTCTACCCCAGACCGAGGCGTTCGGCTGGTCGCGCACCGAGCCCGACCCCGCGCTGCTTAGCGCCGTCGCGCATCCCGACTATCAGCCGATGGTGGTCTTTCCCGCCTCCTATGCCGATCCCGGCCGCGAGGTGCTGACCGCGCCGCCGCTGAGCGGCAAGCCGCCGCTGTTTATCATGCTCGACGGCACCTGGACCGAAGCGCGCAAAATGTTTCGCAAAAGCCCCTGGCTCGATGCGCTGCCGGTAATGTCGCTCAACGTCACCGCGCCGTCGCGCTATACCCTGCGCGAAGCGCATGGCGAAGGCCAGCACTGCACCGCCGAAGTGGCCGCTGCGCTGCTGGAACAGGCTGGCGATCTGGCGGCGGCGCAGGCATTACGACAGCATTTCGAGCATTTCCGCCACGCCTACCTGGCGGGCAAACCGCATCATCCCGCCCATCAGAGCATCATCGCCGAAAGCCTGTAGCGCGCCTGGCGGCGTAAATGCTGGCGCGGCTCTCACCCTGCAATCGCTGAACCGGCAAAGCGCGTTAAAAGCGATTACAATCATGCCAGTCGACTTCGGGAGAGTGGGATGAGCCAACGCGGGCTGGAAGCGCTGTTACGACCTAAATCCATTGCGGTGATCGGCGCCTCGGACAGGCCGGGGCGTGCCGGTCACTTTATGATGCGCAATTTGCTGGCGGGCGGTTTTAGCGGCCCGGTGCTGCCGGTGACGCCCAAATATAAAGCCGTCAGCGGCGTGCTCGCCTGGCCCACCATCGACAGCCTGCCGTTCGCGCCCGATTTGGCGGTGATCTGCACCCATGCGAAACGCAACCTTGAGCTGCTGCAGCAGCTGGGCGAAAAAGGGTGCAAGGCCTGCATTATCCTCTCCGCGCCCGCCAGCCAGCAGGAAGCGCTCAAGCGCTGCGCCGCGCAGTGGCAGATTCGCCTGCTCGGCCCTAACAGCCTCGGGCTGCTGGCGCCCTGGCAGGGACTCAACGCCAGCTTTTCGCCGGTGCCGATAGAAAAAGGGCGTATCGCTTTTATCTCTCAGTCGGCGGCGGTCTCCAATACGATTCTCGACTGGGCCCAGCAGCGCAACCTGGGCTTCTCATGGTTTATCGCGCTGGGCGATAGCCTGGATACCGACGTTGACGATCTGCTCGATTTTCTGGCGCGCGACGGCAAAACCAGCGCCATTCTGCTCTATCTCGAACACCTGAGCGACGCGCGGCGCTTTGTCTCTGCCTCGCGCAGCGCCTCGCGCAATAAACCGATCCTGGTGATCAAAAGCGGCCGCAGCCATCAGGCACAGGCGCTGCTCGGCACCCACAGTGGGCTAGACGCTGCCTGGGATGCGGCGATCCAGCGCGCCGGCCTGCTGCGCGTGCAGGATACTCACGAACTCTTTACCGCCGTAGAATCACTCAGCCATATGCGCCCGCTGCGCGGCGACAGGCTGATGATCGTCAGCAACGGCGCCGCGCCTGCCGCGCTGGCGCTGGACGAACTCTATGCGCGCAACGGCAAGCTTGCCGTGCTGAGCGAAGAGACGCTGGCGGCGCTGGCGGCGCTACTGCCGGAAGACGTCGGACGCGGCAATCCGCTCGACCTGAAAGATGATGCTACGCCGCAGCGCTATGGCGACTGCCTGAATATTCTGCTGGGCAGCCATGAGCTTGATGCGCTAATGATTATCCATGCGCCCAGCGCGGTGGCGCCCGCCACCGAATCGGCGCAGCAGATCATTCAGTCTATTGCCGCCCATCCGCGCGGCAAGCAGGTTACGCTGCTGACCAACTGGTGCGGCGAGTTCTCCTCGCAGGCGGCGCGGCGCGCCTTTACTCAGGCGGGCATTCCTACCTGGCGTACCCCGGAAGGCACGGTGACGGCCTTTATGCATCAGGTGGAGTACCGTCGCAACCAGAAACAGCTGCGCGAAACTCCAGCGCTGCCCGCCAGCCTGACGCAGGACAGCGCCCAGGCGCATCAGCTCTTGTCGCAGGCGCTGGCGAAGGGCGTCACCACCCTCGACACCCATGAGGTGCAGCCGGTGCTGCAGGCGTATGGACTGGCGACGCTTCCGACCTGGATTGCCAGCGACAGCCTTGATGCGGTCGCTATTGCCGAACGTATCGGCTATCCCGTGGCGCTCAAGCTGCGCTCGCCCGATATCGCGCATAAGTCGGAGGTTCAGGGCGTGATGCTCTATTTGCGCAACGCCGCGGAAGTGCAACAGGCGGCTGAGGCGATCGTCGATCGGGTAAAGCAGACGCTGCCGCAGGCGCGCATCGAAGGGCTGCTGGTGCAGAGCATGGCAAACCGCGCCGGGGCGCAGGAGCTGCGCGTCGTGGTGCAGCAGGACGCACTGTTCGGTCCAGTGATTTTGCTGGGCGAAGGCGGCGTAGAGTGGCAGGCGGACAAACAGGCGGCGGTGGCGCTTCCGCCGCTTAACATGACGCTGGCGCGCTATCTGGTGATTCAGGCGATCAAAAGCGGCAAGATCCGCAGTCGCGGCGGGCTCGACACCCTGGATATTCCGGCGCTCAGCCAGCTGCTGGTGCAGGTCTCTAACCTGGTGGTGGACTGCCCGGAGATCCAGCGGCTCGACATTCATCCGCTGCTGGCGGCGGGCAGCGAGTTTACCCTGCTGGACGTCACCCTCGATCTGGCGCCGTTCAGCGGCGACAACGAAGCGCGGCTGGCGATACGCCCCTATCCGCAGCAGCTTGAAGAGCGGGTGACGCTGAAAGATGGGCAGAGCTGTCTGTTCCGCCCTATCCTGCCGGAAGATGAGCCGCTGCTGCGCGCCTTTATCGCACGTGTCACCAAAGAGGATCTCTACTACCGTTACTTCAGCGAGATCAACGAGTTCACCCATGAGGATCTCGCCAATATGACGCAAATCGACTATGACCGCGAAATGGCTTTCGTCGCGGTGCGCCAGCAGCAGGCGAGCAGCGAGATTATTGGCGTCACGCGCGCGATTTCCGACGCCGACAATATCGACGCCGAGTTCTCCGTGCTGGTGCGATCCGATTTAAAAGGGCTCGGCATGGGGCGGCGGCTGCTGGAAAAAATGATCCGCTATACCCGCGATCATGGTCTGCAGCAGCTCAACGGGATCACCATGCCGCACAACCGCGGCATGATTACCCTGGCGCGCAAGCTGGGATTTGGGGTGGAGGTTCAGCTCGATGAAGGTATCGTCAGCCTCAATTTACCCTTACACAGGGACATCAGCTAACCTTGTAGAGAAAGGTAAAAAATGGCCGACCGCACCAGGTTGATGTTATTATTTACCGTTATGACCCTGATTTGATGGCAAAAGGCCATGCAATGAAACGAGAAGAAGCGCACTGCGATGCTGACTAAATTCAAACGCAATAAGCATCAACAACACCTCGCACAGTTGCCGAAGCTGTCACAATCCCCCGCGGATGTGACAACGCTCTACTCGCCAGCCGACTTCCGTCGCACGCTGCTGGAAAAGATCGCGGCGGCGCAGCACCGTATCTGCATCGTCGCGCTCTACATGGAAAACGACGATGCCGGCCGCGCGGTAATGGATGCGCTCTATGCGGCGAAACGCGCGCGTCCTGAGCTGGATATCAGCATTCTGGTCGACTGGCATCGCGCCCAGCGCGGGCGCATCGGCGCAGCGCGCGGCGTCACCAATGCCGACTGGTATTGCGAGATGGCGACGCAGCATGCGGATATCGCCATTCCGGTATACGGGATCCCGGTCAATACGCGCGAAGCGCTCGGCGTGCTGCATCTGAAAGGTTTTATCATCGACGATACGCTGCTCTACAGCGGCGCCAGCATTAACGACGTTTACCTGCATCAGCACGATAAGTATCGCTACGATCGTTATCAGCTGATTCGCAATCCGCAGCTGGCCGACACCATGTATGAGTGGATTAACGTCAATCTTAAGCAGTCTGAAGCGGTCAACCGCCTCGATCGCGAAGAGCGCCCGTCCAGCCCGGAAATCAAAAATGAGACGCGCCAGTTCCGCCAGGATCTGCGCGGCTTCAACTACCAGTTCACCGGCGATGGCCATAACGAAGAGCTGACCGTTACCCCGCTGGTTGGGCTAGGCAAACGCAGCCTGCTCAATAAAACCATTTTTCACCTGATGCCGTGCACCGAGCAGAAGCTCACCATCTGTACGCCTTACTTCAACCTGCCTGCCATTCTGGTGCGCAGCATTATTCATCTGTTGCGCGAGGGCAAAGAGGTCGAGATTATCGTCGGCGATAAAACCGCCAACGATTTTTATATTCCGCCTGAGCAGCCGTTTAAAATTATCGGCGCATTGCCCTATCTCTATGAGATCAATCTGCGCCGCTTCCTTAGCCGTCTGCAGTACTATGTTGATAACGGACAGCTGGCGGTACGCCTGTGGAAGGATGGCGAGAACAGCTATCACCTGAAAGGCATTTGGGTCGATGACGAGTGGATGCTGATTACCGGCAATAACCTCAACCCGCGCGCCTGGCGTCTCGATCTGGAAAATGCGGTGCTGATCCACGATCCGCTGCAGCAGCTCGCCGAGCAGCGTGAAAAAGAGCTGGCGCTAATCCGCACGCATACTGAGGTGGTGAAGCATTTTCGCGATCTGGAAAGCATTTCTGACTATCCAGCGAAGGTGCGCAAGCTGATTCGTCGTCTGCGCCGTATTCGTATCGACCGTCTGATTAGCCGTATTCTGTGATGCTTTGCCTGCGGCGCTGACCGCCGCAGGCAACCGCTTCCCTGTCACAACGCGCTGTTTTTCCGCCCGCCTGGTTCCGCCATATTCCCCTTACAGCTTGATACCCTTGCCGCGCCTGTGCAGCAGCAGCGACACCAGAAACGCCAGCGCGCCCATCGCCGACACATACCAGAAGAAGGTGGTTTCGATCCCCTGTTGCTTCATCAGCAGCGCGACATATTCCGCCGAACCGCCGAATATCGCATTGGCTACGGCATAGGATAAGCCGACGCCAAGCGCGCGCACCTCTGGCGGAAACATCTCTGCCTTGAGGATGCCGCTGATGGCGGTATAGAAGCTAGTGATCAGCAGCGCCAGCATAATCAGGCAAAAGGCGACGGTCGGACTTTGCACGCTTTGCAGCGCAGTGAGAATGGGCACGGTGCAGACAGCGGCGCCCGCGCCAAATATAAGCATCGAACCCCGACGGCCAATTTTGTCGGACAGCGCGCCGATAATCGGCTGTATCAGCATAAATACCAGCAGCGCGGCGGTCATCAGGCCGCTGGCGCTTTTCGCATCCATGCCCGCCGTGTTCACCAGATACTTTTGCATGTAAGTGGTAAAGGTGTAGAAGCTCAGCGAGCCGCCTGCGGTAAAACCCAGCACCATCAGGAAAGCGCGCGTATGGTTGCGCAGCAGACCGGTAATGCTGCCGGCGTCTTTATGATGGCGGCTCTGATTATCTGAGGTTTCATGCAGCGATCGCCGCAGCCAGAGAGCCACAACCGCCAGGATCGCGCCGAGGAAAAAGGGGATGCGCCAGCCCCAGCTGCGTAGATCGTCTTCGCTGAGAATAAACTGCAGTACCACTACCGTCAGCACGGCCAGCAGCTGGCCGCCGATAAGCGTAACGTACTGAAAGGAGGCGTAAAATCCTTTGCGTCCTTCCAGCGCCACCTCGCTCATATAGGTGGCGCTGGTGCCATATTCGCCGCCCACCGACAGTCCCTGAAACATGCGCGCCAGCAGCAGGATCGCCGGCGCCGCGATGCCGATAGTTCCATAGCCAGGAAGGCAGGCGATGACCAGCGAACCGAAGCACATCATGCATACTGAGATAAGCATCGATTTTTTACGACCGTGCCGATCGCCGATATAGCCAAACAGCCAGCCGCCAATAGGACGCATCAAAAACCCTGCAGCGAATACCCCTGCGGTTTGCAGCAGCTGCGTGGTGGTATCGCCTTTGGGAAAGAAGATGTGCGCAAAATAGAGTGAGAAGAATGAGTAGACGTAGAAGTCGAACCATTCGACCAGATTACCCGACGATGCGCCGACGATCGCCCAGACGCGTTTTTTGCTGATCCCCGACGCTTCTGCCCCGGTTCGGGATGAGCGCGAATTGAATTCTGCCATGCTTTACCTCAAGTTCCTTGCTGATAAGCAGCGTTAAAACAATGAGTAAAGCATTTCATCCGGGACAACGAAACGTTATCGCGGCTGTGCTGCGGTAAATGTGATGCGCAAGAGGTTTAGGTGTAACGCGTGTAACTGAGAAAGTGTTTTTGCGGCCTGAAAAC
>NZ_MLJJ01000045.1 GCF_002095575.1 Pantoea septica | reverse complement strand
TCCGATTTAATTGCACAACCCTTTTTTCGATCTTTTTTTTCGTATGGCGATAAAACAATCTTATTGCAGAGATCTTCAACGATCGCAGGCCTTTTACGCTTGTCTGGACCCGCGATCCGCCTCAGTCTGTAGCCGAATCTATAAGGAGAAAGCAGATGTCAGCTCTACGACGTTATAAAGAGAGTTATCCGCAGTGTGGGCAGCGCGTCATGATTGACGCCGCTAGCGTAGTAATTGGCGACGTCGCGCTGGGTGATGATGTCAGCATCTGGCCGCTGGTCGCAATACGCGGCGACGTGAATCAGGTGCGCATCGGCGCGCGCACTAATATACAGGACGGCAGCGTGCTGCACGTAACCCATAAATCCGCCAGTAACCCGGACGGGTTCCCTTTAACCATCGGCGCTGACGTCACCGTCGGACATAAAGCGATGCTGCACGCCTGCACTATCGGCGATCGCGTACTGGTAGGAATGGGATCAATCGTGCTCGACGGCGCCATTATTGAAGATGACGTAATGATAGGCGCAGGCAGTCTGGTTCCGCCTGGCAAGCGTCTGGAGAGCGGCTACCTCTATCTCGGCAGCCCGGTCCGTCAGGTGCGTCCGCTAAGTGAACAGGAGATTGCGGGCTTGCTTTACTCCGCCAGCAATTATGTTCGCTGGAAGGATGACTATCTCGCCGAGGCGAGCCAGACCCACTCCTGATCGTCGAACGCGTCATTAGCGATGGCCGCTTCCGCTTCGTCTTCTATATCCCAGCGATGCGCGGTAAACAGGGCCATCGCCTCTCCCTGGCCGAAACGCTGTTCAAGGGCTTCGGCAGAGATGGCACAGGTCAGCATCATGCCGTTGACCAGCGCCGGAAAGCAGACCGCTTTTTTATCCGCGTCCCACTCTTCGCGCTCGGGGAACTGAATCGCCTGATTCATGGCTGCATCGCCTGTTTAAGCTGTGCGATAACGGGGGCTATCTCCGGCATGACGCCGTGCCATAGCTGAAACGCATGCGCCGCCTGCCCCACCAGCATCCCCAGGCCATCCGCGCGCTGCTGCGCACCCTGCTGTTCGCACCAGTGTAAAAAGGGCGTCGCGCCAGCCTGATAAAACATGTCGTAGCAGCGTACATGGCTATCGATCAGGGAAACAGGCAGCGGCGGAACCTCGCCGCTGACGCCGCTGGAGGTGGCATTGACGACAAGGTCGAAAGCCCGCCCGGTCAGTTGATCAAAACGACAGGCATCGATCTCGCCGCTCTGGCGGAAAAGCTGCGCTAGCTCCTCCGCGCGCGCCTGGGTTCGGTTGACGATTGTCACCGCGCAGCCGGCGGAAAGCAGCGGCAGGATGACGCCGCGCGCCGCGCCGCCTGCACCTACCAGCAAAATGCGATCGCCCGGGCGGATCAGCGCCAGACGTTCAAGATCGCTCAGCAGCCCGATACCGTCAGTATTGTCGCCCAGGATGCGGCCGTCGCTGCGCTTTTTCAGGGTATTGACGGCGCCGGAGAGCGCCGCTCGTTCGCTCAGCTCGTCGGCAAACTCGCAGGCCTGCTGCTTAAAAGGCAGCGTGACGTTCGCACCGCGTCCGCCCTGAGCGAAAAACGCAGCGATAGCGTCAGGAAAGGCCTCAAGCGGCGCACAAACCCGGCCATAACGATGCGTAATGCCCGTCTGCTCGGCAAACGCCTTGTGAATCGAAGGCGATTTACTGTGACTGATGGGATTACCGAATACCGCAAACTGATCCATGGATTAGCCCTGACGAATAAGGTTGCCGGTTAACACATCGCGAATCTCCGATGGATTCTGTCGACCGCCGGTTTTGCCCGCCAGCACAGGAAAAGCCGGACCGAATTGCGCCCTGACCGCCTCGACCGTGCGGCAAGGCGCTTCGCCCGACAGGTTGGCGCTGGTCGATACCAGCGGCTTGCCGAAGGCGCGGCACAACGCCTGGACATCGGGATGGTCGCTGACGCGGATGGCCAGCGAATCAAAACGCCCTGTTAGCCAGCGCGGCGTTTGCGGCGTAGCAGGTACGACAAAGGTCACCGGGCCCGGCCAGTGAGCGAACATGCGCTCACGCTGCTCGACAGTGAGTTCGCGGTCGGAGATATAGGGTTCCAGCTGAGCGTAATCGGCGGCGATGAGGATCAATCCTTTCTCAACGGGACGCTGCTTTAATGTCAGCAGCGCCGCTACGGCGCTTTCGCTGTCCGGGTCGCAGCCCAGACCAAATACGGCTTCGGTTGGATAAGCAATAACGGCCTGCTGGCGCAGTTGCTCGAGGCAGGCTTCCAGCGAACCGGAAAAAGTTTGGTTTGGCATGATGTTATCTTAATTCTCTGATGCGGCGGCCTTGCCGCAACTTTTACTGGCGCAAAAGCATTTAACGCCCTGCGCGGTTTTCTTCTCTACCAGCAGCGGAAAAGCGCAGTGCGGGCATATGCCTGCGACTGGCGTTGCATTGACGGCGAACTGACAGGCCGGATAGCGATTACAAGAGTGGAAGGTCTTGCCGTAACGCGAACGACGCTGTACCAGTTTGCCCTCCAGGCACTGCGGGCAGGCGATAAGGGTTTCATCGGGTTTATCTATCGCTTCGCTATAGTCGCACTCAGGGTAGTGGCTACAGCCGATGAACATGCCGTAGCGTCCCTGGCGCAACGCTTTATCCGCGCCGCACTGCGGACAGGCGTGCCCTTCGAGCACCTTGACGATATGGCCGTCAGCCTGACTTTTTAGCGGCCGAATATAGTCGCAAGCTGGATAGTTTGTGCAGCCTAAAAAGGCGCCGTGCTTACCGCTGCGGATAACGAGATCTGCCCCGCATGCGGGGCAGGGATCCTGTTTACGCACGGTGAAGAGTGCTGATTTGCTCATAACGATGGCTGCATAATCAATAATTAATGCAGCATGCCTTCATTGACGTCGAATAACAGTTCTTCCATTTGCTGATAGGCGTTTTCGCATCCCGGAAGATTGAATAACACCATCAACACCACCCATTTGAGATCTTCCAGATCGAACTCGAGCGTATCGAGCGCCATGACTCGTTCGATGACCATTTCACGCGTTTCCATATTGAGCACCTGTATTTGCTCAAGGAACAGCAGGAAACCACGACATTCG
This sequence comes from Pantoea septica, assembly GCF_002095575.1. Taxonomy (GTDB): domain Bacteria; phylum Pseudomonadota; class Gammaproteobacteria; order Enterobacterales; family Enterobacteriaceae; genus Pantoea; species Pantoea septica. The sequence continues at coordinate 24,100 of NZ_MLJJ01000045.1, read as the reverse complement.
GCATCTAAACGCTGGCCTTCTTCTTCCGTGTAGATGCGCATTGAAAGCGGATCGTTGGCTAACAGAATCGGGTCGACCAGGCCTTCCTGATAATCTGCGAGCTTTTCTAACCAGTTCAACGCATTGTAGATATCTTCACGATGAAAACCGGCATCGGTTAAGTCATCAGTCAATGTATCCTGATCAACCTGCATTTCTGCTTCGTTGTGGATATATGTCTCAAACAAGTACATTAGTACGTCGAACATGGCATGCCCTCCTCAATCGGACATAGCCGCCGGGTACAGCTGCGATCCATCCTGCTAACTCCAGCTCCAGCAGTTGGGCTGCAATCACTGGCACAGGTTGGCCGGCACGTTCAGCGACGACGTCAACAGGTGTAACCTCATCACCTACGTTAGCCAACACCTCAGCAAATGGCAATGCCGCATCGCCGCTCTCCTCAGAATATATTCCTTCCGGCTGTGTAAAAGGCAGCCAGTTAAGCGCAGCGCGAAGATCTTCGATAATGTCGGTAGGATGAGCCACCAGCAACGCGCCTTGCTGAATCAGCCAGTGCGTTCCTTCGCTGCCGGGATTGCCCAGCGCGCCGGGCAAGGCGTAGACATTGCGATTTTGCTCCAGCGCATAGCGCGCGGTCACCAGCGAACCGCTTTTAAGGGTCGCTTCCACCACCAGCACGCCGCGGCTCAGTCCGCTAATAACGCGGTTGCGGCGCGGGAAGTTAAGCGCATGCGGCGGCGTTGAGAGAGAGAACTCGGAAACCAGCGCACCGCCTTTTTCCACAATCTCTTCCGCCAGCGCGCCGTGATTTTTAGGGTAAAGATGCTGCAATCCGCTGCCGAGCACCGCCACGGTTTTTCCCTGCGCCTCCAGCGCCGCGCAGTGCGCGATACCGTCTATGCCGCGCGCCAGCCCGCTGGTAATGGTCAGGTCGCTCAGCGCCAGCTGCCGGGTAAACCATTCGCCCCACTGCCGGCCGTAGTGCGAACAGTTACGGCTGCCCACCACCGCCAGCTGCATAGAAGAGAGCAAGGCGGGTTCGCCTTTTATATAGAGCAGCGGCGGAAAACGATGGATCTCGCGTAAAGCGGCAGGATAGCGGTTGTCTAAGGCCGTTATCAGATGGTGGTCGTCGCTTGTCGCAAGCCACGCCTCGGTCGCGGCAATCTGACGCGATGAAAGCTGAGTAAACTGATGACGTTGCTGCTGATTCAGACCCGCCGAAATCAACACTTGCAGCGTATCGTCTGTCTGGTTAAGCGCGCTGGCAATTTCCAGCCAGCGTTTTCCGGTCAGCCCGGCTACGGCTGAAAGCCGCAAATAGCGCTCGATATTTCCCATATCCGCTCCCTGCTTTACGCACCGCTTCCTGCGGGTGAATGCTGTCAATCAGGTCTCGAAAAGTCTACAATATGAAGCAATAATCTTTTTTTAATCGCATACAGATCTGGATATTTATGTCAGTTTTGCAGGTATTACATTTCCCTGACGATCGTCTCCGCAAAATCGCGGCGCCAGTGAAAGAAGTTAACGCTGAAGTTCAGCGCATCGTCGACGATATGTTTGAAACCATGTACGCCGAAGAAGGTATTGGCCTTGCGGCGACGCAGGTGGATATCCACCAGCGCATCATCGTTATCGACGTGTCGGAAAATCGCGACGAACGTCTGGTTCTGATCAACCCGGAGCTGCTGGATAAAAGCGGCGAAACCGGTATTGAAGAGGGCTGTCTTTCCATTCCCGAACAGCGCGCTTTTGTTCCGCGCGCCGAACGCGTAAAAGTGCGCGCGCTGGATCGCGAAGGCAAAAGTTTCGAGCTGGAAACCGACGGCCTGCTCGCTATCTGCATTCAGCATGAGATCGATCACCTCGACGGCAAACTGTTTATCGATTATCTGTCGCCGCTCAAGCGTCAGCGCATTAAGCAAAAGCTGGAAAAACTGGCGCGTCAGAACGCGCGTCCTTCCTGACGTTAAAAGAAGAGATAACCGTGTCTGCTCCGCTGAAAATTATCTTCGCCGGCACACCTGATTTTGCAGCGCGTCATCTCGACGCGCTGCTCGCTTCTGAGCATCAGGTCGTCGGCGTCTTTACCCAACCCGATCGTCCTGCCGGCCGCGGCAATAAGCTGACGCCCAGCCCGGTGAAAACGCTGGCGCAGTCTCGCGACATCCCGGTGTTTCAGCCGAAGTCTTTGCGCCCCGCCGAGAACCAGCATCTGGTCGCCGATTTAGAGGCGGATGTGATGGTGGTGGTCGCCTATGGACTTATTCTGCCGCAGGCGGTGCTGACCATGCCGCGTCTCGGCTGCATCAACGTGCACGGCTCGCTGCTGCCGCGCTGGCGCGGCGCGGCGCCGATTCAGCGCGCGCTCTGGGCTGGCGACAGTGAAACCGGTGTAACGATCATGCAGATGGATGTCGGCCTGGATACGGGCGATATGCTGCATAAGCTGAACTGTCCGATTACCGCGCAGGACACCAGCGCCACCCTGTACGACAAGCTGGCGCAACTCGGCCCGCAGGGTCTGCTGGAAACGCTGTCGCAGCTGGCGGACGTCCGCGCACAGCCCGAGAAGCAGGATGACGCGCTGGCGAACTACGCCGAGAAGCTCAGTAAAGAGGAGGCCCGCCTCAACTGGCAGCTCCCCGCCGCTCAGCTTGAGCGCTGTATTCGCGCCTTCAACCCTTGGCCGGTCAGTTATTTCCTGATTGAGGATCAGCCGGTGAAGGTGTGGCAGGCCAGCGTGCTGCCGCACGTCGCGAAGCAGCCGGGCGAAATCCTCGCAGCCGACAAGCACGGCATCCAGGTCGCTACCGCTGAAGGGGTATTAAATCTTCAGCTGCTGCAGCCGGCTGGCAAAAAAGCCATGTCGGCGCAGGATCTGCTCAACTCGCGTCGCGAGTGGTTCACGTCAGGCCGCGTCTTAGCCTGACTCCAGCCCGGCACTGTCCGGGCTTTTTGTTTAATAACGTAACGCGAATGACTAAATCAACCAATCTGCGAAGCCTTGCCGCTCAACTTATCGAGCGTGTTATAGATAAGGGCGAATCGCTCAGCGCGGTGCTGCCTGCCGCGCAGAAAAAAGTAGGCGATAAAGATGGCGCGCTGTTGCAGGAGCTCTGCTTCGGCGTGCTGCGCACGCTGCCTCAGCTCGAAGGCCTTATCGGCAAACTGATGGCGCGCCCGCTCAGCGGCAAACAGCGCGTTTTGCACTATCTCATCATGGTCGGCATCTATCAGCTGCTCTATACGCGCGTGCCTGCTCACGCTGCGCTGGCGGAAACCGTCGCCGGCGCTGAAGTGCTGAAGCGCGCCAACCTTAAAGGCCTGATTAATGGCGTGCTGCGTCAGTTCCAGCGCCAGCAGGCGGAGTTGCTCGCGGAAGTTGACCATGCGCCGCAGCGCTATCTGCATCCCGGCTGGCTGCTGCAGCGGCTGCAAAAGGCCTGGCCGGACGAGTGGCAGCAGATAGTGGACGCCAATAACCAGCGTCCGCCGATGTGGCTGCGCGTTAATCGCCAGCACCACAGCCGCGATAGCTGGCTGGCGCTGCTAACCGAGAGCGGTAAAGCGGCCGTGGCCGACGAGACGGCGCCTGACGCGCTGCGGCTTGAAGCCCCTGCGCCGGTTGGCCAGCTGCCGGGCTTCGCAAACGGCTGGGTCACGGTTCAGGATCTTTCCGCCCAGCGCTGCGCCCTGCTGCTTGCGCCTGAAGATGGCGAGCAGATCCTCGATCTTTGCGCCGCGCCGGGCGGCAAAACCACGCATATCCTGGAAATAGCCCCTAGGGCGCACGTAATGGCGGTCGATGTCGACGCTCAGCGCCTGACGCGCGTTAAAGAGAACCTGCAGCGCCTTGATATGCAGGCAGAGGTAAAACAGGGAGACGGACGTACCCCGGCGGCGTGGTGCGGCGAGCGTCAGTTCGATCGTATTTTGCTGGACGCGCCCTGCTCCGCCACCGGCGTTATCCGCCGTCATCCCGACATCAAGTGGCTCCGTCGCGATCGGGATATCGCCGAGCTGGCTTCGCTGCAGCGCGAAATTCTTGACGCTATCTGGCCGCATCTGAAACCAGGCGGTACCCTGCTGTATGCGACCTGCTCTGTGCTGCCGGACGAGAACGAGACGCAGATCGCCGCCTTTCTGTCGCGCCACGCCGACGCGCGTGCCGAAGCCTTGCCGGGCGGCAAAACCAGCGGGCTACAGGTCTTTCCGACCGTCGACGGCGGAGACGGATTTTTCTACGCTAAGCTGATAAAAGCGCACTAACCAAAGAGCACGAGACGCAATGAAAATTATCATTCTGGGCGCCGGCCAGGTTGGCGGCACGCTGGCGGAAAACCTGGTCGGCGAGAACAACGACATAACGGTGGTTGATACCGATCCTGACCGCTTACGTCAGCTGCAGGATAAATTTGATTTGCGCGTCGTTCAGGGCCACGGGTCGCACCCGCGTATTTTGCGCGAAGCGGGCGCGGAAGATGCCGATATGTTAGTCGCGGTCACCAGCTCCGATGAGACCAATATGGTGGCGTGTCAGATAGCCTATTCGCTGTTTAATACGCCTAACCGTATCGCCCGTATTCGCGCGGCGGATTATCTGCGCGACGCTGAGAAACTATTTATTCCCGAAGCGGTGCCGATTGATCATCTTATCTCGCCCGAACAGCTGGTGATTGAGAATATATATCGGCTGATCCAGTACCCCGGCGCGCTGCAGGTGGTGAATTTTGCAGAGGGCCTCGTCAGTCTTGCGGTAGTAAAAGCCTATTACGGCGGGCCGCTGGTAGGCAATCCGCTCTCTATTTTGCGCGAGCATATGCCGCATATCGATACCCGCGTCGCCGCCATTTTCCGTCAGGACCGCCCTATTCGTCCGCAGGGCTCAACGATTGTGGAAGCGGGCGACGAGGTCTTCTTTATCGCCGCCAGTCAGAATATCCGCGCGGTGATGAGTGAAATGCAGCGGCTGGAAAGGCCCTATAAGCGCATCATGCTGGTAGGCGGCGGCAACATCGGTTTCGGTCTGGCGCAGCGGCTGGAGAAAAATTACAGCGTAAAGCTGATCGAACGCAATCCGCGCCGCGCCGCCGAACTGGCCGAGCAGCTGCAGGACACCATCGTCTTCTACGGCGATGCGTCGGATCAAGAGCTGCTGGCGGAAGAGCATGTCGATCAGGTCGATCTTTTTATTGCGGTCACCAACGACGACGAAGCCAACATTATGTCGGCGATGCTGGCGAAAAAGATGGGCGCAAAAAAGGTGATGGTGCTGATCCAGCGTCGCGCCTATGTCGATCTGGTACAGGGCAGCGTGATCGATATCGCTATCTCGCCGCAGCAGGCGACGATCTCCGCGCTGCTGGGCCACGTGCGCAAAGCGGATATAGTGGGCGTTTCCTCTTTACGACGCGGCATCGCTGAAGCGATCGAAGCGATCGCCCACGGCGATGAAACCACCTCGCGCGTGGTTGGCCGCATGATCAACGACATTAAATTGCCGCCGGGTACGCTTATCGGCGCGGTGGTGCGCGGCGAGGATGTGCTTATCGCCAAAGATAATCTCCGTATCGAACAAGGCGACCACGTCATTATGTTCCTGACTGATAAAAAGTTTGTGCCGGACGTTGAGCGTTTGTTCCAGCCAAGTCCATTCTTCCTTTAAGCGCAGCGGCGGAGCAAGGCCAACAAATGCCGCCGCTTAGATGGCAATTGCCGTAAGGTTTGTTAGACTTTAGCCACTGGCAAGGGAAAGGAGATAAGTATGAGTTTTTTCAAAGAGTTTCGTGATTTTGCAATGCGCGGCAACGTGGTCGATCTCGCCGTCGGTGTAATTATCGGCGCTGCCTTTGGCAAAATCGTCTCTTCACTGGTGGCAAACATCATTATGCCGCCGCTGGGACTGCTGATCGGCGGAGTCGACTTTAAACAGTTCAAGTGGGTGCTGAAACCTGCAGAAGGCGCTACGCCGCCCGTCATCATGGAATATGGCGTATTTATTCAGTCCGTATTCGACTTTATTATCGTGGCGTTCGCTATCTTTGTCGCCATCAAGCTGATGAATAAACTGCACAAGAAAAAAGAAGTCGAAAAACCGGTCGCAAAACCTTCTAACGAAGAGGTGCTGCTGAGTGAAATTCGCGATTTGCTGAAGCAGCAGAACGGCAAAATCTAAAGCAAAGCCGCCCTTGAGGCGGTTTTTTTATGCCCATAAGCAGAAGGCCAGTGATAAGCGCTTTTCTTATCACTGGCCTCCCAACCGCCACGTTTCGCATGTTTATCTTTACGCCGATAGCTGCCTTTGCCTTTATGCTTCTGTTCGATGCGCTGGCGGAATAGTGGATCGTGTAACAAGGCCTGAATCGCGTTGTCGCGAATCTCGCCTTTGGTATGCTGGTATTTACTCATTATCGTCTCCTCGTTTCGACCGCATTAATATAGGCGCTTTAGCGCAGAATTCAATCCCGCCGGTGCGCGTGTTCCGGCCTGGGCTCCGTTCCTTTCTCGAGCGCTTCCAGTATCGAACAGCAGTCGCTGCTGTGCGCGGCGCCGCAGCAGGCGTCGGATAAGCGCTGCAGCGAACGCTGCACATTTTGCAGTTCGCCGATCAAGGTATTCACTTCCTGCAAGCGAGCCTGAACTATCGCCTTCGATTCCTCGCAGGTATGGTGCGCGGGATCGACACGGATCGAGAGCAGTTCGCGAATGGCATCCAGTCCAAAGCCCATCTGCCGGCCGACGCGAATAAACTTCAGGCGTTGCAGGTCGCTGTCGCTGTAGAGGCGAAAGCCGCCTTCTGTGCGGATCTCATGCCCCATCATTTGCTGTTTCTCGTAGAAACGAATGGTGTCAACGGTGACGTTGGCCAGCTTTGCCAGTTGTCCGATACGGTACACTACTCCTCCTTTAACAGACGTCCACGGATCGCTTCGCCGTAGGCGCCCTGCAAAAAAGCGGTGCTCATTCCCGCCTGGCGCAGCTGAAGCTCCAGCACAAGCAGGCGTTTGCTTTGCTCGCGATAGCGCTGATCGTCCGGATCGAGATTACGCAGCAGATCGCTTATCTCCAGCGCCTCGCGCCGCATTTCCAGCTCTGGCGGCAAAAAGCCGGCATTTTTCAGCAGTCGGTAGCCGCTACGTAATTCAGCCGGAACATTGCTGTCGTCATCCAGTTCAAGCGGCGCGCCTTCGCCGGGAAGATTGCTGAGCTCGCCCTTTTCCTGTGCTGCTCGAATATGCTGTTCAGCCAGCTGGTCGATTAACCACATGGAGACCTCCTGAGATAGCCAGAATAGTGAGCTTAACGGACGGGGTAAATTTCAGGCAATAAAAAACCCGCCGAAGCGGGTTTTTTACGATGCTGCAGATTACTCTGCGGCAGCTTCTGCTTGAGCTTCTGGACGATCAACCAGCTCGATGTATGCCATCGGAGCGTTGTCACCAGCACGGAAGCCACACTTCAGAATGCGAGTGTAACCACCGGCACGGCTCGCGAAACGCGGGCCCAGCTCGTTAAACAGTTTTGCCACGATCTCGTTGTCACGAGTACGGGCGAATGCCAGACGACGATTAGCTACGCTGTCGGTCTTGGCAAGAGTAATCAGCGGCTCAACTACGCGGCGCAGCTCTTTGGCTTTCGGCAGAGTCGTTTTGATGATCTCATGACGAACCAGAGAACCGGCCATGTTGCGGAACATAGCCTGACGATGGCTGCTGTTGCGGTTCAGTTGACGACCACTCTTACGATGGCGCATGACCTTATCCTTCTCAGTGAAACCTTAACCTGTGATCCGGTTATTCATCAGCAATGCTTGCCGGTGGCCAGTTCTCGAGGCGCATGCCCAGAGAAAGACCACGTGAGGCGAGCACATCTTTAATCTCGGTAAGAGATTTTTTACCCAGGTTAGGCGTTTTAAGCAGCTCAACCTCGGTACGCTGTACCAGATCACCGATGTAGTGGATAGCTTCTGCCTTAAGGCAGTTAGCAGAGCGGACAGTCAATTCCAGATCGTCAACAGGGCGCAGCAGGATCGGATCGAATTCTGGTTTCTCTTCTTTCACTTCCGGCTGACGTACATCACGTAAGTCAACGAAAGCTTCCAGTTGTTCTGCCAGGATGGTCGCCGCACGACGAATCGCCTCTTCAGGATCGATTGTGCCGTTGGTTTCCATTTCGATGACCAGCTTGTCCAGGTCGGTGCGCTGTTCTACACGCGCTGCTTCAACATTGTAGGCGATACGGTCTACAGGGCTGTAGCAAGCGTCGACCAACAGGCGGCCGATTGGGCGCTCATCTTCTTCCGAATGAATTCGGGCAGAAGCCGGCACATAACCACGACCACGCTGAACTTTGATACGCATGCTGATAGCGGCGTTCTCATCGGTCAGGTGACAGATCACGTGCTGCGGCTTGACGATTTCGACATCACCGTCATGGGTAATGTCGGCTGCAGTCACAGGGCCAATGCCAGATTTATTCAGGGTCAGAATGACTTCATCTTTACCCTGAACTCTTACCGCCAGCCCTTTCAGGTTGAGCAGGATTTCCAGGATATCTTCCTGTACGCCCTCTTTGGTGCTGTACTCATGCAGTACACCATCAATTTCAACCTCGGTCACCGCGCAACCCGGCATGGAAGAAAGCAGAATACGGCGCAGTGCGTTACCAAGAGTATGGCCAAAGCCACGCTCTAAAGGCTCAAGGGTCACCTTGGCGTGCGTCGAACTCACTTGCTCGATATCTACCAGGCGCGGTTTTAGAAACTCTGTCACAGAACCCTGCATTGTGTCCTCTCTTTGGTACTAAGCTTTACTTGGAGTAAAGCTCGACGATCAGGTGTTCGTTAATGTCCGCAGACAGATCGGTACGCTCAGGAATACGCTTGAACACACCTTCCATCTTAGTCGCATCAACTTCCAGCCAGGTTGGCTTTTCACGCTGCTCAGCCAGCTCCAGAGCGGCCTTCACGCGAGATTGCTTTTTGGCTTTCTCGCGGATGCTTACGACATCATTCGGAGATACCTGATAAGAAGCGATGTTAACAACGCGGCCGTTAACCATTACAGACTTGTGGCTGACCAGCTGGCGTGCTTCTGCACGAGTGGCGCCGAAGCCCATACGGTAAACTACGTTATCCAGACGACCTTCCAGCAGAGCTAACAGGTTTGCACCGGTGTTGCCTTTCAGACGTGCTGCTTCTTTATAGTAGTTGCGGAACTGACGTTCCAGAACGCCGTAGATACGACGAACTTTTTGTTTTTCACGCAACTGGCCGCCGTAATCAGACAGACGCGGTTTACGCGCACCATGCTGACCAGGGGCTTGTTCAATTTTACACTTGGAATCAATCGCGCGAACGCCAGACTTCAGGAAAAGGTCTGTGCCCTCACGACGGCTCAGCTTGAGCTTAGGACCCAAATATCTTGCCATTTTCTTTCTCCAACTATCCTAAAAACGCGGCGTTATACGCGACGTTTTTTCGGCGGACGACAACCGTTGTGAGGGATCGGAGTCACATCAGTAATATTAGTGATGCGGAAACCTGCGGCGTTCAGAGCACGAATTGTTGATTCGCGACCCGGACCCGGACCCTTAACCATAACTTCCAGGTTCTTAATACCGTAATCTTTCACGGCTTCTGCACAGCGCTCTGCAGCGACCTGAGCAGCAAACGGAGTAGATTTACGTGAACCGCGGAAACCGGAACCACCGGCGGTTGCCCAACCCAGCGCGTTACCCTGACGATCAGTAATGGTAACGATGGTGTTGTTAAAAGAAGCATGGACATGAGCCACGCCATCTGAGACTTGCTTTCTTACACGCTTACGTGCACGAACTGGTGCCTTTGCCATTATTTACTCACCCCGATTATTTCTTGATCGGTTTGCGCGGACCCTTACGGGTACGTGCATTGGTCTTAGTACGCTGACCGCGTACTGGCAGACCACGACGATGGCGCAAACCACGATAGCAACCAAGGTCCATCAGACGCTTGATGCTCAGGGTGATTTCACGGCGCAGATCACCTTCAACAACGAATTTACCAACCGCATCACGCAGCTGATCAATTTGTTCTTCAGACAGCTCACTGATCTTAACATCTTCAGCGATACCCGTTGCAGCGCAAATGGCTTTAGAACGGGTCTTGCCGATACCGAAAATCGAAGTTAATGCGATAACGGTGTGTTTATGATCAGGAATGTTAATGCCTGCTATACGGGCCACTATGCACTCCTATAATTAAATAAATGCGCCCCATGCTGAAAAGCCCGTTTTCAGGATACTCAAATGGAAACGCATTGACATACAAAAGATTGGCTGGCTAATCTAGCCAGCTCAACCCGACTTTGCAAGAAAAATATGTGAAAAAATCAGCCCTGGCGCTGTTTATGCTTAGGCTCGGCGCTGCAAATCACACGTACGACACCGTCGCGACGGATGATTTTGCAGTTACGACATAATTTCTTGACGGAAGCACGAACTTTCATTTTTACTCTCCGTAACTTCTCAAGCGCCTGAATTAACGGCCGTAGCCTTTCAGGTTTGCTTTCTTCAATGCAGACTCGTACTGACTAGACATCATCAGAGTTTGCACTTGAGCCATAAAGTCCATGATGACGACCACTACAATGAGCAGTGATGTACCGCCAAAGTAGAAGGGAACTTTCATCGCATCACGCATGAACTCCGGGATCAGGCAAATAAAGGTAATGTACAGTGCGCCGATTAAGGTCAGACGCGTCATTACTTTATCGATATACTTCGCCGTTTGCTCTCCCGGACGAATTCCCGGTACGAATGCACCAGACTTCTTCAGGTTATCTGCCGTTTCGCGCGGGTTGAAAACCAACGCCGTATAGAAAAAGCAGAAGAAGATGATTGCAGTCGCATAGAGTAGCACATATAGCGGCTGTCCTGGCTGCAAATACAGCGAAATTGTTGTCAGCCAGTTCCAACCGGTACCGCCCCCGAACCAGGATGCTATCGTCGCGGGGAACAGAATAATGCTGGAAGCAAAAATAGCCGGAATAACGCCCGCCATGTTCACTTTCAACGGTAAATGTGTGCTCTGTGCAGCGTATACACGACGACCTTGCTGACGTTTCGCATAGTTCACCACAATGCGGCGCTGGCCACGCTCAACGAAAACAACGAAGAAGGTCACTGCAAATACGAGAACTGCAACCAACAGCAACAGGAGGAAGTGCAGGTCGCCTTGCCGCGCTTGCTCGATGGTATGGCCAATGGCCGGCGGAAGTCCCGCAACGATACCCGCGAAGATAATGATCGAAATACCGTTGCCGATACCTCGTTCAGTAATCTGTTCGCCCAGCCACATCAGGAACATTGTCCCGGTAACCAGACTAACAACAGCGGTAAAGTAGAAGGCAAAGCCTGGATTCAACACCAGGCCCTGCATCCCAGGCATATTCGGTAAACCGGTAGCAATACCGATTGACTGAAATATCGCCAATACCAACGTACCGTAGCGGGTGTACTGGCTAATCTTACGACGGCCAGCCTCCCCTTCCTTCTTAATCTCCGCTAACGCTGGATGAACCACCGTCAGCAGCTGGATAATAATAGAGGCCGAAATATACGGCATAATACCCAGCGCGAAGATTGAAGCACGGCTGAGAGCACCACCAGAGAACATGTTGAACATTTCAATGATGGTGCCACGCTGTTGCTCAAGCAGTTTGGCAAGTACAGCGGCATCAATACCAGGGATTGGAATAAAAGAGCCAATTCGGAAGACAATCAGTGCACCGATTACAAACAGCAGTCTGCGTTTCAGTTCACCAAATCCACCTTTGGCACTTTGAAAATCTAATCCCGGTTGTTTAGCCATCTGCTACTTATTCCTCGATTTTACCGCCAGCAGCTTCGATTGCAGCACGAGCACCTTTGGTGACACGCAGACCGCGAACCGTTACCGGTGCAGAAACTTCACCAGACAGAATCACTTTCGCGAATTCGATCTGAACACCGATAATGTTGGCTGCTTTCAGCGTGCTCAGGTCAACGATACCGCCTTCCACTTTCGCCAGATCAGACAGACGCACTTCTGCAGTCACGAATGATTTACGCGAGGTGAAGCCGAACTTCGGCAGACGACGGTACAGAGGCATCTGACCACCCTCGAAACCGCGACGTACGCCACCGCCAGAACGAGAGTTCTGACCTTTGTGACCACGACCACCGGTTTTGCCGAGGCCAGAACCGATACCACGACCCAGACGCTTAGAAGCGTGCCTGGAGCCTTCGGCCGGAGACAGAGTATTTAAACGCATCTGTTACTCCTCTACTTTCAGCATGTAAGAGATCGCGTTGACCATACCGCGTACTGCCGGCGTGTCTTCACGCTCAACGGTGTGGCCAATACGACGCAGACCCAGACCAACCAGAGTGGCTTTGTGCTTAGGCAGGCGGCCGATTGAGCTACGGGTTTGAGTGATTTTAATAGTCTTAGCCATCGTGATTACCCCAGAATTTCTTCAACGGATTTACCACGCTTGGCAGCGACCATTTCTGGAGAATTCATATTTTCCAGACCGTCGATAGTTGCACGAACCACGTTGATCGGGTTGGTGGAACCATAGGCTTTAGCCAGAACGTTATGAACTCCAGCGACTTCCAGAACGGCGCGCATTGCACCACCGGCGATGATACCGGTACCTTCTGAAGCCGGCTGCATGAACACGCGGGAACCCGTGTGCGCACCTTTAACCGGGTGCTGCAGGGTGCCGTTGGTCAGCGCGACGTTAATCATGTTGCGACGGGCTTTCTCCATCGCTTTCTGGATCGCTGCCGGGACTTCACGCGCTTTACCGTAACCAAAACCAACGCGGCCGTTACCATCACCCACTACAGTCAGTGCGGTGAAGGAAAAGATACGACCACCTTTCACAGTTTTAGAAACACGGTTTACCGCGATCAGTTTTTCCTGCAGTTCGCCAGCTTGTTTCTCGATGTGTGACATCCTAGACCTCTACCTTAGAACTGAAGGCCAGCTTCACGAGCAGCATCTGCCAGTGCCTGGACACGACCATGATATTGGAAACCGGAACGGTCGAAAGAAACATCTTTGATGCCTTTTTCGATAGCGCGCTCTGCAATAGCTTTACCTACTGCGGCAGCTGCATCTTTGTTGCCGGTGTACTTCAGTTGTTCAGAGATAGCTTTTTCTACAGTAGAAGCAGCAACCAGAACTTCGGAACCGTTCGGGGCGATCACCTGTGCGTAAATGTGACGCGGGGTACGATGTACCACCAGGCGAGTAGCACCCAGCTCTTTGAGCTTGCGACGTGCACGGGTCGCACGACGGATACGAGCAGATTTCTTATCCATAGTGTTACCTTACTTCTTCTTAGCCTCTTTGATACGCACGACTTCGTCGGCGTAACGGACACCCTTGCCTTTGTAAGGCTCAGGACGACGGTAGGCGCGCAAGTCAGCTGCAACCTGGCCGATCAGTTGTTTATCAGCGCCTTTCAGCACGATTTCAGTCTGAGTCGGACATTCTGCAGAGATACCCGCGGGCAGCTGATGATCAACCGGGTGAGAAAAACCCAGTGACAGGTTAACCACGTTGCCTTTGACGGCAGCACGATAACCAACACCAACCAGCTGCAGCTTCTTAGTGAAGCCTTCGGTAACACCGATAACCATGCCGTTCAGCAGCGCACGAGCGGTACCCGCCTGCGCCCAGCCGTTTGCAAAACCGTCGCGCGGAGCGAAGGTCAGTGCATTGTCAGCATGCTTAACTTCTACGGCATTATTGATAGTACGAGTCAGCTCGCCGTTTTTACCTTTAATCGAAATTACCTGACCGTCGAGTTTTACCTCTACGCCGGCAGGAACAACGACAGGTGCTTTAGCAACACGAGACATAGTTTCCTCCGATTACGCTACGTAGCAGATAATTTCGCCGCCAAGACCAGCCTGGCGCGCTGCACGATCAGTCATGACACCTTTAGAGGTAGAAATAACAGCAATACCTAATCCCGCCATAACTTTCGGCAGCTCATCTTTTTTCTTATAGATGCGCAGACCTGGGCGGCTGACACGCTGAATGCTTTCTACAACAGCTTTACCCTGGAAGTACTTAAGAGTCAGTTCCAGTTCCGGCTTGATGTCGCCTTCGATTTTGAAATCTTCAATATAACCTTCTTCCTTCAGCACGTTGGCAATTGCCACTTTCAGCTTGGAGGAAGGCATGGTGACCGCAGCTTTGTTCGCGGCCTGACCGTTACGGATACGGGTCAGCATATCCGCGATCGGATCTTGCATGCTCATCTGTCTTTACTCCCGTGATTCAATTGGTGACAATTACCAGCTAGCCTTTTTCAGACCCGGGATTTCACCGCGCATAGCGGCTTCACGGACCTTGATACGGCTCAACCCGAACTTCCGCAGGAAACCGTGCGGACGACCTGTTTGACGGCAGCGGTTACGCTGACGAGACGGGCTGGAATCACGCGGCAGAGTCTGCAGCTTGAGAACAGCGTTCCAACGATCTTCGTCGGTTGCGTTCACATCAGAAATGATCGCTTTCAGTTCAGCGCGTTTTGCGAAGAATTTGTCTGCTAATTTCACACGCTTAACTTCGCGTGCTTTCATTGATTGCTTAGCCATTAAGTAACCCTACCTTACTTGCGGAACGGGAAGTCAAAGGCAGTCAGCAGAGCACGGCCTTCATCATCAGATTTCGCAGTAGTGGTAATGGTGATATCCAAACCACGAACGCGATCGACTTTGTCGTAGTCGATTTCTGGGAAGATGATCTGCTCACGAACGCCCATGCTGTAGTTGCCACGACCGTCGAAAGACTTCGCGGACAAACCACGGAAGTCGCGGATACGCGGTACAGCAATGGTGATCAGACGCTCAAAGAACTCCCACATGCGCTCGCCGCGCAGAGTTACTTTACAGCCGATCGGATAGCCCTGACGGATTTTGAAGCCTGCAACTGATTTGCGTGCTTTGGTGACCAGCGGTTTTTGACCGGAGATTGCTGCCAGGTCAGCTGCTGCGTTTTCCAGCAGTTTCTTGTCAGCGATCGCTTCACCAACACCCATGTTCAGGGTGATCTTCTCGACCCGAGGGACTTGCATGACAGAAGTGTAGCCAAACTCTGTCATGAGTTTCTGGACTACTTCGTCTTTGTAGTAATCATGCAGTTTCGCCATCGTACTACTCCAAATTACTTGATAGTTTCGCTGTTAGACTTGAAGAAACGGACTTTTTTGCCGTCTTCGAATCTAAAGCCTACACGGTCAGCCTTGCCGGTTGCCGCATTGAAAAGCGCAACGTTGGAAACCTGAATAGCGGCTTCTTTTTCAACGATGCCACCCGGTTGGTTCAGAGCCGGAACCGGCTTCTGGTGTTTCTTAACCAGGTTGATGCCTTCAACGATGACCTTGCCAGAAGACAGGACATTCTTAACTTTACCGCGCTTACCTTTATCTTTGCCGGTCAGCACGATAACTTCGTCGTTACGACGGATTTTCGCTGCCATTGTTCGCTCCTTAGAGTACTTCTGGTGCCAGAGAGATAATTTTCATGAACTTTTCAGTACGAAGTTCACGAGTTACCGGCCCAAAAATACGTGTTCCGATTGGCTGCTCGCTGTTATTGTTCAAAATAACGCATGCGTTACCATCGAAGCGAATGACAGAACCGTCCGGGCGACGAACACCCTTCCTGGTGCGCACCACTACCGCCTTCAGGACATCACCTTTTTTCACCTTACCACGCGGAATTGCTTCCTTGATGGTAACTTTGATGATATCGCCGACGCCTGCGTAGCGACGGTGCGAGCCACCCAGAACCTTGATACACATTACGCGACGTGCACCGGAGTTGTCGGCGACGTTCAGCATAGTCTGTTCTTGGATCATTTTAGTGCTCCGCTAATGTCAACTACTACTTCGGGACCCAAAATTCAGGTCGTTAGAAAGCCCCATATTTGAGGGCGCGGCATTATAACACCGGTTCTCACAGATGGGTAGAAAAAATGAACGGCTCAGCAATGGAGCCGCTTATTTTCCCTGATAACAGGGAGGGCGTATTCTAGGGAATAGTCTCAGCAGTAGCAAATGTAATCTGCCTTATTTTTCGACACTCGCCATTGTCTCCCTGTTTAGCGCCTCCAGGCCATCAACTGCGCGGCCAGCTGGTTATGGCGATGAAGCACGTTCGGCAGGTCGATAACCGCTAATTCGCCGTTGCGCACCACCACTTTTCCATTGATAACGCTATAGGCCACCTGACCCGGATTGCAGAAGACCAGCGCCGCCACCGGATCGTGCCCTGCCCCGGCCAGCCCCAGGCGGTCAAGATCGAACACCGCCAGGTCCGCCTGCATGCCGGGCGCAATGACACCGATGTCATCGCGGTTCAGCACCTTTGCGCCGCCCCGCGTCGCCAGCTCCAGCGCCTGCCGCGCGCTCATCGCGTCGGGACCAAAGCCGACCCGTTGCAGCAGCATCGCCTGACGCGCTTCGCCGATCATGTCGGAACTGTCGTTAGAGGCGGAGCCGTCGACCCCGAGTCCGACCTTAACGCCTGCGTCGCACATGTGCCGTATCGGCGCGATGCCGGAGGCGAGACGCATATTGGAGCAGGGACAGTGCGCCACGCCGGTGCCGGTGCGCGCAAACAGCGCGATGCCGTGATCGTCAAGCTTTACGCAGTGCGCGTGCCAGACGTCATGCCCTACCCAGCCGAGATCCTCGGCATACTGCGCCGGCGTCATATTGAACTTTTCGCGGCTGTAGCGGATATCGCTGTCGTTCTCCGCCAGGTGGGTATGCATCGAGACGCCGTAGCGGCGAGCCAGCGCCGCGGATTCTTTCATTAGCTCGCGGCTAACCGAGAAGGGAGAACAGGGCGCGACGACGATGCGCAGCATGGCACCGCGACGGCTATCGTGGTAGCGCTCGATCACGCGCTGAGTATCTTCGAGGATAGCGGTCTCTTTCTCTACCAGGCTATCCGGCGGCAGACCGCCCTGCTTCTGACCGACACTCATGCTGCCGCGGCTGGCGTGAAAGCGCATGCCCATCTCCGCCGCCGCCGCGATGCTGTCGTCGAGCCGGCAGCCGTTAGGAAAGACATAAAGATGATCGCTGGTTGTGGTGCAGCCAGAGAGCATCAGCTCGGCCATCGCCGTCTGCGTGGAGACATGTATCATTTCCGGCGTCAGCCTCTGCCAGATGGGATAAAGATGCGTCAGCCAGTTGAACAGCTCGCCGTTTTGCACCGACGGCACGACGCGGGTGAGGCTTTGATACATGTGATGATGCGTATTGATCAGACCCGGCACCACGATGTGCCTGCGCAGGTCGATAACCTCGTCCGCGCTTTGCGGCAGCTCGTCCGCCGGACCAACCGCCTCAATTATGTCGCCCTTTATGTAGATGCTGCCGCTGCGGATCTCGCGGCGTGCATCATCCATACAGACAACCCTCTCAGCATTGCTTAATAACAGAGTCCGTTGCATCCCGTTGCCCTTCTGCTGCAGTGAGTGAAGGGCCGATAGTATCGCCACTTTTTTCGCCAGGCCAACAGAAGGGATCGCCGTCGGCAGCGGCATGCCGACGAAGCAGGCCGGGAGCCCCCTATTCCACGCTACGCCTCCTTGTCCCTGTGCGGAACAGACTGCGGCGCCCTCGCCGTAGCACAAGCGTTAGCCACAATGAACAGGTCGGCAGGCGATAATGTAGCCATTGCTGTGAATGGGGTGAATAACAGGCAAAAAAAAACCCTCTGCCGAGGCAGAGGGTTTCTTCAGAAAAAGCAATTCCTGTTACAGAACGGCTTTCTCGATGACGCGAACCAGAGTCCAGGATTTGGTCTTGGACAGCGGACGGGTTTCGCGGATTTCAACCACGTCACCAATACCGCATTCGTTGTTCTCGTCATGGATGTGCAGCTTAGTCGTACGCTTAATGAATTTACCGTAGATCGGGTGTTTCACGAAACGCTCGATAGCGACAACTGCAGATTTCTGCATTTTGTCACTAACAACACGACCTTGCAGAGTACGGATTTTATCGGTCATTACGCACCCGCCTTCTCAGTCAGTAAAGTCTTAACGCGTGCAACATCACGGCGAACCTGTTTCAGCAGATGGGTCTGCTGCAGTTGGCCGGATGCTGCCTGCATGCGCAGGTTAAATTGCTCACGCAGCAGATTAAGCAGCTCAGTGTTCAGCTCTTCAACGCTTTTTTCACGCAGCTCTGTTGCTTTCATTACATCACCGTCTTAGTAACAAAGGTGGTTTTGATAGGCAGTTTTGCTGCTGCCAGCTTGAAGGCTTCACGGGCCAGCTCTTCTGGTACGCCGTCCATTTCATACAGGACTTTACCAGGCTGAATCAGGGCAACCCAATACTCCACGTTACCCTTACCTTTACCCATACGCACTTCCAGCGGCTTCTCGGTGATCGGTTTGTCCGGGAATACACGGATCCAGATCTTACCTTGACGCTTAACTGCACGGGTCATAGCACGACGTGCTGCTTCGATCTGACGAGCAGTCAGACGACCACGGCCAACAGCTTTCAGACCGAAAGTACCGAAGCTAACATCCGTACCCTGCGCCAGACCGCGGTTGCGGCCTTTGTGCACTTTACGGAATTTTGTACGCTTTGGTTGTAACATCAGCGACTCTCCTTACTTACGGCCTTTACGCTGCTGCTTTTTAGGTTGAGCAGCCGGTTCCGGTTGTTCAACAGCAGCCATACCACCCAGGATCTCGCCTTTGAAGATCCATACCTTAACGCCGATTACACCATAAGTGGTGTGCGCTTCAGAGGTGTTGTAGTCAATGTCAGCACGCAGCGTGTGCAGCGGTACGCGACCTTCACGGTACCATTCGGTACGTGCGATCTCAGCGCCACCCAGACGGCCGCTAACTTCAACTTTGATACCTTTAGCGCCCAGACGCATGGCGTTCTGAACAGCACGCTTCATCGCACGACGGAACATCACGCGACGCTCCAGCTGTGAAGTGATGCTGTCAGCAACCAGTTTCGCGTCCAGTTCCGGCTTACGGACTTCGGCGATATTGATCTGTGCAGGTACGCCAGCGATGTTCGCGACGACCGTGCGCAGTTTCTCTACGTCTTCACCCTTTTTACCGATAACGATACCCGGGCGAGCGGTGTGAATGGTCACACGGATGCTCTTAGCCGGACGCTCGATAACGATGCGGGATACAGACGCTTTTGCCAGTTCTTTAGTCAGGAACTGACGAACTTTAAAATCGCTGTCCAGGTTGTCAGCGAATTCTTTGGTGTTCGCAAACCAGGTAGAGTTCCATGGTTTTACAATACCCAGGCGAATACCATTAGGATGTACTTTCTGACCCATTGCTAGTCTCCAGAGTCTCAGCGATCGGACACAACCACAGTAATGTGGCTGGTGCGCTTCAGGATGCGATCTGCACGACCTTTAGCACGCGGCATAATGCGCTTCATGCTCGGGCCTTCGTCTACGAAAATTTTCGCGACTTTCAGATCGTCGATATCAGCGCCATCGTTGTGTTCGGCGTTAGCAATGGCAGATTCCAGGACCTTCTTAACCAGTACAGCCGCTTTCTTGTTGGTGTAGGTCAGAATATCCAGAGCCTGCGACACTTTCTTACCGCGAATCAGGTCAGCAACAAGGCGAACCTTCTGAGCAGAAGAACGAGCATGGCGATGTTGAGCAATAGTTTCCATCTCTTCCTCCTACTTATTTCTTCTTGGCTTTCTTATCAGCAGCGTGGCCGCGATAAGTACGTGTCGGTGCAAATTCACCCAGCTTGTGGCCGACCATTTCGTCGGAAACAAAGACAGGAACGTGCTGACGACCATTATGGACAGCGATGGTCAAACCGATCATGTTAGGGAAGATCGTTGAACGACGGGACCAGGTGCGCAGGGGCTTCTTGTCTCCGCTTTCCACCGCTTTCTCTACCTTCTTCAGCAAGTGCAGGTCAATAAAAGGACCTTTCTTGAGAGAACGTGGCATGGCTTATCCTCTAAAATTATTTGCTACGGCGACGTACGATAAATTTATCAGTACGCTTGTTGCTACGGGTCTTCTTACCTTTGGTCTGAACGCCCCACGGAGTAACCGGGTGCTTACCAAAGTTACGACCTTCACCACCACCGTGCGGGTGATCTACTGGGTTCATCGCGGTACCGCGAACGGTCGGACGAACACCACGCCAACGAGTTGCACCAGCTTTACCCAGCACGCGCAGCATATGCTCAGCGTTGCCGACTTCGCCCAGGGTTGCGCGGCAATCAGCTTCGATTTTACGCATTTCGCCTGAACGCAGACGCAGGGTAACGTAGGAGCCTTCACGCGCAACGATCTGCACGTAAGCGCCAGCAGAGCGAGCGATCTGACCGCCTTTGCCCGGCTTCATTTCTACGTTGTGCACAGTAGAACCCACCGGGATGTTACGCATCGGCAGGGTGTTACCTGCTTTGATCGCAGCATCAACGCCAGACTGAATCTGGTCGCCGGCTTTCAGGCCTTTAGGGGCCAGGATATAACGGCGTTCGCCGTCTTTGTACAGAACCAGTGCGATGTTCGCAGAACGGTTCGGATCGTACTCAAGACGCTCAACAACTGCCGGGATACCGTCTTTGTTGCGTTTGAAGTCAACAATACGGTAAGCCTGCTTGTGACCACCACCGATATGACGGGTAGTGATACGACCATTGTTGTTACGACCACCGGATTTGCTGTTCTTTTCGATCAGCGGGGCAAAAGGTTTGCCCTTGTGCAGCTCAGGGTTTACCACTTTAACGACGTGGCGACGACCCGGAGATGTCGGTTTACATTTAACAACTGCCATTGTCTTTCTCCTCCGACTTACTCAGCGCCGCCGACGAAGTCCAGATTCTGGCCTTCCTTCAGGGTGACGTAAGCTTTTTTCCAGTCGCTGCGACGACCGATACGCTGTCCGTGACGCTTAGTTTTCCCTTTAACAACCAGGGTGTTCACGTCTTTAACTTCTACTTCGAACAGTTTTTCAACAGCAGCAACGATCTCTGCTTTGGTCGCGTCTTTAGCAACTTTGAGAACGATGGTGTTGGTTTTTTCCATCGCAGCAGACGCTTTTTCAGATACGTGCGGCGCGCGCAGTACTTTCAGCAGACGTTCTTCACGGATCATGCCAGCATCTCCTCAACTTGCTTAACTGCATCAGCAGTCATAACGACTTTGTCGAAGGCGATCAGGCTAACTGGGTCGATACCCGCTGCATCGCGCACGTCAACCTTGTACAGGTTGCGGGCAGCCAGGAACAGATTCTCATCCAGTTCGCCGGTGATGATCAGCACGTCTTCCAGCGCCATGTCTTTCAGTTTCTGTACCAGCAGCTTGGTTTTCGGTGCTTCTACAGAGAACGTCTCGACAACGATCAGACGATCTTGACGTACCAGTTCGGACAGGATGCTTTTCAGCGCGCCGCGGTACATCTTTTTGTTAACTTTTTGACTGTGGTCCTGCGGACGCGCAGCGAAGGTCACGCCGCCTGAACGCCAGATCGGGCTCTTTACAGAACCTGAACGCGCACGGCCGGTGCCTTTCTGGCGCCACGGCTTTTTGCCTGAACCAGTTACTTCAGCACGCGTTTTCTGCGCGCGGGTACCCTGACGGGCGCCTGCAGCGTAAGCAACAACAACCTGGTGAACCAGCGCTTCGTTGAAATCACGACCGAAGGTAGTTTCGGAAACAGTCAGCGCGCTCTGCGCGTCTTTCAGTACTAATTCCATTGCTATCCCCTTACGCCTTCACAGCTGGTTTAACGATCAGGTCGCTACCGGTCGCACCCGGGACAGCACCTTTCACCAGCAGCAGGTTGCGCTCAGCGTCAACACGTACCACATCCAGGCTCTGAACGGTTACGCGCTCATTACCCAGCTGACCTGCCATTTTCTTGCCCTTGAACACTTTGCCCGGAGTCTGGTTCTGACCGATAGAACCCGGAACGCGGTGAGAAAGGGAGTTACCGTGGGTAGCGTCCTGGGTACGGAAGTTCCAGCGCTTAACGGTACCTGCGAAACCTTTACCTTTAGAGGTACCGGTTACGTCTACTTTTTTAACGTCAGCGAAAATTTCAACACTGATGCTCTGGCCAACTGAGTACTCTTCACCTTCAGCGGTGCGGAATTCCCACAGACCACGGCCGGCTTCAACGCCAGCTTTAGCAAAATGACCAGCTTCAGGTTTGGTCACACGGTTCGCTTTTTTCGCACCGGTGGTAACCTGGATTGCCTGGTAACCATCGTTCTCCAGGCCTTTGACCTGAGTAACGCGGTTTGCTTCAACTTCGATTACGGTTACTGGGATAGAAACGCCGTCTTCAGTGAAGACGCGGGTCATGCCCACTTTTTTACCGACTAAACCAATCATTGTATCAACCTCTCAATCGCTCGATGACCTGATTAACCCAGGCTGATCTGCACGTCTACACCGGCAGCCAGATCCAGACGCATCAGAGCATCAACGGTTTTTTCAGTTGGCTCAACGATGTCTACCAGACGCTTGTGAGTGCGGATTTCGTACTGATCGCGCGCATCTTTGTTAACGTGCGGAGAGATCAGAACGGTGAAGCGCTCTTTGCGAGTCGGCAGCGGGATCGGACCACGAACCTGCGCACCAGTGCGCTTGGCGGTCTCAACGATTTCCGCGGTTGATTGATCGATCAGACGATGATCAAACGCTTTAAGACGGATACGGATTCTTTGGTTCTGCATGAGACCAGAGCTCCAAACTTTTTATAGACGAAAAAAATTACTACTCGCACCCATTACGATTGATGGGAGAGTGTAATCGTTCAGCATATAACTCCACAATTGGGAGTATTGTCAGGCGACCTAACATGCTGCCGCCTGCGATTCTGCTCGAATCGCGCCTGCTAATATTGGCAAGCCCGCGCATTATACGTAAATCTGCTCAGGAAGCAACCCGTGTTCTGTTTTTAGCCTTATTTTATAGCGGTATTATCGCGGCAGGATGCGGCGAAGCGGGATACAGGCGGGCGAGTGCATTAAGACAGGGTAAAAAAACATAACCCGCTTTCGCTATTCTGCGGCGAAAGCGGGCTCTCTCAGGGTGTGCTTCACGGCGGATCTACTCTTCGTCTCTTTCCCGGATTTGCGCCTGCAGGTAGTTCTGAATGCCCAGCTTGCTGATGAGATCGAGCTCGGTTTCAATCCAGTCGATATGGTGCTCTTCATCCGCGAGGATTTCGATCATCATATCGCGGCTGACGTAGTCATGTACCTTATCGGCGTAGGCAATCGCTTCGCGCAGATCCCTCGCCCCCTCCAGCTCCAGCTGAAGATCGGCGCGCAGCATCTCCTCGACATCTTCGCCAATCCGCAGCCGGCCTAAATCCTGTAGATTGGGAATCCCCTCCAGAAACAGAATACGCTCGATATATTTATCGGCGTGCTTCATCTCGTCGATGGATTCGTGATACTCCGTGTCGTTAAGGCGCATCAGGCCCCAGTTTTTAAACATTCGCGCATGAAGAAAGTACTGATTGATCGCAACCAGTTCATTTCCCAGCAATTTGTTGAGATGGCTTATGATTTTAACGTCGCCCTTCATTTTGCTTCCTCCGCTTCCAGTTAAGTTAGAGCGTAGATGCGGATAAAAAGAAGTCAAAAAAACGCGACAAAATCTGTGGGTATTAAAGCCGGCACGCGAGAACGACTAGGCGATTTCTTTATAAAGCGGCACGTTTTGCAGCTCGTCTTCCATGATTTCTCGCGCTACGCGAATGCACTTACCGCACTGCTTTCCAACCGGGACAAGCTGGCGCAGCTGCTGGATAGATTTAGGCTGATAGCGGCGAACCGCCTCGCGGAGGGTTTTGTCGCTGACGGCGTTACACAAACAAACGTACATTTACTGCTCACCTCGATCAATTTATGATCAAAGCTTAAATGAGAATAATTTTTATTTCAAACCCAGAATTAGTGTGGATAAGCTGGATTGCTTAGTTTTATGAACAAAAAAAAGAGCACCGAAGTGCTCTTTTCTGCTTTGGTGGCCCGAAGGCCACCTGCTAACGC
>NZ_MLJJ01000044.1 GCF_002095575.1 Pantoea septica | reverse complement strand
CTGACGGTGACTTTCATCACCTCAACACCGCATTCCGTAAGCCGTTGTGCCGTGTCGATGGAGGCGCATTATAGGGAGTCGTTCAGAGAGCGCAACAGCTAAATTGCAGAAAAATGACCGTTCGCTGCATTCCACAGCAAAAGCCCGCTTTATACGTGATTACCCACAAAGTTATCCACAATGCATTTCAAAACGAATTTTTGCGAGCAGCACGCAAACGTTTTCGCTACAATGCCCCGCGACGTCACGGATGCCCCTTTTCGGGGCGTTACCTGAAGTTTCGCCTCTTTTTATTCATAAGAAGATCGCTAAGCTTGATGTAACGCTCTTATTTACGCGAAACAAAGCCAAGGGATAAAACCACCATGCAACAACGTCGTCCTGTACGCCGCGCTCTGCTGAGTGTCTCAGACAAAGCAGGTATCCTCGAATTTGCTCAGGCGCTCTCCAGCCGCGGCGTCGAACTCCTCTCTACAGGTGGAACCGCTCGCCTGCTGGCCGATGCGGGTCTCGCCGTCACCGAAGTGTCTGACTACACCGGCTTCCCGGAAATGATGGATGGACGCGTCAAAACGCTGCACCCGAAAGTGCACGGCGGCATTCTGGGTCGTCGCGGCCAGGATGACGCCATTATGGCTCAGCACGCTATCGAGCCTATCGACATGGTGGTGGTTAACCTCTATCCCTTCGCACAGACCGTCGCGCGCGAAGGCTGCACGCTGGAAGATGCGGTCGAGAATATCGATATCGGCGGCCCGACCATGGTGCGCTCAGCGGCTAAGAACCATAAAGACGTGGCGATCGTGGTTAAGAGCAGCGACTACGACGCCATTGTGGCGGAGCTGGACGCTAACGAAAACTCGCTGACGCTGGAAACCCGTTTTGACCTTGCAATTAAAGCGTTCGAGCATACCGCGGCCTACGACAGCATGATCGCCAACTACTTCGGCTCGCTGGTTCCCGCCTATCATGGCGAGCGCAGTCAACCTGCCGGCCGTTTCCCGCGCACGCTCAATCTGAACTTCATCAAGAAGCAGGATATGCGCTACGGCGAAAACAGCCATCAGGACGCCGCCTTCTATATAGAAGAGAACGTGCAGGAAGCTTCGGTAGCGACCGCGCAGCAGGTGCAGGGCAAAGCACTCTCCTATAACAATATTGCCGATACCGACGCGGCGCTGGAGTGCGTGAAGGCGTTCAGCGAAGCGGCGTGCGTTATCGTCAAGCATGCCAACCCCTGCGGCGTCGCCGCTGGCGCATCGATCCTTGAGGCTTACGAACGCGCTTATCAGACCGACCCGACCTCTGCCTTCGGCGGCATTATCGCTTTCAACCGCGAGCTGGATGAAGCCACCGCCCAGGCGATTATCAGCCGGCAGTTCGTTGAAGTAATCATTGCCCCTTCCGCCAGCGAAGCGGCGCTGAAAGTCACGGCGACCAAGCAGAACGTTCGCGTGCTGGTTTGCGGCCAGTGGCAGGATCGCGTCGCCGGTCTCGATTTCAAACGCGTTACCGGCGGTCTGCTGGTGCAGGATCGCGATCTGGGCATGGTAGAAGCGAGCCAGCTGCGCGTAGTCAGCAAGCGTCAGCCGAGCGAGCAGGAGCTGCGCGACGCGCTCTTCTGCTGGAAGGTCGCGAAGTTCGTGAAATCCAACGCCATCGTCTATGCGCGCGACAATATGACCATCGGCATCGGCGCCGGCCAGATGAGCCGCGTCTACTCCGCTAAAATCGCCGGCATTAAGGCTGCGGACGAAGGGCTGGAAGTTAAAGGCTCGGCAATGGCTTCCGATGCGTTCTTCCCGTTCCGCGACGGTATCGATGCCGCGGCGGCCGTCGGCGTCACCTGCGTTATCCAGCCGGGCGGCTCTATTCGCGACGAAGAGGTTATCGCCGCGGCAGACGAGCACGGCATCGCCATGATCTTCACTGACATGCGCCACTTCCGCCATTAATTATCCGGAGAGCAATATGAAAATTTTAGTGATTGGCAACGGCGGTCGTGAACATGCGCTGGCCTGGAAAGCGGCGCAGTCGCCGCTGGCGGAAACGGTATTCGTCGCGCCCGGCAACGCCGGCACCGCGCTGGAGCCCGCGCTGCAAAATGTCGATATCAGCCCGACCGATATCCCTGCCCTGCTGGCGTTCGCCCAGCAGGAAGCGATCGACCTGACCATCGTCGGTCCGGAAGCGCCGCTGGTTATCGGCGTGGTCGACGCCTTCCGCGCGGCGGGTTTGAAAATTTTCGGCCCGACTAAAAACGCCGCGCAGCTGGAAGGATCTAAAGCTTTTACCAAAGATTTCCTTGCCCGCCACCACATTCCTACCGCGGAGTATCGCAACTTTACGGATGTCGAAGTCGCGCTGGCGTACCTGCACGAGAAAGGCGCGCCTATTGTCATCAAGGCCGACGGCCTGGCTGCCGGTAAAGGCGTCATCGTCGCGATGACGCTGGAAGAAGCTGAAGCGGCGGTTAAAGATATGCTGGCCGGCAACGCCTTCGGCGACGCAGGCCATCGCATCGTGATTGAAGAGTTTCTCGACGGCGAAGAAGCCAGCTTTATCGTCATGGTCGACGGCGAACACGTGCTGCCGATGGCCACCAGCCAGGATCACAAACGCGTCGGCGACGGCGATACCGGCCCGAACACCGGCGGTATGGGCGCTTACTCACCTGCGCCGGTGGTGACCGACGAGATCCACCAGCGCGTTATGGATCAGGTGATCTGGCCGACGGTGCGCGGCATGGCGGCAGAAGGCAATGTCTACACCGGCTTCCTGTATGCCGGTCTGATGATCGATCAGTCGGGACAGCCGAAAGTCATCGAATTCAACTGCCGCTTCGGCGATCCCGAAACTCAGCCGATCATGCTGCGCCTGCAGTCGGATTTGGTTGAACTCTGCCTGGCGGCCTGTGACGGTGCGCTGGATCAGATCGATTCAAAGTGGGATCCGCGCCCGGCGCTGGGCGTCGTGCTGGCGGCGGGCGGCTATCCGGGCGACTACGTCAACGGCGAGCAGATTCACGGCCTGCCGCTGGAGCAGGTTGACGACGGCAAGGTATTCCATGCCGGGACGCGCCTCGAGAACGATCTGGTGCTGACGAACGGCGGCCGCGTACTCTGCGTTACCGCGCTGGGCGACGACGTGGCGGCGGCGCAAAAGCGCGCCTATGAGCTGGCTCAGCCTATTTCCTGGAACGGCAGCTTCTGCCGCCGCGATATCGGCTATCGCGCCATTAACCGCAAGTAAGCAAAAAGGGCGCGCCATGCGCCCTTTTCTCTGCCTTAGAAATCCTCTTCCTTCGGCTGCGAATCGCAGCTTTCTCCCGGCGCCGCGCGCAGCAGCTGCGTGCCTTCCGGCGCCTCCAGCCAGGAGACCAGCAGCGGCGCGGCGCTGCGGCGCTGCTGCTGCGCCAGCGTCTGCAGCGCGTAATCGTCAAAGGATGGCGATTCGCGCCCGCCGTCGCAAAGGGCGATTTGCTTCGCGCCCAGCCACTGGCCCTGCTTCAGCATCACGCGACCGCTGAGCAGCGCATTGCTCTGCGCCAGCATTCGCTGCGCATCGAACTTATAGAGTTCTACCGTATCCGGATCGACCGCTTCGCGTCGTCCGGCCAGCTGCCGCTGCATAAAGCTCAGGCTGCCATCCTGATCGAAGCGCAGGGTGACATCGTCAGGCTGCTTGCCGCTGACGTGGCGCGCTACGCTGACCAGCTTCTCCTCCTGCCACACATAGTCGGTGGTTTCCGCTGCATCGCCGTTGAAAGGCGTATAGAGGGTGCGCAAATGAATCGTAAGGTGGCTGTTTTTGCGCCAGATGCGCACCGCGCCGCGATCGGCAAGATAGCCGCTGGCGCTAAAAGGAGGCGTGTCGGGGGTAGAACCGCACCCGGAAAGCAGAAGCAGAGCAAGCAGGGCAAAACAAGAGGGCAAACGCAGGTTCGGCATAGCTGGCCCCTAATACAAAAGGGGCGAATTCGCCCCTTCTTTTAAAATTCTGACCGCAGTGCGACGTCTTATTTAACAGAGTCTTTCAGCGCTTTACCAGACACGAATGCCGGTACGTTTGCCGCAGCGATTTTGATCTCTTTGCCAGTTTGCGGGTTGCGACCGGTACGCTCAGCGCGGTGGTTCACTTTAAAAGTGCCAAAACCAACCAGTTGTACAGCATCACCTTCTTTCAGAGACTCAGTGATCGCAG
The DNA here is from genome assembly GCF_002095575.1 of Pantoea septica. Lineage (GTDB taxonomy): Bacteria > Pseudomonadota > Gammaproteobacteria > Enterobacterales > Enterobacteriaceae > Pantoea > Pantoea septica. The sequence continues at coordinate 23,100 of NZ_MLJJ01000044.1, read as the reverse complement.
CCAGAGTTGATTCCAGAGCCGCTTTAGCCTGGGTTTTCGACAGGTCCGCTTTTTCCGCGATCACATCAATCAGTTGAGTCTTGTTCATAAGTTATCCTTAAAGTGTATTTATCGCTTGCTAAGCAACGAGTGCGAGGGAAAAGCCATATTCTGGCACTCTTCAGCCTGCACGCACCGATAGCCACAATTTTCAGCCCCCCAAATGTAGACCAGAGAGGGGGCCGATGTGAAGCCTCCAGGCGCGCTAATTCGGGCCTGAAGTCACGTTTTCCCGCCTTACTGCTGAAAATTTATACCGATGTTGCTGATTCCCGCTTCCCGCAGGTCTAAACGCAAACCTTTGATCAATTCAAGGTCTCGTTCTTCGCAGTCGGCAAGCAGGCGGAAAATCTCCCATTGCAGGTCCCATTCGTCGATAACGGCTGGGTTTTCGCGCAGCTCTTCGTCGCTCATTTCACGCCCGGCCTGGGTCATTTCCAGCATGGCAACAGTGGTGATCGACGTCTTGCTGACTTCAATCGCATGCTCCAGCGTTTCGCCGCTCAGCATCGCGTGCAGCACTTCGCTTAGCGCCACGCAGGCGTCGATAGCTGGATAAACGCCGTACACCTCGAAGGCGTCGCCGTCGGGAATGGCGGCTTCAAGCTTCTCAAGCTGGCTGTCAAAATTGATTTTGGCATCTTTGACCGTCAGGCTTTCCCAGATGAGATCGAGAAGGCGGCGATAAAGCGCCGGATCGGCGAATTCCGTCTGCTGGCAGAATGCCCAGTAATTGGGGAACATACGCTCGCACAGGCAAGCCATAAACGTCAGATGCTGCCAGCTTTCCAGCTTAGCCAGACGCAGGTGAACGGGGTTTTGTAACATGAACAGGGCTCTTCATCGTTTAGCTGGCGGCAGTGTACCGCAAAAGCGCCGCGCGCACAGCGTTAAAGCGCGCTTTGCCAGCGCTGAAAGGCGGTGCGGTTAGACGCGACGGCATCGGCCCAGCGCGTGGGTTCCGGCAGGCGATAGCCGCCCATACAGTTTTCCACCCAGTGCAGCGCGCTATCCAGGCTAACGCGGTGTCCGGTCGCCACGAAAAGCGGGTTGCAGCGCGCTTTGCTGCGCCACACCCAGCCGATCTGCTCGCCTTTGTCTATCAGCGGCTGGCGCGAGCCCGGCTCGGCGCCCAGATCGGCAAAGCGACCGCACAGGCGCTTTTTCGCCACGCCGATAGTCGGCACGTCAACCATTAAGCCAAAGTGCGAGGCGACGCCGAGACGACGCGGGTGCGAAATGCCGTGTCCGTCGACGAAAAGAAGATCCGGTTTGCGCTCAAGCATTTCCCATGCTGCCAGCAGCGCAGGATATTCGCGAAAAGAGAGGAAGCCGGGAATATAAGGCATGGTGGTGGCGATGCGTGCGACACGATGCTCCACCAGCTTCAGGGAAGGATATTCGAGGATCACTAGGGCAGCGCGCGTCACCGCCCCTTCCTGCTCGAATCCAACGTCGGCGCCGCCGATAAAACGCGGCGGCAAAACGTCGAAATCATCCTGCCGCACCACCTCTGCAGCGCGCTGAATCTGCTCCGCGCGCAGTGCAGCAATGTCCATACTTACTCCTGATGATATTGGCCTGAGAGACGGTGCACCGCCTCAACGAACACGCCCGCATGCTCTGGCGGCACATCCTGATGGATACCGTGTCCCAGGTTGAAGACGTGACCGCTGCCCGCGCCGAAGCCGCTGAGAATGCCCGCGACTTCCTGCTCAATACGCGCAGCTGGCGCATAAAGCATAGACGGATCCATGTTGCCCTGCAGCGCGACTTTGTCGCCGACGCGACGACGCGCTTCGCCGATGTCGGTGGTCCAGTCGAGACCGAGCGCGTCGCAGCCGGTGGCGGCCATCGCTTCCAGCCACTGTCCGCCGCCTTTGGTGAAGAGCGTAATCGGCACGCGGCGCCCTTCGTTCTCATGCAGCACGCTGTCGACGATTTTATGCATGTAGTAGAGCGAGAACTCCAGGTAATCACGGCCGGTCAGCACGCCGCCCCAGGTGTCGAACACCATCACCGACTGCGCGCCCGCGCGGATCTGCGCGTTAAGATAAAGAATGACGCTGTCCGCCAGCTTGTCGAGCATCGCATGCAGCGTGGCCGGATCGGCGTACATCATTTTTTTGATTTTAGTGAAGGCCTTGCTGCTGCCGCCCTCTACCATGTAGGTCGCCAGCGTCCAGGGACTGCCGGAGAAACCGATCAGCGGCACTTCGCCGTTGAGGTTTTTGCGAATGGTGCGCACCGCATTCATAACATAGCCAAGTTCCTGCTCGGGATCGGGCACCGGCAGTTTATCGACATCGGCGCGGCAGGTAACGGGATGAGAGAAACGCGGGCCTTCGCCGGTTTCGAAGTAGAGTCCCAGCCCCATCGCGTCGGGGATCGTCAGGATATCGCTGAAGAGGATCGCCGCGTCGAGCGGATAGCGGCGCAGCGGCTGCAGGGTGACTTCACACGCCAGTTCGGCGTTTTTGCACAGCGACATAAAATCGCCGGCTACGGCGCGCGTCGCTTTGTACTCCGGCAAATAACGCCCGGCTTGTCGCATCATCCATACCGGCGTGATATCGACCGGTTGACGTAACAGGGCGCGCAAATAACGATCGTTCTTCAGTTCACTCATTTCAGGACTCTCTCAATTTCAGGCGCGTAGTGTAACACTTCTTACGCCTCGCCGCGGCAGATGGCGACGGTATCTTCGATTAGCCGGCGCGCCACGGTGCCTGCCGGCGGAAGCTGCGGCAGCGCGTCATAGCGGTACCAGCCGGCGTCCAGCAGCTCTTTATTATCGATTTGCAGATCGCCGCCGTCATATTCCGCCATAAAGGCCATCATCAGCGAATGCGGGAACGGCCAGGGCTGCGACGTGACGTAGCGTAGGTTTTTGACGCGGACGTTGCTCTCTTCCATCACCTCGCGCGCGACCGCCTGCTCCAGCGTCTCGCCCACCTCGACAAAACCCGCCAGCACGGTATAGATGCTGTTGCGATGACGCGCATGGTTGGCCAGTAATATTTCGTCGCCGCGCCGGATGGCGACGATAATGCAGGGCGCGATTTGCGGGTAGTAGCGCTCGCGGCAGTGTCCGCAAAGGCAGGCGTTTTCATGCTTGCTGAGATGCATTTCGTGGCCGCAGTAGCCGCAAAAGCGATGCGATCGGTAAAACTCCGCCAGCTGCACGGCGCGCCCGGCAAGCTGAAACAGGCCCGGCTCTTCATCGATCAGCTGACGCACCGAGAACATGTCGCGATCGCGGCTCTCACACACCAGCCATACCGTTTCGCCCTGCCACTCGCCGACCGCCTGCGCCTTGCTGCCTTCGAGCTTAAACGCAGCGGCGCTGCCGTGCGGCAGATCGCCTTGCGGCAACCAAAGTTTCTGTTCATGGCTGACAATCCACCATCCAGCGTCTACGCTTGAGATCTCATGTTGCATCTAATCGTCATCCTTAGCGTCTTATTGATACGCTGAAGTCCTGATGTTAAGTGTGTAGACAAACAACTATACCCTAAATCGTCCAGCTTGCAGGCGGCGCCAGGCCAGCCGCAGCGTGACGGGAAGGGAACTTTCTTTACATGGAGTCAGATATGCTTAACCAGTTAAACGTCCTGACCGAGCGCGTAGGTGGCAGCAACGAACTGGTAGACACGTGGCTGGATGCCCGTCGCCAGCTACTTGTTTCTTATTACCACCTGGTTGGGCTGAAGCCTAACAAAGAGGCGCTCACGACCTTAGACGAGCAGGCGCTCGACAATTTTTGTCACGGGCTGGTCGATTACCTTTCCGCCGGTCACTTCAGCATTTACGAACGCATCATCAATGAGATGGAAGGCGACAGTCCGATGATTGCCGCCGCGCAGGTTTATCCGCCGCTGGAAGCCAACACCGAGCGTCTGATGCAGCTCTATGATGGCCATCTGCAGCAGTCTATCGACGACGATAACTGCGTCGATTTTCAGCTGGCGCTGTCGGAAGTCGGCGAAGTGCTGGAAGCGCGCTTTACGCTGGAAGATAAACTGATCCAGCTCGCCTGGGATAACAAGCTGGTGCGCGCGCCGGTGGCAAATGACAGCAGCCAGCTGTCGCGCCCGGCTTAAGATTACGCAGTTGTAAATCGCTTGTTATTCTGAAGCAGCCCTTCTATGCTGAACGGGTTTTCGACTTTATCGTCGAAAACCCGTTTTGTTTTTTGAGCTACTTATTTTTTGCAATGTGGCCGAAGTAAACGAGATTTCTGGCGTCGTGAGCGCAGCCCGTTCACGCTCGGACAGCGCGCAGAGACGGGAGCATACTGAAGTATGTGACCGTCACGAGCACTGCCCAGGCGTGAAATGGCAAGCGTAATAGCCAGAAAATCGTTTACGCATCTTGTCGGAGTGCCCCCTGGGCTGAGACCGTTAATTCGGGATCCGCGGAACCTGATCAGGTTAGAACCTGCGAAGGGAACAAGAGTAAACATCATCAGTACGCTGGCGATTTCGCCTGCCGTTTCTGTTACTCCTTCCGAACTCCGGACAAGCAACGTTCCCCCTCAACAGGAAAATTGCTATGTCTATGACCAAAACCAACCGACGTGAACAGCGTGCTCAGGCGCAGGCCTTTATTGAGGCGCTTCAGAGCGGCGTCGCCTTTCCCAACTCAAAACGTATCTGGATCCAGGGCAGCCGCGCCGATATTCGCGTGCCGATGCGCGAGATCCAGCTCAGCCCGACGCTGCTCGGCGGCGATAAAGATCGTCCGCGCTATGAAGAGAATGAGGCGGTGCCGGTCTACGATACCGCCGGTCCCTACGGCGATCCCGCTGCCGTTATCGACGTTCAGCGCGGGCTGGCCAGGCTGCGCGCCGACTGGATCGCCGCGCGCGACGACAGCGAGACGCTGACGCGCACCAGCTCGCGCTATACGCAGCAGCGTCTGGCCGACGACGGGCTCGATCATCTGCGTTTCGACCGGCTGCCGAAGCCGCGGCGCGCAAAAGCGGGACGGCGCGTGACCCAGCTCCACTATGCACGTCAGGGCGTCATCACGCCGGAGATGGAGTTTATCGCGCTGCGCGAGAATATGGGACGCGAACGCATTCGCAGCGAAGTGCTGCGCCAGCAGCATGACGGCCAGGCTTTCGGCGCGCAGCTGCCGGAAAACATCACGCCTGAGTTCGTGCGCCAGGAAGTGGCCGCCGGGCGCGCCATCATTCCCGCGAATATCAACCATCCCGAATCGGAACCGATGATTATCGGCCGCAACTTTCTGGTCAAGGTCAACGCCAACATCGGCAACTCGGCCGTCACCTCCTCTATCGAAGAAGAGGTGGAGAAACTGGTCTGGTCGACGCGCTGGGGCGCCGATACCGTGATGGATCTCTCCACCGGTCGCTATATTCATGAAACTCGCGAGTGGATCCTGCGCAACAGCCCGGTGCCCATCGGCACCGTACCGATTTACCAGGCGCTGGAAAAGGTCAGCGGCGTTGCGGAAAACCTCGACTGGGAGGTGTTTCGCGATACGCTGCTGGAGCAGGCGGAGCAAGGTGTCGATTACTTCACCATTCACGCCGGCGTGCTGTTGCGCTACGTGCCGATGACGGCGAAGCGCCTGACCGGCATCGTTTCGCGCGGCGGGTCGATTATGGCGAAGTGGTGCCTGTCGCATCACTGCGAAAGTTTTCTCTATACGCATTTTCGCGAAATTTGCGAAATCTGCGCCGCCTACGACGTTTCGCTGTCGCTTGGCGACGGCCTGCGTCCCGGATCGATTCAGGACGCCAACGACGAAGCGCAGTTCGCCGAGCTGCATACGCTGGGCGAGCTGACGAAGATCGCCTGGGAGTATGACGTGCAGGTGATGATCGAAGGTCCCGGCCATATCCCTATGCAGATGATCCGCCGCAACATGACCGAGCAGCTGGAGCACTGTCACGAAGCGCCGTTCTATACGCTCGGCCCGCTGACCACCGATATCGCGCCCGGCTACGATCACTTTACCTCCGGCATCGGCGCCGCGATGATCGGCTGGTTCGGCTGCGCCATGCTCTGCTACGTTACGCCCAAAGAGCATCTCGGCCTGCCGAATAAAGAGGACGTTAAGCAGGGGCTGATTACCTATAAGATCGCCGCCCACGCGGCGGATCTGGCGAAGGGGCATCCCGGCGCGCAGATCCGCGATAACGCCATGTCCAAAGCGCGCTTTGAATTTCGCTGGGAGGATCAGTTCAATCTGGCGCTCGATCCCCATACCGCGCGCGCCTATCATGACGAAACCCTGCCGCAGGAGTCGGGTAAAGTGGCTCACTTCTGCTCGATGTGCGGTCCTAAATTCTGCTCGATGAAAATCAGCCAGGAAGTGCGCGACTATGCGGCCAGCCAGGCCGAGGCGCAGCCAATCGCCATCGGCATGCAGCAGATGTCTGAAACCTTTCGCCGCCGCGGCGGCGAGCTTTACCACTCAGCCGACGCGCTGAACGAGGAGAAACGATGAGCGCCCCTTTCCCTTCTACCGCCTCGCGTTTAGGACTCTATCCGGTCGTCGACAGCGTGGAATGGATTGCGCGACTGCTGGAAGTCGGCGTGCGCACCATCCAGCTGCGTATTAAAGATCGGGAGGAGGAGGCGGTAGAGCCTGCGGTTATCGCGTCGATTGCGCTTGGCAAACGTTACAATGCCCGTCTGTTTATCAACGATTACTGGCAGCTGGCAGTTAAGCACCGCGCCTACGGCGTGCATCTGGGTCAGGAAGACCTGGATGTCGCGAACCTGAACGCTATTCGCGAGGCGGGTCTGCGGCTGGGCGTGTCGACGCACGACGACTACGAGCTGGATCGTGCGCTGGCGATACGCCCTTCCTATATCGCGCTGGGGCATATTTTTCCTACCGAGACCAAGGCGATGCCCTCCGCGCCGCAGGGGCTAACCGAGCTTCAGCGGCATATCACGCGGCTTAAGGGCGTCTCAACCGTGGCGATTGGCGGCATCAGCCTGGCGCGCGCGCCGGCGGTGCTGGCGACCGGCGTGGGCAGTATCGCCGTCGTCAGCGCCATTACCCAGGCGCCGGACTGGCGCGCCGCGACCCAGGCGTTGCTGGCGCTGGCGGAACCGCCGGAGGCGTAACGCGGGACGCGCCGCGCAAAAAGCGGCAACATCCTGCAACAGCGGTAAAAAGAGTGGAAAACGGCGCACAGCGACAGGCTTTCTCGCTCGCGCCGTTATTCTGCTGCGCTACAGTGGCTTTCGCCGGGTATCCGCCCGGCCAGGGCCGGAACCTCCCCTTCACCTCTCTGGCCCTGCCTCAACTATTTAGCCAGGAGGATGTCATGCTGCAGGGAGTGTGGAGAGTGTTCGCCCGCGCAGGCGGCTATCGCGCGCTCGACCGCCTGACCGACTTTTGCCAGCGCCTGTTCGACACGGTCGTCCAGCGTTACCGCGAAGCTCAGTCGCAGGCAGTTGCGATATTTTCCCGACGCGGAAAAAAGCGATCCTACCGCAATCTGAATATGCGAATCGCGCAGTTCGCGATTAAGCCGCACGGCGTCAAACGCTTCCGGCAGTTCAACCCACATCATAAAGCCGCCCTGCGGACGCGAGACGCAGATGCCGCAGGGAAAATAGTGGCGCACCCAGCAGCTGAAGCAGTCGTAGTTGCGCTGATAAAGCTGACGCATGCGCCGCAGATGCGGCTGATAGTAGCCCTGGCGGATAAATTCCGCCACCGCATGCTGCGCCAGCGTGTTGCTGGAACCGGTGGCGATATATTTCATATGCAGCACGCGATCGCGATAGCGTCCTGGCGCAACCCAGCCGATGCGCAGGCCAGGCGCTACCGTTTTCGAAAAAGAGCTGCACAGCAGCACCCGGCCGTCCAGATCGAGCGATTTCAACGTGGCGGGCCGCGGATACTCCCAGGCCAGCTCGCCATAAACGTCGTCTTCAATCACCGCTACGTCAAAACGCTGCGCCAGCGTCAGCAGCGCGCGCTTACGCGCCTCCGGCATAATAAAACCCAGCGGATTGTTGCAGTTAGGCACCACCATTACCGCTTTGATTGGCCACTGCTCAAACGCCAGCTCCAGCGCCTCCAGGCTAATGCCGGTAACCGAATCGGTGGGGATTTCAATGGCACGAATGCCAAAGCCGCGCAGGGTCTGCATAATGCCGTGAAACGACGGCGACTCTACCGCGATGATATCGCCCGGCTCGCATACCGCGCGGATCGAAACCGACAGCGCCTCATGGCAGCCGGTGGTAATGACGATATCGTCTACCGACAGCTGACAGCCGCTGTCGATCGCCAGCCGCGCCACCTGCTCGCGCAAGCCGGTTACGCCATACAGATTGTCGTAGCTGAGAAGCTGCGTCTCCTGCCGCTGCGCCTGCCGGCTGAGAATTTTCCACAGCGGTTTCAGGGTCGGCTGGGTGAGGTTGGGCATGCCGCTGCCCAGCTGCAGCATGTCGCCTTCCTGACGACTCTCGAGCAGATCCAGCACCGACTCCCACTGAGTGATCTCTACCGGACGCTGCACCGGACGCGTCAGCGCCGGCACCGGCGGCGCGGCCTTGCGCGGTGCGACGAAATAGCCGGAACGCGGCTGCGGCGTGATCAGCTGCTTCTCCTCCAGTACGTGATACGCCTGCTGCACGGTGCTAATGCTGACGCCATGTTCAAGGCTCAACGTACGCACTGATGGCAGCTTTTCGCCGCTGCGGTAAAGCCCCTGTTCAATGCGCTGTGCCAGATGCATCGCCAGCTGTTGATAACGTGTCATGTTCGGCTCCCGTCAGGCTGAGAAGTTAAAAAACAGTACAGACAGGCAAATTTTTTACCATTCAGACGCCGCTTGCGGCAATCTGTATGTTAAATAAAATCGAATTTTGCGTCTGTATCCTTTACGCCATCAGGCAGAAACTATTTCTCAGTTCACCTGATGAGGAAAGTAAAATGGGATACGAAGAAAACTGTGCGGCAAAACCTTTTTCCGTTACGCCCTGGTCTTTGCTACGCGCTGTCGTGCGCAGCCTGAGAGCGCTCCACCAGCGGCGTAAGACACGGCTAATCCTGCTGCACCTCAGCGATGCGCAGCTCAAAGATATCGGCCTGACGCGCAGCGATATTGAAAGCGGGAAACGCTAGCGTGCTGAAGGTCAACACAGCGCGCCCCGTCCTCTTTTTACCCTGGCGGGCAGAGAGAGCCTGTCCGCCAGCACGCGGCGCCTTTACGCGCGACAGCTACACCAAAGACTCATAGGGCAGGAAAAGCCCGGTTAAAAAATCGATAACCGTCTGCGTTCGTCGGGGCGTTAACCGCTGTTCCAGACGCAGCACCCACATATTTACGCTCTCCGTCCGCCATGCTTTTAATATCTCAACCACTTCGCCGCTGGCAAAATCGGACACGCCCAGCCAGGCAGGCGCCCAGCCAATGCCGCACCCGGCACGAATCATCTGCCACGCTGCCTGACCGTCGTCGAACAGATAGCGCGAAGCGGGCTCCCAGCGCACCCCTCTGCCATCCTCAGGCGAACGAAAACGCCAGGCATTCGCCCGTCCTTTATTAAGATTCCAGAACGCAATCTGGCTATGCGTGCTGAGCTCGAAAGGCGTGGCAGGCTCGCCGTGCTGCGCCAGATAGCCGGGCGTTGCGCAGGCGACCCAGGGAAAACTAAAGAGCTTGCGGGCGGAATGGCCTGGCCAGGCTTCCAGCGGACCGGAACGGATCGCAAAATCAAAGCCGCCGCTCGCTAAATTCTCCATCGCGTCGCTGAAATGCATTTCCAGCGCAATCTCAGGGTGCGCGGCAAGGAAAGCCGGCAGCGCTGGCATGATGCAGACGCGTCCAAAAGAGGACGGCACGGAGATGCGAACCCGGCCGCTGGCGCCCTCGCCCCCGATGCCGCTTAGCGCGCTTTCAACCTGAGAAACCTCCTCCAGCAGCCCGCGCGCCAGCATTAGCATTCTCTCGCCCTCTTCGGTCAGCGACAGCGCGTGCGTGGTGCGGTGCAGCAGGCGTACGCCATGCTGGCTCTCGAACCGGCTCAACGCTTTAGAAACGGCCGAGGTGGTGGTGCCGGCTCGGCGCGCGGCTTCGGCAAAGGATCCGGCTTCAACGATACGCGCGAACCAGAGCAGCTGCGTCAGGCTGGATGAAAAGAGCGGTGTTGCCATCTGGTCAATATCTCCTTGCTGCCAGGCAGCCTACAAACGCGTGGCTACGGCTGATAACGTTGAGCTTCCTGAGAGGAGATCATGATATGAAATTTTTAGTTCTACTCACACCCGCTGCCGGTCGCGATCCGGCAGAGTTCAAGCCTTATGCGGTGGCGGAGATGCAGGCGGTATGGCATGACTACAAGGCCGGCGCGTTGCGGGAGATCTATTTCTCCCCCAGCCCGGTGGTAGTTAGCGTTATTTACGAAGCCTCCGCCCGTGACGATCTGGAAACGCTGGTGGCGCGTTTGCCAATGGTCGAGGCAGGTTTGCTTGCTGTGCAGATAATTGAAATGGGCCCGATGCACAGCTTTGAGGTGCTGTTTGCGCCCACGGCGGCATGAGCGGCACGATGTGCAGTCAGGTTTTGTTCAGGCTTCACCGCCAGCGCGTGTCTGACAGTCCGCTTAAAGTGGCGGTTACCTCTTTTACATCCAAAAAAAAACCCTGCCGAGGCAGGGTTTTATTACGCGAAGAGCGATTAGTCGTTGTCGCTGCCGCCGAGACCGGCGTTCAGCAGTTCAGCCAGGCTGGCAGAGGCTTCATCCGCAGTAACCTGCGGTGCCACCGGCACTTCGCCTGCGGCTTTACGACGCATACGATCCTGATGGTAAGCGTAACCGGTACCGGCCGGGATCAGACGACCCACGATCACGTTCTCTTTCAGACCGCGCAGTTCGTCGCGCTTGCCTGCAACAGCGGCTTCGGTCAGGACACGAGTCGTCTCCTGGAACGAGGCTGCCGAGATGAACGATTCGGTTGCCAGCGACGCTTTGGTGATACCCAGCAGATCGCGCATGTAGGTCGCGCCGATTTTGCCGTTCGCTTCGAGATCGCGGTTAGAGATCTTGATGCGAGAGACTTCCGCCTGCTCACCTTCCAGGAAGTCGGTGCTTCCCGCGCTCATGATGGTTGCTTTACGCAGCATCTGACGAACGATGACTTCGATGTGCTTGTCGTTAATCTTAACGCCCTGCAGGCGGTAAACTTCCTGCACTTCGTTAGTGATGTAACGGGTCACAGCATGAACGCCACGCAGACGCAGAATGTCGTGCGGAGATTCCGGACCGTCGGAAACCACGTCACCACGTTCTACGCGCTCGCCTTCAAACACGTTGAGCTGACGCCATTTCGGGATCATCTCTTCGTACGGCTCGCTGCCATCAACCGGCGTAATCACCAGACGACGTTTACCTTTGGTCTCTTTACCGAAGGAGATGATACCGCTGATCTCCGCCAGGATTGCTGGCTCTTTCGGACGACGCGCTTCGAACAGGTCGGCAACGCGCGGCAGACCACCGGTGATGTCCTTGGTACCGCCAGATTCCTGCGGCACACGCGCCAGGGTGTCACCAGAGCTGATTTTCTTACCATCTTCCAGCTGCACGATCGCTTTGCCCGGCAGGAAGTACTGAGCCGGCATGTCGGTGCCCGGGATCAGAACGTCTTCGCCCTGCTCGTCGACGATTTTCAGCGCCGGACGCAGGTCTTTACCACCAGCAGTACGCTCTGCGGTATCCAGTACCACCAGCGAAGAGAGGCCGGTCAGTTCGTCAGTCTGACGCGTGATGGTCTGGCCATCAATCATGTCAGTAAAGCGAATGAAGCCGCTTACTTCGGTGATAACCGGCATGGTGTGCGGATCCCAGTTCGCTACGGTTTCGCCCGCTGCAACCTGTTCGCCGTCGCCTTTCGCCATGGTCGCGCCGTAAGGGACTTTATAGCTCTCTTTAGTACGGCCAAACTCATCGATCATTTTCAGTTCGACGTTACGCGAGGTAATAACCAGTTTGCCAGCGGAGTTGGTTACCGACTTGGCATTGGTCAGTTTGATAGTACCTTTGTTCTTCACCTGAATGCTGGATTCAGCTGCCGCACGCGATGCCGCACCACCGATGTGGAAGGTACGCATGGTCAGCTGTGTACCCGGCTCACCGATGGACTGTGCCGCGATAACACCGATCGCTTCACCTTTGTTGATGATGTGACCACGTGCCAGGTCGCGACCGTAGCAGTGGGCGCACACGCCAAAATCGGTTTCACAGCTAACAACGGAGCGAACCTTGATGGTGTCGACAGAGTTCTGTTCGACCACATCACACCAGTGCTCATCCAGCAGCGTGTTACGCGGAACCAGGATGTCAGCGGTGCCCGGCTTCAGCACGTCTTCTGCGGTCACACGACCCAGAACGCGCTCGCGCAGCGGCTCTTTAACGTCGCCGCCTTCGATTACCGGCGTCATCATGATGCCTTCGAAGGTGCCGCAGTCGTCTTCGGTCACAACCAGATCCTGCGCAACGTCAACCAGACGACGCGTCAGATAACCGGAGTTCGCGGTTTTCAGTGCGGTATCCGCAAGACCTTTACGCGCACCGTGGGTCGAGATGAAGTACTGGAGTACGTTCAGACCTTCACGGAAGTTCGCGGTAATCGGCGTCTCGATGATGGAGCCGTCCGGCTTCGCCATCAGACCACGCATACCTGCCAGCTGACGAATCTGCGCCGCAGAACCACGCGCGCCGGAGTCGGCCATCATAAAGATGCTGTTAAAGGAAACCTGTTTCTCTTCTTCGCCGTCACGGTTAATCACGGTTTCAGTCGAGAGGTTTTCCATCATCGCCTTCGCTACGCGCTCGTTCGCCGCAGCCCAGATATCGATGACTTTGTTGTAACGCTCGCCTGCGGTAACCAGACCAGACTGGAACTGCTCCTGGATCTCAGCCACTTCTGCTTCCGCTTCGGTGATGATTTCCACTTTCTTCTCTGGGATAACCATGTCGTCGATGCCGACAGACGCGCCTGAACGGGCAGCGTAAGCGAAACCGGTGTACATGGTCTGGTCAGCAAAGATAACGGTCGGCTTCAGGCCCAAAATGCGGTAACAGGTGTTCAGCATTTTGGAGATAGCTTTTTTGCCCAGCGCCTGGTTAACGATAGAGAACGGCAGACCTTTCGGCACGATCATCCACAGGATGGCGCGGCCGATAGTGGTGTCGATGATGCTGGTCTTGGCTACCCACTCATCCTGCTCGTTTTTCTCGTGTTCGGTAATACGTACCTTCACGCGAGCGTGCAGCGATGCGAGGCCAGCGCGATAAACACGCTCGGCTTCTTTCGGGCCGGTCAGCACCATGCCTTCGCCTTTGGCGTTAACACAGTCGCGGGTCATGTAGTACAGACCCAGTACAACGTCCTGAGAAGGAACGATGATTGGCTCGCCGTTCGCAGGTGACAGGATGTTGTTGGTAGACATCATCAGCGCACGCGCTTCCAGCTGGGCTTCCAGCGTCAGCGGTACGTGAACTGCCATCTGGTCACCATCGAAGTCGGCGTTATAGGCCGCACACACCAGCGGGTGCAGCTGAATAGCTTTACCTTCGATCAGAACCGGTTCAAACGCCTGGATACCCAGACGGTGCAGCGTCGGCGCACGGTTCAGCAGAACCGGGTGCTCGCGGATAACTTCATCCAGGATATCCCAGACGACCGCTTCTTCGCGCTCAACCATTTTCTTCGCGGCTTTGATGGTGGTGGCCAGGCCACGCAGCTCCAGCTTGCCGTAGATGAACGGTTTGAACAGCTCCAGCGCCATTTTCTTAGGCAGGCCGCACTGATGCAGACGCAGGTATGGACCTACGGTGATAACAGAACGACCGGAGTAGTCAACACGCTTACCGAGCAGGTTCTGACGGAAACGACCCTGCTTACCTTTGATCATATCGGCCAAAGATTTCAGCGGACGCTTGTTGGAACCGGTGATCGCACGACCGCGACGGCCGTTATCCAGCAGGGCGTCGACCGCTTCCTGCAGCATACGTTTTTCGTTGCGTACGATGATGTCCGGCGCAGCCAGATCCAGCAGACGCTTCAGACGGTTGTTACGGTTGATGACGCGACGATAGAGATCGTTCAGATCCGACGTAGCGAAACGACCGCCGTCCAGCGGAACCAGCGGACGCAGATCCGGCGGCAGCACCGGCAGCACGGTCAGGATCATCCACTCCGGCTTGTTGCCGGACTGGACGAACGCTTCCAGCAGCTTGATGCGCTTGGTCAGCTTCTTACGCTTGGTCTCGGAGTTGGTTTCGTTCAGCTCTTCACGCAGCTGCTCGCACTCTTGCTCCAGATCCATATTTTTCAGCAGAGCCTGGATCGCTTCGGCGCCCATTTTCGCGTCGAATTCGTCACCGAACTCTTCCAGCGCGTCAAGGTACTGCTCTTCGGTCAGAATCTGACGTTTTTCGAGGTTGGTCATGCCACCTTCGACAACAACGTATGATTCAAAGTAGAGCACGCGTTCGATATCGCGCAGCGGCATATCCAGCAGCAGGCCGATACGGGACGGCAGCGACTTCAGGAACCAGATGTGCGCGGTCGGAGAAGCCAGTTCGATGTGGCCCATGCGCTCACGGCGCACTTTGGTCTGGGTCACTTCGACGCCGCACTTCTCACAGATCACGCCGCGGTGTTTCAGGCGCTTGTATTTACCGCACAGGCACTCGTAATCTTTTACCGGTCCGAAAATACGGGCGCAGAAAAGACCGTCACGCTCAGGCTTGAAGGTACGGTAGTTGATGGTTTCCGGCTTTTTCACTTCACCGAACGACCAGGAACGGATCATGTCTGGCGAAGCCAGCGCAATTTTGATCGCATCAAACTCTTCGGTCTTAGTTTGCGCTTTCAGAAACTTAAGTAAGTCTTTCACGGATTAGCTCCCGTCGGAGTGGAACTCTCAGGGGCGCGCAGCCGAAACTGCGCGCCCCATAACCAGTACTTGCGAGTGCTTACTCGTCTTCCAGCTCGATGTTGATGCCCAGCGAGCGAATCTCTTTCAACAGTACGTTGAAGGATTCCGGCATGCCCGGTTCCATCTGATGGTTGCCGTCGACGATGTTTTTATACATCTTCGTACGACCATTCACGTCATCAGACTTAACGGTAAGCATTTCCTGCAGGGTGTATGCCGCGCCGTATGCTTCCAGCGCCCACACTTCCATCTCACCGAAGCGCTGACCACCGAACTGTGCTTTACCACCCAGCGGCTGCTGAGTAACCAGGCTGTAAGAGCCGGTTGAACGCGCATGCATCTTGTCATCCACCAGGTGGTTGAGTTTCAGCATGTACATGTAGCCCACAGTGACCGGACGCTCGAACTGCTCGCCGGTACGGCCGTCAAACAGCGTGATCTGGCCGGAGGTCGGCAAATCGCCAAGCTGCAGCAGCTCTTTGATTTCGCTTTCTTTCGCGCCGTCAAACACCGGCGTCGCGATCGGCATACCTTTTTTCAGGTTCTCGGCCAGACGCAACACTTCGTCATCAGAGAAGGTGTTGAGGTCAACGCGCTGACGCACGTCCGCGCCCAGGTCATAGGCGCGCTGGATGAATTCGCGCAGTTTCGCGACTTCTTCCTGACGCTTCAGCATGGCATTGATCTTGTCGCCGATGCCTTTCGCTGCCATACCCAGATGCGTTTCCAGGATCTGACCGATGTTCATACGTGACGGTACGCCCAGCGGGTTCAGTACGATGTCGACCGGCGTGCCGTTCTCGTCGTAAGGCATATCTTCGATCGGGTTGATCTTGGAGATAACACCTTTGTTACCGTGACGGCCTGCCATCTTGTCGCCCGGCTGAATCTGACGTTTAACCGCCAGATAGACTTTGACGATTTTCAGCACGCCCGGCGCGAGGTCATCGCCCTGGGTGATCTTACGACGCTTGGCTTCGAGTTTTTTCTCAAACTCGTGCTTCAGTTCGTCGTACTGCTCAGCCAGCTGCTCCAGCGCGTTCTGCTTCTCTTCGTCGGTCAGGCCCAGCTCCAGCCAGCGCTCGCGCGGCAGCTTGTCGAGCTTATCGGCTTCTACGCCGCCGGAGATCAGCACGGCCTGGATACGGCCGAACAGGCCCGCTTCGAGGATCTGCAGTTCTTCAGACAGGTCTTTCTTCGCCTGCTTCAGCTGCATCTCTTCGATTTCCAGCGCACGCTTGTCTTTTTCCACGCCATCGCGGGTAAAGACCTGAACGTCGATAACGGTACCAGAGACGCCGTTCGGCACGCGCAGCGACGAATCTTTCACGTCAGAGGCTTTTTCGCCGAAGATAGCGCGCAGCAGTTTCTCTTCCGGCGTCAGCTGGGTTTCACCTTTCGGCGTTACCTTGCCCACCAGAATGTCGCCGCCGGTCACTTCTGCGCCGATATAAACGATGCCGGACTCATCCAGTTTAGAGAGCGCAGCTTCACCCACGTTCGGGATGTCAGCGGTGATCTCTTCTGGCCCCAGCTTGGTGTCGCGAGACACGCACGCCAGTTCCTGAATATGGATGGTGGTGAAACGATCTTCCTGAACCACACGCTCGGAAACGAGAATGGAGTCTTCGAAGTTGTAACCGTTCCACGGCATGAACGCGACGCGCATGTTCTGGCCAAGCGCCAGTTCGCCCAGGTCGGTCGACGGACCGTCAGCCAGCACGTCGCCGCGCTCGACCGGCTCGCCCAGCGATACACACGGCATCTGGTTGATGCAGGTGTTCTGGTTAGAACGGGTGTACTTAGTCAGGTTGTAGATGTCGATGCCCGCTTCGCCCGGATACATCTCGTCTTCGTTAACTTTGATAACGATACGAGAAGCGTCGACGTACTGTACGGTGCCGCCACGTTTCGCTACGGCAGTAACGCCGGAGTCAACCGCTACCGCGCGCTCCATACCGGTACCTACCAGCGGCTTGTCAGCGCGCAGGGTCGGTACGGCCTGACGTTGCATGTTCGCACCCATCAGGGCGCGGTTAGCATCATCGTGCTCCAGGAACGGGATCAGTGACGCACCGACAGAAACCACCTGCTGGGTGGAAACGTCCATGTAGTCAACCTGATCGCGGCTGAACAGGCTCGATTCGCCTTTGCTACGGCAGGTGACGAGGTCATCAACGAAGTGGCCTTCTTCATCCAGCTGGGCGTTCGCCTGAGCGATAACGTAGTTACCCTCTTCGATTGCGGAGAGGTAATGGATTTCGTCAGAGACCACGCCGTCGATAACGCGACGATACGGGGTTTCCAGGAATCCGTACTCGTTGGTCTGCGCGTACACAGACAGCGAGTTGATCAGACCGATGTTCGGACCTTCAGGCGTTTCGATTGGACATACGCGACCGTAGTGGGTCGGGTGTACGTCTCGAACTTCGAAGCCGGCGCGCTCGCGCGTCAGGCCGCCTGGGCCGAGTGCAGAGATACGACGCTTGTGCGTAATCTCAGACAGCGGGTTGTTCTGATCCATAAACTGTGAGAGCTGGCTGGAGCCAAAGAACTCTTTCACCGCGGCCGAAATCGGCTTGGCGTTGATCATGTCCTGCGGCATCAGCGTATCGAGGTCGCCCAGCGACAGACGCTCTTTCACCGCGCGCTCTACGCGAACCAGGCCAACGCGGAACTGGTTTTCCGCCATTTCGCCTACTGAACGAATACGACGGTTGCCGAGGTGGTCGATATCGTCCACTTCGCCTTTACCGTTACGGATATCGATCAGCTTCTTCATCACTTCGATGATGTCTTCTTTGCTCAGGATGCCTGAACCTTCGATTTCATCACGCAGCAGCGAACGGTTGAACTTCATGCGGCCGACAGCCGACAGATCGTAACGATCTTCAGAGAAGAACAGGTTCTCGAACAGGTTCTCAGCAGCTTCACGCGTCGGCGGCTCGCCAGGACGCATCATGCGGTAGATCTCAACCAGCGCGCTCAGGCGATCGTTGGTCGGGTCGACGCGCAGGGTCTCGGAGATGTACGGGCCGTGATCCAGATCGTTGGTGAACAGCGTTTCGATACGCTTGTGACCCGCCTGGCTCAGCTTAGCCAGCAGATCCATGGAGAGCTCCATGTTCGCCGGAACGATCAGTTCGCCGGTGCTCTCGTCGATGTAATCTTTCGCGACCACTTTGCCCGCGATGTACTCAACCGGCACTTCGATGTGCTGAATGCCGTCTTTTTCCAGCTGACGAATGTGGCGCGCAGTGATGCGACGGCCTTTTTCAACGTAGACGTTGCCGTTGGCTTCGATGTCGAAAGAGGCGGTTTCGCCGCGCAGGCGCTCAGGCACCAGTTCCATCTGCAGTTTGTTGTCGCGGATCTCGAACACCACTTTCTCGAAGAACAGATCGAGGATCTGCTCAGTGGTGAAGTTCAGCGCGCGCAGAATGATACTGGCCGGCAGCTTGCGACGACGGTCGATACGTACGAACAGGTTGTCTTTCGGGTCGAACTCGAAGTCCAGCCATGAACCGCGATAAGGAATGATGCGTGCGTTATAGAGCACTTTACCCGATGAGTGGGTTTTACCTTTATCGCTGTCGAAGAAGACGCCAGGACTACGATGCAGCTGAGAAACGATAACGCGTTCGGTACCGTTGATCACGAAGGTACCGTTGTCGGTCATGAGCGGAATTTCGCCCATGTAGACTTCTTGTTCTTTGATGTCTTTTACGGTGCCTTCCGGCGCTTCGCGCTCGTAGATCACCAGACGCAGTTTGACGCGCAGCGGAGCAGAGAACGTCACGCCACGAATCTGACACTCTTTCACGTCAAAGACGGGTTCGCCCAGACGGTAGCTGACGTATTGCAGCTCTGAGTTACCGCTGTAACTCTGAATGGGGAAGACGGAACGGAAGGCTGCTTCCAGTCCGTACTGACCTTCCGAATCTTGCTCGATGAACTTCTGAAACGAGTCAAGCTGGATAGAAAGGAGATAAGGTATGTCCAGTACTTGCGGACGTTTACCAAAATCCTTACGAATACGTTTTTTCTCGGTATAGGAGTAAACCATAGGGTTCCTCAGCTAGCTGACAAGTCGACCCACGCTGTCCGTCCTGAAGGACAGTTCATGCAACACTATTTTGTTTGATTCATGCGGCACGGAGGCCACATGCAATACATCTTTCTATCACTCTTAAATCATTTCATTGCATTAGCATGGGCAGGGAACCCGCGCAGGAAAGCAGTATATTAAGTCGTCGATAGAAAAAGATATTGAAGAGCAGCGATGGACAAACAGTGCGAAACCCCATCAAGGCTCTTGAGCGCAAAAAGGCTGGTGACCCAAAGGCCACCAGCCATCAGCCTGATTTTACTCAGGCTGCAACCCGAAGGTTGTCTTACTTAACTTCAACTTCAGCGCCAGCTTCTTTCAGAGCAGCTTCAAGTGCAGCTGCGTCGTCTTTGCTGATGCCTTCTTTGATCACGCCAGTTGCTTCAACCAGGTCTTTGGCTTCTTTCAGGCCCAGACCAGTTGCGCTACGTACGGCTTTGATTACAGCTACTTTGTTCGCGCCAGCAGATTTCAGTACGACGTCGAATTCAGTTTTCTCTTCAACAGCTTCAGCCGGGCCAGCAGCAACAGCTACAGCGGCGGCAGCAGAAACGCCGAATTTTTCTTCCATAGCAGAAACCAGCTCAACTACTTCCATTACGGACATAGCGGCAACGGCTTCCAGAATTTGATCTTTAGTGATAGACATGACAATTGTTCCTAAGAATCAGAAAAAGTTTATACGTTAGCAAGTGCGAAAGAAAAGAATTTGGCCTTAAGCCGCTTCTTTTGCATCGCGAACAGCAGCCAGAGTGCGGACCAGTTTGCCAGCAGCGGCTTCTTTCATGGTCGACATCAGACGTGCCAGTGCTTCTTCGTAAGTCGGCAGCGTTGCCAGACGGTCAATTTGTGCCGCCGGGATCAGCTCACCTTCAAAGGCTGCAGCTTTGACCTCAAATTTTGCATTCGCTTTCGCGAAATCTTTGAACAGACGAGCAGCAGCGCCCGGGTGTTCCATAGAGTATGCAATCAGGGTCGGACCAACAAACGTGTCTTTCAGGCACTCGAACTGAGTGCCTTCAACGACGCGGCGCAGCAGGGTGTTACGAACAACACGCATGTAAACGCCAGCTTCACGACCTGCTTTACGCAGTTCGGTCATTTTATCAACGGTAACGCCGCGTGAATCCGCAACAACCGCTGACAGCGCGCCTTTGGCTACTTCGCTGACTTCAGCAACAATCGCTTGTTTGTCTTGAAGATTTAATGCCATTAGCTTTTGCTCCTGGATTTTGGCCGGAGATGAATTTCTCCGGAACTCACTTCACCTACCGACCCAAGGGAAGGTAAGCGCTAAAACACGGTGAGCAGAATCCAGTTAAGAAAAAATTCTTTTTGGCTCTGTCACCGTCTACGCAGGGGATTAAGCGTCACATCCGAAGATGGGCCGCGCCTGCGGTCTTGGACGGAGGCCAGGAAAGGCCTGGCTCCAACCTACCCCGCCGTTTCTGTCGCCTCGCCGAAGCGAAGACGAAATTAACAGCGGGATATAAATTCAGTGTCTGTTTTACCAGAACAACGGGCGTAAGATTCTAGGTGAATTTTTCGCCCGTTTCAAGCAGCAATTAGTTTGCTGCTGCGTTCAGACCCGCCTGGTCGATGGCAACGCCAGCGCCCATGGTGGTAGACAGGCTGATTTTCTTGATGTAAACGCCTTTCGCCTGAGCAGGTTTCGCTTTTTTCAGCGCAACCAGCAGAGATTCCAGGTTTTCTTTCAGCTTGTCAGCGTCAAAGTCCACTTTACCAATGGTGGTGTGGATGATGCCGTTCTTGTCGTTACGGTAACGAACCTGACCTGCTTTAGCGTTTTTAACCGCTTCAGCAACGTTCGGCGTTACGGTACCAACTTTCGGGTTTGGCATCAGGCCGCGCGGACCCAGAACCTGGCCCAGCTGGCCGACAACGCGCATCGCATCCGGAGAAGCGATAACAACGTCAAAGTTCATTTCGCCTTTTTTGATCTGCTCAGCCAGATCTTCCATACCTACCAGCTCAGCGCCAGCTGCTTTAGCAGCTTCGGCGTTTGCGCCCTGGGTAAAGACGGCAACGCGTACTGAACGACCAGTACCGTGCGGCAGAACGGTCGCACCACGAACGTTCTGGTCAGATTTACGTGCGTCGATGCCGAGGTTAACGGCAACGTCCACGCTCTCTACAAACTTAGCGGTAGCCAGTTCTTTCAGCAGAGCAACAGCTTCAGTGACATCGTACTGTTTGGTCGCATCAACTTTGTCACGGATCACGCGCATGCGCTTGGTCAGCTTAGCCATTTTTTAGTCCTCCACTACCAGGCCCATGGAACGAGCAGTACCTTCGATAGAGCGAGTCATCGCTTCTACGTCAGCACCAGTCATGTCCGCAGCTTTGGTTTCTGCGATTTCACGTACCTGAGCACGGGTTACTTTACCGACTTTGTCTTTGTTCGGCTTACCAGAACCAGACTTGATGCCCGCTGCTTTTTTCAGCAGTACGGCGGCCGGCGGAGTTTTGGTAACGAAGGTGAAAGAACGGTCGCTGTATACGGTGATAACAACCGGAGTCGGCAGACCTTTCTCCAGGGATTCTGTTTTGGCGTTGAACGCTTTACAGAATTCCATGATGTTAACGCCCTGCTGACCCAGAGCCGGACCTACCGGTGGGCTCGGGTTAGCCATACCTGCTGCAACCTGCAGCTTGACGTAGGCTTGTACTTTCTTGGCCATGATTATTCCTCAGTTGGGTATAGCGCCTGAAAAAACAGGCTCCCCGTGATAACAGTTCACACGCTGTTGCCAGCGCATAAAAACAAAAGGCGCGAAATTATAGTTAAATTTCGCGCCTGCTGCAAGAGTCAAAATGTGAACAAGGTGATTAACCTTTCTCCACCTGTCCGAAGTCCAGTTCGACCGGCGTTGCGCGGCCAAAGATAGAAACGGAAACTTTCAGGCGGCTCTTCTCGTAATCCACCTCTTCGACCACGCCGTTGAAGTCGGCGAACGGGCCGTCGTTGACGCGCACCATTTCGCCCGGTTCGAACAGCGTTTTCGGACGCGGCTTGTCACCCACCTGCTGCAGGCGGTTCATGATCGCATCCACTTCTTTATCGCTGATCGGCGCTGGGCGATCGGAGGTGCCGCCGATGAAACCCATCACGCGCGGCACGCTGCGCACCAGGTGCCAGCTGGCGTCATTCATCACCATCTGCACCAGCACGTAGCCGGGGAAAAATTTGCGTTCGCTTTTACGACGCTGACCGCCGCGGATCTCTACCACTTCTTCAGTAGGAACCATGACGTCGCCGAAAAGCTCTTCCATGTTGTGCAACTTGATGTGCTCGCGCAGCGACTGTGCTACGCGGCCTTCAAAGCCGGAAAACGCCTGCACGACGTACCAGCGTTTTTTTGGAGCTTCAGACATCTCAGAACCTCAGGCCAGTGATAAACGATACCAGACGGACCAGAATACCATCCAGCCCCCACAAAATCAGTGACATCACGGCGGTAACCGCGGCAACGATTAACGTGGTATGCAGCGTTTCCTGGCGAGTCGGCCAAATGACCTTACGCATTTCGGTGCGTGCTTCACGCGCAAAAGCCACGGTTGCTTTGCCTTTGACCGTCAGTAGCGCAATGCCACCCGCCGCGGCAATCAGCACCACAACGGCCAGCGCGCGCAATGGCAGCGTCACATCGCGATAAATATAATTGCCCACGATGGCTACCAGCAGCAACGCCACAACAGCCAGCCACTTTATCGCTTCCAGGCCGCGCCCGCTCCCTTGAGCTTCGGTATTCGCACTCATAAACCAACCTGCCACAATAATTCAGAAACTATTCTGCCCCGCAAGGCGAGGCATCCAAACCGAATGAGCTTTTGGGCGTAACTCGGTATCCTACGCCGCGCAACAGAGCCTGTCTCAGCAATGATTATGATCGAAAATCACTGATGAGCCAGGTTCTATGTAACAGCGTGCAAAAAGGGCATCAAATGATGCCCTTTCCGTATGCATTGCGTCAAATGTTATCGT
>NZ_MLJJ01000043.1 GCF_002095575.1 Pantoea septica | reverse complement strand
CATTTCTTTGAAAATAATTGCCGGATGCCTTTTTTTTAATCGAACGGGTTAAAAGCAGACATTTCCGGGCGAAAAAGCGCACAGAAACAGCCTTCCGCCGTGGAAAATTGCCAACCAGCCCTTTTATGCCGATGCTATGCTGTCAATTCGGCTTCTTGCCAGCTACTGACACCTATATAGAAGGATTTTCGATGATACGATCCGCGCGCAGTATGGCCGGTCTGCCATGGATAGCCGCCATGGCGTTTTTTATGCAGGCACTGGATGCCACCATTCTCAATACAGCGCTACCCGCTATCGCGACCAGCCTCGACCGTTCTCCTCTGGCCATGCAGTCCGCCGTTATCAGCTATACCCTTACCGTCGCAATGCTGATTCCCGTGAGCGGCTGGCTTGCCGACCGCTTTGGCACGCGCAAAGTCTTTATTATCGCCGTGTCGCTCTTTACCTTTGGCTCGCTGGCCTGTGCCCTATCGCAATCGCTGACGATGCTGGTGATTTCGCGCATCGTTCAGGGCGTAGGCGGCGCGATGATGATGCCGGTAGCGCGCCTGGCGTTGCTGCGTGCCTATCCGCGTAGCGAACTCCTGCCGGTGCTGAACTTCGTCACGATGCCCGGCCTGGTAGGGCCGATACTGGGTCCGCTACTCGGCGGGTTGCTGGTCACCTACGCCACGTGGCACTGGATATTCCTGATTAACATTCCCGTCGGCATTCTCGGCATTGTCTATGCGCGCAAATATATGCCGGACTTCACCCTGCCCCGGCGTCGCTTCGATTTTCTCGGTTTTTTACTGTTCGGCGCGGGACTGGTCTTGCTGTCGATCGGCATTGAGCTGTTCGGCGAGCGTATCGTCTCTGCCTGGCTGGCATCAGGCGTACTGGCGGCAGGCGTCATATTGCTGCTTCTTTATATCCTTCATGCGCGCCGCCACCCAGCGCCGCTAATCAGCCTGCCGCTGTTCAAGACCCGCACCTTTTCGGTCGGCATTATCGGCAATATCGCGTCGCGTCTCGGCACCGGCTGCGTCCCCTTTCTGATGCCGTTAATGCTGCAGGTCGGGTTTGGCTTTTCGGCGGTGGTGGCGGGCTGCATGATGGCGCCGACGGCCATCGGCTCGATTCTGGCCAAATCGACGGTGACTCAGGTGCTCCGCCTGTTCGGCTATCGCCGTACGCTGGTCGGCATTACCGTCATCATCGGCATTCTGATTGCCAGCTTTGCGCTGCAGTCGCCGTCTGAAAGCATCATTCTGCTGCTGCTGCCGCTGTTTATTCTCGGCATGTCGATGTCAACGCAGTTCACCGCGATGAACACCATCACGCTGGCGGATTTGAATGATGATAATGCCAGCGGCGGCAACAGCGTGCTGGCGGTGACGCAGCAGCTGTCGATTAGCTTCGGCGTGGCGGTAAGCGCGGCGGTGCTGCGCTTTTATCAGGCGTTCGAAACCGGCACCGTCGAGCAGTTCCATGCGACCTTCCTGACGATGGGCGTCGTCACGGTGATTTCGGCCTTTACCTTTGCGCTGCTGCGGCCGGGCGACGGCCGCCACCTGATTACCAATCGCGATAAAAAGAAGAAAAGTGCTTAAGTCGAGGCGCGCACCACCAGTTCCGGCGTCAGCACCAGCGTTTGCTGGCTGGCGTCGGGATCGTTCAGGCGATGGATTAAGGTATCGATCGCCAGCTGGCCGAGCTCATCTTTCGGCTGGTGAATCGTCGTCAGCGGCGGCGTCAGATAGCGCGCCAGCTCGATATCGTCATATCCCATCACCGCCATATCTTGCGGAATACGCAATCCCGCCTCAAACAGCGCGTGATAAACGCCGACCGCCATCGCGTCGTTGCTGGTGAAAACCGCCTGTGGCGGCGACGCCAGCGCCAGCAGCTCTTTCATGGCGCTGTAGCCGCCCTGAAATTCGAAGTCGCTGTTAATCACATAGCCGGCCGGAATCACCAGCCCGTTTTTCTCCATCGCATGGTAATAGCCCTGCAGACGCATACGTCCCGCGGTTTTATCCAGCGGGCCGGAAATGCAGGCGATGCGGGTATAGCCGCTGTCAATCAGATGCTGCGTCGCCAGTTCGCCGCCCAGCAGCGCATTGTCCTGAATAATATCGCCGCGCCCTTCAAACGGTGCCCAGTCCATCATCACGGCAGGAATAGAAGGATAGCGATTAAGGATAGCTGCCGAGGGCAGATGACTTTCGGTGCACATGATCAGCAGGCCGTCGACGCGCTTTTGCAGCAGCGTTTCCAGGCTGCGGTTCATGCGATCTTCGTCGCCCGCCGTATTGCAGAGGATTAGGCTGTAGCCGCGCTCGTAACAGCTCTCTTCGACGCCGCGCACCACTTCGGCGTAAAAGGGGTTGCTGCTGGCCGTCAGCAGCATGCCGATAGTGTGCGTCTGGTTAAGCTTGAGGCTGCGCGCCAGCGCCGAAGGCGCGTAGTTCAGCGTGCTGATCGCTCGATCGACCTTCTCGCGCACCGCTTCGCTGACAAAGCGGTTGTTGTTGATAACGTGTGAGACGGTAGAGGTGGAGACGCCCGCCATGCGGGCGACATCTTTCATGGTAGCCAAGGCTTAACCCTGCTGAAGTAGAAAATCGTCGATTTCCGCGCGCCAGGGCACGGAGGGCTGCGCGCCCGGACGGGTGACGGCGATTGCCGCCGCCGCATGGGCGAAGCGTACCGCGTCATGCAGGCTTTTGCCTTCCAGCCGCGCCGTAATAAATGCGCCGTTAAAGGTGTCACCTGCCGCAATGGTATCGACCGCTTTCACCGTAAAGCCGGCAATGCGCTCGCCTTTTTCGCCCTGCTCGCTCAGCCAGACGCCGCGACGTCCCAGGGTGATCAGCACGGTGCCGATACCTTTGGCGTGCAGCGCCTCTGCCGCGCGCGCGGCGTCCTCATCGCTGGAGACGGCAATCCCGGTCAGGCTTTCCGCTTCGGTTTCATTAGGCGTGATGATATCCACCAGCGCCAGCAGCTCATCGTCCAGCGGGGTCGCCGGCGCGGGGTTGAGGATCACCTGCGTCTGATGAGCGCGCGCGATCTTCGCCGCAGCCTGCACGCTCTCCAGCGGCGACTCCAGCTGCATCAGCAGAGCCGAGGCGTTGGCGATGACCTGCTGATGACGCGCCACGCAGTCAGGCGTTAACGCCGCATTGGCGCCCGCGCAGATGCCGATGCTGTTTTCGCCTTCACCATTGACGAAAATCATCGCCACGCCGGTGGGTTCGCCGCTCACGGTTTCAACCGCGGCGGTATCGATGTTGTCCCGCACCAGCTGCGCGCGGATACGCTCGCCGATGGCGTCATCGCCAAGGCAGGCGATAAAGGCGATATCTGCGCCGGCCCGCCCGGCGGCGACCGCCTGGTTCGCCCCTTTGCCGCCAAACGCAACGGTATACTGCTCCCCGATCACCGTTTCGCCGGGACGAGGAAAGTGC
Source organism: Pantoea septica (assembly GCF_002095575.1). Lineage (GTDB taxonomy): Bacteria > Pseudomonadota > Gammaproteobacteria > Enterobacterales > Enterobacteriaceae > Pantoea > Pantoea septica. The sequence continues at coordinate 24,487 of NZ_MLJJ01000043.1, read as the reverse complement.
GTCAGGTTAAGAATGTGGTCAGCATTAATGCTGCCGAGAACGGCCAGTTTTGCGCTTTTGCTCATAGGGTGTGATCCAGAAAGAGTGCGCCACCGGTTTAGGGTGGCGCATTGCCCTGCTTTTCTTTGAGTTATTTGGTGACCAGTTTCAGGTCAACGGGATTGATGGCCTGCACTTTTTCACCTTTCAGCACTTTATCGGCGGTATCGACGCCAATCATGCCGATCTTATCCGGCATCTGAGCGACTGTCGCCGCCAGTTTGCCGCCTTCGACCGCTTTCACGCCGTCGGCGGTGCCGTCAAAGCCGACTACCACGACATCAGATTTTCCGGCGGTTTGCAATGCGCGTAGCGCGCCGAGCGCCATTTCATCATTTTGCGCAAAGACCGCCTGCACGTCCGGATGCGCCTGCAGCAGGTTCTGCATCACGTTCAGCCCTTTAGTGCGATCGAAGTCTGCCGGCTGGCTCGCCAGCACCTGGAATTTATGCGCGTCCGAGGCCTGTTTAAAGCCTTCGCCGCGCTCACGCGCCGCAGAGGTGCCGGCAATACCCTGCAGTTCAATAATTTTGGCGCTGTCGCCCAGACGCTTAGCGATATAGTCGCCCGCCATTTTACCGCCGAAGCGGTTGTCAGAGGCGACATGGCTCACCACTTTGCCCTGCGCTGCCACGCGGTCCAGCGTGATCACCGGGATATTCGCCTGATTGGCCATTTTCACCGCGTTGCCGACCGCATCGGAATCGGTTGGGTTGATCAGCAGCAGTTTGGCGCCGCGCACGGTGAGATCCTGCACGTTAGCCAGCTCTTTCGCCGGGTTATTCTGCGAGTCCAGCACCACCAGGTTGTAGCCCAGTTTGTCAGCTTCTTTCTGCGCGCCCTCTTTCAGCGAGACGAAGAAGGGGTTATTCAGCGTCGATACCACCAGCGCGATGGTATCTTTCGCCACGGCGCTGGCGCTTAATGTCGCGCCGAGGATCACAGCCAGTGCGGTCAACTTTTTCATCATTTCATCCTGTGTAAAGGTCAGAGTTATTTACTGCTTTTGTTATCCACCAGTACCGCCAGCAGGATTACCACCGCTTTTACGATCATCTGGTAGTAGGAAGAGACGCCCATCAGGTTCAGGCCGTTATTCAGGAAGCCCAGGATCAGCGCGCCAATCAGGGTGCCCATAATGCGCCCTTTACCGCCCGCCAGGCTGGTGCCGCCCAGCACTACCGCTGCGATAGCGTCCAGCTCGTAGCCGGTGCCCGCCGTCGGCTGCGCGGAGGAGAGACGCGCGACTTCGATGGTGCCCGCCAGCGCGGCCAGCATGCCGCTCAGGGCGTAGACGATGACTTTTACGCGGTTAACGTTGATGCCGGAGAGACGCGTCGCCGCCTCATTGCCGCCTAGCGCGTAAATGTAACGGCCGAGGCGCGTGTGGTGCAGCATGTACCATGCGAGCAGGAAGACGACGGCCATCAGCCATACCGGCGTCGGAATCCCCAGCGGACGGCCGATGCCGAACCAGCCGAAGAGATCGGCGTTGTCGTTGAAGCCGGTATTGATCGGGCTGCCGTCGGTATAGACCATGGTGACGCCGCGCAGCAGCAGCATCATCACCAGCGTGGCGATAAAAGCCTGCACCTTGCCGCGCGCCACGATAGTGCCGGTTACGGCGCCGATCGCCGCCCCCAGCGCCAGCGCGCCCGCTACCGCCACCAGCGCGTTAACTTCCATGCCCACCAGCGAGGCGGCCACCGCGCCCGTCAGCGCCAGCAGCGATCCAACCGAGAGATCGATGCCGGAGGTGAGGATCACCAGCGTCATGCCCACCGCCATAATGGCGTTGACCGAGGTCTGCTGCAGAATATTGAACAGGTTCGCTACGGTGAAAAAGTTAGGGCTCTGGCTCGCCACCACCGCGATCAGCACGATGAGCGCAATCAGCGATTTTTGCTCCATCAGCCAGGCTTTGCTGAACCAGCGACGGCTGGACGGTAAGGTTTGGGTGCTCATACAACTAAATCCTCGCTGTGTTGCTTGCCTACGGCTGCCGCCATTAAAGATTCCTGCGTCGCCTGCTCGCGGGTGAATTCGCCGCCGGAACGGCCTTCATGCATCACCAGGATGCGGTCGCTCATGCCGAGCACTTCCGGCATCTCTGATGAGACGAGAATGATGCTTAGCCCTTCGGCCTTGAACTGATTGATAAGCTGGTAAATCTCTTTTTTCGCCCCGACGTCGACGCCGCGCGTCGGTTCGTCCAGGATCAGCACGTTGGGACGCGTCATCAGCCCGCGCGCGATAGCCACTTTCTGCTGATTGCCGCCGGAGAGCAGGCCGATTGCCTGCTCCATTGACGGCGTTTTAATATTGAAAAGACGGATAAAATCGCCCACCGCCAGCTGCTCAGCGGCGTGTTTCAGCGTGCCGCTGCCGTTGCTGAAATAACGCAGCGCCGTCAGCGACATGTTCTCTTTTACCGACATGCCCAGCACCAGCCCGTCGCGCTTGCGATCCTCGGAGATATAGACGATGCCGCTGGCCAGGCCGTCCTGCGGCGCGCGCGTTACCACTTCGCGGCCGTCGAGCCAGACGCGGCCTTTGCTGCGCGGCAGGGCGCCGTAAAGCAGCTTCATCAGCTCGGTGCGTCCGGCGCCCATCAGCCCCGAGACGCCAAGAATCTCGCCTTTACGCAGCGTAAAGCTGACGTCATGCACGCCCGGTCCGCTAAGGTTCTCGACCTTGAGGCGAATCTCTCCCGGCGCCTGGTCGAGGCGCGGGTATTGATCTTCCAGCTTGCGTCCGACCATCATCTCGATCAGGCTCTCTTCGCTGAGCGCCTTCACCGGACGTTCGGCAATGAACTGGCCGTCGCGGAAAACCGTCACGTCGTCGCAAATCTCGAAGATCTCTTTCATGCGGTGAGAGATATAGACAATGCCGCAGCCCTGCGCCTTTAACTCGTTGATCACGCGAAACAGCGACAGCGTTTCGGTATCGGTCAGCGCGTCGGTCGGCTCATCCATGATGATCACCTGCGACTTAAAGCTCAGGACTTTGGCGATCTCCACCATCTGCTGATCGCCGATCGAAAGATCGCCCACCAGCTTATGGCTGTTGAAACGCAGGTTAAGGCGCTTCAGCAGCGCGTCCGCCTCGGCGTACATCCGCTTCCAGTCGATACGGCCGAAACGGTTAACGAACTCGCGCCCCAGAAAAATATTTTCCGCCACGGTCAGCTGCGGAATGAGGTTCAGTTCCTGATGAATAATGCCGATACCCGCTTCCTGCGACGCTTTCGGGCCGCTGAAGGTGGTCTCTTCGCCCAGCCAGCGCAGCGAACCCGCGTCGCGGCTGTAGATGCCGGTCAGCACCTTCATCATGGTGGATTTGCCGGCGCCGTTCTCGCCTACCAGCGCCATCACGCGTCCTGGATAAACCGCCAGCGACGCGCTCTTTAACGCCTTTACGCCGGGAAAGGATTTCTCAATCCCCTGGAGCTGTAATAAGGGTTGCATAACGGCCTCAGAAGGTGACGCCAGCGCTCAGGATGACATTCGCAAACGGAGAGCACTCTCCGCTGCGAATGACCGCCTGACTGCGTTGAGTCTGTTGTTTGAACTGTTCATGGCTGGTGTAACGCACTGCAATCTTGTTTCCCTGGTGCTGTTGCAAGGCTTCGAGCACGGCGAGAAGCTCGCTATGGAGCTGCGGATTGTGCTGCTTAATCTCTTCCGCAATCAGGGCGCTTTCCACCTGCATCTCCAGCGTGACGGCTTTTACCACCTGCATAAAATCGGGCGTGCCCGGCGTCAGCGCCAGATCGATGCGCTGCGGTCCTGCCGGGATCGGCAAGCCGGCATCGGCAATGGTCAGCGTATCCGTATGGCCCAGACGGGCAATCACGTAAGAGAGTTCAGCGTTTAACAGGCGACCTTTTTTCATTTTTTGCTCCAGAGCGAAACGTTTCGCTAGCGGCAGTGTATGAAATGGCGGCGGTAACTCAACGGGGGAAATCGAGAAGTGTGATCGTTATCGAAACGTTTCGCTCACGCAAAGTGAAATTTGGCTTAGGCGATAAAAAGGGCCGCTGAAGCGGCCCGGCAGGGAAGGCGTTAGGGCGCTTTACGCACCTGCTTAACGTCAAGTTCGATACTGTTGAAATCTTTGTCCAGCTCACCCGTCAGCTCAACGCGATCTTTCGGCGTAATGGTCAAACCGTCCCAGCGCTTGTGGTCGATCTCGACGTTCATGGTGCCGGTGGCGTCGCGAAACAGATAGTCCTCGTCGCCTGTTTGCTTCTCCAGCTGGCCGCGCACGGTGATCCAGCTGTCGTCTTTCATCTCTTCCGCTTGCTTAACGGTTACCACGCTGCTCTGGCCGTTTTGAAAGCCTCCCTGTTTCGCCTGAACGGCAGGCGCATTCGCATCGACAAATCCGCCCTGAGTCGCGGCGAAGACGGGCGCAGTGGTCAGCGCCAGGATAGCTAAGAGTGCGGCATGCTTTTTCATATAGTCACCTCGTTTCCATGAATGGGTGTTTTGTACGCATCCTATTAAAACAGCGAGTTCTTAACAGGATCTTAAGAGGTGAAAATAAGCGAAAAGTAGCGATATCGCCTGTACAAGCGCCGTTCTCCTTCGTATAAAGCCTTTGCAGACAAAGGAGGGAAAATGCGCATTTTACTGATTGAGGATGACCGGCTGATTGGCGACGGCATCAAGGCTGGCCTGGGCAAATTAGGTTTCAGCGTCGACTGGTTTGTTTCCGGCGATGAGGGTTTCGCCGCGCTGCATGCAGCGCCCTGGGATGCGGTGATCCTCGATCTTTCGCTGCCGCAGCGCGACGGGCTGGAGATTCTGCGCGACTGGCGACAACAGGGCGCGGACGTGCCGGTGCTGATCCTGACCGCGCGCGACGCCCTCGATCAGCGCGTGGAGGGTTTGCAGCTGGGCGCGGACGACTATCTCTGCAAACCTTTCGCCCTGACAGAAGTCGCCGCGCGGCTGCAAGCGCTCATCCGGCGTCGCCACGGTCAAATGCAGCCGGAGCTGCGTCACGGTAACGTCATTATGCAGCCCGCCAGCCACAGCGTGACGCGCGACGGCGAACGGGTTCCGCTCAAAAGTCGGGAGCTGGCGCTGCTGGAACTGTTTTTACGCCATCCAGGCCGCGTGCTGACGCGTGCGCAGCTGGAAGAGAAGCTCTACAGCTGGGATGCCGACGTCTCCAGCAACGCGGTAGAAGTGCATATTCATCACCTGCGTAAAAAGCTCGGCACGGCCTTTATCCGTACCGTACACGGCGTCGGCTATATGCTGGGAGAGCCGCAATGAGCCTGTTTCTCCGGCTTGGCGTCGGCTTCGTGCTGCTGCTCGGCCTCTGCTGGGGCAGCGCCAGCCTGAGCGCCTGGCTACAGACGCGCGACACCATCAACGAGTTGTTCGACACCCAGCAGCTTCTGTTCGCCAAACGCCTGATGGCGCTTGACCTCGCCGGCCCCGCTGACGCTACGCTGCCCGAAAACAAGGCGCTGCTGCGCCACCATCGCGGCGATCAGGATGACGACGCGCTCGCCTTTGCTATTTTCACCCGAGACGGCAGACCCGTGCTGAACGACGGCGAAAACGGCAGAATGCTGCCGTTCGACGCCAAGGCGCAGGGATTTCACGACGGGCGGTTAATCGACGACGACGACGCCTGGCGGTTTGTCTGGCTGACGACGCCGGACGGCCAGCACCGCATCGTGGTGGGCCAGGAGTGGGAATACCGCGATGATATGGCGAAAGCGCTGGTGCAAAGCAGCATTCTGCCCTGGCTTATCGCGCTGCCGCTGATGCTGTTGCTGCTGCTCGGCCTGGTGTGGCGCGAGCTGCGCCCGCTCAAGCGCATCACGCAGCTGCTGGCGCAGCGCGTGCCGGACGACGACAGGCCGCTGGACGCCGGGCGGGTGCCGCTGGAGGTCAAACCGCTGACGGAAGCGCTGAACGGGCTGTTCAGCCGCATCAGCGCCATGGTGCAACGCGAGCGCCGCTTTACCTCCGACGCCGCCCATGAGCTACGCAGTCCGCTGGCGGCGCTGCGCGTGCAGAGCGAAGTGGTGCAGCTTGCCGCTGACGACGAGGTGATGCGCCAGCACGCTTTGCGCCAGCTGGATGCCGGCATTCAGCGCGCCACGCGGCTGGTGGATCAGCTGCTGACGCTGTCGCGCGCCGAAGCTGAGGACGCGCGCGGCGCGTTTCAGCCTGTGGACCTTCATGACCTGCTACAGGAGGCGCTGGCCGAACAGCTGCCGCACGCCGATCGCGCCGGCGTCGCGCTGCGCCTGGAGAGCCTTGCCGAGCCGGTTATTGAGGGCCATCCGCTGCTGCTGTCGCTGCTGGCGCGCAACCTGCTGGACAACGCCATCCGCTATACGCCGGAAGGCAGCGACGTCAGGGTAGTGCTGGAGAACCGCGGGTTGCGCGTCGAGGATAATGGCGCGGGCCTGAGCGAGTCGGAGCTGCAGCGTCTGGGCGAGCGCTTCTGGCGGCCGCCAGGACAGGAGAAGAGCGGCAGCGGGCTGGGATTATCGATTGTGCGGAACGTCGCGCAGCTGCACGGTATGCAGCTGCGCTTCAGCCAGCGCGAGGGCGGCGGACTCTGCGTCGCCCTGCGCTGGTAACGATCAAATCTCGACCTGAGTGCCGAGTTCGATTACCCGGTTCGGCGGGATCTCGAACTGGTCTGGCGCGCGCAGCGCATTGCGCTGCAGCGCCAGGAAGAGCTTGCCGCGCAGGCGCAGATACCAGGGACGTTTGCCCATAATCAGCGACTCGTGCGACATAAAGAACGAGGTTTCCATCATCCGGCAGTTGAGCCCTTCCAGCCCGCAACGGTGGAAAATCTCCTCGACGTTCGGCGTTTCGCGCCAGCCGTAGCTGGCCACCACGCGCCAGAAGGTCGGCGACAGCTGTTCGATGGCGACGCGGCGCACGTTATGCACGTAAGGCGCATCTTCGGTTCGCAGCGTTAAAAAGACCACGCGCTCGTGCAGCACCTTGTTGTGCTTGAGGTTGTGCAGCAGCGCAAAGGGGATGACGTTTAGCGCGCGCGACATATAGACGGCGGTGCCCGGCACGCGCACCGGCGGCGATTTCTCCAGCGACGCGATCATCGCCTCTAGCGAGTTGCCATGCTCGTGCATCCGGCGCAGCAGGCGAAAGCGCTCGCTCTTCCAGGTCGTCATAATCAGGAACATGATCAGGCCCAGACAGATTGGCAGCCAGCCGCCGGAGAAAAGCTTAATCAGGTTGGCGGAGAAGAGCGGCACGTCGATGCAGAGAAACAGCGTCAGAATCAGTCCGACTGCCAGCCGGTTCCAGTGCCAGTTTTTTACCGCGACGGTGCAGGAGAGAATCGAGGTCAGCACCATAGTGCCGGTGACCGCGATGCCGTAAGCCGCCGCCAGGTTGCTGGAGTGTTCAAAGCTGATAATTACGATCAGCACGGCGAAATAGAGCACCCAGTTGATCATCGGCACGTAGATCTGACCGGACTCCATCTCCGAGGTATGGATAATGCGCATGCCGGGCAGATAGCCCAGACGCACCGCCTGGCGCGTCAGCGAGAAGACGCCGGAGATCACCGCCTGCGAGGCGATCACCGTCGCCAGCGTCGCCAGAATCAGCAGCGGGATCAGCGCCCAGTCCGGCGCCAGCAGGAAGAAGGGGTTTTTAATCGCTTTGGGATCGCTGAGCAGCAGCGCGCCCTGACCGAAATAGTTCAGCACCAGCGAGGGCAGCACCACGATAAACCAGGCGATGCGAATCGGCATTTTGCCGAAGTGCCCCATATCCGCATACAGCGCTTCCACGCCGGTAATCGCCAGCACCACCGCGCCCAGCGCAAAGAACGAGATAGTTTTGTAGTGCACGAAGAAGCTGACCGCCCAGGAGGGATTAAGCGCCTGCAGCACTTCCGGGTTCTTCATGATGCCGCTGACGCCCAGCACCGCCAGCGTGGCGAACCAGATCAGCATCACCGGGGCGAAGAGTTTGCCTACCATGCCGGTGCCGTGCTTCTGGATCATAAACAGCAGCGTCAGCACCGCGATAGAGAGCGGAACGATAAAGGGATCGAGCGAGGGCGCGGCGATCTCCAGCCCTTCAATCGCCGACATCACGGAAATGGCGGGCGTAATCACAACTTCACCATAAAAGAAGCTGCCGCCGATCAGGCCCATAATGACCAGCACCGCCGTGGCGCGCGCGCCGGTATTGCGGCCCGCCAGCGACATCAGGGTTAAAATGCCGCCCTCGCCGGCGTTGTCCGCGCGCATGACGTAGCTGATATATTTCAGCGACACCACCAGCAGCAGCAGCCAGAAAATCAGCGACAGAAAGCCGAAAACCGCTTCGCGCTCAACGCCGAAACCAAACTGTCCGGAGAGGCATTCACGCAAGGTATAGAGCGGGCTGGTGCCGATATCGCCATACACTACGCCAATCGCGGCCAGCGTTAACGCACTAAGTGATTGCTTGTTATCCGAGCTCATAGAGTTATCTTTTGTTGGAGCAGAGAGGCGCAACACCCCATCGCTCTTGCTGTCAAAAAGCGCACAGTATGCACCTGTTTCCCAAAAAACCCATCCCGTCCTTGTTCAACGCCGCTGGCGCCGAGGATTTTTTTCGCGGCATTACAAGCCGCAGCGGCATTATGCGATGATTGGACTTTGTGACACAAAAAAAGCGGACGGCAATCAACGCTTTCACGCATCATAATCAGTAGAGTAGTGCGCCTGCCATAATAAGACGGCAGCAGTAACAGAAGGACAGTGAAGTGATTATGGCTCAACCCCATCTTTTGGCAGAAAGAATTTCTCGTCTCAGCAATGCCCTTGAGAAGGGTCTGTATGAACGCCACGATGCTATTCGCCTCTGTCTGCTGGCGGCGCTGAGCGGTGAAAGCGTGTTTTTGCTTGGTCCGCCGGGCATCGCCAAGAGCCTGATCGCCCGCCGCCTGAAATACGCTTTTCAGAATGCCCGCGCGTTTGAATACCTGATGACGCGCTTCTCGACGCCGGAAGAGGTGTTCGGCCCGCTATCGATTCAGGCATTAAAGGATGAAGGCCGCTATCAGCGCCTGACAAAAGGCTATCTGCCCGACGCGGAGATCGTGTTCCTCGACGAGATCTGGAAGGCGGGCCCCGCCATCCTCAATACCCTGCTGACCGCGATTAACGAGCGCCGCTTCCGCAATGGCGACAGCGAAGAAAAAATTCCGATGCGTCTGCTGGTCACCGCCTCAAACGAACTGCCGGAAGCGGACAGCGGGCTGGAAGCGCTCTACGACCGCATGCTGATCCGTCTCTGGCTCGACAACGTGCATGAAAAGCAAAACTTTCGCAGCATGCTGACCCACCAGCAGGATGAAAACGCCAATCCGGTCGCGGAATCGCTGCGCATCAGCGATGAGGAGTATCATCAGTGGCAGCAGAGCATTAGCCAGGTCAGCCTGCCGGATAACGTCTTCGAGCTGATCTATCAGCTGCGCCAGCATCTGGAAACCCTGCCCGATGCGCCCTATATCTCCGATCGCCGCTGGAAAAAGGCGATTCACCTGCTGCAGGCGAGCGCATTCTACAGCGGCCGCAGCGCCATCGCGCCCATCGACCTTATTCTGTTGAAAGATTGCCTGTGGCACGACATCGCCTCTATGCAGGTGCTGGAGCGCGCGATTGACCTGCTGATGACGCAGCAGGCCTGGCAGCAGCAGACGCTCTTGCTCAGGCTGCAGCAGCTCAAGGCGCGACGCCTGGCGCTACAGCAGCAGCAGAGCGTGGCGCAGGCGATTACGCTGGAAAAACACAGCGGCATGTTCAGCCGCAAGCCGCACTATGAGCTGCCCGCCAGCTTGACGGAGCCGCAGCTGACCCTGATGCTGCAGCAGCCGCTGACGCTGCACGATATGCAGGTCACGCATGTGGTGATCGCCCGCGATGCGCTGGAGCAGTGGCTGCTGAAGGGCGGCGACGTGCGCGGCAAGCTGAACGGCATCGGTTTCGCCCAGACGCTCGATCTGCTGGTGGACGCGCAGCATTGCCTGGCGCTGCGCGACGTCAGCCTGCAAACGGCGCGCCTGACGCTGCCTGGCGCCGTTGCGCACAGCGAACTGCCGGCTGAGATCAGCGAAGCGCTGGACGAGCTGGATACCCAGCTGCGCGCGCAGCGCCATCAGTTCAGCCAGCATCAGCGCTGCTTGTTTATCAGCGACGACTGGCTGGCGCGTATTGAAACCAGCCTGCAGGACGTGGCCGACCAGCTGAAACAGGCGCGTAAATGATCTCACTGGAGACGCTCAGCGCGCTGCTCTCTGTCGGCGAGGCCGAACTGATCGAAGAGCTGATTCTCGCGCTGCTCGCCTCCCCGCAGCTGGCGATCTTCTTTGAAAAATTCCCCGGTCTGAAGCAGGCGATGCTGCGCGACGTGCCGCGCTGGAAAGCGGAGATCAACGCCGAGCTGAAAGCGACGCCGGTACCAGAAACGCTGGGCAACGAGTTTCAGCTGTTTCAGCGCGCCCAGCTGCTCAGCCATCACGACTTCAACCAGCAGCTGCCTGAAATACTCGAGGCGCTGACGCAACTGCCTTCGCCCTTTCTGGAAGAGGCGCAGCGCCTGTTACAGCACACCGACGCGCACCAGCTGAGCGGCGCGCAGCATACGCTGTTTCTGCAGCGCTGGCGTCTCAGCCTGACGCTGCAGACGCTGACGCTCAACGAACAGCTGCTGGAGCAGCAGCGCGAACGCCTGATGGCCGAGCTGCAGCAGCGCATGGCGCTGAGCGGCCAGCTGGCGCCCGTGCTGAGCGACAACGACGAGGCGGCGGCCGGTCGCTTATGGGATATGAGCAAAGCTTCACTGCAGCACGGCGACTATCAGCTGATGCTGGAGTATGGCGACTTCCTGGCGCAGCAGCCGGAACTGCTGGCGCTGGCGCAGCAGCTGGGCCGCAGCCGCGAAGCAAAGTCGGTGCCGTCGCAGGATGCCCCGCTGGAGGCTTTTCACCAGCTGGTACGCGAACCAGACGCGGTGCCCGAAGAGGTGAACGGCATTCATCAGAGCGACGACGTGCTGCGCCTGCTGCCGCCGGAGCTGGCAACCATCAGCATCAGCGAGCTGGAGCTGGAGTTTTACCGTCGCCTGGTGGAAAAGCGGCTGCTGACCTACCGGCTGCAGGGCGACGCCTGGCATGAAAAGGTTACGCTGCGTCCGGTCAGCCACCAGCAGCACGAAGAGCAGCCGCGCGGCCCCTTTATCGTCTGCGTCGATACCTCAGGATCGATGGGCGGCTTTAACGAACGCTGCGCCAAAGCGTTCTGCCTGGCGCTGCTAAAAGTTGCGCTGGCTGAGCGCCGCCGCTGCTACGTTATGCTGTTCGCCCACGACGTTATCGGCTACGAGCTGACCGGCGACGACGGGCTGGAGCAGGCGATCCGCTTTCTCAGCCAGCGCTTTCGCGGCGGCACCGATCTCGCCGCCTGTCTGGCGGCGGTGGTTAAGCGTATGGAGGGAGCGCTGTGGCAGGACGCTGACGCCGTGGTGGTCTCCGACTTTATCGCCCAGCGTCTGCCGGATGAGATCGTGGGCGTGGTGAAGCAGCGCCAGCAGCAACAGCAGCAGCGCTTTCACGCCGTGGCGATGTCGGCGCACGGCAAGCCCGGCATCCTGCGCATCTTCGATCATATCTGGCGTTTCGATACCGGCATGAAAAGCCGCCTGCTGCGCCGCTGGCGGCGTTAGTCACGGAGCAGAAACCCCGATTTGCTATAGTGAATTACCCGCTGTGTTTATTCAGCTAACGGAGTTCACTGTGACAACCGCACAACAACATCAAAATCTACCGGCACCGACCCGTACGGTACGCCTTTCCGGCAGCAGCGTCGCAGAGAAACGCGACGAGCTGCTGGCTTACTACACGCAAACCTGGGAACTCTATGAAAGCCTGTTCGATTGTCTCGCTGACGATCGCGCCTGGTTTACCAAAGCCATCACGCTGCGCCATCCTTTAATTTTCTATTTCGGCCATACCGCCTCTTTCTATATCAATAAGCTGATGGCGGGCCGCTACATCGACGCGCGCGTCGACGATCGCATCGAGGCGATGATGGCGATCGGCGTGGATGAGATGAGCTGGGACGATCTCGACGACAGCCACTACGCCTGGCCCAGCGTGCAGGAGGTGCGCGACTACCGCAGCAAAGTAAAAAGCCTGGTGACTCGCTTTATCGAAACCATGCCGCTGACGTTGCCGATCGACTGGGAAAGCCCGGCCTGGGTGATCCTGATGGGTATCGAGCATGAGCGCATCCATCTGGAAACCTCCAGCGTGCTGATGCGCCAGCTGCCCATCGAATGGGTCAAGCCGCAGCCGCAGTGGCCAGCCTGTCAGGAGGCGCGCCACGCGCGCGACGCGGTGCCGGCCAACAGCCTGGTCGCCATGCCTGGCGGCGTCGTGACGCAGGGGAAAAACGACGATACCTACGGCTGGGACAACGAATACGGCAGCCAGACGACAGAACTTGAGCCGTTCAAGGCCAGCAAAATGCTGGTCAGCAATGCCGAGTTTTTCGAATTCGTCGCGGCGGGCGGCTACCAGCAGCGCCGGTACTGGGACGATGAAGGCTGGGGCTGGCGCAGCTTTGCCGAGGCGCAGATGCCGACCTTCTGGCGCGGCGACGCGCAGCGTCCCGAGGCGCTGAAGCTGCGCCTGATGACCGAAGAGGTGCTGATGCCCTGGGACTGGCCGGCGGAAGTCAATCAGCTGGAAGCCGCCGCGTTCTGCCGCTGGAAGGCAGAGCAGACCGGCGCATCCGTGCAGCTACCCTGCGAGGCGGAATGGATGCAGCTGCGCGGACAGGTCGAAGGCGATCAGCCGGAGTGGCAGCAGGCGCCGGGCAACCTTAACCTGGCCTATTGGGCCTCATCCTGCGCCGTGGATCGCTTCGCCCAGGGCGACTTTTTCGACATCGTGGGCAACGTCTGGCAGTGGACCACCACGCCGATCAACGGCTTTGAAGGCTTCCGCGTGCATCCGCTCTATGACGACTTTTCGACGCCGACCTTCGACGGCAAGCATTCGCTCATCAAGGGCGGCAGCTGGATCTCTACCGGCAACGAGGCGCTGAAATCGTCGCGCTACGCCTTTCGCCGCCACTTTTTCCAGCATGCGGGCTTCCGCTACGTCGTCTCCTCGCATCAGGAATCGATGACGCTCAATCCTTACGAAACCGACGATATGGTGTCGCAGTATCTCGACTTCCAGTATGGCCCCCGCTATTTCGGCGTCGATAACTATGCCGAGTCGCTGGTGGCGCTGGCGCTGCCCCACTGCCAGGTGCGCGGCACCGCGCTGGATATCGGCTGCGCCACCGGCCGCGCCAGCTTCGAGCTGTCGCGCCATTTTGAAAAGGTGATCGGGATGGATTATTCCGCGCGCTTTATTGACGTGGCGCTGCAGCTCGCCTCGGGCGAAGATTTCCGTTACGTGGTGCCGGAAGAGGGCGATCTGGTGGAGTATCGTCAGGTGCGGCTTAAAGATTTTGGCCTCGACGCCGGCCAGGCGCAGCGTATCCAGTTCGTGCAGGGCGACGCCTGCAACCTGAAGCCTCAGCCCGCGCAGTATGACCTGGTGCTGGCCGCGAACCTGATCGATCGCCTGCGTCAGCCGCAGCGCTTTCTACAGGATATTGCGCCGATGATCCGCTCTGGCGGTTTGCTGCTGCTCTCCTCGCCTTATACCTGGCTGGAAGCCTTCACGCCGAAAGAGAACTGGCTGGGCGGCATCCGCGAAAACGGCGAGGCGCTCACCACCCTGCAGGCGCTGCAACGGCTGCTGGCGGCGGAGTTTGAGCCGATCGGCGCGCCGCAGGATCAGCCTTTCGTGATCCGCGAAACCGCACGCAAGTATCAGCATTCGCTGGCGCAGGTCACGCTGTGGCGTAAGCGTTAACCCTCACCGGCAGCGGCGTTTGCCGCTGCCGGTGATTGCCTGCCGCCGCTTTTTGCTGCACATTCTCCTCTGTTCAAAGAAGAAGAGCTGACATGAGGATGATATGGCCGAATCACTGCAACTGGACAACCTGGATCGCGGGATCCTGAATGCGCTGCTGGATAATGCCCGCACCGCTTACGCCGAACTGGCGAAACAGTTCAACGTCAGTCCGGGCACCATCCATGTTCGCGTGGAGAAGATGAAACAGGCCGGCATTATTCTCGGCACTCGCGTGGAGATCGACCCGCGTCAGCTGGGATTCGACGTTTGCTGCTTCATCGGCATCATCCTGAAGAGCGCGCGCGACTATCCTGCCGCGCTCAGCAAGCTGGAGGCGCTCGACGAGGTGGTCGAGGCCTGGTACACCACCGGACACTACAGCATCTTTATTAAGGTGATGTGCCGATCCATCGATGCGCTACAGCAGGTGCTGATCAATAAGATCCAGACCATTGACGAAATTCAGTCCACCGAAACCCTGATTTCGTTGCAAAACCCGATCATGCGCACCATCAAACCCTGATCTTTTTTTTCTGTGCACAACCTTATCCCGCGCGAACGCCGCCTGCACCAACGGCTGAGTTCGCATCTTCATTTCTATTAACCCTGTTTTCCACAGGTGGATCACGGCTTGATCACAGCGTACAATGCTCGCCTTTATTCCGGGAGAGCATCATGGCCGACATTACTTTAATCAGTGGCAGCACGCTGGGCAGCGCCGAATATGTGGCCGAACATCTGGAAGAGAAATTGCAGGAAGCGGGTTTTTCCACGCAGCTGCTGCACGGTCCGGCGCTGGACGAGCTGCCGCAGCAGGGGATCTGGCTGGTGGTGAGTTCTACCCACGGCGCAGGCGAACTGCCGGATAATCTGCAGCCTTTATATGAGGCGATTGCCGAAACCCAGCCTGACCTGTCGGCGTTGCGATTCGGCGCGATCGGCCTTGGCAACCATGAATACGATCTTTTCTGCGGCGCCATTCGTTCGCTGGATGCGCTGTTGATCGCTCGCGGCGCGCAGCGTATCGGCGAGCGGCTGGAAATCGACGTGCTGGAACATGAGATCCCAGAAGATCCGGCAGAAGCCTGGCTAAGCGGGTGGTTGGCCCATCTCTGAGCGGATCCTTTGCCACAGAGGATCGGGTATTTCGCAGGATCCCCAGCTAAAACGTCTGTTTTTATTCGATCGCTGCCACTTTTTTTGTGGATAACAAGGCTTGAATACTGCGTAAAACCGGTAGTTATCCAGATAACAACCGCTGTTGCTTTTGTGAGCTGTGCATAACTCGCTATTTTGATCCCAGCTTATACGGATCAGGATCACCGATCATTCACAGCAAAGGATCCTCGTTATCTGCCTGATAAGAATCCGCTTTCCATGCTTATCCACAGGCAGTCGCGATCCTAATAAAGAGATCTAACAGAAAGATCATATACAGAATAAAGATCCTTTCTTTTAAACCCGCAGATCCCGTCGCTTTCACCCTCGGCGGAATTTCAGTAGAATCCACCGCCCAGGGCAACGATCCCTGCCAGTTCACGAACGAGGTACCACTTCATGTTTTATCCAGATCCTTTTGACGTCATCGTAATCGGTGGTGGTCATGCGGGCACAGAAGCCGCGATGGCCGCTGCCCGAATGGGTCAGCAAACTCTGTTACTCACCCATAACATTGATACGCTTGGACAAATGTCCTGTAACCCGGCGATTGGTGGCATTGGAAAAGGACATCTGGTTAAGGAAGTGGATGCCTTAGGCGGCCTGATGGCCACGGCGATCGACAAGGCGGGCATTCAGTTTAGGATACTAAACAGCAGCAAAGGCCCGGCGGTGCGCGCTACCCGCGCGCAGGCGGATCGCGTGCTGTATCGACAGGCGGTACGCACCGCCCTGGAGAACCAGCCCAACCTGATGATCTTCCAGCAGGCGGTAGACGATCTTATCGTCGAAAACGATCGCGTCGTGGGAGCCGTCACGCAGATGGGGCTGAAGTTCCGCGCCAAAGCCGTGGTGCTCACCGTCGGAACCTTCCTCGACGGCAAAATTCATATCGGGCTGGATAACTACAGCGGCGGCCGCGCTGGCGATCCGCCGTCGATTCCGCTGGCGAAGCGCCTGCGTGCCCTGCCGCTGCGCGTCAGCCGTCTGAAAACCGGTACGCCGCCGCGCATCGACGCGCGCACCATCGATTTTTCCGTGCTCAGCCCGCAGCATGGCGACAACCCGATGCCGGTCTTCTCGTTCATGGGCGATGCCTCGCAGCATCCGCAGCAGGTTCCCTGCTGGATCACTTATACCAACGAGCAGACCCACGAGGTGATCCGCAATAACCTCGATCGCAGCCCGATGTATGCCGGGATCATCGAGGGGATCGGCCCGCGCTACTGTCCGTCGATCGAAGACAAGGTGATGCGCTTCGCCGATCGCAACGCGCATCAGATCTTCCTTGAGCCTGAAGGGCTGACCAGCAACGAAGTTTACCCGAACGGTATCTCCACCAGCCTGCCGTTCGACGTGCAGATGCAGATCGTACGCTCGATGAAAGGGCTGGAGAACGCAAAAATCGTTCGCCCCGGCTACGCGATCGAGTATGACTTTTTCGATCCGCGCGATCTCAAGCCGACGCTGGAGAGCAAATATATCCACGGACTGTTCTTCGCCGGCCAGATCAACGGTACTACCGGCTACGAAGAGGCCGCGGCGCAGGGGCTGCTGGCGGGCCTCAACGCCGGACGCCACTCCGCCGACAAAGAGGGCTGGGCGCCGCGTCGCGATCAGGCCTACCTCGGCGTGCTGGTGGACGACCTCTGCACGCTCGGCACCAAAGAGCCGTACCGCATGTTTACCTCGCGCGCAGAGTATCGTCTGATGCTGCGCGAAGATAACGCCGATCTCCGTCTGACCGAAACCGGCCGTGAGCTGGGCCTGGTGGATGACGCCCGCTGGGCGCGCTTCAACCAGAAGCTGGAGGCGATTGAGCAGGAGCGTCAGCGTCTGCGCGATATCTGGGTGCATCCAAAGTCGGAGAACGTCGCGGAAGTGAACACGCTGCTCAACAGCGCGCTCACCAAAGAGGCGAGCGGCGAAGATCTGCTGCGTCGTCCAGAGCTTACCTACGCTCAACTTACCGCGCTGCCGAGCTTCGGCCCGTCGCTGTCTGACGCGCAGGCGGCCGAGCAGGTTGAGATTCAGGTGAAGTACGAAGGCTACATCGCGCGCCAGCAGGAAGAGATCGATCGTCAGCTGCGCAATGAAAATACGCTGCTGCCGGCCGAGCTGGATTATCGTCAGGTCAACGGCCTGTCGAACGAAGTCATCGCCAAGCTCAACGATCATAAGCCTTCTTCGATCGGGCAGGCGTCGCGCATCTCCGGCATCACACCGGCGGCGATTTCGATTTTGTTGATTTACCTGAAAAAACAAGGGCTGCTGCGCAAAAGCGCCTGACCTGAAACGGGGCGAGGCCGCTCGCCCCCGCTGACTGGATTTATGCTGTGATCACAAAACTCGCTTCGCTGCTTAAGGCAGCCGGTATTTCCCTCTCCGATCAACAAAAAGAGCAGCTGGTCGCCTATGTCGGCCTGCTGGACAAGTGGAATAAAGCCTACAACCTGACGTCGGTGCGCGATCCGCAACAGATGCTGGTGCGCCATATTCTCGACAGTATCGTGGTGGCGCCTCATCTGAAGGGCGAACGCTTTATCGACGTCGGCACCGGACCGGGCCTGCCGGGCATTCCGCTCGCTATCGTCCTGCCGCAGGCGCACTTCACGCTGCTCGACAGCCTGGGCAAGCGCGTGCGTTTCCTGCGTCAGGTTCAGCATGAGCTGGGTTTACCCAACATCACGCCGGTGCAGAGCAGGGTAGAGGCGTTTCCCTCCGAGCCGCCGTTCGACGGCGTTATCAGCCGCGCGTTCGCCTCGCTGCAGGATATGGTGAACTGGTGCCATCACTTGCCTTCCGCGCAGGGAGAGTTTTATGCGCTGAAAGGGGTGCGTCCCGACGATGAAATCGCCAGCCTGCCTGCCGGTTTTCGTCTCGTCTCCGTGGAAGCACTAAAGGTGCCGGAGCTGGATGGCGAACGTCACCTGGTGATTATCGGACGCGAATAGCCCTTGAAAGCGCAGGGATTAATGGGTTCCTGCGCGTTTGGCTTATCAAAAGGGCGGTTCAAAAAACCGGCAGTTGATTTCGCCGCGCAGCGCATTTTTTATCCTGAGGGCTGGGAAATAACGTTAACAGGCCTGGCGGAAATTATCCGAAAAGCTCTGTTACATTTAACGAATGATTCACATTTAATTATCATGGATATCACTTCTACCGCTTCTGCGCGGCAGCCAGATAATCACGTGGGAAAATATATCAGGGTAATAACTCCGCGTGCGTAATATCAATTTAATGCGCTTGTCACACTCTGAGATGTCAATCAGCTGTTTTTATCGAAAATAAGGTCAGCTTGAGGGAGTGAAAATATTATCCCATTGTTTTTAAAGGTTTTGACGGTGAATTAATAGACGCTGCTATTGCTCGTCAGAAAATATGAATAGTGGGGCGGTGTTTAGAATGTGATCTAAAGCACGCTTTAAACGCAAGCCGGAAGCCAAATGCGTGCGGCGCAGGTCCATAAATTCGTCTGGCAATCTTTGGAAAAATAGCCGTTCGGAAAGAAATTTAAATAATTGTTCACCTTTTGGCTACTTACGGATTGAAATCGCAGGTGCGGCCCGTATAATTTGCACGGCTTTTGCTGCTTGACTCGAGTGAGTAAAGGCAGTCTTATACGACACGCGACATACCCCTTATGGGGCAGGGGAGTAACAGCGCCATGTCAGTGTCTCTTTACAGTGTGAAATTCGCCCGAACCGTGCTGGTTATCCAGCTGGTGACTGTTGTCATCATCGGTGCTCTCTTTGCCCTGAAAGATGTCACCTGGGGCGTCTCTGCGCTGGCTGGCGGAGCGGCAGCCTGGCTGCCGAACGTGTTGTTCATGTTTTTAGCCTGGCGCCTGCAAGGGCAATCCCCGGCTTCCGGACGGGTTGCGTGGAGTTTCGCTCTCGGCGAAATCGGCAAGGTCATCGCAACCATCGTGTTGCTCATTGTGGCGTTGGGTGTTTTCAGGGTGGTTTTCTGGCCGCTCGGGATAACCTGGTTATCGGTGCTGGTGGTTCAGATGTTGGCACCGGCGGTAATTAACAACAAAGGGTAAAAGGCATCATGGCTGCAGGAGAAACTCAAACTCCTCAAGAGTACATCGGTCACCATCTGACGCATCTTCAGTTGGACCTGCGTACCTTCGAGTTAGTGAATGCTCACGACGCTCCCGCGACGTTTTGGGCATTAAATATCGATTCAATGTTTTTCTCTCTGGTGCTGGGATTCATCTTCCTGGTGTTGTTCCGCAAAGTGGCGAAGAGCGCTACCAGCGGCGTGCCAGGGAAAATGCAGGCTGCTATCGAACTGGTTGTCGGCTTCGTTGACAGCAACGTGCGCGACATGTACCACGGTAAAAGCAAACTTATCGCCCCGCTGGCTCTGACGATTTTCGTCTGGGTCTTCCTGATGAACTTCATGGATCTGCTGCCTATCGACCTGCTGCCGTATATCGGCGAGCACTGGCTGGGCCTGCCGGCGCTGCGCGTCGTGCCGTCCGCAGACGTGAACATCACGCTGTCTATGGCGTTGGGCGTATTTATTTTGATTCTGTTCTACAGCATCAAAATGAAAGGTGTAGGCGGCTTCGCGAAAGAGCTGACGCTGCAGCCTTTTAATCACCCGATCTTCATCCCCATCAACCTGATCCTTGAAGGTGTTAGCCTGCTGTCCAAACCGGTTTCACTCGGTCTGCGACTGTTCGGCAACATGTATGCGGGTGAGCTGATCTTTATCCTTATTGCCGGTCTGTTGCCGTGGTGGTCGCAGTGGGTGCTGAATGTGCCGTGGGCCATTTTCCACATCCTGATCATCTCGTTGCAGGCTTTCATTTTCATGGTCCTCACGATTGTCTATCTGTCGATGGCATCTGAAGAACATTGATTTTTTTCTCAACACTAAGCGTTTAACTGAAACAAACTGGAGACTGTCATGGAAAACCTGAATATGGATCTGCTGTACATGGCTGCCGCTGTGATGATGGGCCTGGCGGCAATCGGTGCTGCGATCGGTATCGGCATCCTCGGAGGTAAATTCCTGGAAGGCGCCGCGCGCCAGCCGGATCTGATTCCTCTGCTGCGTACGCAGTTCTTTGTTGTAATGGGTCTGGTGGATGCAATCCCGATGATCGCTGTTGGTCTGGGTCTCTATGTGATGTTTGCTGTCGCCTAAAGCCTGTCGCTCCTGGTTCATCATGGCACCGGGTGCGATGATGAACGGTTCTGCCGCTTATCGTTCAGATATCGGCAGAAAAGTTAACTACTTAATTAGAGGCATTGTGCTGTGAACATTAACGCAACAATCCTCGGCCAGGCCATCGCGTTTATCCTGTTCGTCGCGTTCTGCATGAAGTACGTATGGCCGCCGATTATGGCTGCCATCGAAAAGCGCCAGAAAGAAATTGCTGAAGGCCTTGCTTCTGCTGAGCGCGCGAAGAAAGATTTGGATCTCGCGCAGGCCAATGTGACCGACCAGCTGAAAAAAGCTAAAGAAGAAGCTCAGGTCATTATCGAGCAGGCGAACAAACGCCGTACTCAGATTCTGGACGAAGCGAAAACTGAAGCCGAGAACGAACGTAACCGCATCGTGACGCAGGCGCAGGCTGAAATCGACGCCGAGCGCAAACGTGCTCGCGAAGAGCTGCGTAAGCAAGTCGCGTTGCTGGCAATGGCTGGCGCCGAGAAGATCATCGAACGTTCCGTGGATGAAGCTGCTAACAGCGACATCGTTGATAAACTGGTCGCTGAACTGTAAGGAGGGAGGGGCTGATGTCTGAACTGATTACTGTAGCTCGCCCCTACGCCAAAGCAGCTTTTGACTTTGCTGTTGAGCATCAAAGCATCGAGCGCTGGCAAAACATGCTGGCGTTTGCCGCGACCGTAGCACGCAATGAGCAAATGGCCGATCTTCTCTCTGGCGCGCTGGCGCCGGAAGCGTTATCGGCTTCTTTCATTGCCGTCTGCGGCGATCAATTAGATGAACACGGCCAGAACCTGATTAAGGTTATGGCAGAGAACGGACGTTTGACCGCGCTTCCAGCTGTACTCGAGCAGTTCATTCACCTGCGCGACGCCTATGAGGCGACTGCGGAGGTGGAGGTGATTTCTGCCGGTACGCTGAGTGACAGCCAGCTGACTAAAATCAGCGCCGCGATGGAAAAACGTCTGTCACGCAAAGTTAAGCTGAATTGCAAAATTGATAAGTCTGTCATGGCAGGCGTGATCATCCGTGCGGGTGATCTGGTGATTGATGGCAGCGTGCGCGGCCGTCTCGAGCGTCTGGCAGACGCCTTGCAGTCTTAAGGGGACTGGAGCATATGCAACTGAATTCCACCGAAATCAGCGAACTGATCAAGCAGCGCATTGCTCAGTTCAATGTCGTGAGCGAAGCTCACAACGAAGGTACAATTGTTTCTGTAAGCGACGGTATCATCCGCGTACACGGCCTGGCCGATGTCATGCAGGGTGAGATGATCGCCCTGCCGGGCAACCGTTACGCTATCGCCCTGAACCTCGAGCGCGACTCTGTCGGTGCCGTGGTCATGGGCCCGTACGCTGACCTCGCCGAAGGCATGAAGGTTAAGTGTACCGGTCGTATTCTGGAAGTGCCGGTCGGTCGCGGCCTGCTGGGCCGCGTGGTGAACACTTTGGGTGCACCGATCGACGGCAAAGGCGCGATCGAAAACGACGGCTTCTCGCCGGTTGAAGTGATCGCACCGGGCGTTATCGACCGTCAGTCAGTCGACGAGCCGGTTCAGACCGGTTACAAATCTGTCGATGCGATGATTCCAATCGGTCGTGGCCAGCGTGAGCTGATCATCGGCGACCGTCAGACCGGTAAAACCGCACTGGCGATCGACGCGATTATCAACCAGCGCGACTCCGGCATCAAGTGCGTGTACGTCGCGATCGGTCAGAAAGCCTCTACCATCGCTAACGTGGTGCGCAAGCTGGAAGAGCACGGCGCGCTGTCGAACACCATCGTGGTGGTTGCGTCCGCGTCTGAATCCGCTGCACTGCAGTACCTGGCGCCCTACTCCGGCTGCGCCATGGGCGAATACTTCCGCGACCGCGGCGAAGATGCGCTGATCGTATACGATGACCTGTCCAAGCAGGCTGTCGCTTACCGTCAGATTTCTCTGCTGCTGCGCCGTCCGCCGGGCCGTGAAGCGTTCCCGGGCGACGTGTTCTATCTCCACTCTCGTCTGCTGGAGCGTGCGTCACGCGTTAGCGCTGACTACGTTGAGCGTTTCACCAACGGCGAAGTTAAAGGTAAAACCGGTTCACTGACCGCGCTGCCGATCATCGAAACCCAGGCTGGCGACGTTTCCGCGTTCGTTCCGACCAACGTAATCTCGATTACCGATGGTCAGATCTTCCTGGAATCGAACCTGTTCAACTCCGGTATTCGTCCGGCGGTTAACCCGGGTATCTCCGTATCGCGTGTTGGTGGTGCTGCTCAGACCAAGATCATCAAGAAACTGTCCGGCGGCATCCGTACCGCGCTGGCACAGTATCGTGAGCTGGCGGCGTTCTCGCAGTTCGCTTCCGATCTGGATGACGCGACCCGCAAACAGCTGAGCCATGGTCAGAAAGTGACCGAGCTGCTGAAACAGAAACAGTATGCGCCGATGTCCGTCGCGCAACAGGGTCTGGTGCTGTTTGCTGCCGAGCGCGGCTACCTGAACGACGTTGATCTGGCGAAAATCCTTAGCTTCGAAGCTGCGCTGCTGGCGTTCGCGGACCGCGACCACGCCGAGCTGATGCAGGAAATCAACCAAACTGGTAACTACAACAACGATATCGAAGCGAAGCTGAAAGGCCTGCTCGACACGTTTAAAGCAACCCAGTCCTGGTAATGTCTGGCGGCCTGTCTGAAAAGGCAGGCCGCAAGGCTTTGAGGAGAAGCTAATGGCCGGCGCAAAAGAGATACGTAACAAGATTGGAAGCGTGAAAAACACGCAGAAGATCACCAAAGCGATGGAAATGGTCGCCGCCTCCAAAATGCGTAAAACGCAGGAACGCATGGCGGCCAGCCGTCCGTATGCAGACACCATGCGCAAAGTGATTGGTCACCTTGCGTTAGGGAATCTGGAATACAAGCACCCTTACCTGGAAGAGCGCGACGTTAAGCGCGTCGGCTACCTGGTCGTTTCGACTGACCGCGGGCTTTGTGGTGGTTTGAACATTAACCTGTTCAAAAAATTGCTGGCGGATATGAAAGCCTGGTCCGATAAAGGCGTGCAGAGCGATCTGTCGATCATCGGTTCCAAAGGTCTGGCGTTCTTCAGCTCCGTAGGCGGCAACGTCGTGGCGCAGGTCACCGGCATGGGAGACAAACCTTCCCTGTCCGATCTGATCGGCCCGGTAAAAGTGATGCTGCAGGCTTACGACGAAGGTCGCATCGACAAGCTGTATGTCGTCAGCAACAAGTTCAATAACACCATGTCTCAGACTCCGACCATTACCCAACTGCTGCCGTTACCGCCAGCGGAAGGTGAAGAAGAGATGAAGGCGAAGACCTGGGATTACCTGTACGAGCCCGATCCGAAAGCGCTGCTGGATACCCTGCTGCGTCGTTATGTCGAATCGCAGGTTTATCAGGGTGTGGTGGAAAACCTGGCCAGCGAACAGGCCGCGCGTATGGTGGCGATGAAAGCCGCAACCGACAACGGCGGAAATCTGATCAAAGAGCTGCAGTTGGTATACAACAAAGCTCGTCAGGCCAGCATCACCCAGGAACTCACCGAGATCGTCTCGGGAGCCTCCGCGGTTTAACCAGGTAAGAATTAGGTAGAGGATTCAAGATGGCAGCTGGAAAGATTGTCCAGATTATCGGCGCCGTAGTTGACGTCGAATTCCCTCAGGACGCGGTACCGCAAGTGTACAACGCCCTTGAGGTTCACAATGGTGATGCTCGTCTGGTGCTGGAAGTTCAGCAGCAGCTGGGCGGCGGCGTGGTTCGTACCATCGCCATGGGTTCTTCTGACGGCCTGAAGCGCGGTCTGGAAGTTGCTGACCTGAAAAAACCGATCCAGGTTCCGGTGGGTAAAGCCACCCTCGGCCGTATCATGAACGTGCTGGGCGAGCCGATCGATATGAAAGGCGACATCAAAGAAGAAGACGGCAGTGCAGTAGAGATCTCCTCTATTCACCGCGCGGCGCCTTCTTATGAAGACCAGTCTAACTCGCAGGAACTGCTGGAAACCGGCATCAAGGTTATCGACCTGATGTGTCCGTTTGCCAAGGGCGGTAAAGTCGGCCTGTTCGGCGGCGCGGGCGTAGGTAAAACCGTAAACATGATGGAGCTGATCCGT
>NZ_MLJJ01000042.1 GCF_002095575.1 Pantoea septica | reverse complement strand
CGAGTTTTTTTTATGACGACGATGATTTATTCCGCATCGTTGCTTGCTGGCGCGGCAGCGCTTGGCTTGCGGCGCTTGCCTACGTTTTTGGCGTCGCGATGACGTTTCTTCACGCGCGGTTTTTCCGCTTCGCTCTCTTTTTTCTCTTTGCGTTTCGCCAGCGCCTTTTTCGACGGTTTTCCGGTAGTTTTCGCACTTGGCGCGCGCGTTACCGGACGCAGCTCGTCGATCACGCGCGGCTTCAGCGGCTCGTTCAGATAGCGGCTGATTTTGCCCAGCAGCAGATGATCGTGCGCTTCCACCAGCGACAGCGCGGTGCCTTTACGTCCGGCGCGCGCGGTACGCCCGATACGGTGCAGATAGGTATCGGCGGTGCGCGGCATATCATAGTTGATGACGTGGCTGACATCTTCGATATCGATGCCGCGCGCGGCGACGTCGGTCGCCACCAGCACGTTGACGCGGCCGTCAGTAATGCGTTTGATCGCCTCGGTGCGTTTAGCCTGCACCATTTCGCCTTCCAGATAGCAGCAGCGGATCCCTGCATCGTGCAGCCACTGCACCAGCTCGTGCAGACGCTCGCGCTTGCGCACGAAGACGATGGAACGCGTGGCGTCCGGCTGCTTCAGCAGGTGGATCAGCAGTTTGGTTTTATGCTCCAGATCGTCGGCGCGGTAATACCACTGCTGGATCTTTTTACGCTCGCGACGGCTGGGATCGGCTTCGACTTCGACCGGATCGTTAAGCAGACGCTCGGCAAAATCTTTAATCGCGTCGCCTTCCAGCGTCGCGGAGAAGAGCATGGTCTGCTTACGCCAGCGGGTTTCGCCTGCAATGGTTTCGATATCCTGCGCGAAGCCCAGATCCAGCATGCGGTCCGCTTCGTCGAGGATCAGCGTCTCAACGGCGCGGCAGTCGAAGTTCTCTTCTTTAATATACTGAAGCAGACGTCCGGTGGTCGCCACAACCACATCCTGGTTCTCGCTGAACACTTCCGCGTGGTTCATATACGCCACGCCGCCAGTGATGGTGGCGATATCAAGATGGGTATGTTTCGCCAGCTCGCGCGCGTGATCGGCGACCTGCATCGCCAGTTCCCGCGTTGGGGTCAGGATCAGGATGCGCGGCGGCCCCGATTTCTTGCGCGGAAAATCGAGCAGATGCTGCAGTACCGGCAACAGGTACGCGGCGGTTTTCCCGGTGCCGGTAGGCGCCGAACCCAGAACGTCGCGGCCCTCCAGCGCGGGCGGGATCGCCTCGGCCTGAATGGCGGTAGGGCGAGTGAAGCCTTTATCCTGCAGGGCTTCCAGCAGGCTTTCGTCGAGTTCGAGTTCGGAGAATGTGGTTACTGTCATGGTCTACCTCAGTTTGGGGCGCTGATTATAGACAGATCGCACGCAATCTTCATCTGTTAATCCGCGCCTGCCAGCCCATTACGTGTATTCCTCACGCCGTCACGTTACACTGAAGCGCTGCCGCGCGGCAGGAAAAAGGGTAATGGTTGCAGAGTATGACGCAGGAAAAGCCGCAAGTGCGGCCGGTGTTAAAAAGAAACGGTTTCACCTTCAAACAATTTTTCGTGGCGCACGACCGCTGCGCCATGAAAGTCGGCACCGACGCCATTTTGCTGGGCGCCTGGGCACCGGTCGCTAATGCGCGCCGGGTGCTCGATATCGGCAGCGGCAGCGGGCTTATCGCCTTGATGCTGGCGCAGCGTACCTCCGATGCGGTGCTTATCGACGCGGTTGAGCTGGATGCCGCCGCCGCGCAGCAGGCGCAGGAGAACGCGGCGCAGTCGCCGTGGGCGGCGCGCATTCGCGTCCATCAGCAGGATATCGCCGCTTTCGCCGACAGCTGCGAGCAGCGCTATTCGCTGATTGTCAGCAATCCGCCCTATTATCCGCCCGATGTCGCCTGCGCCACGCCGGAGCGCGACGCGGCGCGCTCGACGGCGACGCTGGATCACGCCAGCCTGCTGCGTTACGCGGCGCGTTTGATCGACGAAGAGGGCTTCTTCTGCGTCGTGCTGCCGGAAACGGTAGGGCAAACCATGATTACGCTGGCGCAAACGGCGGGCTGGCATCTGCGTTTTCGCATCGATGTGGCGGAATATGCGCATCGGCCGCCGCATCGCGTGCTGCTCGGTTTTTCCCCCAGCGCGGGCGAAACGCTGCTGGAGCGCATGGCGATTCGCAATCAGGATACGCACTACTCGGAAGCCTGGCGCAGCCTGACCCGCGACTTTTACCTCTTTATGTAAGAGGGCGTGAGGATCGTCGGCTTCGCTTCGGGCAGCATATCGGGATAGTCGCGGGTAAAATGGAGCCCGCGGCTCTCTTTTCGCGCCAGCGCGCAGCGCACCATAAGTTCGGCCACCTGCGTCAGGTTGCGCAGCTCCAGCAGATCGCTGGAGAGACGGAAATGCGCGTAGTACTCGCTGATCTCCTGCTGCAGCAGGTTAATACGACGCAGCGCGCGCTCCAGCCTGCGCGTGGTGCGTACAATCCCCATATAGTCCCACATAAATAGCCGCAGCTCATGCCAGTTATGCTGGATTACCACCCGCTCGTCCGCATCGTCTACGCGGCTTTCATCCCAGGGCGGCAGCTGGTCGGGCGCGGCTCTTTGCGGCAGCGTCTGAATCAGATCCTCGGCCGCCGACCAGCCGTAAACCAGACACTCCAGCAGAGAGTTGGAGGCCATGCGGTTGGCGCCGTGCAGCCCGGTATAGCTTACTTCGCCGATAGCGTAGAGCCCGTCGACGTCCGTGCGTCCGCGCGCGTCTACCATCACGCCGCCGCAGGTGTAGTGCGCGGCGGGCACGATGGGAATACGATCCCGCGTCAGGTCGAGGCCGAAGGTCAGCAGTTTTTCATAAATCGTCGGGAAATGGTCGCGTATAAAGGCCGCCGGCTGGTGGCTGATATCCAGATAAACGCAGTCGACGCCGAGCCGCTTCATTTCGTGATCGATGGCGCGCGCCACGATATCGCGCGGCGCCAGTTCGGCGCGCGCGTCGAAGTCGGGCATAAAGCGGCTGCCGTCGGGCCGCAGCAGCCAGGCGCCTTCGCCGCGCAGCGCTTCGGTCAGCAGAAAGCTGCGCGCGTCAGGATGAAACAGCGACGTAGGATGGAACTGGTTAAATTCAAGATTGGCGACGCGGCAGCCGGCGCGCCACGCCATGGCGATGCCGTCGCCGGACGCAACGTCGGGATTGGTGGTGTACTGATAGACCTTCGCCGCGCCGCCGGTCGCCAGCACTACCGCGCGGGCGCTGCAGGTTTCGACCCGCTCGCGGTTGCGGTTCCAGATCCATGCGCCGACGGCGCGGCGCGCGCCAGGCAGGCCCAGCTTGTCCGACAGGATCAGATCGACCGCGTTGCTGCGCTCAAGAATATGAATGCGGGGATGACTCAGCGCCTGGCTCACCAGCGTGGTTTCGACAGCCCGCCCGGTGGCGTCGGCGCTGTGAAGGATGCGCCGATGACTATGGCCGCCTTCGCGCGTCAGATGATAGGGCATATCGCCAGCCGCCTGCGGATCGCGATCGAAGGCGACGCCGTTGTCGATCAGCCACTGCACGCAGTGGCGCGCGTTGCTGGCGACGAACGAGACCGCCTCGCGTTCGCACAGGCCGGCGCCGGCGATCAGCGTATCTTCTACATGCGACTCAATGCTGTCGGTCTCATCAAACACCGCGGCGATGCCGCCCTGGGCGTAAAAGGTGGAGCCTTCGCTGACTTGCGCTTTGCTCAGCACCAGCACCTCGTAATGCGCCGCCAGCCGCAGCGCCAGCGATAAACCCGCCGCGCCGCTGCCGATAATCAAAACATCGCACTGGTAATCTGGAGAGAAGGAGTATGCCATAGTGTTTAATTTACTAAACATGGGTGGCTTGAGAATAGGCGTTCCGCGCGATGTTGTGAAGTATTTTAAACACTAAGCCCGCTTGTTTAGATCGATTAACCGACAAAAGGAGGAAAAATCAGTAAATTAGCCAAAAGCGCAGCGGAAAACCGTTTTTTATATCAAACCTGGGGCGCAGGCAGGATTTAAAGATGAAAAAGCCTCTGTCATAAGGTACTCTGCCTGCGATTCTGCGTTGATAGCCGCAGTCTGGATTACACTGTCTTGAGAATGAAAAACAAATGACAGCGCCTCCGGAAGAGTCATCATCAGCGCGTTAAGTGAACTTTTTGCCGCACCACGACTCTAAGCGCATGCTTGCTCAGAACCATGAAGATGTGCTGGCAGTTCCTTTACGCATTTAAAAGTATTTGGGGAGACATTACCTCGGATGAGCGAGCAGTTAACGGATCAGGTACTCGTAGAGCGGGTGCAGAAGGGAGATCAGAAGTCATTTAACCTCCTGGTTATTCGCTACCAGCATAAAGTGGCGAGTCTGGTTTCCCGCTACGTCCCGTCGGGAGACGTGCCTGATGTCGTGCAGGAGTCCTTTATCAAAGCGTATCGCGCGCTGGAATCCTTTCGCGGCGACAGCGCGTTCTA
This sequence comes from Pantoea septica, assembly GCF_002095575.1. Classification (GTDB taxonomy): domain Bacteria; phylum Pseudomonadota; class Gammaproteobacteria; order Enterobacterales; family Enterobacteriaceae; genus Pantoea; species Pantoea septica. Next base: position 25,811 of record NZ_MLJJ01000042.1, on the reverse strand, counting down.
TACCTGGCTTTATCGTATCGCGGTCAATACCGCAAAAAATTATCTGGTTGCTCAGGGGCGTCGCCCGCCATCCAGCGATGTGGATGCGATCGATGCGGAAAATTTCGAAAGTGCTGGCGCGTTAAAAGAAATTTCGAACCCTGAGAACTTAATGTTGTCAGATGAACTGAAACAAATCGTCTTTCGCACCATTGAGGCACTCCCTGAAGATCTGCGTATGGCAATCACGCTCAGGGAACTGGACGGGCTGAGCTACGAAGAGATCGCCGCCATCATGGATTGCCCGGTCGGTACGGTGCGTTCACGTATCTTCCGTGCGCGAGAGGCCATTGATAATAAAGTTCAACCGCTTATCCAACGTCAGTGATAACGGCTACTGGAAGGGTACTTAGGCATGCAGAAAGAACAACTTTCCGCTTTGATGGATGGCGAGGCGCTCGATAACGCGCTGCTGTCAGCACTATCTCAGGATGCAGAGCTGCAACAGCGCTGGACTAGCTATCATCTTATCCGCGACACCATGCGCGGTGATGTAGGCGATGTAATGCACTTCGATATCTCCGCGCGCGTTGCGGCGGCCCTTGAACAAGAGCCGGCTCGTAAGGTTACGCCGCTGATCGTCGAATCTCAGCCTGAACCGGCCAGCGTTGCGAAGATGCCTTTCTGGCGCAAAATGCGTCCCTGGGCAGCGCAACTGACTCAGGTTGGCGTAGCGGCGTGCGTATCGCTGGCGGTTATCGTGGGCGTACAGCACTACAACCAGCCGAGCGGCACCACCGCGGAACCGTCTGAATCGCCGGTGTTCAACACGCTGCCTATGATGGGCAAGGCTTCGCCAGTCAGCCTGGGCGTGCCTTCTGACGCCTTCGACACCAGCGGCTCCAACCAGCAGGTTCAGGAGCAGCGCCGTCGCGTTAACGCGATGCTGCAGGATTACGAACTGCAGCGCCGTCTGCATTCCGATCGTCTGCAGTTCGAAACCAACGCGCCGCAGCAGGCGCAGGCGAACGTTCCCGGCAACCAGTCCTTAGGTACGCAACAGCAGTAATGAAGCAGCTTTGGTGCGCCGTTAGCCTGCTGGCAGGCAGCCTGCTTTGGTCATCTACCGCCCCGGCGCAGACATCTGCGTCTGGGGCGTTGTTACAGCAGATGGAGCAGGCAAGCCAGAACCTCAACTACGAATTCGCTTATATCAACGTCTCGCGCATCGGCATCGAGTCGCTGCGTTATCGTCACGCGGTGATCGATAATCGCGTCTATGCGCAGCTGCTGCAGATGGACGGCCCGCGTCGCGAGGTCATTCAGCGCGGCGGCGATATCAGCTATTTCGAACCCGGCCTCGATCCTTTCTCTCTGCCCGGTCAAAACATTATCGACGCCTTGCCGTCGCCTATCTTCGCTGACTTCGCTCAGCTCGCCAGCGCGTGGGATTTTATCCCGGTGGGGCGTTCGCGCATCGCCGATCAGCTGTGCGAGGTGATCCGTATCGTCTCGCGCGACGGCACGCGTTACAGCTATGTAGTGTGGCTCGATGTGGACACTAAACTGCCGCTGCGCATCGATCTGCTGGATCGCGATGGCGAAACGCTGGAGCAGTTCCGCGTGATTAGCTTCGCGGTCGACGAAGGCGTGCGCAATCTTATGCAGGGACTGCAAAAAGCCAATCTGCCGCCGTCGCTCTCAGTGCCGGAAGGCGAGAAGGTGACGCTCAGCTGGCAGCCGGCCTGGCTGCCGGCAGGCATGAAGCTGGTGTCGCAGAGCCGACGCGATATTCCGGCGATGAATAAAACCGTTGAATCGCGTCTATACAGCGACGGCCTGTTCAGCTTCGCCATCAATATCACGCCGGCCGACAAAAGCAGCGTCACGCAGACATTGCGCACAGGACGTCGTACGGTGCAGACCGAAGTGCGCGATAATAGCGAAATCACCGTGGTAGGCGAACTGCCGCCTGCGACGGCAAAACGCATAGCGGACAGTATTGATCTGAGGTCGCAACGATGATGAGAGAGTGGGCCACGGTGGTGGCATGGCGTGACGGCATCGCCACGCTGCATACGGAGGCGAAAACTTCTTGCAACAGCTGCTCGGCCCGTAAAGGCTGCGGCAGCCATATGCTGAACAAACTGGGGCCGAAAGACGCTCACGTGATGGAAATCGCCAGCGCGACGCCGCTTCAGCCCGGTCAGCGCATCGAACTCGGCATCCGAGAGAGCAGTTTGCTCGGATCGGCGCTGCTGGTCTATATGACGCCGCTGTTTGGGCTGTTTCTGCTGGCGGGCCTGTTCCAGGCGCTGTTTCACAGCGATCTGGCGGCGGCCTGCGGCGCGCTGCTCGGCGGCATCGGCGGCTTTATCGTCGCCAAAGGCGTGTCGCTGAAAGTCGGCGATCGCGCCGCTTTTCAGCCCGTCATTCTGAGCGTGGCGCTTCCGCCTGACGCCTTGCGGGTGGAAAGCGAAGCCTAATCCTCTGCAGGCCGCGTATATCGCGGCCTTTTAGCGCCTGTTTCTCGCCAAAAAGTGTTGTGATTCCGCAACGTTCCATTCTTTTATGCGCGGCCTTAACAGTGTAATATGCGTCGTCATTAATGAGGCTGACAGGATTGTAGGTAAAGAGCGATCTTCCTGAATGTGTCTGTGCTCAGGTTCTCAACTGTTTTTCTACGTGAAGATATTCATATAAATGAAGCACATAAGAAACTTCTCCATCATCGCGCACATTGACCATGGTAAATCGACGCTCTCTGACCGCCTGATTCAAATCTGTGGCGGCCTGACCGATCGCGAGATGGCGGCGCAGGTTCTCGACTCGATGGACCTGGAGCGCGAGCGCGGCATTACTATCAAAGCGCAGAGCGTGACGCTCGATTACAAAGCGCTCAACGGCGAAACTTACCAGCTCAATTTCATCGATACCCCAGGGCACGTCGACTTCTCCTATGAAGTATCGCGCTCGCTGGCGGCGTGCGAAGGCGCGCTGCTGGTGGTGGACGCAGGACAGGGCGTAGAAGCGCAGACCCTGGCGAACTGCTACACCGCGATCGAGATGGATCTGGAAGTTGTGCCGGTACTGAATAAAATCGATCTGCCTGCCGCCGATCCGGAACGTGCGGCGCAGGAGATTGAAGATATCGTCGGCATCGACGCTACCGATGCGGTGCGCTGCTCGGCGAAAACCGGCGTCGGCGTGCCGGAAGTGCTGGAACGTCTGGTGCGCGATATTCCGCCGCCGGAAGGCGATCCGGAAGGTCCGCTGCAGGCGCTGATTATCGACTCCTGGTTCGATAATTACCTTGGCGTGGTCTCGCTGATCCGTGTGAAAAACGGCACGCTGCGCAAAGGCGACAAAGTCAAAGTGATGAGCACCGGTCAGGTCTATAACGCCGATCGCCTCGGCATCTTCACGCCGAAGCAGGTTGACCGCACGCAGCTGAACTGCGGCGAAGTGGGCTGGCTGGTCTGCGCCATCAAAGATATCCTTGGCGCGCCGGTGGGCGATACCCTGACGCTGTCGCGCAATCCGGCGGATAAAGCGCTGCCTGGCTTCAAAAAAGTGAAGCCGCAGGTCTATGCCGGTCTGTTCCCGGTCAGCTCTGACGACTACGAAGCCTTCCGCGACGCGCTCGGCAAGCTGAGCCTGAACGACGCCTCGCTGTTCTATGAGCCGGAAAGCTCTACCGCGCTCGGCTTCGGCTTCCGCTGCGGCTTCCTGGGTCTGCTGCATATGGAGATCATTCAGGAGCGCCTGGAGCGCGAATACGATCTCGATTTGATCACCACCGCGCCGACCGTAGTGTACGAAGTGGAGACTACCAGCGGCGAAATCATCTACGTCGACAGCCCCTCTAAGTTGCCGCCGCTGAACAATATCGAAGAGCTGCGCGAGCCGATCGCCGAGTGTCATATGCTGCTGCCGCAGGAGTATCTGGGCAATGTCATCACGCTCTGCATCGAGAAGCGCGGCGTGCAGACCAACATGGTCTACCACGGCAACCAGGTCGCGCTGACCTATGAGATTCCGATGGCGGAAGTGGTGCTCGACTTCTTTGACCGTCTGAAGTCGACCTCGCGCGGTTACGCCTCGCTGGATTACAACTTCAAACGTTTCCAGGCTTCCGATATGGTGCGCGTCGATGTGCTGATCAACCAGGAGCGCGTCGATGCGCTGGCGCTGATTACGCACCGCGACAATTCGCAGTACCGCGGACGCGAACTGGTTGAGAAGATGAAAGATCTTATTCCGCGTCAGCAGTTCGACATCGCGATTCAGGCGGCGATCGGCACCCATATCATTGCTCGCTCAACCGTGAAGCAGCTGCGTAAAAACGTACTTGCTAAATGCTACGGCGGCGACGTCAGCCGTAAGAAGAAACTGTTGCAGAAGCAGAAAGATGGCAAGAAGCGCATGAAGCAGGTCGGCAACGTTGAGCTGCCGCAGGAAGCCTTCCTCGCTATTCTGCATGTCGGCAAGGACAGCAAATAAGGATCCCTAATGGCTAATATGTTCGCCCTGGTTCTGGCGCTCGCGACGCTGATTACCGGCATTATCTGGTGTATCGATCGTGTGAAATGGGCGCCGGCGCGCCGGGCTAAACGAGCGGAAGCGCAGGCTGCGGCCGGCCATACCCTCGACGAGAAAACGCTGGCGAAAGTCAACGGGCAGCCTGGCTGGGTAGAGACCGCCGCGTCGGTCTTCCCGGTGCTGCTGGTCGTGTTCGTGGTGCGCTCGTTTATCTATGAGCCATTTCAGATCCCGTCCGGCTCCATGATGCCGACGCTGCTGATCGGCGATTTTATTCTGGTGGAGAAGTTTGCCTACGGCATCAAAGATCCTATCACCCAGACGACGCTGATCCCGACCGGTCATCCGCAGCGCGGCGATATCGCGGTATTTAAATATCCGAAAGATCCGAGCCTGGACTACATCAAGCGCGTGATCGGCCTGCCGGGCGACAAAGTGGTGTTCGATCCCTACAGCAAAACGCTGACCGTCAGCCCGAACTGCGCCGCCGGCCAGCGCTGCGCCAGCGCGCTGCCAATCACCTACACCAATGTAGAGCCGAGCAACTTTATTCAGACCTTCAGCGGTTTTGACGGTAATGAAACGGGCAACGGCTTCTATCAGGTGCCGCAGGGCGAAACCATGCGCGGCGGACTGCGTCTCGGCACGCGTAAAGAGACGCTGGGCAACGTCACGCACGATATTTTGCTGGTAAACGAAGCGCAGAGCCAGGCGAGCATGTATTATCAGCAGCCGGGCCAGCCGCAGGCGACCTGGATCGTGCCGCAGGGGCAATATTTCATGATGGGCGATAACCGCGACAACAGCGCCGACAGCCGCTACTGGGGCTTTGTCCCGGAACGCAATCTGGTCGGCAAAGCGGTCGCCATCTGGATGAGCTTCGAAAAGCAGGAAGGTCAGTGGCCGACAGGCGTACGCCTGAGCCGTATCGGCGGCATTCACTAAGTAATCTGGCCCGGATAAACGGGCAAAACGGTTGGCCTCCTGCGGGGGGCCACTGCACACTAAACAGAATGCGTTGGAAAGCCAGCCCTGTTTCGTATGCAGAGTCACAGACGCACAAAAGAACTGGAATCGCATGAACCCCATCCTCATTAATAAGCTTCAGCGCAAACTGGGCTACACTTTTACTCATCCGGAACTCTTGCAACAGGCGCTAACGCACCGCAGCGCCAGTAGTAAGCACAACGAGCGTCTCGAATTTCTCGGCGATTCCATTCTCAGCTATGTGATCGCCAATGCGCTCTATCATCGCTTTCCTCGCGTCGACGAGGGCGATATGAGCCGCATGCGCGCGACGCTGGTGCGTGGCAACACGCTGGCGGAGATGGCGCGAGAATTTGATCTGGGCGAATGTTTGCGCCTGGGGCCGGGCGAATTGAAAAGCGGCGGATTCCGCCGTGAATCCATCCTGGCGGATACGGTGGAGGCGCTGATCGGCGGCATCTTCCTCGACAGCAACATCCAGACGGTGGAAAAGCTGATCCTTGACTGGTATCAGTCGCGCCTTGAGCAAATTAGCCCGGGCGACAAACAAAAAGATCCGAAAACCCGCCTGCAGGAGTATCTGCAGGGGCGACATCTGCCGCTGCCGTCCTATCTGGTGGTGCAGGTGCGTGGCGAAGCCCACGATCAGGAATTCACCATTCACTGTCAGGTGAGTGGCATGGCTGAACCGGTGGTGGGCGTAGGCTCCAGCCGCCGTAAAGCAGAACAGGCTGCTGCCGAACAGGCGCTAATTAAGCTTGGTCTCGAATAGCAACATCCCGGCGCCTGAACAGGCGCTGAAAAAGTCAGGACTCGAATGAGCGAACAGAATACCTATTGCGGCTTTGTCGCGATTGTCGGCCGACCCAACGTCGGCAAATCCACCTTACTGAACCAGCTGCTGGGGCAGAAGGTGTCGATCACCTCGCGTAAGCCGCAAACCACGCGTCACCGCATTATGGGCATTCACACCGAAGGCGAATACCAGGCCATCTACGTGGATACGCCCGGGCTGCACATGGAAGAGAAACGCGCCATCAACCGCCTGATGAACCGCGCGGCCAGCAGCTCCATCGGCGACGTCGAGCTGGTGATCTTCGTGGTTGAAGGCACGCGCTGGACGCCGGACGACGAGATGGTGCTCAACAAGCTGCGCGACAACAAAGTGCCGGTGGTGCTGGCCATCAACAAAGTGGACAACATTCAGGATAAAAGCATCCTGCTGCCGCACCTGCAGTTCCTCAGCCAGCAGATGAACTTCCTCGACATCGTGCCGATTTCCGCCGAAAGCGGAAAAAACGTCGATACGATTGCGGCGATCGTGCGCAAGCGTCTGCCGCAGGCGGACCACCATTTCCCGGAAGATTACATCACCGACCGCTCGCAGCGCTTTATGGCCTCGGAAATTATTCGTGAGAAGCTGATGCGCTTCCTCGGCGCCGAGCTGCCGTACTCCGTAACCGTGGAAATCGAGCAGTTTGTGGCGAACGATCGCGGCGGCTACGATATCAATGGCCTGATCCTTGTCGAGCGCGAAGGGCAGAAGAAGATGGTGATCGGCAACAAAGGCGCCAAAATCAAAACCATCGGCATTGAAGCGCGCAAAGATATGGAAGAGATGTTCGAAGCTAAAGTGCATCTCGAACTCTGGGTCAAAGTAAAATCGGGCTGGGCCGACGACGAACGTGCGCTGCGCAGCCTGGGCTACGTAGACGACCTCTGATCCTATGGAAGGCTGGCAACGCGCCTTTGTGCTGCATAGTCGCCCCTACAGCGAAACCAGCCTGCTGCTCGATCTCTTCAGCGAAAGCCACGGGCGGGTCAGGGTGCTGGCGAAAGGCGCGCGCGCGCGCCGCTCGCAGCTGAAAGGCACGCTGCAGCCCTTCACGCCGCTGCTGGTGCGCTGGACCGGGCGCGGCGAGGTCAAAACCCTGACCAAAGCCGAAGCGGTTTCGCTGGCGCTGCCGCTCAGCGGCATCACGCTCTACTGCGGCCTCTACGTTAACGAGCTGGTATCGCGCGTGCTGGAGCAGGAATTTCCCTTCTCAGAACTCTTCTTCGACTACCTGAACTGTCTGCAAACGCTGGCGGCGGCCAACAGCTCGCCCGAACCGGCGCTGCGTCGTTTCGAGCTGGCGCTGCTCGGCCATCTTGGCTACGGCGTCGACTTTCTGCACTGCGCCGGCAGCGGCGAGCCGGTCGCCGACAACATGACCTACAGCTATCGCGAAGAGAAGGGCTTTATCGCCAGTCTCGTCGCCGGTCAGCGCAGCTTCACCGGCCGCCAGCTGCGCGCGCTGTGGGAACGCGATTTTCCCGATGCCGATACGCTGCGCGCCGCCAAGCGCTTTACCCGCATTGCGCTGAAACCCTACCTGGGCGGCAAACCCTTAAAGAGCATCGAACTGTTTCGCCAGTTCGTGCCGAAAAAGCGGCCCGATGCCGCCAGCCCGTAGCGCTGTGCCTGCGCCGCGCGCCGCGGTACACTCTGATTTTTCGACATAGTTAACCTGAGGATTGTCATGGCTGAGTTGCTGTTAGGGGTCAACATCGATCATATCGCCACGGTACGCAACGCGCGCGGCACCCACTATCCCGATCCGGTTCAGGCGGCTTTCGTCGCCGAGCAGGCGGGCGCGGAAGGCATCACCGTGCATCTGCGCGAAGATCGCCGCCATATCACCGATCGCGACGTGCGTATTCTGCGCGACACCATTCAGACGCGCATGAACCTGGAGATGGCGGTTACCGACGAGATGGTGGGCATCGCCTGCGATATCCAGCCGCACTTCGTCTGTCTGGTGCCTGAGAAGCGCGAAGAGGTCACCACCGAAGGCGGCCTCGACGTGGCGGGGCAGCAGGAAAAAATCAACGCCGCGGTGAAGCAGCTGAGCGAGGCAGGCATACAGGTTTCGCTGTTTATCGACCCCGACCATCGCCAGATTGAGGCGGCGGTCGCCAGCGGCGCGCCCTACATCGAAATTCATACCGGCGCCTACGCTGAGGCGCCGGAAGGGTTGCCGCGCGAGGCCGAACTGGCGCGCATCCGTCACGCCGCCACCTTTGCCGCCAGTCTGGGCCTCAAGGTCAACGCCGGTCACGGCCTGACCTACCACAACGTTCAGCCGATCGCCGCGCTGCCGGAGATGCACGAGCTGAATATCGGCCACGCCATTATCGGCCGCGCGCTCTTCAGCGGGCTGGCCGACGCGGTAAAAGAGATGAAGCTGCTGATGCGGGAAGCGCGTCGCTAATGGCTATTCTCGGACTGGGCACCGACATCGTCGAAATCGAGCGTATCGCCGGCGTGATCGAGCGCTCCGGCGACCGCCTGGCGCGGCGCGTGCTGAGCGAAGCCGAGTGGCAGCAATATCAGCGGCATCAGCAGCCGGTGCGCTTTCTCGCTAAGCGCTTCGCCGTCAAGGAAGCGGCGGCCAAAGCCTTCGGCACCGGCATTCGCGGTGGACTGGCGTTCAATCAGTTTGAAGTTTATAACGATGAGCTGGGCAAGCCCGGGTTGCGCTTTTTCAATCACGCCAGCGAAGTGGCGGAAAAGCTGGGCGTCAGGCAGGTTCACGTCACGCTGGCGGATGAGCGTCACTACGCCTGCGCAACGGTGATTATCGAAAACTAGTGGTGCAGCACCACGAACTTTTCCCACAGCGCATCGCGCGATTCGATGTGCTGTGGATCGATAACAATCGTGTTATCGATAGGGCAGACGCTCTGGCAGGTTGGCGCATCGTAGTGCCCGACGCACTCGGTGCAGCGGCTGGCGTCGATCTCATAGATCTCCGCGCCGAGCGTAATCGCCTGGTTAGGGCATTCGGGTTCGCACATATCGCAATTAATGCATTTGGCGGTAATCAGCAGCGCCATGATTTCACCTGATCAGCTAAAAACGGCGCCATTATACTCGCGTTCGCCGCCTAGTTCAGCTTTTTCACCAGCGCTTCGCTGTGACGCATATGGCTGGCGGCTCGCTCTGGATCGTTCTGCACCAGCGCCATAAACAGCAGATCGGTCAGCGCCAGCTGCGCCGTGGTCGACGAGATGGCAGCGCTGCGCGTGCTTTGCTCTTCCGCCACGGTATAGAGACAGTGGGTCGCGGTCTGCTGCAGGCTGTTAGGCGTAAAGCCGGTAAAAGCCAGCACGTACGCGCCGATCTGGGCGGCTTCCTGCGCCGCCAGGTTGATCTCTTTACGCTCGCCGGTATAGGAGATCGCCAGCAGCACATCGCCAGGACGCATCGCCTGCACGCTGGCCAACAGCGCGTGCATATCCTGCTCCGCCACCGCATTAATGCCGATCTTCATCAGTTTCCAGGAAAAGTCTTTTGCCACTAGCCCCGAAGCGCCGATGCCTACCAGCACGATGCGCTGGGCATTTTTCAGCAGTTGCAGCGTCGCGTTCAGCTTCTCTTCGCTGTTGATATCGAGCGTGGCGCGAATCGCGGAGAGCTTCTCGGTAAGCAGCTTCTCGCCCACGGTTTTCAGCGAGTCGTCGCTGAGAATGTGGTTATGCACGGTAATGGCGTCGCGATCCGCCAGCGACTCGCTCAGCGCCAGCTTAAGCGCCGGAAAGCCCTTATAGCCCAGCTTCTGCGCAAATTTCACTACGCTCGACTGGCTAACGCCCGACTCTTCAGCCAGCTTCTGCGAGCTGAGATGGCGCGCCCGATCGGGCTGTGACAACAGAAAGTCCGCCAGCCGACGCTCGTTCAGCGCCAGACGCGGATAGAGCTGACGAATGCGCAGCAATGAGCTCATGCCTGGTCCTCGTTTAAGTAGCCTGCCGTAAGATGCCTGTCTCTGCTGAAGAATAAACTATTCATCTGGCATTGTAGTCACTGGAATTAAAAATAGCCGTTTTCGCCGCTGCCGCGGTTGATGGCTACAATAAGGAACCATAGGGCGAACAAAACAGAAAGGAGCGTTTTTTGACCAAGGGTACACAACGTCGCGTGGTGTTTTTCGATCTGGACGGCACATTGCATCAGCAGGATATGTTCGGCACCTTTATGCGCTATTTGCTCTGGCGTCAGCCGCTCAATTTGCTGCTGGTGGTACCCCTGCTGCCGGTGGTCGGGCTGGGGCTGCTTATTAAAGGGCGCGCGGCGCGCTGGCCGATGAGCCTGCTGCTCTGGTCGATCACCTTTGGCCGCTCGGAGCGCACGCTGCTGCGGCGCGAAGCGGCCTTTGCGCAGTGGTTTCGCCAGCGGGTGACCGCATTTCCGGTGGTGCAGCAGCGCCTGACCGACTATCTGGGCAGCGATGATGCCGACGTCTGGCTGATTACCGGCTCGCCGCAGCCGCTGGTGGAGCAGGTCTACTACGACTCGGCGTTTCTGCCGCGCGTCAAGCTGATCGCCAGCCAGATGCGACGCGGCTTCGGCGGTCGCGTGCTGGCTATGCGCTGTCTTGGCCATGAGAAAGTGGTTCAGCTCGAAGAGCAGATCGGCACACCACTGCAGCTCTATAGCGGCTACAGCGACAGCAAGCAGGATAACCCGCTGCTCTTTTTCTGCCAGCACCGCTGGCGCGTCACGCCGCGCGGCGAACTTCAGCAGCTGGAGTAGGGTTGCATCTTCGATTCTGCGCGCGGGATCGCTATAATGCGCCGCTTTGCTGCTGCCGGGAGTGAGCCTGCGTGAATCAATCTCAAGACGAATACTGGATGCGCCATGCGCTGCGGCTGGCGCGCATCGCATGGGAACAGGGCGAAGTGCCGGTCGGCGCGGTGCTGGTGCAGGGCGATCGCGTTATCGGCGAAGGGTGGAACCGGCCCATCGGCCAGCATGACCCGACCGCGCACGCCGAAATGATGGCGCTGCGTCAGGGTGGGAAGGTGCTGGAGAACTATCGGCTGCTGGATACCACGCTCTACGTGACGCTGGAGCCCTGCGTAATGTGCGCCGGCGCAATGGTGCATAGCCGTATTGCGCGGCTGGTCTACGGCGCCAGCGATGAGAAAACCGGTGCGGCGGGTTCGCTGATGGACGTGCTCGGCCATCCCGGCATGAATCATCAGGTTGTGCTGCAGAGCGGCGTGCTGGCGGAGGAGTGCGCGGCGATGCTGAGCGACTTTTTCCGCATGCGGCGCGAGCAAAAAAAAGCGCTGCGTCAGGCGCAGCGCGGAACGGACTAACGCGGCGTCGACGCCGCGCTTCACTCATTGCCTAATTCATGGCGATTTCCGGCGCCACCGCCGGATAGCCGCGGCCCAGCTCCGCCTCTTGCGCCGCTTGCTGGGCCAGGCGCTTCTCCTGCTCCTGCAAATATCCCACCAGGCTCAGCTGATACTTACGGATGTTCTCGACGTAGTTATAGGCTTCGTGACCGCGCGCATAGCCGTAGGTGGTCTGTGCATAGTAGCGCTTCTGGCTCAGCATCGGCAGCCGCAGCTTGACGTCGGCCCAGCTGTCGGGGTTGCCGCCCTGTTTCGCCGTGAGCTTGCGCGCATCCAGCATATGGGCGTAGCCCATATTGTAGGCCGCCAGCGCGAACCAGATGCGCTCATCTTCGGGAATGGTAGCGGGTACCTTTTCCATCATGCGCTGTAGATAGAGGCTGCCGCCGCGAATGCTCTGCTCGGTGTCGGTACGATCCTCGACGTTCAGGCTGTCGGCGGTGTTGCGCGTCAGCATCATCATGCCGCGCACGCCGGTCGGGGAGGTCGCCAGCGGATTCCAGTGCGACTCCTGATAGGAGATCGCCGCCAGCAGCCGCCAGTCGATACTGGCCGCATACTTCTCAAACAGCGGTTTAATCTCCGGCAGCGTCACGTCGATGGCGCGCAGGAAGGTGCGGGTATCGACATAGTCGAAGGTGCCGACGTGGCCGAGATACTTCTCCTCCAGGCGCGCCATCACGCCTTCTTCACCCATCGAGTTAAAAAAGTCGAGCATTGCGGCGTTCAGGCTGCTGTCGTCGCTGTGCGGCACATACCAGGTGACCGGCTCTTCATCCGTGACGTCGAACGCCACCGCCAGCTGCGGATGGATGCGCTGCAGCAGGGCGATGGTGACGGAATCGCCGATGGTGTAGTCGAGCTTGCCGTCGGCGACCGCCTCCAGCAGCGCTTTCGGCCCCTGGTCGGTGGAGATGACCCAGTTGAGATCGGGATACTGCTTATCGCGCGCCGTTTTCAGCGACGACAGGTAGGCGGAGCCGGAGGCGACCCTGAGCTCGCCTTTAAGATCGCCGAGATTCTTCGGGCGCGGCTTATCGACGCGATAGACCAGCTGCTGGGACACGGAGTAGTAGCTCGGCCCGGTTTTATAGCGCGCCAGCCTTTCATCGTTATAAATCAGGCCCGCCGCCAGCAGATCCGCCTTGCCGTCGTCGAGATCGTCAAACAGATCGCTGAGGTTTGGGCGCACGGTGACCTTGAGCTTGACGCCCAGATAGTCGGCAAAGCGCTTCGCCAGCTCGTAATCCATGCCGGCCGGGGCTTTATTGATGGTGTAGTAAGTCAGCGGGGAATTGATGGTACTGATACGCAGCACTCCCCGTGATTTTATCTGCGAAATCGCATCCTGTCCGTTGCCGTACCACGGGATCGATGGCCATAACGCCATCGCCAGCAGCAGGGTGACGAGACCGATCAGCAGATAGTTTAATTTTAGGCGTTTCAAATAGTTGTCTCTCGCTGGCTCTAAGGCCTCTGTCTTTTAAAGGCAGTATTGATCTTTTTTGAACTCTCAGAGCGAGGGGCATTTTGCGCAACTCGGCAGCGTAGAGCAACTTATAAAGCAGGTTTTGCGCAAAATTCAGGCAATTCCGCAGGCAGAGAAATTATGCGCAAACGGTTTCGTCGAGCGGGGTGTTTCTCTATAATACCGCCCGTTTTCTGCTGTTGTGCCCTTTGAAGCGTCGCACGGCGCTCTGACGAGAGATTAAATGATGGAAATTCTGCGTGGTTCGCCCGCCCTGTCGGCATTTCGTGTAAACAAACTGCTGACCCGCTTTCAGGACGCTCACCTGCCGGTGAGTGACATTTACGCCGAGTACGTCCATTTTGCCGATGTCAGCGCACCGCTGAACGCTGATGAAAAAGCGCGCCTGCAGCGCCTGCTGAAATACGGTCCTTCTCTCGCCGAACACGCGCCGCAAGGCCGCCTGCTGCTGGTGACGCCGCGTCCCGGCACCATCTCACCCTGGTCTTCCAAAGCGACCGATATCGCGCACAACTGCGATCTGCCGCAGGTGCGCCGCCTGGAGCGCGGTCTGGCCTTTTATGTGCAGGCGCCGCAGCTTACCGATGCGCAGTGGCAGACGCTTCAGGCGCTGCTGCACGATCGCATGATGGAGACGGTTTTCAGCGATCTGTCGCAGGCGGAAGCGCTGTTCGCGCATCACGAGCCGCAGCCGCTAAAAAGCGTCGACGTGCTGAATAATGGCCGTCAGGCGCTGGAAGAGGCGAACCGCACGCTGGGGCTGGCGCTGGCGGACGATGAAATCGACTATCTGCTGTCGGCTTTCCAGCGCCTGGGGCGCAACCCGAACGACATCGAACTCTATATGTTCGCGCAGGCCAACTCCGAGCACTGCCGCCATAAAATTTTCAACGCCGACTGGATTATCGATGGCGAAAAACAGCCGAAGTCGCTGTTTAAAATGATTAAAAACACCTTCGAGACCACGCCGGACCACGTGCTGTCAGCCTATAAAGACAATGCGGCGGTAATGGAAGGCTCGGAAGTGGGACGTTTTTACGCCGACGCGCAAAAAGGCGAATATGAGTACCATCAGGAGGCGGCGCATATCCTGATGAAGGTAGAAACCCATAACCATCCTACGGCGATCTCGCCGTGGCCCGGCGCCGCGACCGGCTCCGGCGGCGAGATCCGCGACGAAGGCGCCACCGGACGCGGCGCGAAGCCGAAAGCTGGCCTGGTCGGATTCTCGGTGTCGAACCTGCGTATTCCCGGCTTTGAGCAGCCCTGGGAAGAGGATTTCGGCAAGCCGGACCGCATCGTCAGCGCGCTGGACATCATGACAGAAGGCCCGCTGGGCGGCGCGGCGTTCAATAACGAATTCGGGCGTCCGGCGCTGAACGGCTATTTCCGCACCTATGAAGAGCGCGTCAACAGCCATAACGGCGTCGAGCTGCGCGGCTACCACAAGCCGATCATGCTGGCGGGCGGCATCGGCAACATCCGCGCCGATCACGTGCAGAAAGGCGAGATTACTCTGGGCGCGAAACTGATCGTGCTGGGCGGCCCGGCGATGAATATCGGCCTGGGCGGCGGCGCGGCTTCGTCCATGGCGTCAGGCCAGTCCGACGCCGATCTCGATTTCGCTTCCGTACAGCGCGACAACCCGGAAATGGAGCGCCGCTGTCAGGAGGTGATCGACCGCTGCTGGCAGATGGGCGAAGAGAACCCGATTCTGTTTATTCACGACGTGGGCGCGGGCGGCCTCTCCAACGCCATGCCGGAGCTGGTAAGCGACGGCGGCCGCGGCGGCCGTTTCAACCTGCGCGACATTCTGAACGATGAGCCGGGGATGAGCCCGCTGGAAGTGTGGTGCAACGAGTCGCAGGAGCGTTACGTGCTGGCGGTGGCGCCGGAGAAGCTGGCGCAGTTCGATGCGCTCTGCCAGCGCGAGCGCGCGCCTTACGCGGTGATCGGCGAAGCGACGGAAGAGCAGCACCTGAGCCTGAGCGACAGCCACTTCGACAACACGCCTATCGATATGCCGCTGGACGTGCTGCTGGGCAAAACGCCGAAGATGACGCGCGACGTGGTCACGCAGCAGGCCAAAGGCGAGCCGCTGCTGCGCGACGGCATTACCCTTAGCGACGCGGTAAACCGCGTGCTGCACCTGCCGACCGTGGCGGAGAAAACCTTCCTCGTCACCATCGGCGACCGTACCGTCACCGGCATGGTGGCGCGCGACCAGATGGTCGGTCCGTGGCAGATTCCGGTGGCGAACTGCGCGGTCACCACCGCCAGCCTCGACAGCTATCACGGCGAAGCCTTCGCGCTGGGCGAGCGCGCGCCGGTTGCGCTGCTCGATTTCGCCGCCTCCGGCCGTCTGGCCGTGGGCGAAGCGCTGACCAACCTGGCGGCGACGCAGATTGGCGATCTCAAACGCGTGAAGCTCTCCGCTAACTGGATGGCGGCGGCAGGCCACCCTGGCGAAGATGCCGGCCTCTACGAAGCGGTCAAAGCGGTAGGCGAAGCGCTCTGTCCTGCGCTTGGCATTACGATTCCGGTGGGCAAAGACTCGATGTCGATGAAAACACGCTGGCAGGAGGGCATCGAGCAGCGCGAAATGACCTCGCCGCTGTCGCTGGTGATCACCGCCTTCGCCCGCGTGGAAGATGTGCGCCGCACCGTCACGCCAGAGCTGCAGGCGGACGGCGAAAACCTGCTGCTGCTGATCGATCTCGGCAATGGCGCGAACACGCTGGGCGCTACCGCGCTCTCGCAGGTCTATCGTCAGCTGGGCGACAAGCCGGCCGACGTGCGCGACGCGCAGCAGCTGGCGGGCTTCTTTAACGCGATCCAGGCGCTGGTGGCGCAGCAGAAGCTGCTGGCTTACCACGATCGTTCAGACGGCGGCCTGCTGGTCACGCTGGCGGAAATGGCCTTTACCGGCCACTGCGGCGTCGAGGTCGATATCGCCGCGCTGGGCAACGACCCGCTGGCCGCGCTCTTTACCGAAGAGCTGGGCGCGGTGATTCAGATTAAGGCCGAAGATCGCGCGGCAGTGGAAAAGGTGCTGGCGGAGCAGGGACTGGCAGCGTGCAGCCATGTTATCGGCAGCGCGCAGCGCGGTGACCGCTTTGTGATTCGCTCCGGCGACAGCGCGGTCTACAGCGAAAGCCGCACCACGCTGCGTACCTGGTGGGGCGAAACCAGCTGGCAGATGCAGCGCCTGCGCGATAACCCGATCTGCGCCGATCAGGAGCATGAAGCGCGTAAAGACGACAACGATCCTGGGCTCAACGTCCATCTGACCTTTAATCCGGAAGAGGATGTCGCCGCGCCGATGATCGCCACCGGCGCGCGTCCGCGCGTTGCGGTGCTGCGCGAGCAGGGCGTCAACTCCCATGTCGAAATGGCGGCGGCGTTCCATCGCGCAGGCTTTACGGCGGTCGACGTGCATATGAGCGATCTGCTGGCGGGACGTCGCGGTCTGGACGAGTTCCAGGCGCTGGTGGCGTGCGGCGGTTTCTCCTACGGCGACGTGCTGGGCGCCGGCGAAGGCTGGGCGAAATCCATTCTGTTCAACAACCGCGTGCGCGATACGTTCGAGAACTTCTTCCATCGTCCGCAGACGCTGGCGCTGGGCGTGTGCAACGGCTGTCAGATGATGTCTAACCTGCGCGAGCTGATCCCGGGCAGCGAACTCTGGCCGCGCTTCGTGCGCAACCAGTCAGAACGTTTCGAAGCGCGCTTTAGCCTGGTGGAAGTGGCCGCCAGCCCGTCGCTGCTGCTGGACGGCATGGCTGGCTCGCATATGCCGATTGCGGTCTCTCACGGCGAAGGCTTTGTGGAAGTACGCGACGGTGCGCATCTGGCGGCGCTGGAGTCCAAAGGACTGGTAGCGCTGCGCTTTGTCGATAACTACGGCAAGGTGACCGAAACCTATCCGGCTAACCCGAACGGCTCGCCCAACGGCATTACGGCGGTGACCAACGAAAGCGGCCGCGTGACCATCATGATGCCGCACCCGGAGCGCGTTTTCCGTACGGTAAGCAACTCCTGGCATCCGGCGGAGTGGGGCGAAGATAGCCCATGGATGCGTATCTTCCGTAACGCGCGTAAACAGCTAGGCTAATCCCGCCCAGCGCGCCAAAAGGAGACAGCGATGTCTCCTTTTTTATGTCTGTTGGCAAATGGCGACAATTGCCTCTCTTTGCTGTCTCTAAAAGGAGACATTTATCCTGATGATAATTAAGCGATTACTATTCAGGGTATCGATGTGTTGGGTTTTAGCGACAGAAGGGCGCGCGCAGCGGCGCATCAGGCGAAAGTCAGCGAGAGATAACCCGGCAACCCTCTGAAAAAGAATGTTATTTATTTTCTGGCACGAAGTTTGCTAATATTACCGCGTGGCTCATTCTCCTGTTTATGATTGCCCCGCTACGGCGGCAGAGCTCATAAAAACTGAATGACGCACCAAACGGAGCCTGCCGTCCACCAACCGATAATCGTTTGCTCTGCAACGTTATCAAGCATCGGGCGCAACGTTGAGTTAGGCTCCACCTTATTTTCAGGCGATGCTGCGGCGTCGCTCTCACGGCAGGCCGAAAGGCCTGCCGTTTTCATTTCCGCTCTATCTTCCACCGACGGACTTCGCTAGCATTCTCACAGCGTTTATTACAGGAAGCGACCGCGTGAGAAGATGGCGTTTATTTCCCCGATCGTTGCGCCAGCTGGTGCTGATGGCGTTTTTGCTGGTGCTGCTGCCGCTGCTGGTGCTGGCCTGGCAGGCCTGGGAAAGTTTGTCGGCGTTGAGCGATCGGGCCGCCGACACCAACCGCACCACCTTCACCGACGTGCGCCGCAGCGAAGCGATGGCGCGCACCGCCCTGGAGCTGGAGCGCAGCTACCGGCAATATTGCGTGCTGGGCGACGCCACCCTGGCGCGCCTCTATGAAACCCAGCGCGCGCGTTACAGCCAGATCCTGAACTCTCACGCCTCCAGCCTGCCCGCGCTGGCGGCGTTTCAGACGCTGCGCGCGATGCTGCCGCAGCTCGCCCAGCTCGAGTGCGATAACGGCAACCCGGTCGCTGCCGCCTCGCAGGCGCTGGAACGTTTTTCCGCCGTTAATGCGCAGCTGGTGCAAGAGACGCGCGAAGTGGTGTTTGCGCGCGGGCTGCAGCTGCAGCGCGAAATCGCCGATCGCGGCCAGTTTTTCGGCTGGCAGGCGCTTATCCTGTTTATCGTCAGCCTGGCGCTGGTGCTGCTGTTCACCCGCATGATTATCGGGCCGGTGAAAAGCGTCGAACGCATGATCAACCGGCTCGGGGAAGGGCGCGAGCTGGGCGCGACCGTGGCGTTTCGCGGCCCGCGTGAGCTGCGCTCTCTGGGACAGCGCATCGTCTGGCTCAGCGAGCGGCTGGCGTGGCTGGAGACGCAGCGCCATGAGTTTCTGCGCCATCTTTCCCACGAGCTGAAGACGCCGCTCGCCAGCCTGCGCGAGGGAACGGAGCTGCTGGCGGATGAAGTAGTGGGCGCGCTGAACGGCGACCAGAAAGAGGTCGTGGCGATCCTGGATGCCAGCAGCCGCCATCTGCAGCGCCTGATTGAACAGCTGCTTGACTACAACCGTAAGCTGGTGGAGGGGCCGACGACGCTGGAGACGGTGGATATCGGCGAGCTGGTGGATATGGTAGTCAGCGCCCATGCGCTGCCGGCGCGCGCTAAGCTGATGCATGTGCACTGCGATCTTCAGGTGAAAAGCTGTCTGGCGGAGCCTGTGCTGCTGATGCGCGTGATCGACAACTTATACTCTAACGCCGTGAACTATGGCGGCGAATCCGGTAGCATCTGGCTGCGCAGCCGGCTGCACGGCGACAAGGTGTGGATAGAGGTCGCCAACAGCGGCACGCCGATTCCCGCTAAAGAACGGGAAATGATATTCGAACCCTTTTTCCAGGGGAGTCTGCAGCGCAAAGGGCCGGTAAAAGGCAGCGGGCTGGGACTGAGCATCGCCAAAGACTGTCTGCGCCGCATGCAGGGGGATCTGCTGCTGATCGACAGCAAAGATGCCGACGTTTGTTTTCGTATCGTACTGAATCACACAGCCGGGAATCACTGACAGATGAATATTGTCTTCGCCTCACTTTCCGCCGCGCTGCTGAGCCTTTCGCTCAACGGCTGCAGCGCCTCCCCGGCCGCTTCGTCCGCGCATCGCGACGCCGTCGTCGCCGAGCCGCAGGTCAGGCTCCCCGATTATCTGGCGACTGATTGCGCCAGCGTCTGGCGCAACGAAAGCGCGGCGGCAACGGGTAATCCGCTTTACTGGCTGCGCGCCATCGACTGCGCCGAGCGCCTTTCGCCCGCAGAGGCGCGCGCCGAAGCGCATCGCTGGCCGGTAGAAGGCTGGGCGCGCGCCTTTAAAAACGGCATCCTGATGGCTAACGGCAACGTCACGCCGCTGGAGCGCCGCGATTACGTCGACGCGCTGGATGCGTACAGCAGCCGCTTTCCAGGCGCGGTGCGCCCGCTGATTCAGCTGTGGCGCGGCAATCAGGTCGCGCAGCTCGATCTCAGCGAAACGCGCACGCGCTTCGCGCATTTGCAGCAGAGCAGCGATGCGCAGCTCGACGCGCTGCGTCAGCAGCAGACGCAGATGCGCCAGACCCTTAACGACACCCAGCATAAGCTGGAGCGCCTGACGGATATTGAACGTCAGCTCTCTTCGCGCAAAGCGCCGGACGTCACCGAAAGCGGCCATGCGCCGGAAACCTCGCCGCATGAGGAGCCCTAATGGCCAGACAATCCGCACGTCTGCTGCTGGTGGATGACGATCCCAGCCTGTTAAAGCTGCTGGGAATGCGCCTCAGCAGCGAAGGTTACCAGATCACCACCGCCGCCAGCGGGCCGGAAGCGCTGCGCCTGCTGCAGAAAGAGCAGATCGATCTCGTCATCAGCGATTTGCGTATGGATGAGATGGACGGGCTGGCGCTGTTCGGCGAAATCCAGAAGCGTAACCCCAGCCTGCCGGTGATTATCCTTACCGCGCACGGCTCGATCCCCGACGCCGTCTCCGCTACGCAGCAGGGCGTATTCAGCTTCCTGACCAAGCCGGTAGACCGCGACGCGCTCTATAAAGCGATCGACGATGCGCTGGCGCAGCGCGCGCCGGCCAGCGACGACCGCTGGCGCGAAGCGATCGTCACCCGCAGCCCGATTATGCTGAGGCTGCTGGAGCAGGCGCACATGGTGGCGCAGTCCGACGTTAGCGTCTTAATCAACGGCCAGAGCGGCAGCGGCAAAGAGGTGCTGGCGCAGGCGATCCACGCCGCCAGCCCGCGCGCGGGCAAACCTTTTGTCGCCATTAACTGTGGCGCGCTGCCGGAGCAGCTGCTGGAGTCGGAGCTGTTCGGTCACGCCCGCGGCGCGTTTACTGGCGCAGTAAGCGCGCGCGAAGGGCTGTTTCAGGCGGCGGAGGGGGGCACGCTGTTTCTGGATGAAATCGGCGATATGCCGCCGTCGCTGCAGGTGAAGCTGCTGCGCGTGCTGCAGGAGCGCAAGATCCGTCCGCTTGGCAGCAATCACGATATCGACATTAACGTGCGTATTATCTCCGCAACTCATCGCGACTTGCCGAAGGCGATGGAGAAGAAAGAGTTCCGCGAGGATCTCTTTTACCGCCTCAACGTGGTCAATCTAAAGCTGCCGGCGCTGCACGAGCGTACCGAAGATATTCCGCTGCTCGCCGGCCATCTGCTGCGTCAGGCGGCGGATCGGCATAAACCGTTTGTACGCAGCTTTTCCGTGGATGCGATGAAGCGCCTGATGACGGCGAACTGGCCGGGCAACGTTCGCCAACTGGTAAACGTGATCGAGCAGTGCGTCGCGCTTACCTCGTCGCCGGTGATCAGCGATGCGCTGGTCGAGCAGGCGCTGAGCGGCGAGAACAGCGTATTGCCGACCTTCGTCGAGGCGCGAAACCAGTTTGAGCTGAACTATTTGCGTAAGCTGCTGCAGATGACCAAAGGCAATGTCACCAATGCCGCCCGGCTGGCCGGGCGCAATCGCACCGAGTTTTACAAGCTGCTGTCCCGACATGAACTGGACGCCAGCGATTTTAAAGAGTAGCTTTCTGGCGCGATGAAGCGCCTGAGAGCGTCGACGAATGCCCCGGCGGCTGGCGTGCGTTGCGGGCAACGCGCCTGTAGCCTGCGGCTGCGGGTCTATACTTACAGCACCCCATCCGGCCACGGAGGGAGTGATAAAAGGGTCTGACATGAAAAAGATTGATGCGATTATCAAACCATTCAAACTCGACGATGTGCGCGAAGCCTTAGCCGAAGTCGGCATCACCGGGATGACGGTCTCTGAAGTGAAAGGGTTCGGTCGTCAAAAAGGCCACACCGAGCTCTATCGCGGCGCGGAATATATGGTCGATTTCCTGCCGAAGGTGAAAATCGAAATGGTCGTAGGCGACGACATCGTCGACACCTGCGTGGAAACCATTATGAAAACCGCGCAGACCGGTAAAATCGGCGACGGTAAGATTTTTGTTTTCGACGTGTCGCGCGTGGTGCGTATTCGTACCGGCGAAGAGGACGAAGAGGCGATTTAATGCCGAAAAGATGCGGGCTTGGTCTGTTAGCTAAGTGCCAGCGCAGGTGATATCGCCCGATCGCAAAGACGCAAAACAGCGCGTCCTTGCCAGCTCGTCCCGCGCGATTACGCACCTCATCCCTGAGGTGCGCCCATAAACGGGCTAACGCGCTGCGTTGTTTAAAAACGCTCTCGCCGTTTTTGTCTCTGGCGTGAGACGCTTTGCTCTTCGGTTCACACCACCTGCTACCGGGCATTATGTGCCGTCCGCAATCGCTTCCAGAAGCAGGATCAAAGCCCTTTATGAGGCCCAAACACTTCATAGTGAATGCGTGACGCCTCTACACCCATGTCGCGCAGTTGACCGGCGATAAACTGCATAAAACCGACCGGACCGCACAGCCAGAACTGCGTGCGCCCATCCTGCAATCGCGCGAATTCGGCAGCCAGATCCATTACGCCCTCGGCATCGAAACGGCCGGCGTCGGCCGCCTCCGGCACGCGATACCAGACGCGTTTCTCAAAGTCGCGCAGGCGAGCGCCCGTCTCGGCCACTTCTTCCGCAAAGGCGTGCTGCACGCCGTTTTCCGCCGCATGCAGCCAGGTCACCGGCGCGGCATGTTGCTGTTCGGCCAGCGCATGCAGCATCGCCAGCATCGGCGTTACGCCGACGCCTGCAGAGATCAGCGCGACTGGCGTCTCTCTGCCTACCTCCATAAATACGTCGCCGTGCGGCGCGGTCAGATCCAGCACATCGCCGACCTGCGCTTTTTCATGCAGCCAGCCGGAGACAGTGCCCTGCGCGTCGCGTTTCACCGCAATGCGGTAGCTTTTGCCGTTGCTGGCGTGGGTAAGCGAATACTGGCGATTCTGCTGAAACTCGAATTCGGCGGGATGCAGATGCACGGTGAGATACTGGCCTGGTTTAAACGCTGCTACCGCGCCGCCGTCAACCGGGGCCAGAGTAAAGCTCTTGATAACGGAACTTTGCGCGTCGATAGCGGCAATGCGGAAGGGGCGCGTGCCGCGCCAGCCGCCTTCCTGCTGCTCGGTTTCCTGATAAATCGCCTCTTCGCGCTGGATAAAGACATCGGCCAGCACGCCGTAGGCGCGACCCCATGCCGCCAGCACCTCATCGCCTGGATTCAGCAGCTCTTTAATCGTGGCCAGCAGGTTGTCGCCGACAATCGCATACTGTTCCGGCTTGATCGCCAGGCTGGCGTGCTTTTGCGCGATCTTTTCGACGGCGGGCAGCAGCGCCGCGAGGTTATCGAGATTCGCGCCATAGGCGCAAATAGCGTTGAACAGCGCTTCGCGCTGGTTACCATTGCGCTGGTTGTTCATATTGAAGACGTTTTTGAGTTCGGGGTGCTGCGATAGCATGCGGTCGTAGAAGTGAGCGGTAAGCTTCGGTCCTACTGCTGCGACTGCGGGAAGAGTGGATTTCACGGTGGCGATGGTTTGTGCGTCAAGCATGGGAATACCTCAGGCTGTGTAAAGTTGTATTTTAAATACATGTTATAGCCGCGCCCTTAAGGTTGTAAATAAGCCGCTGCGAAATGGGGCTATTGCGCTGGCAAAGTTTTGGTACAAACAGGAAAAAGGGTTATCACAACCTGATGAAAAATCGTGAAGAGCATGCCGCACGTAAAAGCGTAAAAAACCTTTGCCAGCGTCGAGCCAATCGTTTGCGTGCAAAGCGGAATTGGCGCTACCGTCACCTGGCAAAACGGTTTACACTGTTGGCCTTTGCTCCTTAAGGGAGCCTAAACCGCCGTTAAAAGTTAGCTGAGTCAGGAGATGCGGATGTTAAAGCGTGAAATGAACATTGCCGATTATGATGCCGAGTTGTGGCAGGCGATGGAGCAAGAGAAAGTGCGTCAGGAAGAGCACATTGAACTGATTGCTTCTGAAAACTACACCAGCCCACGTGTAATGCAGGCGCAAGGTTCGCAGCTCACCAATAAATACGCGGAAGGGTATCCGGGAAAACGCTACTACGGCGGTTGTGAATATGTCGACATCGTTGAGCAACTGGCAATCGATCGCGCCAAAGCGCTGTTCGGCGCCGACTTCGCCAACGTGCAGCCGCATTCCGGCTCTCAGGCTAACTTCGCCGTCTATACCGCGCTGCTGCAGCCGGGCGACACCATTCTGGGCATGAACCTGGCGCACGGCGGCCACCTGACTCACGGTTCGCCGGTCAACCTTTCCGGCAAACTCTACAATGTGGTGCCTTACGGCATCGATGAGAGCGGCAAGATTGACTACAACGAGCTGGCGGAACTGGCGAAAACCCATCAGCCGAAAATGATCGTCGGCGGCTTTTCCGCCTATTCCGGCGTCTGCGACTGGGCAAAAATGCGCGAAATCGCTGACAGCGTCGGCGCTTACCTGTTCGTCGATATGGCGCACGTGGCTGGCCTGGTCGCCGCTGACGTCTATCCGAACCCGGTGCCGCATGCGCATATCGTCACCTCGACCACCCATAAAACCCTGGCGGGCCCGCGCGGCGGCCTGATCCTGGCGAAAGGCGGCGACGAAGATCTCTACAAGAAACTTAACTCTGCCGTCTTCCCGGGCGGGCAGGGCGGTCCGCTGATGCACGTTATCGCCGGTAAAGCGGTGGCGTTTAAGGAGGCGATGGAGCCGGAGTTCAAAGCCTACCAGCAGCAGGTCGCGAAAAACGCCAAAGCGATGGTGGAAGTGCTGATTGCGCGCGGCTACGACATCGTGTCCGGCGGCACCCATAACCATCTGTTCCTGATCGATCTGGTGAGCAAAAACATGACCGGCAAAGAGGCGGACGCCGCCCTGGGACGCGCCAACATCACCGTTAACAAAAACAGCGTGCCGAACGATCCGAAAAGCCCGTTCGTCACCTCCGGCGTGCGTATCGGTACGCCTGCCGTAACCCGTCGCGGCTTTAAAGAAGCGGAAGTCCGCGAGCTGGCCGGCTGGATCGCCGACGTGCTGGACAACGTCAACGACGAAGCGACTATCGAACGCACCAAACAGAAAGTGCTGGAAATCTGCTCGCGTCTGCCGGTTTACGCGTAAGCGAACGCCTGCGCGATCGTAATTGAGGATGGCTACGGCCATCCTTTTTTATTGCCGTTTTTAGGCTAAAATCGCGCGCACTTACTTATCATGGACGCTTTGCTGCGGGAGGCAGAATGACCATCGGCTCGGCGAAATGGCTCGGTCTTGGCTATTTCACTTACTTTTTTTGCTACGGCATCTATCTGCCTTTCTGGGGCGTCTGGCTTAAAGATACCGGCCTCGACGCCGAAAAGATCGGCCTGCTGTTGGGCTGCGGCATGGTGGCGCGCTTCATGGGCAGCTTGCTGATCGCTTCACAGGTTAAACACCCGGCGCAGCTGATTACCGCGCTGCGGCTGCTGGCGCTGATGACCTGCCTGTTCGCTGCCGGCTACTGGATAGGGCAGCAGTGGCTGTGGCTGCTCTTCGTGATGGTGGGCTTTAACCTCTTTTTCTCGCCGCTGGTGCCGCTCAGCGATGCGCTGGCCGCTACCTGGACGCAGCAGATCGGACTAAAGTACGGGCCGGTGCGGCTATGGGGATCGCTGGCCTTCGTGATTAGCTCCGCGCTGACCGGGCTGCTGGTGAACCACTGGTCATCGCAGGCGATTCTGGCGCTACTTTCCGTTGGCGTTCTGGCGATGCTGGGCGGCATGCTGTTGCCGCCGCATACCCGACCGCACGGCGAGGAGCGGCACAGCGCGGCAAGCGGCGGCTGGCAGGCGTGGCGCGATCTGCTGCGCGAGAACAGCGTGTGGCGCTTTATGCTGTGCGTCACGCTGATGCAGGGCGCGCACGCCGCCTATTACGGCTTTAGCGCTATCTGGTGGCAGCAAAGCGGCTATTCCGCTTCGGTGGTGGGTTATCTGTGGTCGCTCGGCGTGGTCGCGGAGATTGCGGTTTTCGCCCTGAGCAATCGCCTGTTTCGCCGCTGGCGCGCGCGCGATCTGCTGCTGCTCTCCGGCCTTTGCGCGCTGGCGCGCTGGACGCTGCTGGGCGCGACAGTTG
>NZ_MLJJ01000041.1 GCF_002095575.1 Pantoea septica | reverse complement strand
GCCGACGTCGCTGCCCGCCTACGCCACCGTTTTCGAAGAGCTGGACGCCCTGGCGCACCTGGAAGCCTTCTGCTCGGAGAACGGTCCACGCTTTTACGGCCTGCCGCTGAACGAAGGAACCGTGACGCTGGCGCGCGAACCCTGGAAAGTCGAAGAGAGCATCAGCATGGGCGAGCACGCGCTGGTGCCTTTCCTCGCCGGCGAAACCCTGAACTGGCGCGTGAAAATCTGATCTGCGCTTTCGCTTGCCTCCGGCCTGAATATACTGTAAATATATACAGCATCTAATCCGGAGGCTGCTATGCGTGTTGAAATTACCGTTGCCAAAACGTCCCCGCTTCCGTCCGGCGCAATGGAAGCGCTGACGGCAGAACTTTCCCGCCGTCTCGATGAAGAGTTTCCCGACGGCCAGAACCACGTCAAAGTGCGCTATGCCACCGCGAACCAGCTCAGCGTGCTGGGCGGCGGCAAAGAGACGCGCGATCGAATCAGCGATATTTTACAGGAAACCTGGGAAAGCGCTGACGACTGGTTCATTACCGATTAACCGCCACTGCGCAGTTTTTGCCGGGTGTCGCCATCCGGCTTTTTTATCACTCTCCCCCCTCGCCAGAACTTTTTCCTGCATCTAGACTCTGATCGATCAATCGCCTATTCTTGCGCTCGCTATGCTTAACAGGAGGTGAGATGAAATGATGACAGAAAACCCGGAAGAGGCCATGACCTTTGGTGAACTGCTGGCGCTAATCGCCGATCAGCAACGTCGCCTGACGGTGCTGGAAAGCGCCTTCTCCAGCCTTACCCTCTGCCTCGACGAGCGCGCCGCGCAGCTGCTGGTGCATCATCTGACGCTTGAGGCGCAAAATCAGAATCACGACGAACCTCTGCAGCAGCACTTCGCCCGTCTGGCGCTGACGCTGCAAAAGCCTCACAGCGCACAGCCGGCTGACCCCTTAGCCTGATTTTTACTGCTGCGCGAGCGCGTAAAAAAACTGCCTGATGCGTCAGGCATTTTATTTTTTTTAATCGCTTTTTTAACGCCGAATATTTCGCTCACTTTTTGTTCGCCGCACATTTTAATCGGATAGAACGCTTTTTCTGTTATAATTGTCTCGCTACCGGATAAAAAAGCCGCATTGAACCTCATCATGCACTTCGTTTAACGAGTAATAAGGAGGTTATAATGGACAGTAATCATAAAGACGTTATTCAAACTCACCCGCTGGTGGGCTGGGATATCAGTACCGTAGACAGCTACGACGCTATGATGATCCGTTTGCATTCGCTCTCCTCGCAGGATCAAAAAGAAGAAGAAGCAGACGTCGGACCGACCTACTGGCTGACAACAGACGTGGCAAGACAATTTATCTCTATTCTTGAAGCTGGCATTGCCAAGATAGAATCGGCCGAGCAAATGGAGCGTTACCAGTCCAAACACTAGTCTCCGCCAGATGAACGGGCACCCTCAGGGGTGCCTTTTTCATTTCTGATTCTGGTATGCTGCTGGACGTGTTACGGCTTTCAGGAGTTATCCTTCAATGATTTATGATCTGATTGTGGTGGGCAGCGGGTCCGTTGGCGCCGCCGCGGGCTTTTACGCTACCCAGGCGGGCCTGTCGGTGCTGATGATCGATTCCAGCCATCCGCCCCATACCCAGGGCGCGCATCACGGCGAAACGCGGCTGATCCGTCACGCCTACGGCGAAGGTGAACGCTATGTTCCGCTAGTGCGGCGCGCGCAGACGCTCTGGGACGAGCTGGAACAGCAGGCCGGCGAACGCATCATGCACCGCAGCGGCATTATCAACCTCGCGCCTGTAGGGTCTGAATTCATCCGCAACGTCATCGACAGCGCGCAGGCCTGGAAGCTGGACGTAGAGCTGCTGCAGGCGGAAGAGGTGCGCCAGCGCTGGCCGCAGATCAGCGTGCCGGATGGCTATATCGGCGTTTTCGAACCGCAGTCGGGCTACCTGAAGTGCGAGCAGGCGGTGCGCAGCTGGATCGCCCTCGCCGAGAAGGCGGGCTGCGCGCAGCTTTTTAACTGCGGCGTGTCGCAGATCGGCCGCGACGGCGACCTGCAGCAGGTGGTAACGGCAGACGGCACCTTTCGCGCGCGCAAAATGCTGATCAGCGCCGGTACCTGGGTCGGCAAGCTGGTGCCGGATTTACCGATCAGGCCGACGCGCAAAGTGTTCGCCTGGTATCAGGCCGACGGCCGCTATAGCGAGAACAATAAGTTTCCCGGCTTTACGGTAGAGATGGAAAACGGTAGCCACTTTTACGGCTTTCCGGCGGATAACAACGCGCTGAAGGTGGGACGTCACGACGGCGGCCAGCCGATGAGTCAGCCGGAGGATCGCAAACCCTTCGGCAGTTTTGCCGAAGACGGCAGCGACGCCTTTGCGTTTCTGCGTAAATTTCTGCCTGGCGTAGGGGTCTGTCTGCACGGCGAAGCCTGCAGCTATGACATCAGTCCGGATGAAGACTTTATTATCGATACTCTGCCGAATGAGCCGAATCGTCTGATTATCACCGGCCTGAGCGGACATGGATTCAAGTTCGCCAGCGTGCTGGGGGAGCTGGCGACGGAGTTCGCGCTCGATAAACCCTTTTCGTTCGATCTCACGCCTTTCTCGCTCTCTCGCTTTACCCGCTGACGCGATAAAAAAGCCTGACGCATCGGCGTCAGGCTCAGACCGTTACTCTTTTTCCGGCGACGGGATCGCCATGGTCAGACGGCCGCGCGACTTATTGAAAATCTTATTGCCGTTTTCACGACCGGCGCGGCGCGCGCGCTGCTCTTCCGGCGACAGCTGCGACTCCTCCATACAGAGCGGACTGCAGCAGTTGTGGAACTTCACGGCGCAGCTCGGGCACTGAATAAACAGCAGATGACAGCCGTCGTTGACGCAGTTGGTGTGCGTATCGCACGGCGCGCCGCACTGGTGGCACTGCGACAGCACATCGTCGGAGATGCGCTCGCCCATGCGCTCGTCGAAGACGAAATTTTTCCCTTTAAAGCGCACCGGCAGGCCCTGCTCGCGCGCGCGGCGCGCATACTCGATAATGCCACCTTCGATATGGTAAACATCCTCGAAACCGTTATGACGCATCCAGGCGCTCGCCTTCTCGCAGCGAATGCCGCCGGTGCAGTACATCACGATTTTTTTATCTTTCTGCTCCTGCAGCATCTCAACCGCCATCGGCAGCTGATCGCGGAAGGTGTCGGCCGGGATCTCCATCGCATTATCGAAACGGCCCACCTCATATTCGTAGTGGTTACGCATATCGACGAACACCGCGTCGGGATCGTCCAGCATCGCGTTGACTTCCGCCGCTTTCAGATAGGTGCCGACGTCGCTGGCGTCGAAGCTTTCATCCTCAATGCCGTCCGCCACGATACGGTCGCGCACCTTCAGGCGCAGCACCCAAAATGATTTGCCGTCGTCGTCGAGGGCGATATTCATGCGCAGATTGTTCAGCGCCGGATCAAAGCCGTACAGCCAGGCTTTCATCTTCTCATAGAGGCTGGCGGGCACGCTGATCTGCGCGTTGATCCCCTCTTTCGCCACGTAGACGCGGCCAAAGACTTTGAGTTCGGTCAGGCCAATATAGAGCGCGTCGCGAAAGGATTTAGGATCGGCGATGTGAAAATATTTGTAGAATGAGACGGTCGTGCGCGGTTCTGTCTCCGCCAGCATGCGCGCCTTCAGCTCTTTATTGTTAACAAGGTTATGTAACACTGGCATGGTGTTCGTTCCTGTTTGGGATAAAAATGGCGCGGCACATGATACAGCAATGGGCCAGGATGCAAAGAAAATTGATCTGGATCGCTTTTTATTCCCCCCTCAGGCGCGCTTCTTTTCAAATGGCCGCATGCGCAATCCCCCTGCATTTATTTCAGCGCAGAAGAAAAGCTGGCACAATAGGGGAAAATCAACGAGATATTGGCGCCACCAGGCGCATTACGCAGGATAAGCTTTTTCATATGACTCAACTGCCGCAATTTTCCCGAGAGCTCCTTCATCCCCGTTACTGGCTGACCTGGCTGGGCATCGCCTTTCTCTATGTGCTGGTGCTGCTGCCCTATCCGCTGCTCTATATGCTGGGCTGTGGATTAGGGCGTATTGCGATGCGTTTTCTGAAACGCCGCGTCGCCATCGCCCGACGCAATCTTGAACTCTGCTTTCCCGATATGCCGACCAGCGAACGTGAAGCGATGGTAAAGCATAACTTCGAGTCGGTAGGCATGGGGCTGATTGAAACCGGCATGGCGTGGTTCTGGCCCGACTGGCGCATTAAGAAGTGGTTTGATGTATCCGGCCTTGAGCATATACAAAAAGCGAAAGATGAGCAGCGCGGCGTGCTGCTGATCGGCATGCATTTCCTGACGCTGGAGCTTGGCGCGCGGATTTTCGGCATCTATAACCCCGGCATCGGCGTCTATCGCCCCAATGACAACAAGCTGATCGACTGGCTGCAGACCTGGGGCCGGATGCGCTCCAACAAAAGCATGCTCGACCGCAAAGATCTGAAAGGCATGATCCGCGCGCTGAAAAACGGCGATATTATCTGGTACGCCCCCGATCATGATTACGGCCCGCGCAGCAGCGTGTTCGTGCCTTTCTTCGCGGTGGAAAAAGCCGCCACGACCGTAGGCACCTATCTGCTGATCCGCAGCGGCAAGCCGCACGTTATTCCCTTTGTGCCGCGCCGCCTGCCCCACGGCCGCGGCTACCAGATGCTCATTCTGCCTGACGTGAGCGATCGGATCCCGCTCGACAGCGATGTCGCCACCGCCGCGCAGATGAATAAAGTGGTGGAAGAAGGCGTCCTGCTGGCGCCGGAGCAATATATGTGGCTGCACCGTCGCTTCAAAACTCGTCCCGAAGGCGAACCTTCTCGTTACTGATCCTCTTCCGGCGGACGCGCTGTCTTCCGCCGGCCTTAAGCATTATCTTCGCTTACGCTTAAAATCTTGCTTTGCCTTACACAACCTGTTGTTTGATAATGAAAAAACATTTTATGCCTGTTAAAAAGGCCCATGTTAAACTAAAGGGCAGCATGTATTGATTTATCCCATATTTTAATTGTTCATGCGCGCTAAATTAATTATGGCCAAAAGCAGGCATTATCCCGTAATATGGCCAATAAGCGGCTAAGAAATTAATGATTGCGATTTATCTTATTTGGATCTGATTTAAACAGACTCCAGGCCTTTTCCTATTTATTCAATGAGAACTCTTTGCCTTAGCTTATGTATCCAGTAAAATTAACTTATTTTACAAGGCATTGTCTGATTAGACCTGTTGCATATAAGCATTGTACCAATTACATGCCTCTTTTATACTTTTATGGAATTTGAACAATTAGAAACATATCGGTAATTTCGCTCGTGACAGTTAATTATTTAACTGCCTTTCAAAAAATATAAAAAGATTACACACAGCAAATCTCTAGCAGGAACATAAAAATGAATAAAGGCATCTATTACTACGTGACAATCAGTACCGATCAGGATAATTACCATTATTTACACCGCAAAGAGTGTAAACGTATGCCCGATAAAGAGGACATCGTTTTTATCGGCACGCTATATAATTTGAATCAGGCGTTATCTATTGCGCGAATTAACTTCAAAAAAGTCAAACCCTGTATTAAATGCTGTATTCGCTATGCGGCGCCCGTTATGCGTGAAACGGTGCGGCCGGTGCTGCACTTCCCGCAAAAGTCACTCTAATCGATGACGGCGGCGGGAGGACTTTCTCGCCCGCCGTCTCTTTTTCACGCTTTCCCCTGAAAAATTTCGTCTATCCTTCTCTGACATCCCGTTAATCAGGCAAGGAGAAGAGTAATGAGCATGTTCAGCACCTTAGAAGAAGCCATCGAGGCTGCGCGTGAAGAATTTCTCGCCGATCATCCCGACATTGAAGAAGAGGATGCCAGCATCAGTCAGTTTGGCCTGCAAAAGTATGTGATGCAGGATGGCGACATTATGTGGCAGGCAGAGTTCTTTGAAGAAGAAGGCGAGAGCGGTGAATGTCTGCCGATTCGCAGCGGCGAGGCCGCGCAGGCGATATTTGACGGCGATTTCGACGAAGTCGAGCTGCGCCAGGAGTGGTTAGCGGAAAATACGCTGCACGAATGGGACGAAGGTGAGTTTCAGCTTGAGCCGCCGATCGACAGCGAAGAAGGCGAAGCGGCGGCGCAAGAGTGGGAAGATGACAACAGCGAGTCCGATCGCCTGCTCTGATTACTCATAGGGCCCGTGGTGGGCATCAACCGGCAGCAGCATGGTGTCCACCACCAGCGACAGCGGCAGATCGAGAATGGTCAGCACGCGCCATGGACCGTCGCGCACGTCCCACTGGACGCCAGGGTAGTATTGATTACCGTGTCCCTGGCCTGGCACGGCGCGACTAATAATACTGCCGCATCCGCTTAATATCAGCGCCATCAGCGCGACCATCACTGTTTTCAGCAAACTTTTCACTCGCGATACTCATTTCAGCCAGCGGCTAGTGTAGACAATGGCGCATCTGTTTTGTCGCCTGCTTACGCCATCAAAGCGTAATAATAGCGTTAAATCGCGCGCATAAAAAAAGCGGCATTGCTGCCGCTTTAGGTTGGCGAATATTAACCTGCCTGAGGCGGCAGCGCCAGCGGATTGAGCGCCAGCTTCTGATAGCTCTCTACCCACTGATGATATTTATCGCCGTTCTCCCACAGGCGTGAGTGAACGCGCGCCAGCACCACCGGATCGCTGATCAGCTGCAGACGCTGTTCGCGATTCAGCTTCTCGGGCGCATCGCTCAGCGCCTGATCGACGCGGCGGTCGCGCGCGTAATCGAGCAGCTGGCTCTGTCGGTGACGCGAAGTCGCCAGCGCGGTCGCCAGCGCGTTAAACGCCGGATGGAACAGCGCGTGCATAAAGCCGTGCTTCAGGGCGCGCTCGCGGTTGAGCTGCAGGTAGCGATCGGTGTCCACCAGCTCTTTCGGCGGCTCATACTCTTCCGGGATCAGGAACAGCTTCGCCCGCTTGCTTTTCAGCCCGACCGTCGCGCGGCTCGACATCACCGACACGAACGGCGACAGGATCAGCGAGAAGACGATCGGCGCCAGCCACCAGAGGAAGTTGAGATCCAGCACGCCCATGCCTACTGCCCAGACGATGCCGAGCAGCATCTGCGATCCGTGACGACGGAAAGCTTCGCTCCACGGCGTGGCGTCATCGTCGCGCTGCGGCGAGTTCCACACCACTTCCCAGCCCAGGAAGGCGCTGACCACGAACACGGTATGGAACAGCATGCGCACCGGCGCCAGCAGCACGGAGAAGAGCATCTCCAGCAGCAGCGAGATAAAGAGCCGGAAGGCGCCGCCGTAGGGTTTGGCGCCTTTGAACCAGATCAGCACCACGCTGAGCAGCTTCGGCAGGAACAGCAGCACCAGCGTCGTCGAGAAGAGCGCGATCGCCAGCTCCGGGCGCCACTGCGGCCAGACCGGGAAGAGCTGCCTCGGCTGCAGGAAGTACTGCGGCTCCATCAGCGTATGCACCACCTGCAACGCGGTGGAGAGCGCCAGGAACATAAACCAGAGCGGCGCCGAGAGATAGGACATGACGCCGGTCAGGAACACTGCGCGGTGCACCGGGTGCATCCCTTTCACCAGGAACAGGCGGAAGTTCATCAGGTTGCCGTGGCACCAGCGACGGTCGCGCTTCAGCTCGTCCAGCAGGTTCGGCGGCAGCTCCTCATAGGAACCCGGCAGGTCATAGGCGATCCAGACACCCCAGCCGGCGCGGCGCATCAGCGCGGCCTCGACGAAGTCGTGCGACAGGATCGAGCCGGCGAAAGAGCCCTCGCCCGGCAGCGGCGCCAGCGCGCAGTGCTCGATAAAGGGCTTAACGCGGATAATGGCGTTATGTCCCCAGTAGTGCGACTCGCCAAGCTGCCAGAAGTGCAAACCGGCGGTAAAGAGCGGACCGTAAACGCGCGTGGCGAACTGCTGGCAACGCGCGTAGAGCGTATCCATGCCCGACGCCTTCGGCGACGACTGGATGATACCGGCGTTAGGGTTCGCTTCCATCATGCGCACCAGGCCGGTAAGGCATTCGCCGCTCATCACGCTGTCTGCGTCCAGCACCACCATGTAGCTGTAGTTGCTGCCCCAGCGACGACAGAAGTCGTCGATGTTGCCGCTCTTACGCTTCACGCGGCGACGGCGACGGCGGTAGAAGATTTTACCGGCCCCGCCCACGTCGCGCACCAGCTCCATCCAGGCCTTCTGCTCCGCAATAGCGATATCAGGATCGTAGCTGTCGCTCAGCACGTAGACGTCGAAATGCTCGGCGTTGCCGGTACGCGCGACCGATTCCCAGGTGGCGCGCAGGCCCGCGAAGACGCGCTCCACGTCCTCGTTGCAGATCGGCATAATCAGCGCGGTGCGATGTTCGGGATTAAGCGGCTCATCGCCCACCGTTGAGTAGGAGATACTGTACTTGTCGCGGCCGATCAGCAGCTGCAGGAAGCCCATCAGCGCGGTCCAGAAGCCCGCCGAAACCCAGCAGAACAGAATGGCAAAGAGGAACAGAATGCCGGTCTGCAACACATAGGGCAGGATCTGCATCACCGACTGTTGCCAGTTCTGATTCAGCATCTCCATCGGGTCAAGCAGCGTCCAGCCCTGATAGGGCAGGATGGTTTTCATGTACCAGGTGGCGATGACGGTCTGAAACAGGGTAAGGATCAACAGCACATAGCGGCGAATCGAGCCGACGTGCCGCCACTTCTCCTCAGCGCGCTGCTCTTCCGCATTGGCGTAGCGATGCGTCAGCTTTTCGCCGCGCAGCGAGCTCCAGGCGCGCGCCAGCGGGTTGGTCCGCCAGGCTTCCGGGAACATCAGCGAGCGTTTAACCTTCGGCATCGCCTTCAGCGTGGTGCGATCGAGATAATCTTTGCCGAACTGCTCGCCGTCAGCCAGCGAGTCCGGCCACGCCATTTTGACGCGGGCCGAGACCGACTTGAGCGGCGCATCGTCAGGACGATCGCTGGCGGCTATATCCTGGCCAAGCGTATCGTGAATGAAGTGAAACGCCTCGGCGTGTTGCAGCGAGGCGCTTAACCGGGCCTTCCCTGCCGCATCCAGCGGCAGGGCTTCCACGTAGTTTTTAGGAATAAATGTCGGATTATTCATTGGCAGGTAACTGATAGCTCCAGGTTTCCGTCAATGTCTTGTCGCCGCTAACCAGCGCGGCGCGCATTTCGGTAGGCTGTTTGTTATCTTTGACGCGCAGACGCAGCACCAGACGCCAGCCTTTGGTGACCGGGTTATAGCGTACGCTCTGTTCAACCACTTCGCCGTTTTCGCCCACGCTGACCTGCGGCGCAACCTGGCTGTTATCCGGCATCTGGCTCATCGCTTTACCAACGAAGTCGATGGTGAAGGCGATAGAACCGTCCGGCTGACGCACCAGATTAGACTGCTTCACGTCGCCCGCCGAACGCAGCGTATTTTTCACCCAGGCGATATCGTCGGAGTGAAGCTGGCTCTCGTCGCGCGTAAAGTGCAGGCGGTAGTTAAAGTTCATCTCTTTGCCCGGATCCGGCAGATTCTCCGGCGTCCAGAAGGCGACGATATTGTCGTTGGTTTCGTCCGCGGTCGGGATCTCCACCAGCTCGACGCGGCCTTTGCCCCAGTCGCCCAGCGGTTCAACCCAGCCGCTCGGACGCATATCGTAACGATCGTCGAGATCCTGATAGCGGTTGAAGTCGCGGCTGCGCTGCAGCAAGCCGAAGCCTTTCGGGCTTTCGATGGTGTAGGTGCTCACCGCCAGATGGCGCGGATTATTGAGCGGCCGCCAGATCCATTCGCCGTTGCCGCTGTGAATCGACAGGCCGTCGGAGTCATGCAGCTCTGGACGGAAGTTGGTCACCGGCGAAGGCTGGTTGGCGCCGAACAGGAACATACTGGTCAGCGGCGCGACACCAAGCTTGCCAACTTTGTCGCGCAGATAGACTTTCGACTGAACGTCGACAGTGGTTTCTTTGCCCGGATGCACGGTAAAGCGATAGGCGCCCGTCGCGCGCGGCGAATCAAGCAGCGCATAGATTACCAGCTGCTTATCCTGCGGCTTAGGACGCTGGATCCAGAATTCTTTAAAGCGCGGGAACTCTTCTCCGGACGGCAGCGCAGTGTCGATTGCCAGGCCACGGGCTGACAGGCCATAAACCTGATCGGCGCCGATGACGCGGAAATAGCTCGCGCCCAGGAAGCTGGTGATTTCATCATCTTTTTTATCGCGCGAGTTAAGCGGATAAAGCACTTTAAAGCCGGCGAACCCTAAATTTTTCACCGAGTCGGCATCGTGTTTAACGTTGCCGAAGTTGAAATAGTCAGGGCTGTATTTGATTTCGCGCGCCGCGTTGGCCGTCACTTCGTTGATTTTTACCGGCGTGTCGAAATACATGCCCTGGTGGTAAAACTCAAGCTTGAACGGCGTACGCAGTTTGCCCCAGTACGCTTTGTCGTGGTTAAACTGGATCTGCTGATAGTCAGCAAATTTCATTTCACGAAACTGAGAGGGTAAATTGCTCTTAGGCGCCTCAAAACTTTTCCCTGCCAGCGTTTTAGCTTCTTTTGCGACATCATCAAGGTTAAACGCCCAGCTATTATTGGCGTACAACGCCAGCAGAACTGCTGCACCAAGCCAGCGCATCTTCATCAGCCCGCCTTTTTTTTCTACATTAATCAGCACATCCCCCCCTTTCGTGTGCTAAGTACAAACCCATTTATCTTAAAGGATTATTCGCTTTTCCGACAGCATATCCAAAAGAATGTTCCAGGGTTTCGTCAGGACTACGCCTGCTTTTAGGACAATTAAACGTTCCAGAATCAACTGATAGTATACGCTGTTTACAGCGGGTAAAATTCCCCTCCGGCATAAACCAGTTTCAGGGGGAAACTGGCCGAAACGTACTAACAAACTGGAACTTTATGAGTACAGGAAAACCTGAACGTGAATATTTCCTCGATTCGATTCGGGCGTATTTGATGTTGCTGGGGGTGCCGTTTCACGTTTCCCTCATTTATTCCACCCAAAAATGGGCCGTCAATAGTCAGGAAGCATCGCTCTGGCTGACGGTGCTGAATGATTTTATTCACGCCTTCCGCATGCAGGTCTTTTTCGTTATCTCAGGCTACTTTTCCTACATGCTCTACTTGCGCTACGAAGCGAAGCGCTGGCTGAAAGTGCGTCTGGAGCGCGTCGGCATTCCGCTGCTGACCGCCGTGCCGCTGATTACGCTGCCGCAGTTTTTTATGCTGCGCGCGCTGTCGGACAAGATGAGCAACTGGGATCAGCTGACGCTGTACGGCAAGTTTAATAACCTGATGTGGGAACTGATTTCGCACCTCTGGTTCCTGGTGGTGCTGGTGATCCTCACCGCGCTGGGCATGCTGACCTTTAACTGGCTGCGCCGCCAGCATCGGCATATCGATTACAGCCGCATCGGCTGGGGCAAGGTGACGCTGGCGATGATGGGCTATGCCCTGCTGTGGGACATTTTCCGCCGCGCAATCTTTACCTTTTTCCCCGCGCTGCTGATGGACGGCCTGTTCAGCATTATGGTGATGCAGACGCTGCTGTTTTTGCCCTTCTTTATGCTGGGGGCGCTGGCGTGGAAGCATCCCGCCCTGAAGCAGCTGTTCGTGCGCTTCAATCCGGTGATGTGCTTCGGCGCGATTCTGGTTTTCATCGCCTATAGCCTTAATCAACGCTACAGCAGCGGCGACGGCTGGCTCTATGAGCTCGACGCCTTGATTACCACGCTGATGGGGCTCTGCATGCTCAACGTCTGCTTCAGCTTCGGCCACCGCATGCTTAACGCGCACTCGCCGCGCATTATGTATCTGGTGAACGCCTCGCTATTTATCTATCTGGTGCACCATCCGCTGACGCTGCTCTACGGCATTTTCATCACGCCGCAGATCGGCAACAACACGCTGGGCTTCTTTGTCGGGCTGGCGATGGTGTTCGGCGTGGCGTTTCTGCTCTACGAGATCCATTTGCGCATCCCGCTGCTGCGCTTTTTGTTTTCCGGCAAGCCGCAAAAAAAATAGCGGAACGACCGCCGGACGCCCTGCCCCTGCCGTCCGCGCGGTCAACGCCTATAGCAGCCATTCGATCGGCAGACGCCAGACCAGCCGCACCAGCAGGCGCTGCACCCAGGTGCAGCGCGGCTCATGCTTATGCACAATCTCCTGCGCTTCCCCCGCATACTCTACCCAGTTGACGCGTCCCCATTTGTCGAGCCGCAGCGCCCAGGCGCGATCGCGCATCGCGGCGCTAAAGCGCTGATGGGTCTGCCGCGCCAGCGCTTCGCTTTCGATCACCAGCCCCATTTCGGTATTCAGCACCGCCGAGCGGGGATCGAAGTTAAACGAGCCGATAAACAGCGTCTCCTGATCGACGGTAAAGGTTTTGGCATGCAGGCTGGAGCCGGAGTTACCGGTGAGCCCCCGGTCGTGCGGCGCGTCGGGCACGCCTGACTGCGGCTTGAGCTCATAGAGCTCGATGCCGCGCCGCAGCAGCTTTTTACGCCACTTGGCGTAGCCCGCATGCACCACCGACACGTCGTTGGCGGCGAGGGAGTTGGTCAGAATAGCGATTTTCACCCCGCGCCGTTTCAACGCCAACAGCTGGGCGACGCCGGCGCGCGTGGGAACGAAATAGGCGGAGATGATATCGAACTGCCGCTGCGGCACGCCGATCACTTCCAGCATGCGCTGCGGCAGCAGGTTCCTGCGCTTCGCCCGGCCCAGCCCCTTGCGCGGATCGTCGCTCAGCAGACGCGCGCGCGCCCAGGTCATGCTCAGCGTGCCCTGCTCCAGCTGGCTGACGAAGTGCGAGCTTTCCAGCCGCGCCAGGTAGCGCTGCACCGCCTCGCTGTCGCGCCAGTCGGGCGGCAGCGCCACCGCGCCGTCCTGATGCTCGCTCTCGTCCAGCACGCTCTTTAGCGGCGCCACCGGTTTGCTCTGCCAGTAGCGCTCGAAATCTTCCGAAACCTCTTCCACCACCGGCCCGATCGCCAGCACGTCGAGATCGGCGAACAGCGGTTCGCTGCCGGTCGCGAAATATTCATCGCCGACGTTGCGCCCCCCGACAATGGTCGCCACGCCGTCCACGGTAAAGCTCTTGTTGTGCATGCGGCGATTAAGCCGGGCGAAATCGGAGAGATAGCCCAGCGCGCGCAGGGTGCGGAACGAGAACGGATTAAACAGCTTTACCGTGATATTGGGATGGCGATCGAGACGCGCCAGCGTATCGTCCAGGCCCGGCGTGTTGTTGTCGTCCAGCAGCAGCCGCACCTTCACGCCGCGCCCGGCCGCCTCCAGCAGCGCGCTGAACAGCAGGCGTCCCGACATATCGTTCTGCCAGATGTAATACTGCACATCCAGCGTGCGCTCCGCTTTGCCCATCAGCAGGTAGCGGGCAGCGAAAGCGTCGAGCCCGTCCGCCAGCGGATGAATGCCACTCAGGCCGGGGTGGCGGGCGCTGCGCGGGCCGATAATCTCCTCAAGCCAGCTGACGTCGGGCTGTTCAGTCAGCAGATTTAACGCTTCGGTCATTGGGGTTCCCTGAATAATCGACACGCTCTTATTATTTAACGCTTCGCCGGATATGGCTATACGCGCAGTCTGAGAGCAGCCAGACAGCGCCGTTTTTTCAGCTAGACTTAGCCAGACTATCACGACCGGCCAGTTACAGGAGCGGACCATGACGTCAGAT
This sequence comes from Pantoea septica, assembly GCF_002095575.1. Classification (GTDB taxonomy): domain Bacteria; phylum Pseudomonadota; class Gammaproteobacteria; order Enterobacterales; family Enterobacteriaceae; genus Pantoea; species Pantoea septica. Next base: position 17,128 of record NZ_MLJJ01000041.1, on the reverse strand, counting down.
TCATCCCTGCTTCAGCGCCATCATCCCCGGCTGTTTAAAAGTTTTTTTCAGGGCAGCTTTCCCTGCTCTACCGCCTGTCGCACCGCGGGCAAGCGGCTGGACATGGTGATCAGCAGCGGCCACGATATGCTGCTGGATAAAGATTACGCCGCGCTGGCGGCGCAGCGTCTGCATACGGCGCGCGACGGCGCGCGCTGGTATCTGATTGAAAAAGAGCCGGACCGCTACGACTGGAGCAGCTTCCTGCCGATGGTGCAGGCGGCCAGACGCCATGAGATGGAGATTATCTGGGAGCTGGCGCACTTCGGCTATCCCGATCATCTGAATATCTGGAAGGCGTCGTTTATCGAGCATTTCGCCCGTTTCGCCCGCGCCATGGCGCAGGTGATGCGCGATGAGGGCATCGAGCGTCCCTTTTTCACGCCCATCAACCAGATTTCATTCTGGTCATGGGCCGGAGCCGACGTCGCCTGGTTCAATCCCCACGTCGCCAACCGCGGCAGAGAGCTGAAGCGTCAGCTGGTGCGCGCGTCGCTGGCGGCGATCCACGCTATCCGCGAGGTCTATCCCGAAGCGCGCTTCGTACTCACCGATCCGCTGGTGCAGATCGCCAGCGATCCCCATAACCCCGACAGCAAACCCTACGCTGACGTCCAGCATCAGGCGCAGTTTGAGGCCTGGGACATGCTGGCGGGCCGCATCGACAGCGAACTCGGCGGCAGCGAAGATTGCCTCGATATTCTCGGGCTCAACTACTATCCCGACAATCACTGGTTCTTTCCCGGCGAGCCGATGTCGGCGACGCATCCGCTGCGCCAGCCGCTGCATCGCCTGCTGGCGCAGTGCTGGCAGCGCTATCAGCGTCCGCTGCTGCTGGCGGAAACCGGCGCGGAAGGCGAAGCGCGCGCCGCATGGCTGCAGCATATCAGCGAAGAGGTGATGCTGGCGCTCGATGAGGGAGTCGGTCTGGAGGGCGTTTCCCTCTATCCGGTGGTGGAATATCCCGCCTGGGCTGACGATCGCCGCTCGCCGGGCGCGCTGTTCGGGCTGGGCGATCCCAACGGCAACCGCACGCTGCATGAGGGACTGGCGCTGGTGTTGCGCAGTCAGCAGATCAAGTTTCAGACCAGATTTCAGGAGGGGTGAACGGGCGGTTTTTTCGGCGTGCAGCTCTGAACTTCAAGCGACGGATCGGCGGGATGGCGAACATCGGTGAGCCAGGTCATCGCAAAGAGAAAGACCACGCCGATCAAGCAGGCGGTCAGCAGACCAATAATGGCGATCAGTTTGTCATCTCGCGATTCCATACTTTCTCCTTCTGAACCTTCCTGCCGCTTACGATTCTCTCTTTAACTCATCCAGAGCGTCACCAACAGGACGAAGATTATAAGCGTAACAGAGGTCACCGCAAGCACCACGATGGCGAAGTGCGCATCGTCCATTGTCTGGCGAAGGGGCTCATCTTGCGGATCGTGCGGCGACAGTGGAAGCATAGATTCTCAACGGAAATCGGTGGATCGCCGCAGGCTTGCGGCGGCGACCAGTGTAATAGAAACCGGGCCGTCCGCCAGCCTTTTCTTGAGCAAAAAAAGCGGGACGCGAAGCGCGTCCCGCTAGCGGGTCAGAAGTCGTAGCTGACGCCGGCCTTCAGCGTGCGGCCGTCGCCGCGGAACAGATAGGTGCCGGTATCGTCGACAGAGGACCAGTACTTCTCATTCGTCACGTTATCGAGACCGACGCGCCACACCAGATCGTTTTCTTTCACCTTCATGCGGTAACGCATTCCCAGATCCAGCGTGGTATAGCTGTCGATCTTTTTGCTGTTGGCGGCATCCGCCCACTGCGATCCGGTGCGCTGCAGCTGGGCCGTCGCCGTCAGGCCGTCAATGGGTCTGATATCATACTCGCCGCCGAACACCAGGCTGTAGCGCGGCACCCCGATGGCATCCTTGCCGTTGTAGCTGCCGTTTTCGGTTTTGGTCATCTCTGGATCGATCCAGGTCGCGCTGCCGGTGAGACGCACGCCCAGCACCGGTTCGCCGAAGATATTCAGCTCCACGCCGCGGTTGCGCTGCTCGCCGTCCAGGCCATAGCTGCCGTCGCCGTTGAGAATGCCCGACGGCTTCTTGATCTCGAACAGCGCCAGCGATCCGCCCACGCGCTGGAAATCGACCTTCACGCCCACCTCATTCTGCTTCGCATGGGCGATGCCGGTCGTGGTGCCGTAGTTGGTGGCGTTGTTCGGCGCCACCTCGCCCGGCTGCAGCGACTCGGTGTGGTTGGCGTAGAGCGCCACCGACTCAAGCGGTTTATAAAGAATGCCGTAGGTCGGCATCCAGCGGCTGTCGGTGTAGCGGCTCGAGGTATCTTCGGCGCCGGTGGCGTTGCTGTAGTTGCGCACCACCACTTTCTGATGGCGCGCGCCTAAGGTCAGCTGCACGCTGTCGTTCAGCACGCCCAGCGTGTCGCTCAGCAGGTAGCCCTGGGTGCGGTTGCGCCCGGTGGTGAGCGGATCGCTGTAGTCGCCGCCGGTGAGGTTATTGGTCGGATTCGGCACCTTGCCGGTGTGATAGATATTGGTCGATTCGGTGTTCGCGCCGTAGGCCATGCGCCACGCGGTGTTGTTGCGCGAGGTGTAGGCGGAATAGCCGACGTTGACCTTATGGCTGATAAAGCCGGTATCGAAGCGGCCGCGCAGCCCGGCCATGCCGCTGAAGTTGTTGATGATGCGGTTGGTGTCAAGACGGCCGATTTGCGCGTTGCCGTCTGCATCGGTGAGCTTCGGCGACGCGTAGTCGCCCAGCTCGTGGGAGTGCTGCGCGCCCACTGCGCCGTAAAGCGTCCAGCTGTCGGTAACGTCATACTCGGCGCGCGCCATGCCGAACTCTGACTCGATATCGCTGTAGACCCAGTCCTGGCTGTAGTTGTGGCTGTTCGACGGCAGCGTTGGAATAAAGTCGATGCCGCTGATGTTGACGCCGTTGTCGGCATCGTGGAAGGTCTTTTTCTGATAGCCGACGTCCAGCGAGGTGCGCAGGCGTTCGCCGCGGTAGTCCAGCCCGAGGGATGCGGCGGTGGTGCGCTTCTGCTCGCCGTCGACGCCGGTTTCCCCTTCGCGATGCACCGCGTTCAGGCGCACGCCGAACTGGTTATCGTCGCCGAAACGGCGGCCGATATCGGTAGTCGCGCCGATCTGCTGCGCCGAGGTGTAGTCGACGCCGACGCGCGTCAGCGGCAGATCCTCGGCATGTTTCGGCTCAAGATTGATCATGCCGCCTACCCCGCTGCTGGCGGCGCCGTTGAGCAGGCCGTTGGCACCTTTGAAGATCTCGACGCGATCGATCAGCGACGCGTCCATCACCTGGCGCGGCACGACGCCCGGCAGCCCGCCGAAGGTCATATCGTCGCCATCCAGCGTAAAGCCGCGAATGCGGTAGGTTTCGGCAAAGTTGCCGTAGCCCTGCAGGCTCTGCACGCCCGCGTCATTTTTCACCACGTCGGCGATAGTTTTCGCCTGCCGATCCTGGATCATCTTCGAGGTGAAGCCAATAACGTTGAACGGCACATCCATGGCCTTTTGCTCGCCCAGCATGCCGAGACGGCCGCCGTGGGCCACCTGGCCATCAAGATAAGCGGGCACCAGCTGGTCGCCGCCGGGTTTGAAATCGCTCTGCGGCGCGGCGGTGACGGTCAGGACCTGCTCGTCACTGCCGGTGGTTGAAGCGGAATCTCGGGCTTGCGGGGTAGCAGCCATCACTGGCAAACAACCGGCGCTGACCAATAAGGCGAGCAGCGTCGGTTTAAATCCGGGAGAAGAAAGCGAACGGCGCATAGTCGATCCCTAATGCTAAAGTTACTGATAATCATTATTATTGCGGTTTGCGATTATGCGCAGCCTTGTTTTTATTGCAAGCGAAATCTTGACAGACAAAAAACAGAAAACGTCTAAGGGATTATTGCTGAAAGGATTTTATGGAAAGCAGCGTGCTGAAAACGCGGCGGCCCGCGCCGCCGCGCGTAAAGGGCCTACTGCGCCTGCCAGCCGCCGCCCAGCGCGCGGTACAGGGCGATTTGCGCCAGTAGCAGGTTGTTTTTCACCGAGACCAGATTGAGCTGGGTCGTGAACAGCGTGCGCTGCGCGTCCAGCTCGTCAAGATAGGAGGCGTAACCGTTTTGATAGCGATTGCGGGCGATGCGCAGCGCCTCAGAGACGTACTCTTCCTGCTTCTGCAGCTCCGCCAGCTGCGCCTGCCCTTGCAGAATGGCGTCCATCGCGTCGTTCACTTCAGAGAAGGCGTTGCGCACCACTTTCTCATAGCCGTAAAGCGCCTGGTTGCGCGCCGCCATCGACACGTCCACCTGCGCCGTCAGCGCTTCGCGGTTCAGCAGCGGCGCCAGCACGCTGCCGCCGATGCTCCAGAGGCGGAACGGATTGTCGATCAGCTGATGCAGCTCGCTGCTTTGCAGGGTGCCGCTCGCGGTCAGGTTGAGGGACGGCAGCAGCTTCGCCTGCGACGAGGCGAGCGTGGCGTCCGCCGCCAGCAGCAGGCGCTGCGCCTCGACGATATCGGGCCGCCGGTTAAGCAGCTGAGACGGCAGCAGCTGCGGCATCCGCTGCGGCATAATCTGGTTGAACTGCGGGCGACGCGCGATCTCGCGCGGGTTCATCCCGACCAGAATGCTCAGAGCGTTCTCCTGCTGGGCAATCTGATGCCTGAGCTGCGGCACCTGCGCCTTCGCCGTCTGGAACTCGGACGCCGCCTGCATCCACTCCAGCCGCGAACTGTAGCCGGTTTCGAACTGGCGCTGCGCCAGCTGCAGCGAATTGCCGCGCGTCTCAAGCGTCGCCTCGGTGACGCGCAGCTGCTCATCCAGCGCCACCAGGCTCAGATAGCCCGACGCTACCGAGCTGGCGACGGTCAGCTCCGCCGCCGACGCCGCCGCGCGCTGCGCCTCCAGCGACGCTTCGCTGGCCGCGATGCTGCTGCTGCGCGCGCCCCACAGGTCGACATCGTAGCTCGCCTGCAGCAGCCCCTGATAGACGGCGCTCTCGTAGGGCTGGCCGGTAGCGGCAGAGAGCGCGCGCTGATGCGTCGCGCCGACGCCCGCGCTCAGCGTCGGGAAGTTGTCGCCCTGCGCCGCGCGCAGTTCGGCGCGATACTGTTCGACGCGCGAACGCGCCGTGAGGATATCGAGGTTATTGCGCAGCGCCTGCGTCACCAGCCGGTTAAGGTTGTCGTCGCCGAAGGCGCGCCACCACTCCGCTTCCGGCGCGGCGGCGGGTCCGACCTGATTACGCCACTGCGGCGGAATCGGCAGCGATGCGGGCGCTTTCTCTACCTCGGTGGCGCAGCCGGCCAGCGTGAGCGCCGCCAGGCCGGCGCATAACAGCCGCCTCATTACTTCACCGCCTTATCGCGCGGTTGCGCGGCGGTATCGATGCTGACCTCCACCGACATGCCGGGGCGCAGCTCGCGCATATCTTCCGCATCAATGGCGATACGCACCGGAATGCGCTGGGCGATTTTGACGAAGTTGCCGGTGGCGTTATCTGGCGAAATCGCGCTGAACTCGGATCCCGCCGCCGGCGAGATAAATTCCACATGGCCGTTATAGCGCTTGCCGTTGAGCGCATCGACCCGGAAGGTCGCCGGCAGGCCCGGCCGAATATCCGCCAGCTGCGTCTCTTTCATATTGGCGATAATCCACTTATGGTCCGGCACCACCGAGGTCAGTCGCGTGCCCGCCGTAACATAGGCCCCTTTGCGCACCGAAAGCTGGCCGAGCTGCCCGGCGTCCGGCGCAACGATGCGGGTATTCGCAAGATCGATCTGCGCCAGCTCCAGCGCCGCCTGGGCGCTGGCGACGTCGCCTTCCAGCGACGCGCGATTGACGATCACGGTTTGCAGATTCTGCTGCGCTACCGCTACCTGCGCCTCCGCCTGACGCACCGCCGCCTGCGCCTGCGCGTTGGCGGCGCGCGCCGCATCGCGTTCACGTACCGAGAGCGAGCCGTCGGCAGCCAGATTTTCAACGCGCTTCAGATCGAAGCCCCCTTTTATCGCCTGCGCTCTGGCGTTCTCCAGCGCAGCCTTATTACTGGCGATGGTGGCCTCCGCGCTGCGGCGCTGCTGCAGGTTGTTGCTGAGCGCCGCCTGCTTCATCGCCAGCTGCGCCTCCGCCTGATGCACGCGTTGACGATAGATGCGATCGTCGATGGTCATCAGCAGCTGCCCTTTTTGCACCGGCTGAAGATCCACTACCTCCACCGAGGTAAGGTAGCCATTAACCTGCGGGCTGATAAAGGTCACCTGGCCGCGCACATAGGCGTTCTCAGTGCTCTGTATGGCGCTGGTAAAGGGCCAGAGCTGCCAGGCGTATAAAATGATCAGTACGCCAAGAATGGCGATGCCGCTTCCCGCCGCAATGGAAAGAATGCGCCGCCGGTTAGCGCGCTCGCGCTCTGCCGCCTGAAGTTCATCCTGCTGACTCATCGTGACTCCATAGATTCTTGTGACGCTGCCGCCAGACGCTGCTCCATCAGATTAAAGCGCGCCTGCCGCCAGTTGAGGTATCGCTGACGGGAGAGACGCCACAGCGCCCACATCAGGGTGATGAGCGCCAGCGCCGCCGTCAGTAAATAGGTGTCGTTATAGGCCAGCACGTTCGCCTGCAGCGTTGCCACCGCCTGTAGCTGGCTGGTGCTTTGCGCGCTCAGCAGCACAGGATCGCCCAGCTGGCTGTTGAACAGCGCGCCGTACTGGCCAAGGCGCTCCGTAACGTTGGGATCGAGCAGCGAGAGCTGATCCCCGAGCAGGCTGGAGTGGTACTTCTCCCGCCAGACCTGAAAGGTGCCGAGAATCGCGGAGCCGATCAGGCCGCCCAGGTTCTGGCTCATGCCGAACAGCACCACGAAGCTCACCAGATTTTTCGGCTGCGTCACCACGCTGCCGATGCCGATCAGCATCGCGGGCGCCATAAAAAAGGTGCTGCTGAAGCCGAGCAGGAACTGGCTGAGATACATATTGTTGGCGCGCGTGACCGGGCTGGCCTGCGCATCCATCAGCGAGGCGACGATCATCACCGCCAGCGAGGTGACGATCGGCCAGTTAAGGTGCGCGGGCCGGATGGTCAGCGCGCTGGTGGCGATGCCAAGCGTCATGCCGCCGATAATCGCCAGCGACAGGCCGCGCATCTGATCGTTGAGCAGCCCCAGCTGCTGCAAAAAGCCCACGGCGCCGGTGTTCTGCTCCGCCAGGACGATGCGTATCATAATCATCACGATGCCGAGACGCACCATGTTGCCGCTGCTGAGCCAGCGCGTATTGATCAGCGGATTTTTTCGATTGTGTTCAATGACGATCGCCGCGACGATCAGCACCAGCGCTATCGCCAGGCAGATGCCGAGCCAGGGCGTGGAAAACCACCATTCAATGCGCCCCAGCGACAGCACGCCGCAGAGCAGCGCCATCCCCGGCGCCAGCAGCATAAAAGTGACGAAATCGAGCTTTTCAAAAGCCTTGATGCGATCGCCCGGCGGCAGCTTCACCACCAGCACGCAGCCCAGCGCGATCATCGCCAGGCCCAGCTCGAACAGATAGAGCCCGCGCCACTCCTCCAGCTGCAGCAGCTCGGACGAAAAAAGCCGCGCCATCGGAATGGCGAACTGTGAGACGGTCAGGCCGATCACCAGCGCCTTCAGCCGGTGCTTTGCCGGCCACGCCTGTACCTGATAGTAGATCCCCAGCGAACTGAGCGCCGCGCCCGCCATGCCGTGGGCGGTGCGCACAATGATCGCTGAGCTGAGATCGTTGGCAAAGAGATGGAAAAAAGCCACCAGCACATAGAGCACCAGAAAGGCCTCGGTAAATACGCGCAGGCCAAACTGCTGGCGGAACTTCACCAGCAGCAGGTTGATGGAGATGTTGCCCATCACGTAGACGGCGGGCAGCCAGGCGATTTCGTTAGAGTAGGCGGCGAACGTGCCCTGCAGGTTGGTCAAATTGGCGGTCACCAGCGCGTTACTGAGCGCGCCGGTAAGCGAGATAAGCAGGCCTATCAGGCCAAAGGCAATCCGTTTCGGCGGCGAATGAATCGGGGTCGAGGGCGATCCCGGCAGCATGGGTTTTTCATGCGGCAACCATTCGCGCTGCGCATAGGGATTGCGCCGTGCCACCGTTACATATTTCCCATACGCGTCAGCAACTGTTGCAGCACCTGCTCCGTCGTCGCCAGCGCCTGCGGATCGATATCACCGAGCAGATCGGCGCGCAGCGCGTCCGCCTCGCTTTTCACCAGGGCGAAAGCCTGATTGCCCTTTTCCGTCAGCACCAGATGGCGTTTGCGGCGATCTTCCGGCGGCTGCACGCGCGTCAGCAGCTCCTGTTTCACCAGACGGTCGATAAGCGGCACCATACTGGCGTCTTCCAGACCCAGCATCTGCGCCAGTTCCGTCTGGGTCAGCGGCCGCGTTTCACTGGCGATAAGGCCGATCGCCATCCAGCTGCTCATGCTCAGGCCGCTGTGTTTAAGGTGACGATCGACAGCCAGCCGCCACGCGTGCGCGGTCTGGTAGAGTAGATGGGTAAAGGTTTTATAGTGCAGAGTCAAAGCGTAGCGACCTGATTATTAGAGTTCTAACTAAATGAGTGCGTTATTATACGCCGAGCAAATTGCTAATGAAAATAGCACAGGACGTTAAATAATGACGCGTGTGTCGTCGGGTTTTAAAGTCATATTACTACCCAGACGGGGTAAAACTGGAGCTACTATGCCCGATCGCAACAGTAACTGGATAGATCTGCGCCGCGACCCCTTGCACGGCATCGAGGCTATCCGCGCGCATTTCACCGGCCACGCCTACGACCCCCACTGGCACGACAGCTATCTGATCGGCGTGACAGAGCAAGGCGTGCAGCAGTTTCACTCGCGCCGTAAACAGCACCGCAGCCGCCCCGGCACGGTATTTATGCTGGAGCCAGAAGAGCTGCACGACGGCGACGCGGTGGATGAACAGGGCTTTACCTATCGCATGCTCTATCTCTCCCCGCAGCAGATCGCGCAGCAGCTGACGCCGCTCTGCACCGCCGGCCACGGCGATGAACTCCGCTTCGCCGCCACGCTGCGCGACGATCGGGCGCTCGCCTGGTCCGTCTGGCACTGTTTCGACGCGCTGTGGCACGACCATCCGGCGCTGATCAAAGAGGCCACGCTCGACCGCCTCTTCCTGCAGCTGAGCCAGCATCCGCTATGGCGCAGCGAACCGCGCGCGGCGGATAACGATCGCCGGCTGGCGCAGCAGGCGCGCGACTGGCTTATCGCTCATCATGCGCTTAATCCGGGTTTGCAGGCGATGGCCGAGGCGCTGCAGTTGGATCGATTTCGCCTTTCGCGCCTGTTTCAGGCGCAGTGGGGCTTACCGCCGCACGCCTGGCTGGTGCAGTGGCGCTTATCCCAGGCCCGCCGCCAGCTGGCGGCAGGCGTCCCTGCCGCCGACGTCGCTGCGGCGCTGGGCTTCGCCGATCAAAGCCACCTGGGCCGCTGGTTTAAGCGCGCCTGTCATCTGACCCCGGCGCGCTATCAGCAGGCCTGCACAAATCTTCCAGACGCCGGCTGAAGAGCGGGTCACAATGCGCTTTTTCTGTCTGGAGAAGTGCTATGCAAGACCCTCGTTGCGTCATGATTTTGCAAAACGATCTCGCCCCTGGTAAAGCCGCCAACGCCGCGGCGGTCATCGCGCTGACTCTCGGCCAGCGCCATCCCGCGCTGGTCGGCGAGGCGTTACAGGATGCCGACGCCTGCAGCTATCCCGGCCTTATCCCGGTCGGCATTCCGGTGCTGGCAGCCACCCACGCCGAGATGGACGCGCTGCGCGCCCGCTGTGCCGAGCTGGCGTGCGATCTGGTGCTCTTTCCTGAGCAGGGTCAGACTACCACCGACTATGCGGCCTTTAGCGCGGCGATGCGCGAAATCCCGGCCAGCGAGTGGCGCCTGCTGGGGCTGGCGCTGGTCGGCGAGAAACAACAGGTGCGAAAACTGACGTCGAAGTTAAAGCTTTTCAGCTAAACAGCGACCAGAAACGCCGCATATTGCCCCCTATAGCTGTACAAGTGTCTCATTGTACAAACAACCTGTACAGCTTTACTTCACATGGTACACATTTATGTGATTGATAATTAACAAATAGCACAAATTGCTCAATATTACCCTTGTGTCTGTACACCTTCATTGTATAACTTTACGTCCCATGAATCGGATAACGATTCCGTAACGAATGATGCGTTTGCGTCGCCTCTGAAGGTGTCAGTGGATTTCCACCTTCAGAGGTCCTTTTTTTGATGAGCTGGCACCCTTTACATCTGTCCATGTAAGGGGATTTTCATCGTTATTGATCTGGTATTCGATCTGGATGCCAGGGCTATTTCAGGACTGACACATGCAAGACGCTGTTTCGCAAACCGATAAAGAAATGGGTGATCGCTTCAACGCAGCGGCCAACAGTGGCGCTAGCGAGATGGAAATGCTGGGTTTAGCCATCGCGGAAATTCTTCAGGCTGGCAACCCTGTGACCAATAAAGCGATTATTGCTAAGCTGATCCACCGGCTGGAGCTGGAGTCGGATCCGGCGACGCTCGACATCTATCGTCAGCTGCTGGAGCTGGTGGTGCATAAAACCCCCGACGATTTAACGGTGTAATCCTGACTCCAGGGATGGAGTTATCCTGCCCGTTCCGCCATTGCTGGCAAATTTTCCTTTCAGACAGTACCCTCTCCAGCTTAATTTCTGCTGCGCGCCTCGCTTCTGTTGCGAGAGCGAATAATCAAAAAGAGCCTGCACATTTATGAACCAACCTGATAACGTTATCCACTCCCTGGACAACGACCTGAGCATGGGCCGCGTGCTGCGTTCCCCCGCCCTGCTCACCCGCGAATGTCTGGCCGGCGTGATCACCGCGCTGGCGCTGATCCCAGAGGTGATCTCCTTTTCCGTGATCGCCGGCGTCGACCCCAGGGTCAGCCTGGTGGCGTCCGTGGTGCTCTGCCTGACGCTCTCTATACTGGGCGGCCGTCCGGCGATGGTAACCGCCGCCGCCGGATCGGTGGCGCTGGTGATCGGCCCGATGGTGCATACGCACGGCGTGGCCTATATTCTGCCCGCCGTGGTGCTGGGCGGCGTGATTCAGATCCTGTTCGGCCTGGCCGGTCTGGCGCGCATGATGCGCTATATTCCGCGCTCGGTGATGCTCGGCTTCGTCAATGCGCTCGGCGTACTGATTTTCTTCGCGCAGGTGCCGCACGTCTGGGGGCAGAACTCGCTGGTGTGGCTGCTGTTTGCCGTGACGCTAACGATCGTGCTGCTGCTGCCGCGCCTGCTGAAAAGCGTGCCCTCGCCGCTGGTCGCTATCCTGGTAGTCACCGCCGTCGCGTTACTGATGGGCTGGCGCGTGCCCAACGTGGGCGACGAAGGCCCAATGAGCGCCGGCTTGCCCGGTTTCAATGCGCTCCAGGTGCCGTTAAGCCTGCAGACGCTGCAAATCGTCTGGCCGACCGCGCTCAGCATCGCCTTTGTCGGCCTGATGGAGTCGCTGCTCACCGCCAAACTGGTGGACGATCTGACCGATACGCTCTCCAGCAAGCGTCGCGAGTCCTGGGGATTAGGCGTCGCTAACATTTTCGCCGCCTTCTACGGCGGCATCGCCGGCTGCGCGATGATCGGCCAGACCATCGTCAACGTCGAGCTGGGCAAGGCGCGCACGCGCGTTTCGACCCTGGTGGCCGGGCTGGTGCTGCTGCTGCTGGTAACCGGCCTGAGCGCCGTCATGGCGCAAATTCCGATGGTGGTGCTGGCAGGCATTATGATGGTGGTCGCGGTGAAGACGGTAAACTGGCATAGCCTGCAGCCCGCCACGCTCAAGCGCATGCCCTGGTCAGAGACGCTGGTGATGGCGCTGACGATTGGCGTCACGGTATGGAGTGGCAACCTGGCGTTGGGTGTGCTGGCGGGCGTGATCGCCGCCATGATGCTGTTTGCGCGCCGTATCGCCCACGTGATCCACGCCGAGCGCGAAGTCAGCTCCGACGGTCAGTCGGTACGCTATCGCGTGCGCGGCCCGCTCTTTTTCGCCAGCAGCAACGATCTGTTTGAGCACTTTGACTACGGCCATGACCCGAAACAGGTGACGATCGATCTGAGCGATGCGCAAATCTGGGACGCCTCGTCGGTGGCCGCGCTCGACGGCATTGAATACCGCTATCAGCGCCACGGCGCGCAGGTGACGATTGTCGGTCTGGATAGCCGCAGCAGCGATTTTCATCGCCGCCTGACCGGCAAATTTGAGTGATGTACGGCTGATGACGCGATGCGGCGGAAGCCGCATCGCCATTAAAGGGGTTTGGCCTGCCGACGCGCCTTGAAGCGCGCGATGAGCGTGGTCATCGCCTGATAGATAACGCCCGCATAAAGGCTTTGTAAGATCGCCATCCCTGTCTCCATTCCCTCCTTTTGCCAGAAGCAGAACCACATAAACAGGCCCCACAGCAGAGCAAACAGTAGACAGCCTTTAATAAACTTCACGACGCCCTGCATCTCGTTTCCTTTTTTGTTACCGCAGCCCATGCCGCGTTGCTGAGGCGAAAAAGTATCGCATCGCGCGGCGGTTTGCACCCCCGGCGCTATCAGATGAGAGGCGGGTCAAATTTTACCGCCATACGCTCATTTATTCGTTTAAAGCTGGTGCGCTGGCGCCGGCCTGCTACGCTTTAATTTCATTGCATTTTTATGCTTTCTTTTTCAATACCGGAGAATGAGGTGGCAACGATGAACAACGTGAAGAAAGGGATCTGCATTACGCTGGCGGTACTGGCGCTGGCGGGCTGTATGCACCGCAGCGACGCGATTAAATCGGATGGTCGTCCTCATGCGCCAAGCGGTCAGTCGTCGCCGGGCGGCACGCTGGGCTCAGGTCCGGTTGGACAGCCGCAGTCGTAATGAAAAAACCCGGCTCGCGCCGGGTTTTATTTTACCGTTACCGCGCTCCCCGCGGACTGTTGCCCGACATAAGAATGTCAGGACAACACGAACATAGCGCACCATCAGTGCAGAGAGTGATCGAGCAGCTCCATCGCCGTTCGATAAACCAGTTCAGGACTGGCATCGGGCAACATCACTTTGATCTTTTCTTTTAGCGCGCGGTTGGTTACCGGTTGACGCTCGGCCAGCAGCTCAAGCACGGCCTGTCCAAACATTAAACGACATACATGAATAGCATCTTTAGCGTACCTAGTTTCCATCATAACCTCCCCTTTTGATGAGGAGGTAAAGTAACGCTATTTACATCAACGCTTATATTGATTAAATGTGCTGGGCATAACGCTTGCAGCGTTCTGCTCATATGGTGACCAGCCCAGAAGCTGTAACTGCTGACGGTGCGTCAGGCAGAAAACGCAGGCACAAAAAAACCGCCCTGAAGGCGGTCACGACATTGCTTACTACTGCTTTGTTTTAATTTGGTTTTTTAAATCGATAGCGATGGTGCCCGGGGCGGGACTTGAACCCGCACGACCATAAGCCGAGGGATTTTAAATCCCTTGTGTCTACCGATTTCACCACCCGGGCAAGGTGTAAAGTGGAGGCGCGTCCCGGAGTCGAACCGAGGTGGACGGATTTGCAATCCGCTGCATGGCCACTCTGCCAACGCGCCTTTATCCGCTGTGCCGTCAGGCTATCCTGACCTGCAAATCTGGAGCGGGAAACGAGACTCGAACTCGCGACCCCGACCTTGGCAAGGTCGTGCTCTACCAACTGAGCTATTCCCGCATTTTTCAGCAATCTAATGGAACTTGCTGATTTTGCTTATCTTCTGGCAGCCTTGCCGCCGTTCGATGCGTTGCATTCTACTGACCTGACGCACTGAGTCAACAGAATTATCTTCACGGTGCGTGCGTTTGCTGCTTTTTAAGTCGCTTCGATCAGCTATCGAGCAGATCGCCGCGCGCAGCGCTTAAATACTGAAACATTGACCAGAATGTCAGCACGGCGGCGATATAAAGCGCCACCACGCCTACGCCGATAACGGTGGTGTCGGGACGCCACAGGAGCGCCACCAGCGAAAGCATCTGCGCCGTTGTTTTGACCTTGCCGATCCAGGAGACGGCGACGCTGCTGCGCTTGCCGATCTCCGCCATCCACTCGCGCAGCGCAGAAATAATAATTTCGCGCGCGATCATGGTCGCGGCCGGCAGAGTAATCCACCACGAGTGAAAATATTCCGCCACCAGGACCAGCGCAATCGCCACCATTACCTTATCGGCCACAGGATCAAGGAAAGCACCAAAGCGCGTGGTTTGCTTCCAGCGACGGGCGAGAAATCCGTCGAACCAGTCGGTTACCGCAGCGACCACGAAGATCAGCGCGGTGGCGAACGGCGCCCAGTAGAACGGCAGATAGAAAGCCAGCACGAAGAAAGGAATCAGGACGACTCGAAACAGGGTGAGACACGTCGGAATGTTAAATTGCATATGCCGGTAACTGTCTGGAATGGGTAGAATTTCCCCTATGTTCCTACATTGCCTCACCTGTTTCAATGCTAGTGTTTTAGCGAATGGTATATTTTTTCCGCCAGCGCGAACGAAATGCCGGGCACATTGGCGATCTCTTCAACCGTAGCGTTCATCAAGGGTTGCAGGCCGCCCATATACTTAAGCAGCTGCTGGCGACGTTTTGGACCAATGCCTTCGATGCTCTCCAGGGCGCTGGTGTTCTTTACTTTTGCCCGTTTTTTTCGATGGCCCGAAATTGCATGATTGTGAGCGTCGTCACGAATATGCTGGATAACATGCAGCGCTGCGGAGTCCGGCGGCAGCGAAACGCCCTCGCCTTCCGCTTCAAAAAAGAGCGTTTCGAGGCCCGCTTTACGATCGCTGCCTTTCGCCACGCCCAGTAAAATCGGTCGCGATTTATCCCACTCGACGTCCAGCTCGGCAAATACCTGCTTCGCCTGCGACAGCTGTCCCTTGCCGCCGTCGATCAGAATGACGTCGGGAATTTTGTCCTCTTCCAGCGCCTTGCCGTAGCGGCGGCGCAGCACCTGATTCATCGCCGCATAATCATCACCAGGCGTGATGCCTTCAATATTGTAACGGCGGTAGTCGCTGCGCAGCGGTCCGTTGGCGTCGAACACCACGCAGGATGCGATGGTCTGCTCGCCCATGGTATGGCTGATATCGAAGCACTCCATGCGGTTGATTTTGTCCAGCTCGAGAAACTGCGCCAGCGCCGCCAGCCGCTGCTGGATAGTGGAGTGCTGCGATAGCCGCGTGGTGAGCGCCGTCGCCGCGTTGGTGCGCGCCAGCTTAAGATAACGCGCGCGGTCGCCGCGCGGTTTGCTCTGAATGGTCACGCGTCGCCCCGCCAGCTCGCTCAGCGACGCGGCTAGCAGTTCGCGCTCCGGCAGATCGAAGTCCAGCAAGATATCGCCCGGCAGAGTGCGCGCTTCGCTGCCCTGCAGGTAAAACTGACCGACAAAGGTCTGCACCACCTCCGCCAGCTCGGTATCGGCCGGGACTTTCGGGAAGTAGCTGCGGCTGCCCAGCACTTTGCCCTGACGAATAAAGAGCACGTGCAGGCAGGCCATGCCGGCGTCGTAGGCGACGCCCACCACGTCCAGATCGTCGCCCTGATTGGAGACGAACTGCTTTTCCGTAATGCGGCGCACCGCCTGAATCTGATCGCGCAGACGCGCCGCCTCTTCGAAGCGCAGCCCGATGCTCGCCTCTTCCATGCGCTTCACCAGCATGTTCAGCACCTGGTCATCTTTACCGGCGAGAAACAGCCGCACGTACTCAGTCTGCTGCGCATACTCTTCTTCGCTCACCAGACCGGCGACGCACGGACCAAGGCAGCGTCCAATCTGATACTGCAGGCAGGGTCGGGAACGATTGCGATAGACGCTGTTTTCACACTGGCGAATCGGAAAGACTTTTTGCATCAGCGCCAGCGTTTCACGTACCGCATAGCCGTTCGGGAAGGGGCCGAAATATTCGCCTTTCGCATGTTTAGCGCCGCGATGGTAGGCCAGGCGCGGATGAGTATCGCTGCTGAGAAAGATAAACGGATAGGATTTATCATCGCGCATCAGCACGTTATAGCGCGGCTGATAGAGCTTGATGTAATTATGCTCGAGCAGCAGCGCTTCCGTTTCAGTGTGCGTAACGGTGACGTCTATATGATGGATGTTGCTGACCAGCACCTCGGTCTTTCGACTGCCGACATGGCTGCGAAAGTAGCTGCTGAGGCGCTTCTTGAGATCTTTGGCTTTTCCTACATAGATCACGGTGTCCGAGGCGTCGTACATGCGGTACACGCCCGGCTGGCTGGTCACCGTGCTGAGAAAGGCTTTGGCGTTGAAAACTTCACTCACTACTGATTAACGGCTCCGCATTGAACAGGCCATGTCGAATGGCCAGATGCGTTAACTCTACGTCGCCGCTGATGTTCAGCTTGCTGAACATGCGATAACGGTAGCTGTTAACGGTTTTAGGACTGAGATTGAGCTGCTCGGAAATTTCCGTCACCTTTTGCCCTTTGGTGATCATCAGCATAATCTGCAATTCCCTTTCCGACAAACAGCTGAAGGGCGATTCCGCTTTTTGCGGTTCGATCTGGCTTAGCGCCATCTGCTGCGCAATATCGGAAGCGATATAGCGCTGGCCGGCGTGCACGGAACGGATTGCGCTAACCACCTCCTGCGGCGCGGCGCCTTTGCTGAGATAACCCGCCGCACCCGCCTGCATCACTTTAGCGGGCAGCGGGTTTTCGGTATGGATGGTCAGCATGATAATTTTGATATGGGGATTGAAGCGCACGATTTTTCGCGTCGCCTCGAGCCCGCCGATGCCGGGCATATTCATATCCATCAGGATCACGTCAACCTGATGAGATCGGCACCATTTCACCGCGTCCTCGCCGCAACAGGCCTCTCCCGCGACCACGAGACCTTTCATATCTTCCAGTATGCGGCGAATACCGGCGCGCACCAGTTCATGGTCATCAACAAGAAGAACACTGATCAACGGGGAGCACTCCGCAAGCTAAAATGGGGAATAATTCTGATAATGAATCCGCGCATGA
>NZ_MLJJ01000040.1 GCF_002095575.1 Pantoea septica | reverse complement strand
TCGGCAGAGCGCGCCCATACAACAAATGAGTCGTATTCATCCCATCCAAAGCTGGCGGCTGTAACGCGCCATAGACTAATTTCAGACATAACAACTCCTCACGCAGAGCGCGATAGTGAATAGGGTGAGTGTGGGTTAGGCGGGTACGACGGAGGTTTGCTTAATGGCTCCTCGAACGGCTTGCACGATTCTTTCGAGGTATTCGTAATCCGGATTTGGTACGGTGGGCCAGCTGGCGTGCCAAGGTTCATCTCCAAACACCTTGCGAAGAGATGAATGACTGTGCCAGTTGCAAACCATGTCTTTCACATCATCCGCTCCATCAGCCTCATCCCAATATTCTCGGGCCTCAAATTGGTCGATTTCCTTCTCACGGCGAAGCTTTAAAATTTCCTTTTTAACGAATTCAATATTGGCTTCGTTATCTTCCCCCTCGATGGTTGATCGAATGCCACGGCTAAGGCAGTTGATAAGGTATGAATCGTTACAGTCGATGAAGAATTCTTGAATCGTGCGGTCAGACATGGAGCCCCAGTATGACGTCCATGAACTGCCGAAGCAGGTAATGGTGATGTTGCCAGCTCCGGGGCGGAGGTTTTCAATCATCACTTTTACCGGGTCTAGCCTGTCAGCTTCGGTGATAACCAACTGTTGAATGGTGCTCTGGGTTATATTCATACCACGCTCCTCTGCTTCTGCGCCCACACCATGCGCTCATGGTCAGTCCGACACTCATCGCTGCAGAAGTGCCCCTTGTCGATTGGCTCCTCGCAGTAGTGACATTCACCTGTATAAATCATCTGCGGCGCCGGCCTGTTAGCCAGCGCCACCTCTATCAGCTGCTGCTCTCTTGCTGCTGCTTCATCAATCGGATCTGCGAAATTCATAGTCACTTCCCCTTATCCACCAGGCATGTCACATAGCCTGTATTGGCTGGAATTTGTTTGCTGATGGTCTTAACGGATTCGATACAACTGGCAGAGTTATCAAACGGGATATGCGTAACGCTGCCGGAATGGAAAATGATGATGAGGAAGTAATGCATGCTCACCCCTTATGACAGGCAATAAAAACCGCCTCATTGGGCGGCCATCTCGTTAACTATTTCCGTCTCGCTCTTTCCTGCTCAGCACAGAACTTATCGTAGGCGAACACGAAGGCTGCATTCTCCGACTCGAACAGGCTGTCGGTTAACCGCACCCACTCATTACCGACGCACTCCATCACATCCCAGCCACCTTTGCGGGGCCAGATTACGAATCGAGCCGGGTCGTAGCGGTGAAATATCTCGTGCTTAGTGAGCTTATCACCCTTATCGAGCATGTAGAACGCTGCGCCGGCGCTGACAAATTTGCGCATATATCCACCAATACACTGTTTATGCGAACAGTATATCAGAGGTCTAATTATCCTGCGGCAACTCCAGCGGCTTCCAGTGGGTTGGCCCCTGAAGCATCCGCTCGCCATCGTATAAAACATGGTAACGCTGCTCAGGTTCATCCTCATCGAAAGCGAAGAAAACGTCTTCTACATGGCCCGTATGTGACCAACAGGCAAGAACGAATTCTTCTCCTGCAGGCAATCTGTCTTTGCACTTAATCCAACCGTCAGGAGCCGCTGGCTCAGCCTTACGATGCGCCAGTAGCTCCTTTGCCAGCGCGCGACGCACATCATCTTCGCTTGGGTTATGAATCATCTCTGACAAATATTCATCATCGAAATCGCTGGCCATCACTTCTTCTCCTCTGCTGGCGCGGTGGCGTTCAGGCGCATGGCTCTTATGGCAAGTCGCAATCCCTGCCCTGCATCCCCACAATCCTCAAGGCAGTCAATCAGTGCGTGTAGGCCATAGTTAAAGGCTTGTTCATCTTCCTCATAATCCGGCATACTCAGCGCGGCAACGGGCGGCGCGGTGTATACGATTCTTCGGCAGTCTGATTCGGATGTCCAATATTCACCTTCGTCAACATCGTACCAAGAGCCATAAATTAAAGACTGGTGAACAGGCTTCTCCGTCAGTGACACCAGGGCGATTTCTGCAACCGCAAGCTCTGATTGCAGTGGCTTCCTGATAGATTCAAATGCGTGCTGCTTTATTGAGAACCGCAGCGCTTCAATTCTTTGCTTTGTGAATTCAATCAGCGCCGCGCGCTCTGCTTCTGTGTACTTTTTCATGATTTAAGCCCCTCTGCGACTTTTAGCTTCGGCCAGTTTTCTGCGTTAACAAAGAGCCAGGCATCAACAAGGTCGGTGTAAAGGTCGCAATTCAAGATGAATGCAGCGACGCCGCCATCCGTAACCACTTCAACTTCCTGAAGGCACTTCTCCCTGTCATGCTCGCGTGTTGTGATTGCACTAACCTTTCGCAGGTTAATAAAGTGCGTCTGGCCTTTGCTGTCGTCTATAAGCACCACGGCTGCGCGACCACCTTCAAATAACACCTGCTGCCTCATGTCATCTCCTGTGCCGCTGAGCGGCGAAATAGTTAGTCCTGCACCACAGCGCCAAACCTACCGCGCCGCTCTGTCGTGTAATCCATCCACAATATCCCCGGCTTCGTGACCAGAATTCGGGGCAGGGCGGGGCTTATCGCAGTGAGCCGGTGGATGCGAATGTGAAGGCACTCCCTGTGCACTTCAGCTTTCCGCTCCGGCGTTAACCTGCGCTCATGCTCCTCGCCACGTTTCGCCGCCTGCGCTGCTTCTACCGCGGCTAGGGCAACCTGCTGACACTTCCTCTCACGCGGCGTCATCTGCTCTGTACGCCACAGAAAGCGATCTTTCTGTATTTCTGACAGGCGTGCGTAATGCGCCGATTCAAGCGGTGAAAGTTCCATACAGGTGCCTTAGTGGAGGGTTAAATCAGAATGGGATATTGGGATCGTAATCAGGTTCGGTAGATTGACCACGCTGCTGCGGCCGACTCTGTTGCTGTCCGTTCTGCTTTGGCGGCAGGTCGATATCCCGAACGAGGATGGTAGGGATTGACGCTTTACTGCCGTCGTTCTTATCCCATTCCTCAATGACAAACTCGCCGGTCACTGTGACCTTCGCACCCTTCAGGATGGAAGCGGACAACTTCTCAGCCATGGCTCCGAACATTTTGCATTGCAGCCAGGAGGTTTTCTCGTTGTCACCGAAGCCTGATTTGGCTGGCAGCGAGAACGTCGCGATGTGCTTCCCATTTGGAGTGACGCGCAGGACAGCGTCTTTCCCGACATTGCCTGCGATTGTGATCGTGTTGATTGGCATTAGGCTGTAGCTCCTTCAAGCTCGGTTTTTCTGATTTCGTATACCTCCTGCGCCTTAGCCTGCTCTGGCGTGCCTTCCAGCATCTGCCATGCCTTAGCGAAGGCTCCTTTCAGCTCAGGAAGATTTTGCTTGTTCTGTGCCGCTTCTGTGAAAGCCTTCAGGACCGCTTCAGGTGCCGGCGCCGGTTTTTGCTGCGGCGCGACATGATGAACTTCTGCGTCAGCATCGATAGCCGTCTCTTCTGTTGGGATGCAGAACGCCTGAAATGCTGCGTACTTATAGGCGATCGACATAGCCTTGTTAGTTGCTTTGTCTCCGCTATCCATCGCCTCGCCATATGTCACTACCGTGTGCGTGCTGCCGTCTTCCGTGGCAACGAAATCGAACTCAGCCTTAACGACGACATAGAACAGGACGCCGCCTTTCTGCGTGGTTCGCTCAGTCACCGTGCGCTCTGTAATGCGCGGAAGGATGAGCAAGCCGTGCTTGACCAGTGCCGGCGCCAGCGCGTTATAAACGGCGTCGATGCCGCGGAACATGAAACCCTGCTGAGAGTTGCGGCTGTCTTTCCTGATGCCTTGCTCAGCCAGCTCTTTCGCCACTGCGCTGATAGCCTTATAAACGCTCATATGTCATCCCCATCTTTGCTGCCTGTTGCTCCGTACGGTAATCAGCAATCGCTTCCTGTGCGGCTTGCTCGTATGTCTCAGGGTCTGCCAGCTCGCCCAGCATCCCCTGCATGAAATCAGTCCAGATCGCTTCATCGTCATGCTGCATTGCGCTTACTCCAGTTAGCCCAGTCTTCGTTCTGGCTCTCATGGAAGCCGAGAGATATTTCCGCTGCCCACACGTATGCTTCGTGCATACCGGCCTTGCTGTCGGGGAATGACGCTTCGTAGAGCTTCCCGAGACGCTCACAGGGCTGCTGAACCAGTACGGTTCCGTTCACGGGGAGAATGGTCATTGGGGATTGCCTCGCTGATTCAGCGTGTCTACAAGTGAGCGCCAGCCAGTGCGGAGGCGGCGGGTGATAACGTCTAACAGTGATTCATCAAACTGAGCGGAGCCCACGACGGCACCGCCCGCGATGGCATAGTTCATCGTGGGTTCCTTAATTCGTTTATGTTGGTGTCAAAAAGAAGGGCACCATTGCGGTGCCCATAGGGAGTGTTACTGTCTGGTTGTAAGGATTTATCAAACCTGCTGTGCGTAACAGCGTCGAAGCGACTCAGTGAATCGCCTCTGCGGTGTTACTCAAATTGTGCACTCGAATACTGTTTGCCAGGCTTTCACCCCATCAATAGGGTCGAAGAAGTCGAAGTCATAAAAATTGCCTTCATCTTCATCATAACTGCCTAGCTTGTACTCGCCTTCGCTGGTGAAAACCACGCAGCGCTCTCCATCTTCTGGGGTGCGCTCTTCTAAGCTAATCCACTCCATCCTATCTCTCCTGTAGTGGTTACTGGCCCAACGCCTAATCCCGGATAATCGATCCAAATAAATCGGCATGAATGCGGTTCAGGGCTTCATCGGCTTCGAATGACGAGCCGAAAGCGCTATGCATCGCATGGCTCCGCTCCTTATTTGTAATCTGCGCTGCGTCCATTTCCAGCCACTCCCTGATTACTAGCTCGTGCTCGTGTATATCGCCGTTACAATTTTGCAAATCCAGTCTTAAAATCGTTGCTGCGTCCATTCTCACCCTCCTAAATAACCCGCCACCATAAGCGCCCCGGTGACTATCCAGCAGATAATCCAGTCTGTGTTGCTCATGGTGGGCTCCAGTAAAAAGGCCTTACAGGCCCGTATTTGAAAATTTTCCGTGAAGTCTCTCAGATGCCTCCGAGTAAGCCTTGTGGGCCTCCTCAGGCGTTTTGAATTCGCCCAGTGGAATCTTTACACCGTGGCATTTGATCGTGGCTTTCCACTTCTTCGTTTGCTTGTTGAAGCCAACACCTTTATATCCAGAGGTGTTATTTTTCTGCGCAACACGATTCCACATGTTTTCCTGATTGGTAGCAGCTCGAAGGTTATTTTTGCTGTTATCGCTTTTGACATTGTTGATGTGATCAACGCATTCCTTAGGCCACTCACCGTACATGTATAGCCAGGCAAGACGGTGCGCGGCATAAAGAATTGCATCAACCCTGATATAAACGTATCCGTCCTGACGGATGTACCCGGCCACATCTCCGGGGAACTTCCATCCCTTCTGAATCTTCCAGCAAAACACCCCGGTTTCTTCGTCGTAGGTGAGTTGCTCCCTAAGTCGGGCTGCCGTGATTCTGCTCTGGTTCATAGATAGTTACCGTGCCGTTACGATGTCTTTAGATTTGCGATAGCCAGCTGCGTAGATGGAAACTTGCGGCAGGCACATGCCGTTTTCGATTTGGCCGCCGACATACTTCTCAGCGCCCGCCAGAATCTGCTTGTGATACTCCGTCTCTGTTTCTACAGCCTTGACTACGCGGTCAGCTGCCGGCCGTTTGCAGGCAATCTCAGCGCGGCTCAGTTCCACGCGACGCTGCGGCGCTTCCTGACTAAATGCGCTCGCCAGAATCGCTTCAATCTCACGCGCCTTAATAGCCTCTTCAGCCCGGCGAGCGTTGCGGCGTGACTTCGCGTTATCTTTTCCAACAGGGTTAAGTGATTTGCCATAGACGATGTTCGCCATAAATCCTCCGGTTAGTTACTGGCTGCACTGTCGCAACAATGCACTCAGTAACCACTGTTTGAGTTCGGTGCGTTCTCGGCACCTTCCGTAGAGCTTCCCGCTCGTTGTTACAAAGAGCTGCTATCCGTTTCGTACTGCGCCAGCGTCCTGCTGATGGAGAGATATTCACATATTGTGATTTAATGGTCAATCACAAATTGTGTATAAATTTAATATGACACGCTATGTGTGTGATTTTTTTGTGTATTTATTTTTCTACAGCCGCAAAAAACCCGTACAGCGCTCGACTCAGTGCTAAGATTTCATGGCTTAACAGGAGGAGGTTGGTGGCATGAGAAACAAAGATGTGGCTGACTTGCACAGGAAGATGATGCCTGAGGTGGGAGAGGTTCTTGGTAGGGGGACTATGGAGCTGCTGAGGGAGGGGCGGGCGATAACTAATCTGGCAATAAAGGAGAAGATAACAGGTCTTTATGCTGATAAAGCAGATGACATAGTAGTGCAGATGGCGCTGGCTCTGCTGTCGACGACGCACTGACGGTGCAGGTCAGGATTGCGGGCAAAAAAAACCGCCAGACCAGCGCTGGCGGTAACTTGTCGAGCAACAAGCAAAGTGATGGATATATTTCACTTTCATTATTGGCCGATATTTTTTTACCTGCAAGCGTAAGCGGCAAAAAAAGCCCGCACACGGCGGGCAAGAGTGATGCGGACAATCAGCTTGTTCCGGCCCTGAGGCCGTGTCTCTCTGGACATTAGTGTTATCGGCACGGCAGGAGATAGCTTTAGGGGTGGGCATGAAAAACCCGGTGCGGTGGCGGGTGCAGGAGTGGCAACGAGTTCACCATTGGTAAACCGTTTACCATTAATGACATCGTTAACCATAGGGATCGGTGTGGCGGGCAAAACTGAAGGTATTGAGATCTTCTACTGGTATATCAACGAGATAGGGTGGCGGTCATATGGGGATCGGCGCAATAAAAAACCCGGCGCTGTGGCCGGGTTTATTTGCAGTGTTGGCGATAAAACTTTAGCACCTTGTTAGGTGTAAAATCAGAAGATTCGAATCCTGATAGTACACGCTGAAAAACGCTTTCTTCCATATCAGCGTGTTTTTCCAATTCTCCGCTTTCTTCCCTAGAAACCACATTAGGGACTTTCCATACAATAGCATCGGCATAGAAAACATAACTGTCATGATGCACAAATGGGTGCTCTCCAGCACGTAAAATACATGCTGGATCGTGGTGTACTGGAGCCGGATATACCGTGGTGATATTAACGACCAGTACGCATTCGCAACCATGGACAGGATGGTACACTGGATCGTTACAAATGATATGTAGATGTTTAGACCCACCAACAGGGGCCAATACGGTGCCTTTCCTGTATGGTGAGTAAACTGTCATGCTAGCTCACTGCTGAATTTTTTGAGTTGGTCGCGCGCTCTCATTCTATCAAGGAGAGCTTCGGCTTCCGCTTCAGATTTCCCGCCAGCCATGAAAATGGATTTTGGATTGATCGCAACAGACGACCCGTGAGGATCTTGCCACTCAGAACAAATTCGGTGCGTTAATTCACAAAGCTCAAAGCGCTTATAATGACCAAACTCTGAGAAAACTTTATCCAGAATTTTTATATCAGCTCGGCTTAGCTCATCGAAAGCATCATCGTCTTCAAGCCCATGAACTGGCTTTTTGACTGAAACCTCATAATTCGATTCACCTTTTATCCAGTCATCCCAAGGTGATTCTTCAAGAGGGCTGCCTGACTTAAGCAGGTCATAGGTTCGTGACAATACAGGACCATTGTTCATGGACACTGCGCGGTCACCAGTCATTGAGTCGCCATAACTGATCATATACTCACGATCAGCCAGGTAAAGCAGTTTCATGAGTTTGATATATGCCATGCGCCCACCACGTTTCAACAGTAGGTAACCAGCCATTTGAGCTGCTTTATTTTCGCTGTACATACTCAACCTCCCAGACTACCTAATTAGTAATCTCAAGTGTGATTATGAATACAAGTGATGCTGTAGTCAATCAGGCTTATTGGCCTGTAACCCTTCAGCCTCATTTTACCCAAACGTATCTTCCGGCCTAAGCACCTGGCATCCAGGCGCCGCTGGCAATGAACCATACCAGGAGTGCTATCCCTGCTATCCCACAAACAGCAGGGAAGATGTATCCAATCTTCATTTCATCACCCAAACGTCTCTTCCGGCCACTGAGCCTTAACCACCTTGCCAATGATGCGGATACTGTGGTCGCAGTCCAGAATCCTGTATGCAGGGTTCAGCGGCACCAGGTAACTAACGCCACTGTCCAGCTCGTACTTCTTGAACGTTACTTCTGAGTCACCGTTCGCAGATGCAATACAGAAATCACCCGACTCTACCGGTTCAGCCGGATCAATCAGTATCAGCATCCCTTCAGGAAAGCTCGGGCGCACACCCTGTGGTGCCGTCATTGAATGTCCCTTTACCTCAAGCCAGAACGCTTTCTCACTGGCTTTCTTCGTCGTTGGCACCCATGCCTTAGCGTCACTGGCCGTGTAGCTGCCGACCTCGGCAAATGGGCCAGCCTGGACGTGCGCGAACAATGGATATTCATATTGTTTGAAAACTGAATCAGACTCATCACCAAACATGATCTTGGCTGGTGATACGCCAAGGGCAGAACCAAGGATTACCGCGTCGTCAGCACTTACCTTACGTGTGCCTAACTCATAATTCCCCAGACGAGACGGAGCCGCCCAACCGCAAAGTTTGGCTAGCTGTACCTGGCTAAGTCCTTTTGCTTCACGCAGGGACTTAATCCTTTCCCCGATTAATTCATGCATTGTTTTCATCCAATAAATTTACCACGGTTCGTGATTGCACTCCGTACACGAATTGAGGTTGACTGTTAATCACATTTTGTGTGTAATGGTGTTCTGTTTAACGCCAAGGAGAACGCAATGAACAACATTGCACAGCAGCGAAAGAAAATCGGAGTTTCGCAGGCTGTTCTTGCTTCGGCGATTGGTTGGGGACAGTCACGAATTGCCAACTATGAGCTGAATATCCGTACCCCTGGACTCAACGATTGTCGACTGATTGTTGAAGGCCTAAAGAAGCTGGGATGCCATTGTTCTCTAGATGATGTTTTCCCACCTTCAAAAAGTAAAGCCGCTTAGCAGTACCCGCTCTTTTTACAACGGACATGAAGTCCTACGGAAGCCACCGAGAACGTGGCGACTAACTCAAACGAAACAACAAAACGTTCGTGGCAATAGCTGCGGCTTTGTCACGTCTGAACAACAACTTATCACCAAGGAATCATACGAAATGGATCATGCAAAGAAACGCAACGAGGCATTGCGCATTGAAAGCGCCTTGCTCAACAAAATCGCCCTGTTAGGCACTGAAAAGACAGCAGCTGCTGTTGGTGTCGATAAGGCGCAGATAAGCCGCTGGAAACGAGACTGGATACCGAAGTTCTCGATGCTTCTGGCAGTACTGGAATGGGGTGTCGTGGATGACGAGATGGCTCATTTAGCCCGGCAGGTGGCGCAGCTTCTCGCAAAAGGAAACGCCCCAAAGAGCAATGAACTCTTTGAGGCGTAGGGTGGGGCAACAACCACGATGCATATCCCGGAGATGATTATGCCAAAGAAACACGTTTTACGCCAGGCAGAAATGCGCAAAAACCTTGCCCGCATCGAGTTCTGCAAAGGCTTCAACCCGACTGTCGCGGAGAAACTGAAGCACATTCTGGAAGAGGCCAAAGCGAAGGAGAAGGGCAAATGAGTAACGTTAAAGATTTCGAGCTTTTCAAAGCTAAGGCGCGGGAAGAAGTTAAACGCTGTCCATCAGAAGCTGGGTACGTGTTTTTACCTAATAGCTTTATGGATGAGCTACTTAAATGTGATTTCTCGGTGGATCAATTTAACGAAATCCTCCGAATTTTTGACCCGCGCAGGAGCATGAAATGACAACCGCCAGATTATACGATTTCAGCGCTGCACATGAGCGCAGGAGTTCACGGATGGAAAACCAAAAGCAGGGGCATTTTGCCCTGTTCAGGAGCCTTCTGTCTAAGGATTGGGCCAAAGACACAGCCAAGCTAGCCATGTGGATACGCCTTATCGGTGATGCTGCTTATAGGCCTCGTACAGTGGAGTTTGCCGGTAAGACATGGAATCTTCAGCCCGGCGAGCTTGTAACGACAGCGGCGATTATGGCGAGAAAATTACGCGATCAGGATGACAAGGAAAAGAGTCCGCAGGCTGTTACCCGGATGCTTAACTTCTTCGCCAGAGAGGGAATGATAACCACAAAAGGAACTCGTTTCGGAACAGTGGTTTGCATAACAAATTACGCAGAATATCAGGCTGTTTTACCCGATGAACCTCGCGAAAGACCTCGCGATAACATCAAACCCAGTGCTGGCGCGGCTTCAAGGGCTGTACCCGATGAACCTCGCGATGAACCATCCGATGAACAGAACAAGAAGTTACTAGAACAAGAATTAAATAATACCCCTATATCCCCTGAAGGGGACTCGTCTGATAAGCCTGAAAAGAAAAAGCGAAAACCTTCTGAGCCCTTTGAATTCGACCGAGAGCGATTCAAGGCAACGTGGAACCGCAAAGCTCAACAGTACGGTCTGCCTCGCGTGATAAGCATCAGCAAAACCACCCTTGCTGGAATTAAGCGACTCTACGAATCACACCTCGAGCACTGCAAAGAGACCAAGCGTCCGCCTCAGAACGTTGACACGTTCATCAATGGTTATATCGAGTTTGGTTACACGCCTTCCGATTATGCCTGCGGGAAAAACGATGCTGGCAAAAAATACGGCATCGATACTGCTCTAACTCAGAAGATGATCGACAAAATCATCAGCCAGGAGGAATGACATGGAAAGCCTCGATTACGAAGAGCAGCTGATCGGCGCAATGCTCATCAAGGGAGACCATATCGACTGCCGTGACATTGCCAGCAAGCTCCCGGTGGCGGCATTCGCCAATCACCACCTGCGCAGCATGTATCAGGCAATCGTCACCCTGCTGGACAAAGCTGAGCCAATCGACCCGTTTACTGTTCGTGACTCCATCCCGCAGGAGAGCCGTGATTACGTGCTGAGCATCGCGACAGCCTGTAAGAGTGCCGCGAACATCAAGGCATGGGCCAAGAAGGTTCGCCAGTGCTGGATGCTTCGCAAAGGCGCTGAAGAGCTGACAAGGGCAGCACAGCTGCTTGCCAGCGCTACACCGCATAACCTGAACGAAAGCATTGCCGAAGCTGCGCGCCTTGCCTCAAAGCTCCAGCTGGAAACCAACGACAAACTTCCTCGCCGCATTGGAGACATGATTCAGGACTACCTGAATGTGCTGGAAGATCGCATGAGGGGCGCTGAGTCTGGTTTGTATCTTCAGACTGGCATTGAGGCGCTGGACAACGAGTATGGCGGCTTCGACCGCACCGACCTGATTATCATCGCCGGTCGCCCTGGAATGGGTAAAACCGAGCTGGCAATCAACATCGCTAACTCAATCGGCCGGCAAAAGGGAACAGGGCTGCTTATCTCAATGGAGATGTCAGAGACGCAGGTAGTGGAGCGCCATATCGCTGACCGTGGCGGACTGTCTATCGGAACGCTGCGAAACCCGCTGGGCATGACTCAGGAGGATTACACCCGCCTGACTACTGCAACTGGCACCCTGCTTGATGAAAACAACCATGCTCTGGTTGGCTCGTTCACCATCGATGAGATCATCAGCCAGGCGGAGCGCATGAACATGGACGGCGGCTTGAGCTTTCTGGCTATCGACTACCTGACCCTTATCGACATGCCGAAAGCTGAGCGTGCAGACCTCGCGATTGCAGAAGTCACCCGCAAGCTGAAGCAGTTCTGCCTGCGCAACAAAGTTCCCGTGGTGCTTCTGGCGCAGCTCAACCGCAACGTTGACGGGCGAGGCGATAAGCGGCCAAACATGGGCGACCTGGCAGGATCCAGCTCAATCGAAAAGGACGCAGACGTCATCATCTTCCCGTACCGCGATGAGGTCTACAACGAGAACACAGACCTTAAAGGCCTTGCGGAAATCATCATCGGTAAATACCGATCCGGCCAGCCGAAGACCTTCTACATGGGCTGGAAGAATGGTCACTTCGTCAACATCGACCAAGAAGCCGCAGCTAAGCAGTATTCCGACAACAAGAACAAAGAGCAGCCGGCCAACGACTGGCGCTACGGGGGTTAATCATGGCACTACGAAACTTAGACGTTCAGAAGTTCATGGAGCAGCGCGGATATATCGCATCGCTTGTTACCGTGAATGGTAAGCACATCATCATAAAGGACCCTGAGCCAAACGGATGGGACTATGACGTAGCAATCAGCGACTGCAACACGCACGAAAAAATCCTTTCATGGGTTATGCACCTGAGCGAAAAGAATTGGGTCACTAAAGACATCATTCGCCAGTTCATCCGCGTGTCAGCTCATGCGTCCGGTCTGAAAGTGGAGGGCTTCTGAATGTCCATCATCGATAGTGCAATGAAATTAACCTCGCTCACTAAGCAAGGTGCGAATTATCGCGGGTTATGCCCGTTCCACGACGAAAGCACCCCTTCATTTGTGGTGCGCCCGCAGAACAACGACTTCATTTGCTTTGGGTGCGGTAAGTCAGGCGGTGAAATAGAACTGGCACAATTCGATTCCCGTTCCGATAAAGGCGGCAAGAAGGGTGGTGCGCTCTGATGAACAAAACACAACTGAGTATCCCTGAGCGCGCGTGGGGAGCAGAGATAGACCACGCCCTGAAAGAGACGCCATATCCCATCATCCAGACAAAATCGAAGGTGGCCAAGCAGCTCGCCGATAATGGCTATCTGCAATACGTCGAGTTCACCGACCGCGGCATCACCTTCAAGGGTTATATCATTACACACCTTGGCATCATGACCTACTGCGAAAGCCTCTCACCGGAAGATCAAGGGGGCACCAATGAATAAATTAACCGCTGAGAAGTGCAGAGAGCTTTCATCACACTTCCGAGAGCTAAACGCTCAAGGCACTCTTACCGAAGAAGGCCAGCAAATTATGCAAGCCCTTGAGATTGCACTCCCTGTACTGGAGCAACATGATGTAATGAGCGTTCCTGCCTTTTACATCGTTTACCACCCTAACCCAGACCCAAATGAATATGACGATAAAGAGCATTCTCATTGCGGCTCAATACACCTGGCGAGGCGACTGGCAGGTGAAATAGGCGGAACCATCTGTCCCGTTTATATTGGGGAAAATCTTGAGCAGCAGGAACGCGAGCGAGGAGAGGAAGAATGAGTGAGTGGATTAAGTGCAGTGAGCGGATGCCAGAAATGGGAAGCGACGTTCTTGTTTACATGGATGATCCTATTCACTCTGTAACTCCTTATGCAGTGGCTAGCTTCGATAAATACGGATTCAGCCGGTCACGAGTTATCGCCTGGCAACCACTCCCTTCACCACCGGAGGATGTATGAGCGACAAAGATGAGCTGGAGCGGCAGCGGTTTGAAAGCTGGATAGTCATACAGCCAGGAGGCTTATCAACAGACATGTATGAGCCAACGCAAAGGTATTTTGAACATGACGTCCAGTTAGCATGGAAGGCATGGCTGGCCCGCAGCAAGCAGGATGAAGCATGAAAGAGCATAACTTGAAAATTCTGCCTGAGCACTTCTCTCCGGTGGACGCAGGAATAAAACGGGCAGAGCTTCGCAATAACGACCGCGACTACCAGCAGGGCGATATTCTCAATCTCTGCGAGTGGGATGGCGATAAATTTACCGGTCGCTTTGCCATTCGGCAGGTTTCGCACGTTGCTGATGTCTCCGCATATCTGCCCGGATATGTTCTGCTAAGCATGGAAGATGCGGGACCAGCACACGACGATCTAATGTGGTGAGGAAATCATGAACAACGTAATCCCCCTAAAACGTCCTGAGCACGTCATATCCGACACTGAGCTGGATAAGCTTGCGAGCGATATCAGTCGCTTCGTCAATCGCTATCCGAACTCAATGTGCATGCCTGCGGGCATCAGGAAGCTACTCAGCGACGCACTGAAGAGAGACAAGCGCGATGGAGAAAACGAAGTTCCTCCTGCGGGATGACCGCATCCGAAGAAACTGCATAGAAGCCATCCAGCAACTTCCCGCCAGTCCCGATAAGCCATTCGAAATAGTCATTCAGGAACGCAAGCGCACCTCAGACCAAAACAGAAAGTTATGGCCGCTGCTGCACGACCTCTCCCGGCAGGTTGAATGGTATGGGCAGAAGTACAGCCCTGACGACTGGAAAGACCTCATCACCGCACTCGTAGCGAAATCCAAAAACGAACAGCAACGCACCGCACCAGGCATTGGCGGCGGCGTCATCATGTTCGGCTCACGGACAAGCAAGATGCGGGTAAGCGAGATGGTCGAGGTTATCGAGGCGATTTACTGGTTCGGCACAGAGCAGAACGTGAAGTTTAGCGACGAATCCCGGCTAGAGCTTGAGTGGGCGCAGCGCTGGGGAGAAAAGAACAGGAGAGCAGCATGAAAGAACCAATGGGTTTAGCAGCAAGAGTCGAAATGCTACGCGAGCTACTGGCGAAAGAAGGCTCACTGAAAACCAGCGAAATCAGAATCTACTTCGCCAGTCTCGGAGTAAGCGATAAGTGCATCATGCATACAACGCACCATGCGTACAAATACGGCATTACGCACCGCAGGAAGAATTACGGAACCAACGGTTATGAGTATCGCCTCGCCAGCAAATATCCACGCTGGGGAACGCGCTACGAAGCGGAAGAGCAGGCTGCTCGTCGCAACGTGGTCACGACCTGCAAGCGCAAGAGCCAGGTGTATCAGCTTGACCAGTTACTGAAAGCTGCGAGAGGTGGACATGCGACGGCAAATTAGCATCACTTTCTTAGCCTGTGAACACGCCAAACTGAAGTATCCCCGCCAGAAACGCCGCCACCACAAAATCCCGACTGAATCCGAAGTGACTACCTGCAATTACGTTGCACGGTTGCGCCGGGCTGTGGCTGACAGAATGAGGAAAACGAGATGACGACTAAGCATTTGCGTATATCAGGTCAGCCAGTTACAGATTCTAATTTCGAACCGGTAAAGGTGACGCGTAAGCAGGCTGAGTCGCTATCAAGACAGCAGCAGCGCAACTTTCAGAAACTCCCTTGGGGCAAAGATGCAAAGGGATTTGTTTTCGAGGCTGAGCAATATTTCAACGTAACTGTTGGCTTTGGGAGGCTAAAGAATGCGTGAACGCTGCCACCGCTGCTACACCATCCTCACCTCTGAAGACAAACATCACTACGGTATCAGCTGCGAGGAGTGTGAAATCGATGCCTGGTATAGAGAAAGAATCATGCAGTTCCCGCTTCATCAAAGCCATCGATACGCCCTCTACCAGCTGCGCTGGGTGTGGCATACCCCTGGCGCCGGACGAGACCTACTGTTGCACGGAGTGCGTCGACTTCTGGCTAATGACAGACCCCAACGGCCTGATGGGAGTAGACGATGAGTAAATTACGCAAAGAAGCTCGCGGCAGGGAGTGCCAGGTCAGGCTGCCGGGCATCTGTAATGGCAATCCTGAAACAGTCGTACTCGCGCATTACCGCATGGTCGGCATCTGCGGAACCGGCATGAAGCCAGACGACCTTTTCGCTGCGTGGGCATGCTCAGCCTGCCATGACGAGATAGACCGCCGCACACGTCGCTGTGAAGTTACTGAGGCCCGCATCGCACATCTCGAGGGCGTTATCAGAACGCAGGATGCCCTCCTCAGAGAGGGGAAGCTACGGCGATGAATGAATACAGGCTCGAATTACCCTGGCCGCCCGGAAACAACCACCTCTTCTCAGTGCTCCGCGGGCGAAAGATAAAAAGCAAAAAGGGAAGGGAATACACCGCGTCAGTAACCAGGCAAATAACCGAAGCAAATCAGCAATACCAACTGGCCGGCAGGCTAAAAGTAAAAATCCTCGCATATCCACCTACACGCGCCCGGCGTGACCTCGACAACCTATTCAAAGCTCCTCTCGACTCGCTCACCCATGCAGGCGTCATCGCTGACGACAGCCTCATTGATGACGTGCGCATGGTGCGCTGTGAAGTGGTGAAGGGCGGCAAGCTGGAAATCATCATCACCGAGATGGAGGCAGCAGCATGATGACACTTAACGCAGTAGGAGCGACATGGACAGTGCTCATGTTCGTCGTGATGGGTGCTATTTGCATCAAATACGGCGATGACCCGGTTGAAATGCCCGCCTTCAGTAGCCTGAGCTTCTGGAGAAAGACAGCGGCCTTCTTATGCAGCGTTTTATTCGCTGGGTGCATTCCATGGGCTGTTGGTGCGCTGTTGTTCAAAACGTTTGTATTTGGATGGTGATGACTATGAACGAATACCTCAGAGAGAAATGGCAGAAGCTGCGCATCTACAAACGAGAAGGCGGCTTTGCAGTCGATTATCGGATCATAAAACGCATGGCGAAAATGCTGGGGGTAAGACATGCAATCTGACGCACTCGCACAGCTGGCGCAGGTAATGCGCAAATCAGACCTGAAAAAGCGATACCTGCACCCCGTTAAGCTTATTACTCCGCTGCAGTCCGCATGGGTTCGCTGCCTGCTCGATGTATGGGGAGAGAAGTACGGCGGCCACGTTGGGCCGGACAGCGGAAAGGTAAGCGTGATAGGGCGCCTGATGATTCGTAAGGAATGGAACGACCGGGAGTCAGAGAGAATTATCGAGGTGGTGGAAAATCTCCATAAGCAGGGATACCGCGGCGATGATCTCTTCATCAGAGCTAAGCAAATCATCAACCCTCAGAACTCAGTCAGCAATCTTCTCGAGCGCGCCAACGAGCAAGAAGATGCCGACTTAGTTGAATCTGTAATCTGCCGGCTGTTTGCACCTAACAACCCGATCCGACATGTAGCAATTAAATACTACTGCGAACGCAAATGCTCGCAAGATATCTCTGTTGAGCTGGCAAGGCTGACCGGTATCGATAGCCAGTCAGCATGGAGACGCATCAAATGGTGCAGAGAACTGCTAGAGGCAAGCGTCTTTCACGCGATCGTGTTCGAACTGGAGGCTAACAAGCAGAAGATTGCAGCTTAAATCGGAGAACTCGCAAAAATAATTTGAAAACGCAAAATGAAAGTGCTAGAGTTCTGATATGCTCGCGGCAGTAGTCGTTGAGCAGTCAGTTCCATCACTATCTTGTGGATTCCGAAAGAGCCCTGCGGCCTTACCAGCCAGCGGGGCTTTTTTACGTTCTGCACAACAGGTAAGGGCACTGTAAGTAGCATATCTGGGAAATGCGGCTTAAGCAGATGCGGTTCGATTCCGCCGCAGTGTTCTTTCCGTTGTGGTGAATACTGGCTTCCATTGATCATCCTCGGGAATAAGCACCCGACGCCACAACCAAATACCAAATACCAAATTACAAAGGTCAGCCAAAGAGCTGGCCTTTTTCATTTTGCGCGCGCCATTCAACACCAAATCGTGATTTCACCCTGGTGGCGTAGCGCATTTTCTTCACAGCAAGTTGCCGGATACCTCCGGGCAATGCCGGAGACGGCTATGAACAGCAAAACAAAAATCACCCGCGAGGTTAAGCATGGGTGAAAACAGCATCATAACTGGCGTTCTCGGCCTCGTCTTCGGCGGCGGCGCTGTCGCTGTCCTCTGGAAGCCACTGGCGGCAAGCCTTCTTTCTCTCGGCATCAGCAATCGGGCAAGCGGCGACATCATTACCGGCTACAAAGAGCAGGTGCAGCTTCTGAAGGAGAGCAACACGCTACTCCGAGAGGAGAACGATGAGCTACGAGAGAGGCATGACAGGAACCTTCGTCGCATCTCCACGCTGGAGACAGACCTCAAGCTGATTAAAAACGCGCTGGGCATCCTGCTGGCGATGTCTGAGGCCAGTAACGCTGTAGGCAATGAGCGATTCCGGTCTGAAGTAAACAGGCTGATCGCCACTCTGGAGACCGACAGCGATGACAACCGAAACTAAGAATCACAAGCGCAGCCTGGTTATCGGCGGCGTTCTTACCGTAATGACCCTCATATGCATCGCGATGACCTGCCTTTTCGTTTACGTCACTAACGACGCTAACCGGCAGATTGCAAACATCCGGGAGGATTACCGCAAGGTAGCTGACCGACGCGACGCGAAGGTATCGAAGCTAGCGGGCCAGGTCGAAGACCTGCAGAAGAAGCTCGACGCTATTCTCGATCGCACCGCAACAAAGACAGCAGACAAGGTTAAGCAGGTCGTAAAAGAGGATGAAGACAAATGAGCATGATTATCCCACTGCTTAATTTTGAGGAAGGTTTCCGCGCTCGCCCCTATATCGACACAGAAGGCTATCCAACAGTAGGCGTCGGTTTCCTGATTGGCCCGAAAGGCGCGTCGGTTAGCAACTACACCTTCAGCCTCACCGAAAACGTGTCGGACGTCTGGCTGCAGGAGCTGGTCAACAGCAAGCTTTCCGACATGAAGGCCCAGCCGGTAATCGCTACTGCATTGAAGCAGTGCAACCCAGCGCGCGCTGACATTCTGCAAAGCATGGCTTACCAAATGGGCGTAGATGGGCTGGCAGGGTTTAAAAACACGCTCGCCATGATTGCCGCCGGAAACTTCTCTGGCGCCGCGGCGGGAATGCTTAACAGCAAGTGGGCAAAGCAAACACCCAAGCGCGCTCAACGTCACGCAGAGGTGATGCGCACCGGAACGTACGACATCTACAAAGGCCTCTTCTGATGGACGTTTTCAGCATGCTTCGCGGCACGTCAGGCAATATTTCTCTAAGCCGCACTCAGGCAGCCTTCGGCTTTCTGGTGTGTAGCGGCGTTATCGTCTGGCAGGCATATAAAGGCGAACTCTCAGACGTCACCTTCGGCCTTTATTTTGCCTTCGTCACTGCCGGATATATTGGCGCCAAAAAAATAGCCGGCGACAAGGATATCAAAGAGCAACAGATTGATGCTGGCATGAACCCCGGAGAGAAGCCATGACGACCTTTCAGATGATTGTCGCTGCGATAGTAGGAATGTTCGCTCTGGTAGGTGGAGCATTCGGGTTTGGTCACTCCCGCGGCAAATCGAAAGCTGAACAAGCCGCGACAGAGCGCGAAACAAAAGCCGCTATCGAATCCCAACAGGCTGCATCACAACGCCAAGATGAAGCTCGCAAAGGAGCATCAGATGTACAGGACACTGTTACCCGCATGTCTGATAGCGATGTTGACAACGAGCTGCTCCGTGACTGGACCCGCAAGGACTCAGGTAGTTGATACGGGCTGCATCTGGGTGAATCCCATCATCCTGACGCCTGAAGACGTGATGCTGCTTTCCAGCCCCACTAAGCGCGCCATCCTGACGCATAACAAGGCATGGAAAGCTAATTGCGGCGATAAGCCAGCTAAAGCGGTGGCGAATGGCAAAGACTAAATGGCCTAAGTTGCCAAGCTTCAAGATCCCCCTGTTTCAAAGCGCTCACGTATACCTGTGTCGCAGCAAGAAGGAATGGAAGCAGGCCGAGGAAGCAATCAAGGTTGAGCCTGCAGGCGTAGAGTTTACAAGCGGTATGTGCCGCCAATTCCTGAACGATAAGATCGAAGAGAATATTTATCTGGTCGGAGTATTCGATGGCAGCCTGGCGACTCTTGTCCATGAGTGCGCGCACGCCACGTTCTACTGCTGCAATGATGTTGGCGTCACTGTCAAAGCAGATGAGGCTAACGAAACCTATTGCTACCTGCTGGACAGGATGTTTAGCCACTTCCAGCCTCTTATGAAGCAGAAAAGCAAATGAGCGCCTACCAGATTTATAACATCTTCTCCGGCATCTGCATCGGCGCACTCATCATGACGTGGATAGGCTTCTGGATTCACCAGAGGCAGGAGCGACGGCACCGTAGCGAGCTAAGCCGCCTACAGCAACAGATCATTTCCGAAGTAAAAAACAGCCTCCGGAAGTGACAACCCCCAAGAGGATTCTCACCCTCTGGCAGAGCACCATCAGCCTCGCATAACGCGGGGCTTTTTTATGCGCCTCGCACGCGCAACATCAACCCAGAGCCTACAGAAAGCGAGCCTGAGAGAAACCCGTATAGGTGCGGACCTCTCTGGGGCGAGTTTCTCTGTGCGACAGGCTCACTTTCTATAGGTATCCGAAATGCAATTAGTAGAAATCAAGAAGCTCGACCTAGTCACTAATACCGTAGCAATAGCGGATGGGGTGAGGCGAGATCATGACACCATCATTAAGCTGGTTGACCGTAACAAAACAGACCTTGAAGAGTTTGGAACTATCGGATTTGAAATCCGTAAGTCAGGCGGCAAGCCATTGCGTATAGCCTTGCTGAATGAGCAGCAAACGACGCTCCTGATCACTTACATGCGTAATAACGATGTGGTACGCGCATTTAAAAAGCGATTGGTTGCTGAATTTTTCAAAATGCGCAGCACTCTCGCCGCTCAGAAGATGGATCGGAATTTTGCCCGCCTCGAATACAAGCCAATGACTGACGCTATCAAACACGAGCGTGAAGCTCAGGGTAAGCAGATCGCACCGCATCATTTCAGTAACGAGGCTGACCTGATTAACCGGCTGGCGCTGGGAATGACGGCGGCTAAGTTTCGAGTGCACCACGAAATCGGCAAGAAGGAAGCGATTCGCGATTACCTGACGCCGGAGCAAATTCACTGCATCACCGAGCTGCAACGCGCCAATACGGTATTCATCAGCATGGGTTGGGATTTTGACCAACGAAAAGAAGTGCTGAAGGGAATGTTTGAGCGAAACCATCGCCAGCCGTTGATTGAAGAGCAGCACACGCTCGCAGCCTAAGTGAGCAGAGAGCCTCTTTCACAACGGCTTTCATCACAGGGCGCATTCAAGCAGTGCGCCCGATGATGAGGATTATTTTACCTGAGACCTATCTAGCAGCCCAAGCCAGTCTTCAAGCTGAACCTTTATCATCATGGTAACGTGCGTGAAACACTGCAAAGGCTCGAGAAAATCCACCTCCTCTCGGTCGGAGTCGTTTGGGCCGATGATTAGCTCGTAATTTTCCCCGCCTTTATGGCGAATAGCTTCTTTAATATGCTCATTAGAGAAGTGGATATAACCGCTAGTTTTATTGTAAACGTTGATAACCCAAGGATTGATTTCGCTGACTCTGCGCGCAAGATAATTATCTGTCATAGGCTTATTGTCATCAGCCATCAATTTCCTTATATGCTTTCCACTCAAAACATCCTCGGAGAACTGCACCCTGTCTTTTGAGAAGAAACCAGCATATAGGCGGAGAGTGTTATCAAGTTGCATGCGTAGAATGCCTAGTGCGCACAACGAGTTTCTATCCTTGATCATGTGTTTGAACCCTGAGGTAAGGGCGCAACTTCTTCTTGCAATGCCTGCAGCCAAAAGGAAATCAGCCTTAAAATTTTTGTTGGTCATCTGAAGGAAAAGAGTTTTTATTTCCTCATCCGCTCTGTCTAAAAAAGAGATTTGCTGTTTGTAAGCTTCTTCTTTGTTATCCATTACGATACCTCTTGAATAAAGAATCATCATAACCTGTAAAGGAATAAAAAGACTATGGCGACACCAGATTGGGAGGCCATCGAATCGGCTTACCGCGCTGGCTCGTTGTCCATACGCGCTATAGCCGAGAAGCATGGCGTGAGTCACGTTGGTATCACGAAGCGAGCTGCTAAAGAGGGGTGGCAAAGAGACCTTACCGATAAGGTAAGAAGCGCCACCAAAGCAAAGGTTACCAATTCAGTTACCAGTAGCGGTTACCAGCGCGATGCGGTAACTGATGCGCAGATAGTTGACCAGGCATCTGACGAAGCCGCCTCTGTCGTTCTGGCTCACCGTGAAGGCCTAGCCGCATGGCGAGGCATCACAAACAAGCTTCGAGACTTCCTCGCTGACGCAGAAATTACCGAAGACAACCACGCTTCAATGGCTCGCTCTATCACTGCCGGCGTCGACGCGCAGATTAAGGTCATCAAAGCTGAGCGCGAGGCCTACAACATCGACAGCGGCGACAGGAACACGGTCACGGATACGTTATCCGACCTGATGGACGATCTAGCTAAGGGGTAAGCATGAAGCCAGAACACCTCAAGCTTCTGCGAGACAAACTCTGGCGCCTGAATCACCTCTACTGGATAACCGACAAAGAAGGCAAACCAGTACGCTTCCAGATGACGCCCGAGCAGCTCGAATACTTCAAGGGCATGCATACCCGCAACATCATCCTGAAAGCTCGTCAGCTAGGTTTCACCACTGAGGTATGCATCATTCAGTTGGACGCCGCTTTGTTCGAAGCAGCCAAATGTGCCCTTATCGCCCACACACTGAACGACGCCAAGCGCCTTTTCCGCGAGAAGATTAAATATGCCTATGACCGCCTTCCGGACGAGATTAAAGCCGCCAACCCTGCGAGCAATGATGCAGCGGGTGAGCTGGTATTCAGCAAGGGCGGTTCGCTCTATATCAGTACGTCTTTCCGCGGCGGCACGCTTCGTTATCTGCATGTTTCCGAGTTCGGCAAGATATGCGCTAAGTTCCCGGACAAGGCCCGCGAGATTGTCACCGGTGCTTTTGAAGCAGTATCAGGCGACTGTTTCACGACGATTGAAAGCACTGCAGAAGGCCGCGCTGGTTACTTCTTCGATTACTGCCAGTCGGCAGAAAAGGCGCTCATTCAGGGCAAGCAGCTCTCACAGTTAGACTGGAAATTCTTCTTCTTCTCATGGTGGAAGAACCCCCTATATGCAATCGACCCCGTTGAGCCAATACCGCAGCGCCTGAGCGATTATTTCGCTGACATTGAGGCAAAGCATGGGGTAGTGACTAACGAGCGGCAGAGAGCCTGGTATTACGCTAAAGAGAAAACGCTCGGCGATGACATGAAGCGCGAATATCCGTCGATACCGGCAGAGGCGTTTCAACAGTCAGTCGAGGGCGCTTACTACGCGAAGCAGTTCCGCAAACTGTACGAGCAGAAGCGGATCGGCGCGCTACCGGACAACTCTCACCTGCCGGTTCACACGTTCTGGGATATCGGCGTGGGCGACTCTACGGCCATCTGGTTCGTGCGTATCGTTGGCGAGGAATATCACGTCATCGACTACTACGAGAACAGCGGCGAAGGCCTTCGGCACTACATGAAGGTGCTGAAGGATAAGGGCTACGAGTACGCCGCTCACTGGGGGCCTCACGACATCGACAACAGGGAGTTTGGCTCTGATGCCAAATCACGCCGCGAACTGGCCCGAGAGGGCTATGAGATTGACGGCGTTAAATACTCCATCACCTTTCAGGTCGTCCCTAAGCTCGGGGTTGATGACGGCATAGAGCAGGTGCGTGAAATCCTGCCGAAGTGCGCCTTTAATGAGCACAAGTGTGCCGAGGGCATTATCGCGCTGGAAGGTTACCGCAAGGAGTGGGACGACAAGCGCGGGTGCTGGAAAGACAAGCCATTACACGACCACACCTCACACGGGGCTGACAGCTTCCGTTATTTCGCCGTGACGCAGAAGAAACGCAGCGTCCTTAAAGCGGCTCCAGTTACATTCAGACGATAAGCGACTATGGCTAACTATTCATACGCAAGAGAAGAATACAGCGATGCCGCAAAGTCATGGCAGCTTGTCAAAGACTGCGTGGCCGGCAGCCGTGCAATTAAAGAGCAGGGGATTCTTTACCTGCCAATGCCTGATCCCACTAACGACAGCGACGAGAACAAAGCCCGCTACACAGCACTGCTGAAGCGCGCCATGTTCCTCAACATCACCGGACGCACTCGTCAGGGGCTTATTGGCGCAGTGTTCCGCAAAACTGCCGAGGTAGATTTGCCGGATTCGGTGAGTTACCTCATCGAGAACGCCAGCGGTGATGGTACAAGCCTCGAGCAGTTATCCAAAGAGGCTGTAGGCGAAGACCTCGATACCGGCCGCGGCGGTTTCTTTGTGGACTACCCGACCAGTGACGCGCCAGAAGGAACTCGTCCGACGCGAGCACAGACAGCAGGGCGCTTTGCTCACATTCACCTCTACGAAGCCATGAGCATCATCAACTGGCGCGAGGACGTGATTAACGGCGTGCGCAAGCTGACGATGGTTGTATTCTCAGAGTGCTACAACAAAACTGAAGCCGACGAGTTCAGCTTTGACGTTCGCAAGCAATACCGCGCGCTGACGCTCGAAGATGGCGTATATCGTCACCGCATGTGGCATGAAGGCGATCCGTACGAAACGCCGCAGCTCGACGTGTACCCGACTGACTTCAGCGGCAAGACGTTCGATCACATCCCGTTCTACTTCTTCGGCGCTGAGAGCAACGACGCTCGCATCGATAAGGCACCTCTCGAAGACCTCGCTGAGGTGAACGTACTTCACTATGGCAACAGTGCCACAGTGGAAGAGTCAGGCTTTATCAGCAGCCAGCCGACGCTGTTCTTCACTACTGACATTGAGCAGTCAGAGTTTGAGACCTGGAACCCGGGCGGAATCCAGATCGGCTCAACCCGAGGCTATTCACTGGGTCGCTCTGGTCAGGCATCAATGCTGCAGGCGAACGAAAGCCAGCTTGCCCTGAAGCTGATGCAGGAAAAAGAAAACCAGATGCTCATGATTGGCGCGCGCATCGTGCAGCAGTCAGGTCAGAACGAGACTGCAGAGGCCGCCCGCATCCGCTACAGCAGCGATAACAGCGTGCTCGGTACGATTGCCGGTAACGTCAGTGAAGCCCTGAAGCGTGCCATTCTGGACGCGCAGCTCTACATGAGCGGCGTATCTGATATGGCCAATACTATTTTCTGGCTGAATCAGGAATTCTTCGATGAGACGATGGATGCGCAGATGATTATGGCGCAAATCCAGCTCTGGCAGCAGGGCTTCATCGCCAAATCTGACCTTAGAACCAATCTTCGTCAGGCGGCAATCATTGAGGCCGACCGCAACGACGATGACATAGATGCCGAGCGTGCTGAAGAGCCAGTCATTGAAGGCGATGCCGTTACTGATGACCCTGAACCAGTCACTGAGGAATAACCATGAGCGCAGACGGTTACACGACAGACGCCGCCACGCGCCATCAGGTTTACGTACAGCGATTCGGTTCGGGGCTTGCAGGTAAGGCGGCCAAGTTTGTACGCAAGGCCATCAGGCGAGCTAAAGACGCTGTTAACGAAGGATTGAGTCAGTACGCCACCGCTCGTTACAACCGGCAGATAGAAACGCTCAGGAGTGACCTGAACGCCATCTACGGCGAACTGTCACGGCAGCAGAAGCTCGACCTGGGTGAGTTTGCGCAATACGAATTTACCTTTAACAACAAACTCCTCGGCCAAATCGTTAAAGCTTCTGTACGCCTCGCTGAGCCATCGGCAGAGATGATAGCCGCTGCTGTACTGGCTGACCCGTTAGAGCTTGCTGTAGGGCGTGGCAGGCAGGTTATCGACATCACCGGCGCACTCTCACAGTTCGGCAGCAAGAAGACGGCTGACATCCTGAGCGAAATCGCTATCGGCTCATCTCTTGGCGAGACGCAGAAGCAAATCATCCGGCGCTTAACCTCGCTGGGTGTGTCGCACGAGGAGCAGGTCGGCTCACTCGTCAGGACGATGACTAACCACGTCGCCTCATCAGCCCGGGCGGAAACGCTGAAGCAGAATGACGACATCCTGCAGGGGCATCGCTGGATAGCTACTCTCGATAGCAGAACGACGCCAGTTTGCCGTGCGCGAGACAGGAAGGTTTATCCGCTGGATGGGCCAAAGCCTCCTGCTCACTGGGGTTGTAGGTCTTCAATCGTGCCGGTTCTCAAGCCTGAATATCAGCGAGAGATTCCCGGCAGCACGCGCCCCTCTGTTGGGCCAGATGGAGTGGAGCAGGTAAGCAGCAACACCAGTTACGGTGACTGGCTGGCAAGGCAACCTGCAGCATTCCAGAAAGAGGTGCTCGGGCCATCGCGTTACAAGCTGTTCAGCAAAGGCGAGCTGACCATTGATCGCTTCGTTGATGACAACGGTAAGCAGTACACACTCGACCAACTCAAAGATTTAGAGCCGCACGCATTCGAGCTTGCTGGGATTTAAAAGCTATTTCCTGCATT
The DNA here is from genome assembly GCF_002095575.1 of Pantoea septica. Taxonomy (GTDB): domain Bacteria; phylum Pseudomonadota; class Gammaproteobacteria; order Enterobacterales; family Enterobacteriaceae; genus Pantoea; species Pantoea septica. The sequence continues at coordinate 10,967 of NZ_MLJJ01000040.1, read as the reverse complement.
AAACAAAAGAGACAAAAAGATAAAGCTACCACCTAGAGAGGTGAAGGTAATCAACCTGGTGAATGAGTATGCCTGCGATGCATGTTCGGACGGCATGATGACTTACTTGGCAGACAATGCTTCGTCGATAGCGCTGCTTAGCGGCTCCATAGCTTTTAAGCACCAGTGCAGCAATTGCGGTGCTGAGATCACGCTGCCCGAAAAGTACCCAAACCTATCCCAAAGATTCGAAAGCTAGGGCCACCTGTCCGGCTTTTATAATGCCTAAAAATCACATCTAAACGCTGGCCGGGCCAGCACACATCCATTCAGGAGAATGTATGACTCTGAAGTATCAGCTTACCGCTGAGGAATTCGCTCAGCTCGATGAAGCCAAACAGGCGCTGTATGTGCAGCAGGGCGAGGTCTATCAGCTACAGGTTGATGGCATCCCTCAGGAAGACGTCAGCGGTTTAAAACGCCAGCGTGACGAGCTTCTGGCAGAGAAGAAAGCCGAGCAGGAACGTCGCCGCGCCGCAGAAGAAGAAGCCCGCCGAAAAGAAGAAGAGCGTCTGGCAGCTGAGGGTAATTATCAGCAGCTTTTCCAGAGCTCGCAGGCTGAACTTGAGCGCGAGCGTAATAGCCTCGTAGAGCTTCGCCGCTCCATTGAGCAGCGCGATATCAACCTCGCAGCTACTCGCGTCGCTACGGCAATTGCAGATGGCTCTAACGCCGAAATCCTCACCGAGTTTATTGCGCGCCGCCTGAAGGTGGCAGAAGGGCAGGTACGCATTGCTGATGAGTCAGGCAATCTCACGGTCAGCACTCTTGCTGACCTGCAAAAAGAGTTCGAAACCTCTCCGCGTTACGCATCCCTCGTGCGCGGCAGTCAGGCAGGTGGCGGCGGGGCCGCGCCTAAGAGTGGTGACCGGGTTGCCAAAAAATGGGAAGAACTTCGTGGTATGGAGCGCGTCGAGCTCCGCAAAAATAACCCAGCCGAATATGAGCGACTCAAGAAGGCTCATGAGGCGACCCAATAAGGATTTAAGCAATGCCAACCATTCTTTCTGACGTAGTTTTCCGCGACGAACTGCGCGACTACATCAACGTTAACGCAGCAGAGCGAACCGCGTTTTTTGAGTCAGGCATCCTGACCAACAACAACGACATGAGCACTCTGCTGGCCGGTCCTTCTAACACCTTCACCATTCCTTGGTGGGTCGATCTGGATGCGTCTATCGAGCCTAACTACTCGAACGACGTTTACACCGACATCGCGGTTCCGCTGTCCGTAACCTCTGCAAGCATGCAGGCGCGCGCGGCATACCTGAACGAAGGCTGGAACGCGATGAACCTGGTGAAAAACATCACCAATCAGGATCCGCTGGAGTTCGTCGGTAACCGCCTCATCTCCTACTGGCAGCGTCAGGCGCAGCGCCGTGCAATCGCCTCAGTGGTAGGTATCTATAACGATAACGTTGCCAACGATGGCGGCGACATGGTTATCGATGCGGGTGGCACCATCAACGCAGCTGCAATTATCCGCGCCAAGGCAACCATGGGTGATTACTCCGGTCAGTTGGGCGGCCTGAGCGTCATTGCGATGCACTCAGCCGTACAGACCGAACTGCAGATCCTCAACCTCATCGACTTCACCCCGCTGGCTGACCAGATTCCGGAGTTCGGTCGCTTCCAGGGTATGCGCGTTGTCGTAGATGACAGCATGCCGGTCGTTGGCACTGGAGCCGACGCCAAGTACCTCTCGGTCATCTTCGGGCCGGGTGCACTGGGCTACGCAGAGCGTCAGCCGGCTGGCGAGGATGGTCTCGAGTACGATCGCGAGCCTGCACGCGGTAACGGTGGCGGCACTGAGACTCTATGGACGCGTCGCGACTTCGTGATTCATCCGCTGGGCTACTCCTTCCTCGGCACCACTATCACCGGCACGCCGACTACTACGCGCCCGGTTTCTGCTAACTGGGCTGACCTGGCTCTGGCAACCAACTGGGATCGCAAGTTCGACCGTAAGCAGGTTCCGCTGGCGTTTGTAACCTCAACTGTCGCCGCATAAACATTAACGCCCCGGCATCCCGGGGCTCAATGAGGATGTAATCATGACCGTAGAAAAAGACCACTACGTAGACCCGAACGATAAAGCTCGCTGGGGTTTCTCTGGCTCTGATGGCGAAATCAAAGTCGGCCCGCAGACCGTAGGCGAAACCGGCGGCGTGGATCACGTTCGCAACGAGCCGAAAGACGAAGGCGCGGTGAATACAGGCGGCGGTGAGAATTCGGAAGCCAAGAAAGCCACCAAGTCCACCACGGCAACCAAGTAATCATCGGGGCTTCGGCCCCATTTAGCACGGAGTGAACATGACAACGTACATTACCGTCGCTGACGTGGATGAGGTGCTTGGCGCTGACTGGACGACGCCAGAGAAGAAAGCGCGAGCGGTGCTGCAGGCTAACGCCTATCTGACCGCGCTTAACCTGCAGGGAATGCCGGACGTTACGCCTGATGATGTTAAGCAGGCGGGCGCGTTTCTCGCCTCTGCATCTGCTGCTGGCGTGCTTTATAAGCAGCAGGTTGAATCTGGTGCGCTGACCAGTAAAACGGTTGATGCGGATGGAGTGAGGGTTACGAAGAGCTATGCATCATCGCAATCCGTAAGCAATTCATCGCTGCCGGAGGATGTGCAGCTTGCTCTCGCCTTGCTTAAACCATGGCGCAGCAATCCTCTCGCTTTCAGGGTGTATCGATAATGGGCATTCGAGACGAGTTACAGGCAGAGATTGCGGAGGCGTTTGATACTGACCTGGCTGATGCAGTTCATCCCTTCACTGGAAGCTACACAGTACAGGCTGGGTGGGATCCGGTAACGGAGACTGGCGGCGAGACAACGCGGAGCTATTCCGGCCGCGGGGTACTGTCTCGCTATGAATTGAATCGTATCGATGGCGTGAATATCCTCCACGGAGACCTGCGCCTTACCGCGCTGGCTAACGAAGTAACCGATACGCCCAGCGAGAGCCACACCATCACGGCACCTGACCTTGCTACAGGCTTACCGCAAACCTACCGCATCGTGACGCTATCGCCCGATCCGTCTGCTGCTACCTACCGGATGCAGCTCAGGAGGCAGTAATGGCAAAAGGATGGGATAACGACCCATTACTGTTCGCAGGGCTGGTAGAGGAAGAGGTCGGCAAGAAGCTGCGCATCATCTCAATGGCGCTGCTGACGGAGATAGTTTATCGATCGCCAGTGAAGGATGGCTATTTCCGTAATGGCAACGTCGTAAGTATTGGTTCTGCTGATTACAGTCAACCATCCGAGCCAGACAAGTCGGGCAGCGCAGCAATACAGCGCGGCAGTGCAGTTATAGCTAACGGCAAGCCTTACTCAGTCATCTATATCCAGAACAACCTGCCATACGCTGAAGCTCTTGAAAACGGGCATTCACAGCAGGCTCCAGCCGGGGTCTATGGCGTCTCATTCCACGGTGTAACTCAGGCCTACAAATGACGCTCACTGAAATCAGGAACGCCATCATCTCCCGGATGACGGCGCAGACCGCTATTGCCTCGGATTCTGTAAGCTACCCGAACGGGCCGACCTTCGATCCATCAGGAAAGTCCATCTGGGCGCGCCTGACCAATATCCCAGGCATGGCAGCAGCAAACGAAATCGGCGCAGGGCCGGTAGTACAGCGCACAGGCATTGCCGTCATTCAAATCTTTGTGCCGGCAGGCTCTGGCTCACTGCTCATCACGCAGACGGCCGACAAGCTGCGCGAGCTGTTCGAGTTCGAGACTGACGGCAGGCTGGACTACTTTGCAGTCTCAGCGGTCGATGCTGGCGAAACGGATGGCTGGGCGCAGATGAACATTCAAATCCCTTACAGGGCGCTCTGAGCGCCCCATGGTCTTCTATCTGGCTATAGTTCTTCCGTATGGCGGGGACAAGTTAGCAACCTTTACTTTGGACCATGTGGTCCCCAAGTTTATTTTGCTTACTGTGGTCTGGAGGATTCCATACTCTTCGGCGATATCTTTTTGGTTTATCCCGCTGGATAGTTTGCTGATGATATCAGAAACCATAGCCTCGTTTAGCTTTATAACTTTATGTGTCCCGTAGGGCGGCGTTAAGCCATCAACTCTAATGTGAGACCAATGATGACCAGCTGAAATCAGCCATATTGTGCCTGAAGTGACGCCGTACTCTTTAGCTAAGGCGTTCCCTGCTTCCCCATGCGCAAGGCGAGATATTATTTCTGCCACCTGAGCATCAGACAGCTTATTTAGATGATGTTCTTCTCCGCGCCTTCCTGTCTGTAAGCCATTGGCATAAGAGTGCCTAGTGTTTCCTTGCACAGTAGTCCACTCAAGGTTCGAGGCGTGATTATTCAGCTTATTTCCATCAATGTGATTAACGACATTGCAGCCATCAGATTTAACACAAAAAGCTAGGGCAACGACCCGAGACACTATGAAATTCAAGCTTCTTCTTGGGTTGCTCAGCTTGGGCGTGACGCGATAATACCCATGCTTATCAAGGGCAAGCTTCAATATAACGCCTTTGTAAAACCTTACCTGTCCATTAGCGGTGATGATCTCTCTGTCTAAAGATCGAATATTCCCGCAGTTTGACACCTGATAAGCACCAATTAAACGCTCGTCGGGGAAGTTTTTCCAAATTTCTTGCATCGAAACTCTCCATCAAAGAGTTCTCATCACTGAAAGGATGCGGCAGGCCGGGTGATGAATCCGGCTTTTCGGGGATCAGCCTAGCCGCTCGTAAATTATACCAAACCGCTAAAGCAGCGGCATCACCTATGAGGGCATTCCTGTGAGTTCTGGAGCCAAAATTACGACTGCCTGGATTCGTGAAACGACTCCGGGAACCACGCCAGCTACAGGGCAGTGGAACCTTTTAAAGCGCACATCTTTTGGCGTTGGACCAAGCCAGAATATGATTGATAACGACGAGATCGGCGGGAGCCGAATGAGTCAGGGCAGGAGTACGGGTACTGTGGACGTAGGCGGCGACGTGGGCGCGAAGTTCCGATGGGGCCAGCATGATGACTTCCTCGCAAGCTGCTTTGGTTCGGAGTGGGCCAACAACGTGCTCAACATGGGCAACGACCGCATCGCGTTCTCTGTCGCCTCATACGCTGAGGATATTGGCGTAGCGTCGATTGCCCGCGGCTGTCAGGTAGGCACGTTCCAGCTGTCGATTCCGAATGATGGCGACATTACGGCTACCGTTACCTTTGCAGGCCTCGGCTTCGACACCAAAGCAGATGACACCAGCTACTTCTCTAATCCGGTTGATGGCGCTGGCGACCTTCGCTACACCTTCAAGCAGGTCACGGCAATTTCGCTCAACGGCGTGAGCGGTGGCGATGGTTTCTGCATCGATACCTTCAACATCCAGTTCGACAACAACCTGCAGACTCAGCGCTGTATCGGCAGTGGCAACCCGTTTGCCGGTGCAAACATTCCGACCACGTTCACCCCGTCTGGCAGCATCACGCTGTCATGGTCGAAAGACGCCTACGACGCGTGGAAGAAGTCGCTGTCTGGAGAAACCATGCAGTTCGGCTTCACGCTGGAGAACGACGAAGGCAAATACGTCTTCAACTTCCCTGCGGTTCAGGTTGATGGCGACTGGCCGGACGGCGGCAACACTGACATCGTTCAGGTTCAGCTCAATATCACTGCTGCCGATACCCCGCCGACCATTACGCGCTCAGCTGTTGTAGCGGCTACCGCGCTGTCAGTCGCGCCGGCAACGTCTACTGGCGCCGTGGGTTCAAATGTGACGCTGACCGCTACGCTGACTCCGGCAGGTTCAACAGACACTGTTGTGTGGGAGTCTTCAGACCCGTCAGTAGCAACCGTCGCATCAACCGGCCAGAAAACGGCACAGGTGACCCGAGTGAAAGTGGGTACCGCAACAATCACCGCGAAAGCGCGCTCTTACACCGCAACCACGGCCATCACCGTTACCGCATCTTAATCTAATTGCCCGTCCATAGCGGCGGGCTGCTTACAGAGAAGAATATGCTCATTCTGAAAACACCTAAATTCGATGCCAATGCCGAGCGCTGGATTGAGCCGATGGAAGGCCTGAAGCTGAAGGTTGGCTCTATCAGCAACCCGGCTTTCCGCTCTCACAATGCTATGGTGCGCAGGCATATCAGCAAGCTCGACGAACGATTCAAGGTAGGCACTGCCGAGTTCAACCCAGCATACATCGACGTGAGCGACATCTCAGACGACCTGCTGATTGATTCGGTAGCCAAACATCTCCTGCTGGACTGGGAGGGGGTTGGCGAAGCTGACGAAGCGGGCAAAGAGACCGCCATCGAATACTCAGCAGAGAAGGGCAAGGCGCTGCTCCTACAGCATCCTGAGCTGTACTGGGCTGTGCTAAGCACGGCATCTGATATTGCCGCGGGTAAAGAGGCGCAGACTCAGGAAACGGTGGGAAAGTCCTCGAAAGCCAGAGCTGGCTCCGGCAGTTCGGCGGAGAGCAAGGCGAAAAGAACCGCTGGAAGCGAGAGCGCTTAAAGCTGCCTCCCATCCCTGAGCCGGAGATTGACGGTGTGTGTAGCGAGATACTCGCCGCCTACGCAGTCATTACCAGAGGCAGGAAGTACGCAGGCATGGCCGCAACACCTCTTCCAATAAGCCTCGAAGATATCAACACCTATCTCGCCTGCAAACCACTTCAGATTGACCGGGATGAGTTCGAGTCGGCGATATTTGCTCTGGACGATGCGGATCGGGCGGAGTGGGAAAGAAAGCAGGCAAAAACGACATAATCCGGAGTGTAATATGAACTTAGAGCAGCGTGTAGAAGCACTTGAGATAGCGGTGAAAGCCTTGGTTCGTGGTGACTTTACCGTTGAAAATGGGCAAGTATTTATTAATGAAGCCCTTATCAGGGGCGATGCAATAAAAGCGGCAGCAATTCATGCCGCTGAATTCAAAATACAGAGCTAAACGCGGAATTGCTCTAACTGGTTGGCAAGGTCGGTTAGGGCGTCCGTGTTTGTCTGCTTCAAACTTTTAATTAGGCCCTGCCTGCTTGAGTCGTCTAGCTTCTGGAACAAAAGCCCAAATGCGACTTTCAAAGCGGTAACATCAGCCGCAAGGCTGTTTAGGTCAGTAGCGTTTGATGACACATTTAAGCCATGAATTACTTTGTCCGGCGTATTCATCTAATTTCCTTTCCCAGAGGTAATCAGCCATCCCTCATTGCTGTGTGCGCCCATGCCCCAAACATGGACGGGCTGAGTACTCAACATATCCTCTAAAGTAAATCGGCGAAATCCTGATAGATGATCAGTGCTTATGTTTTGCATTGTCTTGCGCTGCCGCCGTGATAAGATTTATCCCATAAAACCTCATGGGGATAGGGATATGAAGAAGTTTGTTTTGTTGGCTTTGTCTGTAGCGTTATTGGCAGGATGCAAACCGTCTGACGATCAGATGCTAAAAGTAGGTAAGGATGCCTTATCCCAAGCATTAAAAGACCCTTCAAGCGCCCAATTCAGGGCAATGCGTTTTGTTCCAGACCAAAACCAAACTGGTTCTATTGCAAGCGGCTTTGTGTGTGGAGAGATTAATGGGAAAAACTCTTTTGGTGGCTATGTCGGATTCAAAAGGGTTTATATCCATGTCGAGGGTGAGCCTCGGTGGGTGATCCCATTGCTGGGAGTTGCATACTCTTCATCTGACCCCTTTACGGTTGATGAAGGCGACCAGATGCAGACTACTTTAGATAAACTCAAAATGTATGCTGACAGGTGTGAAAAATAATGGAACTTCGATCTTGCGACGTAGACCCCTACGGGGCAGAGATGACGTCAAGATTCGAGAAGGCCATGTCATTAAAGGGAAAGGGGCTTGATGAAGAAATGGAAGCCTTACTACTCAAGTCCACTAACCCGCCATCCATTTATCATGGACACTATCGTGAATTATTTATAATTTGGCGAAAAAGGGTAAAGGCATACATTAAAGAGCGCAGGGAGCGTGATGCAGTTGCTTTACTAACGAAGATGCTGGCGCTCAACGAAGAGATGGTTAATGAAATGTGCCGATACTGGGGGCAAATTCATCAGATTGAAAGAACGCCTGATTATTTCATGTCGTACAGTAAAATAACTAAAACAGACGTGGCCAATTTGAAAAAGCACGCACTGGCATGCGGTGAAGAGCAGGCCTTAAAGTTCGCTGAAAGTTATCGATACATAAAATAAGTCTTAAGAAATCACATAACCTCGCTTCGGCGGGGTTTTTTATGCCCGGAGAAAACATGGCCGAACAACAATCACGTCTTGCGATCGTCATCGACAGCACTGGTGCGCAACGTAATGCAGAAGGCTTGGCAGGCGCACTGGCGAAGATGACTCAGGCCGGGCAGAAGGCAGCAGATAGCGCTGGTAAGACAGCTAAGGCGACGGATCAGGAAGCGAAATCACTATCCGACCTGCTCGACAGGATTGACCCCGTTAACGCCGCCTTAAACAGACTTGACGATCAGCAACGGCAGCTTGCCAAGTTCCAAGCCAAAGGCTTTCTAGACACTGAGACATTCAATGAGTACTCGAAGAAGATAGAGCAGACCCGCAATGGATTAAATGCTTATTCTTCTGATGCCGGAAAGGCGGGGATGTCTTCCAAGCAGTTGGCTGCAAGCATGAGAATGATTCCAGCTCAGATGACCGATATCGTGGTCAGCCTAGCATCTGGTCAGGCACCGTTAACCGTGCTGCTACAGCAGGGTGGGCAGCTCAAAGACATGTTTGGGGGGATTGGGCCGGCAGCTAGAGCGCTAGGGGGCTATGTCCTCGGTCTTGTCAACCCATTCACGGTTGCCGCGGCGGCAGCTGGAACATTAGCTGTTGCCTACTACCAAGGCTCACAAGAGCAAGAAGAGTTTTATAAAACACTTGTTCTGACCGGAAATACTGCCGGTAAAACTGCCGGCCAGCTTTCAGATATGGCGGATGAGATCGCTAAAAGCACAGGAAGCACCCGTGGCTTTGCTGCATCTGCATTAAATCAGGTGGTATCAAGCGGGAAGGTAGCCAGTGACTCTTTGGTCACGGTTACAGAGGCGGTGGTGAACATGAGCAAGGCTACCGGTCAGTCAACAGATCAGTTTGTGTCTGATTTTGAAAAGATAGCCGGGAGCCCGCTGGATGCGCTGAACAGCCTGAATGATAAATATCACTTTCTTACGGTAGAAACCTATCGAAGGATTAAAAGCCTCCAAGATGAAGGTAACGAGCAAGAAGCCTCGCGCTTAGCTTTAGAAACCTATGCGCAAACTATGAATAGCCGCGCATCAGATATTAAGGGAAACCTAGGTGATATTGAGTCTGCGTGGATTACCTTAAAAGGCGCGGCATCATCAGCATGGGATGCCATGCTGAACGTTGGAAGGGAAAGCAGCCTTGAGCAGAAGCTCGCCGTAGCAAAGAAGGCAGTAACTGATGCAGCGAGTAACAATGGGCTCGGCAATGGAATGTGGAACACGTATGGGGCAAATTACGCTACCGACCAAGGATCAGCGCAATCGGAAGTAAACATTCTCCAATCCGTCATTAATTTGCAGAACGACCTGAATCAAGCCAAAGCAAAAGGAAAGGAGGAGAATGAGGCTGCGCTAAAACAAGAAAAAGAGTATGAAGCACTTCAAAGCAGCCTTACAACTAATGCAGAAAGACGCGCCAAAGCTATAGAGCTGGTTAATAAACAGCTTGCTGCCCATGCCATCAATGAGAAGCAAGCCAGCGATGCTATTAGCAGGATAAACGACCGCTTCAAAGACCCTAAAGAGGCAAGAGGGAAAGCCTATACAGAAGACGCCGGATCGCGAATGCTTGACCAGCTTCGCCAGCAGCAGCAGGTGCTGATGAGCCAGGCTGACACTGGCGAGAAGATTGGCACGCAGCAGCAGGCGCTGATTAAGTGGGAGCAGCAACTTGCAGATATCAAGAGCAAGCAGACGCTTACCGCTGACCAGAAATCACTGCTTGCGAGCGCTGACCTCATTACTTCGCAGCTGCAGCAGAACGCGGCGCTTGAACGTCAGATCGAGACTCGCGAGAAGCTGCTGGCACTGGATAAAGCTCGTGCCGATATCACGCGCACTATCACCAACCGGCAGAACCAGTACGCTACAGACGAGTTATTCGCCGGCGGTGGACTGAGCCAGAACGAGCAGCAGCAGTACACGCAGCGTCTTTCCCTTGAGCAATCCTACAACGACAAAATCACTCAGCTCCGCCAGAGCAGGGCGTCGGCTACGAGTGATATTGCCCGCGAAGAAATTGACCAGGAAATTCAGTTGCAGCAGCAAGCGCTGCAGACGGAGTTGAGCAACTACGACGACCATATTGCCCGCATGAACCAGCTACGCGGCTCATTCACTGCAGGCGCATCGCGAGCATGGCAGGAATATCAGGACAGTGCAGCGAACGTTTCGGCTATGTCTCAGCAGCTATTCACTGATGCTTTCGGCGGCATGGAGGACGCACTGGTGAACTTCGTCGTGACTGGCAAGGCATCGTTTAAGGACTTTGCAACGTCAGTGATTTCCGACCTCGCGCGTATTGCTGCTCGTCAGGCTCTGGTTGGCCTTGGCTCTAGCCTGTTTGGCTCGCTTTTTTCTGCCGGAGCGTCTGCGGCAGGCTCGGCGGCAAGTTCTGCAGGCGGGCTGGGATTAAGCACAGATTTTCATGCTTATGCAAAAGGCGGAGTGCCGGGAGGCCAGACAATCAGTGCGTTTCGCAATGGCGTCTATGACTCACCGCAGTACTTCGCTTTCGCTAAAGGTGCTGGAGTGTTCGGCGAGGCAGGGCCGGAGGCAATCATGCCGCTGGCAAGGTCTTCCGATGGCTCTCTGGGTGTGCGCATGGTTAATGGCGGAGGCAGCGCTGGCGTGAACGTAAATATGGGAGGCATAA